>CALGZC010000024.1 GCA_937934745.1 uncultured Blastocatellia bacterium
GAACTGCCGACCACGCCCGGTCGCCCCCCACGGACAACGCCCCTCGCCGCTGCCTCTTTCGGGTCGCGCGCAAGTCGCCGGCGATGGGCAATAATCCGCCCCGCCTCGACCAAACCTCGCCAGACACCGGCAAGCCGTCTCCGGTTCTGGCACAAACGTGTACCGCAGCACCGGGTGTTGCAGGCCCCTGTCGGGCCGCGCACCTACAAGGCGCTAGTGCGGCGGAATGTTGCCAGTCGTATTGGCTTGTGCCAGGCGTTGTTTGATCGCCGGAAGCATTTCATTCTGCGGTGCCAGTTGTTCCAGTTTCGCTACCAGCGGCTTTGCCTCTTCAGGCCGGTTGGCGTCGAGCAGGGCCACGGCGTAGTTCTGAAGCGTAAGGACATGATTAGGGTCAATACTGAGAGACTGCCTGAAGTATGCCATGGCCTTGTCCAACTGCTGCGGCCGGCGGAAGTAGTAGGTCAACCCCAAATCGGTGATGACGTTGACATCCTTCGGCGTCAACGTGAGTGCCTTTTCGTACCACCGCTGGGCGTCCTCGTAACGTTGAGCGTCAAAAAGGGCATTGGCCAATCCGACGACCACCTGTGCATTGTTGGGCTGTAGCTTGTAGGCGGACTCAAAATGCGCAATGGCCTCCGGGTACTTGGATTCAGCCGCCAGCAAGCGGGCGAGGATGGCCAGCGCCTGCCAGTCGTTTGGACGGAGCTTGACTGCAGCTTCAAAACATGCGCGGGCGTCGGCAATCCGACCGTTTTCGGCCAGAAAGATCCCCAGCCGCGTCTGCGTATCGAAGTCGTCTCGTTTGGCAGCAGCTTCTGCCAGCGCCGTTTCTACATTCGGATTACGGTGAATGGCGTCATCCGGCGGTGCCAGGTTGCCGTCCCCTGCCCCACGTGCGGCAAAAGCTTCGGCACGGACTTTTTCCACCTGCTCGCGGATGAAGTTTCGGTTTCGACTGTTGGTGTAGGCAAACCCAATCACAAAGCCAATGACAAGGCAAGTAGCGCCGACCACCAGAGTGGATTCTTTTATGAGCATTCCATCGTCCAAACCGGGTGCATCACCCGTGCCAATCGGTCAGGAGTCTGCACGGGAGCCGCTCACGCCGTTGGGAGTCAGCTCAGTCCACCGGCAGCCCGTACTTTGCATAGTAATAAAGCACCGGCGCGTTGAAGAGCAAACTGTCAAGTCGGTCAAGCAACCCACCATGGCCTGGGAGAACGGCGGCCGCATCTTTCGCACCTGCTCCACGTTTGAGCAGTGACTCATACAGGTCGCCGAGCTGCCCAATAATGTTCATGGTCAAGGCCAAGGCCAAAGCGTCGGTCAGGGGCAAACGGGAAAACAACCAAGCGTGAACTACCGCCGCGGCCGCCAGACTGCCGATGACATTTCCGACCGCTCCCTCAATGGTTTTCCCCGGACTGACCAGTGGGGCCAGTTTGTGGCGACCGAAGGCACGGCCAACAAAATACGCCATCACGTCACCGGCCATGATGACCATGAAAAAAAATGTCAGGAAGTGACTACCGAGTTCGACCGGTTCGAGCCGTTTGAGACCGATCAGAAAGCCGCACAAGACACCGACATACACCACACCGTGTAGGGTGGCAGCATGCGATGGCAGGGATTTCTTGAAATCGCGCTCGGTCAGCACGCCCTGCACCATGGTAGCGCCGAGCAGCACCCCCAACCACGCCGGAATGAGTTCGATGGCGCGGATGTAAAACAGCAGGTGGACGCCTAAAACACCACTGACGCCAATGCCCACAAAGGGCGCAAAGCCAAGCTTTTCAGCAAGGCGAAAGTACTCAACCAGACCCAGTAATGTGGCAAGGATGACAAGCCCGACGAAGAGCACTGGCGTTGTCAGCCATATACTCCAAAACAGCACCGGCAGTGCAATCAGCGCCGTGATGATGCGCCAGGCAAGATTAGACATGAGCGCGGCGCTATGTGTATGGCGCCTTAGAAGGCATCATCGTCACCCAGCTTCGGTTCGGGGATCTGCCGGGCCAGGTCAGGGTCGAGCGCCGCCAGGCGCTGATACGCCTGCTGCCCGATCAGCGCCAAACTCCGCGATTTCGCTGCAATGGCATACTCTTTGACCGCAGCCGAAAAATCCTGTTTGCTTTCGTAGAGCTTGCCCAGCGCAAACGCAATTACTTCCGGTGAGACAACGGCGTTTGCGCCGGCCTGGTCGCGTTTTTCGCGCAGTTGTTTGTACTGCGCAATAGCTTCATCTACGTTGCCTTGGGCAGCCAAAGCATCAGCCAGAGCAAGCGTTGCCAGTTGGCCGACCGCACCCGACGTTACCGATAGCTCCCGAAGTTCCCTAATCCCCTCGGCTGGATCGAGTTTGAGCCGGCTAAGTGCTGCGTAGTAGCGGCTTATAAAGCTTTGGGAGGCATAGGTTGCAGCGCGGTCAAAGGCTGCTGCTGCTTCCGTATATTTGGTCTTTTCATCGGTAAACGTCTTCTTGCCGCGGATCAGCGGTTCATCATCCTTAGCGGCTTCGCCGTCCTTGGGTGGCTCTTTGACCTCGGCGTTGTAAATCGCCAGCGCTTCTGCCAACGCCTGCTCACCCTTTGCCTGGTTAGTGCTATACAACCAGTAGGCAGCCCCACTCAGGAGCACCACAATCAGAATCGCCAGGCCAATCTTGGCCAGGGGCAACTCAGTTTTTTCAATTGCCTGGTGGACGCGCTGTAGAAAGACATCGAAAGCCGGTGGACGCAGGAGTTCTTCCCGCTCCGGCGTCATCGGGCGCGCCGCAGAAGACCGGTCGGCGGCTTTTGCTTCGGCTTTTCGCTTGTTGCGGGTTGTCGTGAGCTTTACGCCAATTGCCATTGAACCAAACCCTTACTTCGATCAAAGGTCAAGTGGGCGAACATAGAGGCTACACCAAAGCCTGTCAAGGAATGATTTTTGCCCCAGGTGAGCCTACCGATGTCCTGACACGAGTTGAAGCGTCACTTCCCAGATGGCCGACGGTGCGCAGCGGTTCACCAGACTTTTCTCAGAACATCCTCCCTAAAACGTCCGCCGGTAGTCATCAATGGCCAGCTTCCAGACCCTAACCCCGCAGAACCGGTCCCCTTCGGGACAGATCGGCCGCACCCCAGCTGCTGCGCGCTGACCACACGGCGGTAAGAGCCAGCGGCCAAGGCGGGGGTTGACGGCTCGAATTTGCTGTGCTTCTTCGAGAGATGCCTGCCAAATTTCTTCCTGTGCCAAATAACACAGCCGCATCCGGTGCTTGTGGTGCAGGTTGAGGAAGTCGGCCGACTCTGTGAAACGAATCGAGACGGCGTTCGGCAAAAGGTAAGCAGCTTCTGCCGCCGTGACACCCAAGGCCTTCAAACGCCCGATGGCTTCCCACGTCCGCGCCATTGTTTCCCGGTAGAAACGCGCCGCCTGCTCGTCGAGTTGCACCAGGGCCGGCGTCTCGTAGTCCGGCTCAATGTCGAGATGGCCGACAAGTAAGGGGCGCGAAGCAGGTGTCAGGCGATGACGCTGATCCTGGGAATCGGCCGCGTGACTCAATTTCTTCCGAAACGTGTAACTCGGATGGACAAGCGCCCGCGTCAGTTTTGCGTGGGTTGTCAGATTGAGGCTTTCCCCAAGAAGGCGGTTGCGCGCCGGGTCTAATGCAAGTGCAATCGCCTCGTCATCTGTGAGGGCTGCGGACGGCAGTCCGAGTACCTCGCGGACAGCATCGGCTACTAGCTTTTCGCCGTGGACTTTCCAATCCACCAACCGCGACACGCGCCCGTCAAGCGACACATCGAAAGCGTCGCGAAAAGCACGGCGTTGTCCTTCCGTGGCTTCCCAACCGGCAAAGACAAACTCCCCAACCGCCTCCGGTGGCAGCGGCTCTTCGAGTACCGTGCAGTAAGACGGATCGTAGGCCAACAACGCCTCGACCATCGCGCCGACCACTGTGCGCGTCTCCACTGGCGCGTCCAACTGACAGCACAGCCGCCAGTACCGCAGTAAAGTAATCCCCGAAACCGTGTGGTAGAGATATGTGAAGGTCGCCACCGGCAAGACATAGCGGGCCACCTCCATCGCCCGCTTCGTGATTTTGCTTTGCACCTTCGGATGGGACGGATCATGCTTTGAAAACAGCTTCAGATACTCCGCCGTGACGACGGGATGCAGCATCTGCGTCAACTTCGTGTAAGCGGCAAACTGCTGCGCCACAGTCGCTTCATAAAGCTCCAGTGCCTGGCCGGTCAGCGCCGGTATGAAGTACGTGCCGGGCTTGACCGGCACATACCGCTGACTCACCTGTTCGGAGTTGTAGAATGGATGGGCGTGCAGGAAGCTCCAGATGAACTGCCGTGACACATTTTCGAGTGCAAACTGAAAGTGCGCGTGCTGGTAGGTGGTGTGGTGGCCGGCCGCGTAAAGACTGCGCGCCAACGGCTCAAAGCCATCCCGAATGTCGTCATCGGGCACAATGCCACGCGCCGAATAACACGTCCTTGCCGTTGCGATGACATTTTTGAAAGGCGTGGGAAAGGCTTTGGTGAGCCTCACCAGGGGCGGTGCGGAGCGAAAGGCGACAGACGAACGCGGAACGGCCATGGCGTATCACCCACCGGTAGCACTGTCAGCAGCGTAAACATCCAGCAGCGCCGAACTTGGCTCCGGCAGAGGGTTCGCTTCGGCAAACGCCACGTCCTCGTTCAACTGCTCAACAATGCGGTTGGTTATGGTGTCCAGGTCGGCCTGCGTGGCAATACCTCTATCAAGCAAATAGCGCTCGTAGCGGGTCAGTGGGTCTTTGGCGGCCCAGGCCTCAAGCAACTCCTTGGGAACATAGCGCTGATCGTCATGTTCGGCATGACCTTTCATCCGAAAGGTCACTGCTTCGATGAGCGTGACCCCACCGCCGGCGCGAGCCTGCTCGACGGCGCGGCGCGTCACATCATAAACCGCCAGGATGTCATTGCCGTCCACACGCACACCACAGACGCCAAAACCAACGGCTTTGTCCACAATCCGCTCCACGGCCATTTGCTTACTTGTCGGCGTTGAATAGGCGTAGCCGTTGTTTTCAACAATCACAACGACCGGCAAGCGTTGAACGGCAGCAAAGTTTAACCCTTCGGCAAACGCGCCGGTTGACGAAGCGCCATCGCCCAGGTACACGAGGCAGACCCGTGGTTCACGCCGCAGTCGAGACCCCAACGCCACACCACACATGACGGGCAACATGTCGCCCAGATGTGAAATCGGGCCGATAAAGCCGCGCCGGAGGTCGGCATAGTGAATCTGTAGGTCGCGCCCACGGGTTGGACTGTCGCGTTTGGCCATGTACTGCAAGAGGAGTTCGCGCGGCGTCGCCCCCATCACCAGCATGGCGCCGAGATCGCGGATGAGCGGGGCGATCATGTCGTTTTTCGACTTGTCGAGAGCATAGGCGCTGCCGACCGCTGTCGCTTCCTGCCCCAGTGAACGATACAACCCACCGACGACTTTATTTTGTCGGTAGAGACTGACCAAACGCTCTTCCAAGAGACGTGTAAGTTGGAGGTAATAGTAGAGTTCGTGGAGCTGTTCGGCCGAAAGTGGACAGTCCGAAGCTGCCACCGGTTGGGTATCAATGACTTCAGAGGACATGTAAGGTGTTAGAGAAACTAAACGGGAAACGTTACTGACCGAAGACAGTGCACCTGTGATTGTCCGTCCCTTCAGTCTTTGGGCAGAATCCCTTGGGGCGAGGTTCAAACACGGACAACCGTCGGTTTGTCAACCGGCTGTCGGCATACATATATACATTTTTCGTTCACGCCTCCAACTGCTTGTCCACATCGGCGCGCGCGCGTGGGGTTGAGAGAGCCAAACGCCCTGTCTCAGAGGCTCATATGCGTTCTAGTCGCACGGGAACGCCGCTGAGCGCGGCATTGCCGCTGACCTCGTCCACCAATTGTTCATCGGTCACGTCGTTGAGGCTTACGCCGGGATAGCGGCACGCCACATCGAGTTGGATGCCGGGACGATCATGGCCCCACCCATGCGGCAAGCTGACAACGCCGGGCATCACCTCGTCGGAAATTTCGACCGGGGCGACCAGTTCGCCGACGCGCGAGACGACCTTGACCCTGTCACCCGTGCGGATGCCATGCCGCTGGGCATCTTCAGGGTGAACTAAGAGCGTACAGCGCGTTTTGCCGCGCACCAGGCGTTCGCTGTTGTGCATCCACGAGTTGTTGCTCCGAAGCTGGCGGCGACCGATCAACAGCAACGCTTTACGCGACTGTGCTTCACGCGACTGCATGCGACTACCGTCGGCATCGGCAAGCTGCTTTTTGACGCGCGCTATATCGCGCGTCAAAAGGTCCGGCGCAAGTGCAATCCGCTTGTCTTTTGTCCAGAGCCGGCCAGGTAGCGCCGGTTGTAATGGCCCTAGGTCAAGACCGTGCACGGCCGCCTTGACTTTCGCCAGCGTCAGCCCGTCGCCGAACAGCCCGGTTCCATAGGGGCCGAATCGAAAGGCCAGATCGAGCATGCCATCCACGCCAAGCCCTAGGCGGATGCCGCGCCACAACTGCGCCTTGATGGCCTCAAAAGGCGTCCGACTGGCCAGGCGCGTTTCCAACTCCAGAAAAATTTGCCAGTCGTGGCGCGTGTCCGCCGCCGGCGCGAAGAGCGCCGGCGAGTACTTGACGGTGTTGCGCACGGCCAGATGGTGGAAGATCGCCGCGTAGTTTTCGTGCTCCAGCGAGCCGGTCGGCGGCAGGATAATATGTGCGTGGCGTGTCGTCTCGTTGATGTAGATGTCTACCGCTGCCATAAACTCCAGCGTCGCCAGCGCAGCATCCAAACGCTTGCCGTTGGGCGTTGACAGGACGGGATTTCCGGCAATCGTCACCACCGCGCGCACCTGCCCTTCACCGGGCGTGAGGATTTCTTCGGCCAGGGCCGCCACCGGCAACTCGCCGGCAAACTCCGGCAGCCCGCGCACGCGGCTTTTCCACGCGCCCAGATGGCCGGCGGTGAAGCGCTCCAGCGGATCGAGCGCCGCCTTGGGAAACATTGCGCTGCCTTCGCGGTCGAGGTTGCCGGTGACGATGTTGAGCGCGTTGACCAACCACTGCGCCGTTGTCCCAAACGTTTGAATGGATAGACCAACCCGACCGTAGCAAACGGCAGCCGGCGCAGCGGCAAATTCACGGGCCAGGGTTGCAATGGTCTGCGCCGCAATCCCGGTGATGTCGGCAACGCGCGCCGGCGGAAATTCGCGGACAATTGCCGCCAAAGTCTCTACGCCATCGGTAAACGCTGCCAGGCGTCCCAAATTGACGCGCCCTTCGGCGAACAGGACGTGCAGCATCGCCAGCAGTAGGTAGGCGTCCGTTCCAGGGCGAATGAACAGGTGCTGGTCGGCCAGCGCAGCCGTCTCGGTCCGGCGCGGGTCCACTACGACGAGCTGCCCGCCGCGCCGCCGCAAGGCCTCCAACCGGCGCGACATTCCCGGCGCGGTCATGAGGCTGCCGTTTGAAACTACCGGATTTGCGCCCAGGATGAGCAAAAACGATGTGCGGTCCACATCCGGCACAGGGAGCAGGAGGCCGTGGCCAAACATCGCGTGCGCCGCCACCATGTGCGGTAACTGGTCAACCGAACTGGCCGAATAGATGTTTTTCGTTTTCAGCGTCCGCACAAAGGACGGAAAAGACAGCACCGTACCGAAGTTGTGCACGGCGGGATTGCCCTGGTATGTCGCGACGGCATTCCGCCCATAGCGCGTCTGGATGTCACGCAGGCGCGTGGCGACCTCATCAAAGGCCGCTTCCCACGAGATACGCTCCCAGTTGCCTCCTGCCGTCCGCCGCACCGGATGCCGCAGGCGATTGGGATCGTTGTGCAAGTCCTGCAAAGCAACACCCTTTGGACAAATGTAGCCCCGACTGAACGGATCCTGGCGATCCCCTTCAATGCGCAGGATTTCCCGGCCGCGCACGGTGATTTCCAGCCCGCATATCGCCTCGCAGAGGTTGCAGGCGCGGTAGTGCCGACGTTCGTCAAGCATGGTGTCATTCCCAAAAGCCCGATGTGACGACCTCAGTGTGTTTCGCGCCACGGAACGGTCGTCGCCGGTATGGTGTAGGGTTGCACTTTCCGCGCCGGAAAAGCGTGTTTCAGGGCCAGTTGTTCCCACTCATCAGCCGTGCGCTCGGCAAGCAGCGCCTTGATTTCGACATAGACCGGATTGCTCTCGATAGCCGGCGAAAACGCGGAAGCCTTCCAGGCTTCGCGCCCGACTGCCACGCAAAACCGCTGCCATAGGTGTGGCTCAAGCAGCGCCAACGCCAACCGCCCGCTGCGGGTCGGGTAGATGCCGTAACAGACAATGCTCCCGTCGAGTTTGACCGGTGTCGGGTAGGCAAGGGCAGCGGCAGCTTCTGACAAATACACCTCATAGAAGCCGCCGCCCTTGCGAAGACCATCTAAAACGGCGATCACGGCCCAGTGTGCGCCCACCCCATCGGCAATTTGGAGAGATTTCCAGCCGTCGCCAAAGCGCGGGAGAAAACCACCGCTTGCCAAATATGTCAGGTCATGGCCGGGCGCTTCGTGAAAAGCCTCGTTCCGGTAACTGGCAATCCGCACATAAGTCAACTTTGGATTGATAGCCCGCAGGACTTCTGGACCGACGCCAAGGCGCTCCATCACGCCCGGCCGATTGGTTTCCAATAACCCATCGGCGGTCGCCGCCAAGGCTTTGAGCCGGTCAATGCCGGCAGGCGTTTTCAAATCAACGGTCTCACTGTGCTTCCCGGCCTGCAGCCAGTCGTAGAGCTGTGGCGAGAGATTCTGTGTCATGTCACCCGCCGGCGGCACAAGCCGCATCACTTCAAAGCCAAGATCGGCCAACATCCGGCCGGCCAGCGGGCCGGGAAGTAAACGGCAAAGGTCAAGAATACGATGTACCATGGGCCAGATGGAAGCAGCCGGAAGCAACCACCCTGTCCGGCGTTTGCTTCTTCACAAAAAGCTGGGTGGCAATGTCCAGAAGGTTGGCAACCTCAAATGGCTTGGCGATGACCTCGACGTTCTCAAACAACCCCTTTACTTCTTTGTGGTAATCGGTCGTGCCGGAAAGGATGAGGACGGGCAACATTGGGTTCAGGGATCGAAGGTGCCGAACCATTTCAAGGCCGTCCATGAAGGGCATTTGAAGGTCGGTGATCACTCCGTTAACGGTTTGCAGCGCCCTAAACTTTTTCAGTGCAATAAGACCGTTGGAAGCAGTGACAGTGTCAAAGTGATCCTGTAGCACGTCAACCAATAGCTCCAGGACCAAAGTCTTGTCGTCAACAAGCAACACAACCGGCTTATTCGCCATAGACCGCACACAGAAGCCAAATCGGCAACTGCTCCCCTTCTGGGGCTGGAGAATGTTGTAATTTGGCAATATTAGCAGGGACACTGTATACTACTAGGCAGAAACGCTACATACTGTTGGCAGAAACACAGTTAGCGATTCATGATGACCCCATAGTTGCTTAGTTCTTAACCTGCTTCCTGTACATAGCCCGTATTCACACAGGTTGCCGCGTGGAAAGCGGTTGGCGCTGGGCAAAGCGTTTTTGCGAGGTCATATGGCAGAAGAAATTCAGCCGTTACGGGTCAGATCGGTGTCCCTTGCCGTACGCTGCGAGGTGTGCCATCAAAGCGACTGCTACGATCCGGAGACCAACATTTGCAGTCGCTGCCACGATGTCCTGCCATTGGTTGTGCCACGCAAGTCACCGCCAGAACCGGCCTTTGACTCACTTGGACGCTTCTGGACAATGCTGCTGGCCGGCAGTCGTGTCGGTCTGCTGGGTAGCCTACTGGCCGTGACGCTCTACCTTGTGCTTCGGCATACCGTTTTACCCGACACACACCCGATTCGCAACGGCCTGATGTTTGCCGAAATTGGGCTTCTCATCGGAACATTCATCGGTGTTCTCCACCATGGGGGGCATGCCGAAACGCCGCGCATTGCAGCTCACAACGCCATGCTGGGATTTGTGTTTGGTGGGATTCTGACCGGGCTGTTGTATCTTCTGCGCTTTGCTTCGCCGGAACTGGACGGCGTGGATTTCCTGCGCTTCCTGGTGCTCTGCACATTTGGAGGGCTTGTGTTTGCCCTTGGTGGTGGCTTCATCGGGGCGGTTCTGAGCGTACTTGTGCCAGTCAACCATCCCCTGCGCCGGCGATCAACGTCCTTCTGATGTCTGAAGCGTCTCGCGGCTCCGCACCCCGATCCTGGGCAGCACAACTGGCCACATGCGAAGCTGAGGCGGCGCGGATTGATCGCCTTGAAGGGTACGCTGCACCCCATGCAGGGCAGTTGGCTGCTGTCGCCGACCGGCTCGCAGTGAGGTTTGGGTTGTCCGAGCGCGGACGGCGTGACTTACGGGCAGCCGCACTGCTGCACGATGTCGGCCTGGAGGAGCTTGCTGTCCCGTTCCTGGCCGAGGCGCGCCCACTGACTTTCGCCGAGCGCTCCACGCTGTGGCGGCATCCTGTCGTCGGTGAACGTCTTGCCCGGGCGCACGACCTTCCCGAAGCCGTTGGGTTGCTTGTCCGGTGGCATCATGAAAACTGGGATGGCTCAGGCTACCCGGACGGTTTGTGTGGCGCACAGATTCCACTACCGGCACGCCTGCTGCGGCTCGCCGATGTCTGGTGTGCCCTAACGCAGGACCGCCCTTTCCGTCCGGCATACGACCACGCAGCCGCAGCAGCGCAGGTACGCAGTCTGACCGGGACGGTACTTGACCCGGTTGTCGCAGCGTGCTGGCTCGACGAACTGGCGGCTCACGGCGACCCACCGGCCGGTGATACAACCCCGGACCTACTGGCCCGACCTGCACCATGGACAACAGCGGCAGGACAGGTGGCGTTCCTTGGGTTTGAGGTGGCAGCGCTGCAAACACTTGCCTTTCAGTCCATTGCCCTCCCCTATGGCGGGGATGGTGCCCTTGGTTGGCAGCTAAAGCTGCTCGGCAAGCAGGTGTTCAGCAACGATGTACGTCAGGCGGAGACTTGTTTAGCTATTGCCGCAGTCGAAAATAACGGCTATGCCCTGACAGCATCGCAGGTAGATGCTTGGTTGCAGGCAGCGCGGCAGGCCGAAACCGACCCTACTTTCCTGTACAATGCGAGCCTGCTCCGGTGGTTTACACCCGCCCAGGCCCGTTGGCTGGCCGGCTTTCGCAAGGCCGTGCTCGGCCACCCGGACCGCCTCACACAGGCACTGGGGATGAGCCTGGGGCTACATCTTGGCGATTATCAGTTAGCCTTTGATCCATCGGTGAGGCATCTGCGTCGGACGTTTGAAGAAACGGTGGTTGAGGCCCTGGCGCGCGTCAATCGCGTCATAGACAATCAGCTAGCCAACCAAGCGAGCTGCCTTCCGGCGCATGTGTTCGCCGTTCAGACGGCGGCCGACGTGGTGTATGTCCGCCTCCCAGCGCCAACAACGTATGACCAAGCACTCCACCATCAGGCTGGTTGGCGTGAATTGTGGGTCAGCGATGCGCCGGATCGGCTCGTCCAGCTCACACACTCCCATGCCGGGCATTTCGGTGGATACCTCACCTCACGCCGTGAGTACGTGGCGGCCCTGCGTGCGTTGCTGCGCCATCTGCCGCATTTCCGACAGTGGGTCATTGGCTGCCTTCATGAGGCCCAGTTGCCCGCTGACATTCTGGCGGCAGTTAGTCGCTTCCGGCGGATTACCAAGGTACTGACCAAGTCCACCGGTGCGTGTGGAACCCTCCCAAACCAATCCATCATCTTTTGCTCGGCCGGTTAGTCCTGTCCCCACATCGAGACCTCATCCAGGGAAACCGAACTGTTTCGACACCCTGCACCAGCTCCGGTAGCCATTAACCCCAACGACTTGACAAGCGGGATAACGGCTCCGAATGATGCGTGCGAATTAGCACGTTTGTGTTGCCAACGCTTACTACGGAAAGAACACTTGCGCACCATGCATCAACCTGACCTCAAAACGGATGTTTTTTCGCCCCTCAAGCTCTTTACGCACATGGACGTGATGTATGATTGGTGGCAGGGGAAGAACGTCTATCCGATTACGGTGGAACTCAGCCCTTCGACCATCTGCAACCACTTCTGTACGTGGTGCATGCACGGTGGCTACTTTGGCTCGCACAAAGGTGACGACAAGTCTCAGAAGGCCAACCCCGATGCAAGCATCATGCCGCTGCCGTTCTACCGCAAACTGCTCGATGAACTCGTCACGCTTGGCACGAAGAGCATGATTTTTTCCGGGAGCGGCGAGCCGTTTGTCAATCCCAATCTCATGGAGTTCGTTGAATACACCGCCCACAAAGGTATAGATTCGGCAATTATTACCCATGGGGGATTACTGACGCCAGAAAAAGCGAAGATTGTCGCCCGGCACTGCACGTGGATTCGTATCTCACTCAACGCAGGGACGCCCGAAACGCGCGAGAAGATCCACAAAGTCAACGACTTTGAGAAAGTCCTCAGCAATCTCGCGTCGCTGGTGGAAGAAAAGCGCCGGCAGCAAGCTAAGGTCCAGATCGGGGCACAGATGGCCGTTGAACCGACAAACATTGCGGAAGTGGACGAGGCCACCCGCCGCGTCCGGGAAACCGGTGTGGATTACTTCCAGATCAAGCCGGTGATCCTCCATCCAAAGTCCTCGAATGAGTTCTATGACCGCGACTTTTACCTGGAAGCCCTCTATCGCGCCCGTGCAGCCAAACAGATGTACGAAACGGCAACCTTCCGCGTCTTTGTCAAGGAAGACCAGTTTGCCGGCGTCCTCTCGCCGGATTTAGAGCGCAGTGCCTACCGGAAGTGCTATGCCACATTTTTCCCGGTGATCGAAGCAAACAAAAAGGTGTATTACTGCTCCCAAACGCGCGGGCAAGAGGAATTTTGCTTAGGCGACCTCAGTGAACAGACGTTCAGGGAAATTTGGGAAAGTCCACGCCGGCAACAGGTGATCAATTCCATCAACATTGACAACTGCCAACCCATTTGCCGCTGTCACCCCATCAACAAGATGCTTTGGACGCTGCGTCATCCGAGCAACAACCCGAACTTCGTCTAGGTATTCGTCTAGGCAAATCCCGTCTAGGTATTCGTGTAAATTTGTGAACCCGCCCACCGAGTTGAGCCAATCCGGGTCGGCGATTGGTACCGGTCATCAGATGCACTGGTTGTTTTGGCTTGGCATCTTGCCGCTTGCGTTGGCTCTGCGGTTATGGGGCATTGAGACACAAAATCTTTGGCTGGATGAATTGTACTCGCTTGATGTTGCGCGTAAGCCGCTCGGCGAGATCGTGCGCTGTGCAGCGGCGGATATTCACCCGCCGCTCTTTTACTTTGTCCTGAAGGCCTGGATGCGGCTGTTCGGTGACGGCGCGGCGGCGGTTCGGTCATTGTCTGTCGTCACCAGTGTTGTGGCACTGATCTCGGTGTTTCGCCTGATTGCGCCGCGCTACGGCCATGGGCTTGCGCTGACCACGACGCTGCTCATGGCCGTTTCGGCACACCAGATTTTTTTTGCGCAGGAGGCCCGGATGTATGCGTTAGTGACGGCGCTGTTGCTGGGCGCCCTGCAGGGGTATGCGATCTGGCGTGAGTCGAACGCTAAACGGGGATTGGCGCTTTACTTCTGGTGTTCACTGGCCGCGCTGTACTGTCACTACTTCGCCGCTTTGGCGATTCTGGTGTTCAACGCCCACTTTTTCCTCTCGGCATATCACCCACCCCACGCCGGCACGCAGCGGCGACTGTGGTCGTGGTTGAGGGTTCAGGGCGCACTGGGTTTACTGTACGCACCCTGGGGAGAAGTTCTGGTTGCCCAGGTGCGACGTGGGCAGACTTGGCGCACAGCACTGACGCCAGCAGACACCGCCTGGCAGGCGGTCGGGTATCTTCAGGAAACCCTCCTAGGCCACGCTGTGTACCTTGACCAAGTTCGCGCGTGGTTGACGCGCCTGGTCGTGGACAACCTCACCCTGCCGCGCCCATTCTTCACCCAACCGTTGGCGTTCAAGGTGCTTTTCCTTGTGTTTCTTACAGGATGGATGGCGTGGGGCCTGGGGCGCTGCCTCCAGGCCGTGCAGACGGATGTCGGGGCTACGTTGCCGCTCCTGTGGCTGGGATTGCCGCTGCTTGCGGCGAGTGTCCTCTCGCTCCACCAAGGGAGCATGGAACTGGCGCGCTACCTGATGTTCACCACACCGGCAGTCTATTTCTTGATCGCAGCCGGGGTGCATAGTCTGCGAGGATGGCAGTGGCGGCTCGTGCTGGCCGTTTGTTGCGCCGGTGGCTTGTTTTGGCAGGGTGGGCGCGCTCACTATGCGACAACCGCCCGCGATAGCGATTTGCGTCCGGCGCTGGCCTTTGTTCGCGATCGGCTGCAACAGGGTGATCGGGTGGTGATTGACCCAGATGCCGTTGATGTCTGTTTGGCCTATTATGCGCCGCGTTACGGACTGGAAGCGGCTATCTATCCCACGCAGAGACTACCGACCGGTGAGCCAACCGGCCACAGTCAGTTGACCCGTCTGATTGCGGAGTCCACTGTTCGGCGGGCCTGGGTTTTGCTCGATTACCGGTCGGAACAGTTCGAATTACTGGTCGTACCCGGGTTTGATGTCGTGCGTGTGGTTGATTTCCCACACGAGTACCCCAAAGTGCGGGTGGTGGAAATCACACGGCAAGCGGGCAGCCGGTAACCTGTGGGCAACAGGCACAAGCCACCAATAGGCACTAACCAGTAGGCACTCAACAGAAACCCCGGCGGAAAGCTGTTTGGGGCGCCCCTCGGTGTGGGATTGCGCTTCACCAGACTGCCTGTTACGTTGGTGGGGGTTCAATGTGCTGTCACGGATCATCGTCCTGTCTCCATGATTGCTGCCGACCAGTTGCTTGCTCTCGCCGATACTGCTCTGCGCGAACACACCACCGTTGTCACCGCCCTACCTCCGCTCCTGCCGACCATCACAGCTGTTGCCGCCCGGTTGATTGAAACACTCCGCAGTGATGGCCGTGTTTTTCTATGCGGCAATGGCGGTTCGGCTGCCGATGCCCAGCATTTGGCTGCTGAACTGGTCGGGCGCTTTCTTTGCGACCGGCGGCCGCTCCCGGCTATTGCGCTCACCACCGACACGTCAATCCTCACGGCGGTTGCGAACGACCTCGATTACACCCAGGTTTTTGCCCGTCAACTGGCTGCGCTCGCCCGCCCCAATGATCTCCTTGTCGCGATCTCGACCAGTGGCAACAGCCCTAACATTCTCCGGGCAGCCGAAGCTGCCCGGCGGCAATGCCTGACGGTTATCGGCTTGACCGGGCGCACCGGTGGCAAACTGCTTCCCCTATGCGACCTGTGTCTGTGTGTGCCCTCAGACGTTACGCCACGCATTCAGGAAATGCACCTCTTGATTGGGCATATCCTGTGCGAGGCGGCAGAACGCGCCCTCGGCGAGGAGCACCGATGACACCACGTGTCTTCGCCGGGAGTTTATTCAGCTACCTCTACAACCACTGGCTGACCTACTGCCCGTCGCACCATCTCCGCCGGGCGTATCTGCGTACCTACCTTGGGGCCTGTGGCCGGCACACTTGGATTCAAATGGGCTGCCGGTTTCTCAACGGACGCAAGGTTTTCCTGGGACCGCACAATGCCGTCAACTTCGGCTGCTTGTTTGACGGACGGCGCTATCCGATTCGCACCGGAAGCCATGTCTCCATCGGCCCTGAGGCGACCATTCTGACCCTAGGCCACGATCCGCAGTCACCGGACTTTGCCGACCAAGGGGGTGAAGTTGTGATCGGCGACTATGTGTGGATTGCTTACCGCGCCATCATTATGCCCGGCGTGACGCTGGGTGAAGGTGCCGTCGTTGCGGCCGGTGCCGTTGTCACCCAGGACGTTGCTCCTTACACCATTGTCGGCGGCGTTCCGGCGCGGCCCATCGGCACCCGGACCACTACGTTGCGTTACCAACTCGACTACGCACCGTTTCTACTGTAGGGCGTCTTTGTGAAACCAAGCGACACACGCCGTGCAACGCACGCTGCCACCACACACCCTGTTGCGCATTGACACAAGCAACGTCCAACCAGAAAGCAGACCCGCGCCCGGAAATCCGGTCACCCCACCGGCCGCAGCAGCAGACGAAGAAAATAGGGCGCACCGATGATAGCGGTCACAATACCCAACCGAATTTCTTCAGGGCGATTGATGGTTCGGGCCAGCAGGTCAGCCGCGACCAGAAACGCCGATCCGGTGAGCGCACAGGCCGGGATGAGAACGCGGTGGCGTGGACCCACCACAAGTCGGATGGCATGGGGGACGATAAGACCGACAAAACCGATGACGCCCCCGACGGCAACCGCGGCGCCGGTCAGGAGTGCGGCTGCCAGCAGCAGCGTCCACGTTGTCCGGTACACTTCAACGCCCAACGCGCGGGCATCCTCATCGCCCAGTGACATGACATCCAGCTCCGGCGCATAGGCCAGCGCCGCACCGATTCCGATGAGGACACACGGCAACAGTAATCGGACGTGCAGCCACGTCCGGCTGTCAAAGCCGCCCATCAACCAAAATGCAATCTCCTGGGCGACTTCCCACCGCTTCCAGGACAATGAGACAACCAGCGCCGTCAAGGCCCCACACAATGTCCCGATGGCAATTCCGGCCAGCAACAGAGTCAGGATGGGGGAACGCCCGGCGCGCGCTGTCAGGGCATACACCGTGCCCAGCGCCAAGGCACTCCCCGCAAATGAAAATGCCGGAACGTACAGCGGTGATACGGCTGACAACCCCGCCGCAATGGCGACAACAGCGCCCAGCGCCCCACCCGCGCTTGTGCCCACAATGTCCGGCGACGCCAGCGGGTTGCGAAACAAACCCTGCATCTGGACGCCCGCCGTCGCCAAGGCTGCGCCGACCAATGCCGCAACCAAAACGCGCGGCAAACGCATCGCCCAGACAATCGCCTCAGCAGTCGGTGTGACACCGCTCAGGCTCAGCCACGGGACAAGCTTTGACGCCAAGACGGCAACGACGGTGGCCGGCGGAAGGCTCACGCTGCCGACGGCCACCCCAAAAACAACGGTCACAGCCAACAACCCGACCGCTGACACGAAGAAAACCACGGGCGAGACAGGACAGTGCATGATTTGGTGCCTGCAGAGGAGCAGCCTACGGCCTGAAATAGCGCGTTAGCCAGTCGAGCGCTCCGATGATGACGGCGGTGTACACCAAAGTCGCCACGTAGATCAGAAGCCACCGGGAACGACGATCTCGCTTCTGGGCCATCGGCGGCGCTTCCCCTCCGGCGAGCCGTTCTGCGGACGACCCTGCCACACCACTTCAGCGGAGCGCAAACGACGGCCCAACGCTACAACGCCGCAGCACCACTGACAACCTCAATGATTTCGTTGGTAATCGCCGCCTGTCGAATGCGATTCATGGTGAGGGTCAGGTGGGCAATGACTTCGCCGGCGTTGCGGCTGGCGGAATCCATCGCCGCCATGCGCGCGCCATGTTCAGACGCGACCGATTCCAACAACGCTTGGAAGATGCGCGTTTCCACGAAACGCGGGAGTAGGCGTCCGAGAATTTCCGCCGGAGGCTGTTCGTAGATGTAGTCCGGCCCGGTCTCGGTGTCAGCCTCAGCTAAGGCCGGGCGTACTACCGGCAGCAGTTGCTCAATTCGCACCACTTGGGAAATTGCAGAGCGAAACTCGGCATACACAAGATGAACGCGGTCGGGACGCACGGGGAGGTTTTCCTCATCTTCCGCAGCGCCTTCATAAATATTGAGGATGTCGCGGGCAATTTCGACAGCTAACTCGTAGCCAAAGGTCTTGGATGTGACGTTGGTATATTCCTTGCGAATCGGAAAGTTTCGCCGCCGGAAAACATCGCGTCCTTTGCGTCCGATCACAACCAGCTCGACGCGCTCGTTCGGGTGCTCGACCACATACTGCTGCACGGCCCGAATCAGATTGGCGTTAAACGCACCGCAGAGGCCCTTGTCGGCCGTCATCAGCATCAGGAGCGTCCGGTTACCGGTTCGCTCCTCCATCAGTGGGCTGGTGAAATCCGTCACGGCGACTGCGAGATGGCGCAGGACCTCCTGCATTTTCTGCGCATAGGGGCGCGTCGCTAGCACCCGCTCCTGAGCGCGCCGGAGCTTTGAAGCCGAGACGAGTTTGTAGGACTTAGTGATCTGGCGCATGTTTTTGACGGCCTTGATGCGCCGTCGCACGCCCTGCAAATTCGGCATAGCTATCCTCTCTGCACGGAAACCGTTTAGGTTTACACGACAAAGATCTGTTTGAAGGCGTCGGCGGCCGCCTTCATCTTGGTCTTAATCTCGTCAGTGAGTTCCTTCTTCGTGGCAATTTCCTGCAACAGGGCACTGTGGTTGTTTTTCAGATAGATGAGGAGTTCCGTCTCAAAACGCCGCACCTCAGAAACCGGAATGTCGTCCACGTAGCCGTTCGTTGCCGCCCAGATTACGAACACCTGTTCCTCAAGCGGCATAGGCGAATACTGGCCCTGCTTGAGAATTTCCGTCAGACGCTGCCCGCGCGCCAGCAGGCGCTGCGTCGCCTTGTCAAGGTCGGAGCCAAACTGTGCAAAGGCCGCCAGTTCGCGATACTGCGCCAGCTCCAAGCGGAGTGTGCCGGCAACCTGCTTCATCGCCTTAGTCTGCGCCGAACTACCGACGCGCGATACCGAGTTGCCCACGTTGATGGCCGGACGAATACCGGCATTGAACAAATCGGTTTCGAGGAAAATCTGGCCATCGGTAATCGAAATGACGTTGGTGGGGATATAAGCCGAAATGTCACCTGCCTGCGTTTCGATGACCGGCATGGCGGTCAGAGAACCACTGCCCCGTTTTTCATCGTACTTGGCGGCGCGCTCGAGCAGCCGCGAATGCAAGTAGAATACGTCACCGGGATAGGCTTCCCGGCCCGGCGGCCGCCGCAGTAGCAGCGAAATTTCACGGTACGCGACGGCGTGCTTGGACAAATCATCATAGATGCACAGGACGTGCTTGCCGCGATCCATGAAATACTCGCCCATGGCCGTTCCGGCATAGGGTGCAATGTATTGCATGGCGGCCGGGTCTGAAGACGAAGCCGACACCACGATGGTGTAGCTCATCGCATCGTGCTCTTCGAGCCGCTTGACCAGTTGGGCAATCGAACCCTTACGTTGACCGATGGCAACGTAGATGCAGATCAAGTCTTTGCCCTTTGAGTTGATGATCGTGTCAATGGCGATGGTCGTCTTGCCGGTCTGCCGGTCGCCGATAATCAGTTCACGCTGTCCACGCCCAATGGGAATCATCGCATCAATGGCTTTGATGCCGGTCATCATCGGCTCTTTGACCGACCTGCGTTCCACGATCCCCGGCGCAAGTCGTTCCACCGGATTGAAACCGTCATTGGCAATCGGGCCGCGTCCGTCAATCGGCTCGCCGAGGGCATTGACGACGCGCCCCAGAAAGCCCTCGCCCACCGGGACCGACATGATGCGCTTGGTGCGCTTGACCAAATCGCCCTGTTTGATGGCGTGGTACTCACCGAACAACACCGCCCCCACCTTGTCTTCCTCGAGGTTGAGGGCAATTCCCTTGACATTGTGGGGTAAGTCGAGCAGTTCGCCGGCCATGACTTTGTCCAAGCCGTGGATCTCGGCAATGCCATCGCCGACTTTGATCACAGTTCCAACTTCAGCGACGGTAACACCAACCTGGAAATTTTCAATTTGTTCACGGATCAGTTGACTAATCTCGTCGGCTCGAATGGCTTCCATGGGATTCCTCACAGCAATCCGGTCGGCTTAGTAGCGCCGGGTTAGTCGCTCCCGAAGCTCGGCAAGTTGGGTGCGGATTGAACCGTCGTAGTACGTGCTCCCAACGCGCGCCACCACGCCGCCAATTAACTCTGGCGCTTCCTTATAGGTCGGTCGGATGTCGCGACCGACCAACTTGCGCAAACACTTCTCCAGGGCACGCCGCTCACGCGCCCCCAGCGGTTGGGCGCTCGCCACCTCGACCGCAACGATGCCGGAACGCGCATCCAGTAAAGCTTCCAGGGCGGACTCAATGTCACCGAGGACGGCCATGCGCTGGTGCCGCAGGACAACGAAGAGAAAATTCGTCGTCATCGGATGCGGTTTTAGGCGCGCGCAGAGGGCCGATAAAAGGCGCTCTTTCTGGTCGAGGGGCACCGTAGGGTTCGTCAGGGCTTCGGCCAGCAGATTGTGCGTGACCATGAGCTGGTGAAAAGCCTTGACCTCTTCGGCAACGGTTGGCAGTTCAGCGCCGGCGGCGTCGGCCAGGGCACGGGCGTAACGATTGGCGAGTGAACTCATTGGCAGTATCAGCCTTCACTTCACAGGGTCTGTCAAGCGCGTTGTTGCTCAAGCTGGGTGGTGTAGCTCATCACCAAGCGAGCTTGGTCGGCTGCAGAGAGTTCGCGCCGAATCAGGGACTCGGCTAACTCAACCGCTTTCGAGGCGGCAAACGCCTGAAGTTCCAGCCGCGCCGACCGGACAGCACCCTCGATCTCCAACGTGGCGAGGCGACGAAGGCGCGCAGCGTCGGCTTCGGCTGCGGCTACAATGCGGTCGTACTCCGCCTGGGCGTCCTGTTCGGCCTGACTGCGAATCGCATCCAACTCAGCCTCAAGCCGCGCAAAGCGCTCTTCCAGCTCACGTAACTTCGTTTCGGCCAACGACCGCTCCTGTCCGGCGCGAGAGAGCGCATCCCGGATGTTCTGGGCGCGCTTGCGCAGACCTTCCGTCATTGGCTTGGCGAGGAGAAACGTCAGCAGCGCGGCATAAATGCCGAAGTTCAGAAACTTTGCCCACAGCGGAATGCCGGCCGCCACCAACCACGACAGGGACAATGTCAAGCTCATTCGGTCACTCCAATGCGGCGACCCAAGATGGCTCCGGCGATGGAGGCCGCTAGCTGCTCGGCGTCGCGCGTGAGCGTCGCCTTTAGGGCGGCAACCTGGGCATTGAGCGCCTGTGTTGCCGCCGCTACATCGGCGGCAGCCGCCTGCTTGGCATCCTCAAGTAGTTGGGTACGGCGCTGTAAAGCTGCTGCCCGCCGTTCCGCCATAATCTGCGCGGCCTCAACGCGCGCTGCCCGCAGCGCTGCCTCGTACGCTGCCAGGCGTTGGTCGTAATCGCCAAACATCTGTTGCACGCCGCTCGTCAAACGCGCACGTTCCTCAAGCACGCCAAGAATCGGCCGGAAGACCAGAGCATTCAGCAGATAGGCGACGACGAGAAAGACGCCAACAGTGACCAACAACGACCAGTCAGGCGTCAGTAGGTTGCTTTCGGCGGCAAGGAAACGACCTATTCGTACAGCACTGAGGCCGAATGACGATTCGATCATAAAAGCAACGACAGCACCGGAGCCACGCCGGGCGCATGCACCTGTGGGTAGTTTAGAAAGCAGGCTGCGAAGTTACCCGTGGACACCGCGACTGTCAACCTGGAAACTTCATTCCCCTCCCTAGTCACACACCGAGTCACACAAGGACTTCGCTCCGCCACCGGGACGGCAGCACACCACCGGTCGGCAAATCAGTGGGGCGAGTGATGGGATTCGAACCCACGACCTCTTGAGCCACAATCAAGCGCTCTAACCAACTGAGCTACACCCGCCATCAAAGAAGTCCCGGATGGTAATGGACACTGCCCGGTAATGCAACCCTGGCGTTGCAGGGACGAACCAGGAGCCGGACTACTGCTTTTTCGCATCGTCATTTTCCAGCCCGAAGACCTTACCGACCAACGCTTGCAACCGCTTGCCGGTGGCGATCCGCAAACTTTCGGTACGGCGCAGTGAGGTGGGCTGTTTGGCCTCGATGGCTTGCCGCCGTTGCCTCAGCCCTTCATGGTCTGGAGCCAGCGCCAGGCCGCGGTCAAGGCACTCCATCGCGCGCGACTCCAGTCCAAACTTGATGTAGAGGTCGGACAGCTCCATCAGCAGCTCCGGCACTTCATCTGAATCCTTGCACAAATCAATGGCCGTCAAGAACGCTTTTTCGGCCTCTTTGTTGCGCCCCGGCATCCGCATGAGAACGCGCGCCAAGAGCGCATGGTAATCGGCGTTGTTCGGTTTTTGCTCAAGTGCACGGCGGATGGACTGGTACGCCCGCTCCACGTCCCCGTTGCCCATGTACTCAACGGTGCGTAGGTACAACTCCGCGGCCGGAATTGGCGGTGGTTCGGGCGGCGCTGCCTGGGATGGTTCCTGGGATAGTTTCGAGTAGGCGCCGGTTGGCATACGCGACGGGGCCGCGTTCGGAGGGGCGTTGGGCGGGACGGAGGTGCCCAAACGCGGGTATGCGCCGGTTGGAGGCCGCTGCGGCAGCGGTGGTGGCTGTGGCGTTGGCGGCGCCGACAATTCCGGTGTCTGTCGCTGCAGTCGTTTGAGCGCCGGCGGGGTGGGAAAACCCGCCTTCACAGGTGGCGGCGCCGTAGGCGGGGCCGGTGGAGCCGGACGGGACGGAAACGATGGCGGCTTGGGTGCATTTGCAGACGGCGTGTGCGCGGCCACCGAGCTGGTGGACGTCGGTCGCGCCAGCGGATAGGCGCCGGTCGGGAAACGGCTGCCGCCTGGCGTTGTGCGCACCGTGTGTTCACTAAGGGTGGCATCGTACTTGCGGCGCTTTTCTTCGTCGCTCAGCACTTCATAGGCTTGCTGAACTGCGATAAAAACGCGCTCGAGTTCGCCCTTAACTTGAAAGTCAAAGGCCGCCAGTTGCGAGTGACGGTCAGGGTGAAATTTTTTCACCAGTTCCCGGTAAGCTTTTTTGAGTTCCTCCGGCGTAAAGCGCCGGTTGACACCCAAGACTTGATAATGGCTGCCCCCGGACTCCACAACCCGAATCTTTTCCTCCAGTTCAAAACACAGCTCAGCGGCGCGGGCAGCATCAATTGCACCGACGGCGGCAGACGGTTTATCGGCCGCCTCAATCGGGGGCGGCGGTTGTTCATCGGCAAAACGCACAATTCCGGCCAGCGTGAAAGCGCACAGGGCGCGCAGGACACGCTCCTCCGGTAAAGGGACGGCGCAACAAACGTCGGCCACACACAGCGGCACATCCAACCGCGAGAGGACGAAGCCTTCTTCCGGCGTGAGGGTGACCCCATCCAGGCTCAGCGAGGAACTTGAAACCGGCTGGAGCAGGCGGCGTGAGTCACCCAGCCAACGGCGGATGAGATTTATGTCCGGTAAGTGACGGATGCCGTCAAAGATCAGGCCAATCGGGGAAAGCCGTTGCCCAAACCCATTCACACTGATGTGCTGGGACTGGAACTGGTACTCACCGCTTGTCCAATCGAACAGTGAGTGCACAAGATAGGTGATGTGGCCGACGAGCAGGGCTTGTACGTCAGATGCCTTTAGGTAGCCTAATTCGACCAGGCACTCGCCCAGTTGTTTCCCGGGCTTGGCGGCCGCCATGGCATGGGCAAGCTGCTCTGGGGAGATGCAACCCAGCATGCACAGCCGTTCGCCAAACCGTTCGGCGACGACTTCACTGGCGGCATAGACCACCGTCCCCTGTTCAAAATACACATGGCGCACCGTCCCTGACCGGCGGAAGGTCAGAATTCCGCTCAGCCGCTGCTGGTGGCCTATGCCAAGCAAGCGCGGAACGCAGATATCTTCGAGTCGCTTTGTCATCCAAACGACCCCTTAGGTACGAACGTGTGCGGGGCATTGCAACACAACCGGCAGCAATAGTCATCGGTAGGCTCACAGTATTCATTACGTACCGGGATTTGGCAAGTCGGTTACTTCTGCTGCAAAGTGTTGCTCAGAAATGCTCTCTCAGACGTGACAACGGCCCGACGTTGTGGTTGAATCGTCACGCGCCGCCTGACGGCGAACTCAACGGGATGTGGCGCAGCCTGGTAGCGCGCACGCTTGGGGTGCGTGAGGTCGCTGGTTCAAATCCAGTCATCCCGACCATGTCTGAACGACCTACGCGGCGAGACGGTTTGACCTGCCTCGCCGTTTCACTTTCGCCGCAGCCACGGCGCAACTTCTGTCCCGGCAACGGACCTCTCAGCTTTTCAACCACATATGCCGCTGATTCTGGTTACCAATGACGATAGCATTTACGCCTCCGGGCTGCGGGCCCTGGTGGAATGCCTTCAACCGCTGGGAGAGGTGATGGTGGTTGCCCCGGCCGGCGAGCACAGTGGCTGCTCCCGCGCCGTGACCCTGGGGCGGCCGCTGCGCGTCCGCAAGCAACGGGAGCGGGACGGCTGGTATGCCGTTGAAGGCACGCCGACCGATTGCATCATCTTTGCCCTGCACTGGCTGCTGAAAGGTCAGCCACGCCCGGACGTTGTTGTGTCCGGCATCAACCGCGGAGCCAACCTCGGCGACAGCGTGACCTATTCCGGCACGGTTGCCGGTGCGCTGGAAGGCGCCGTCAACGGC
Source organism: uncultured Blastocatellia bacterium (assembly GCA_937934745.1). GTDB lineage: Bacteria > Acidobacteriota > Blastocatellia > Chloracidobacteriales > Chloracidobacteriaceae > Chloracidobacterium. Next base: position 24,528 of record CALGZC010000024.1, read on the forward strand.
ATTCCCAGCCTGGCGTTTTCACTCGTGTCGCGTAATAACGTGTTTGATTACAGCCATGCTGCCGACTTTGCAAGCCGGCTGACACGCAAGGTCCTCCGGTCGGGACTCCCTCCAAAGACGTTACTCAACGTCAACATTCCCCCTGGGCCGATTCGCGGCTACCGCTTGACACGCACGGGCACTCGCTTGCTCTGCACAAACATCGAAGAACGATTTGACCCGCGCGGGCGTCCCTATTACTGGATTGGGACGGAAGCCGACGGCCGCGACGAAGCCGAGGATGTGGACTATGCCGCCATCGCCGATGGTCTCGTGGCCATTACCCCACTGCGCAACGATCTGACCGATCGCCACGCCCTGGCCCAGCTCAAGCACTGGGAAATTGAAGACCTCTAGGAACAGTTGCTATGCAGCCCATCACAGCGCTGCGGTTTGACATCACCGAGCCCGCTGGCAGCACTCGTTTTCGGGCTACCCGCGCTTGTCGCCCTCCCCTTCCGGCAACCGCCCCAGACACGCCTGATGACGCTTCCCTTGCAGTTCCTCTCTGCCTTGCTCCGGTGGGCCTTCGGTGTGCGCCAGCGGGCTGTCGGCAATGCACACACCCCCCGAGCGCAGCAGGGCAATCACCTGGTTACCGGTAACCATCTGAGTTTGGACGATATGCCGCCGTTACTGTCACTCAGTCCCCATCCGTTCATCGGTAAGCAAGAAATAAGCAAGAAATTGGGTACGTGCCCGTCATTACCTTCGCCAGCAACGTTGGTGGCAATCTTCTTGGCCATGCCGATTCCGACAACAGAAAGCGTGTTCGGCGTCACGCCGGGCGCCACATCCGTGAAGTCAGTTCAACCTACCTCTTCTCCGAAGGAACGCGCAGCAAGCCCGGCACACCCAGGGGAGAACAGAACCCTACCGGAGACCGATCTGGACGGCGTGGCAGGAACACATTCCGGTTGTTCCGGTGGTCATTTTCCGGTGGTAATTTTCGGCTTGGAAAACATCCCCAGGCAACTGCTGACACACGTTTGGATGCGGTACGCTTCTCCATTGAAGCCGACCCGACTTTGCTACGCAGGATTCGCTCTTCAGGAACAGTGTGCACCCGCCTGCCGGCAGCAGGGACACACACTATGCTCACCGAGTTGAACGTTGCCGCCGATCAGTTCGCTTCCGGCGCCGTCTGACAACCGACAACTCGGTCGCCGACTAGGACCGGACCACACGCTATGGGGCAAGAGCAACCCTTGGAAACCGCCATTTCTCGCGCTTTATCTGAGTCCACTCCGGCCGACGCAGTACGGAGCGGCTTTGTCGCCATCATTGGCCGTCCGAACGCCGGCAAATCTACGCTGGTGAACTTCTTGGTCGGCGAAAAAATTGCAGCCGTCTCCGACAAGCCACAGACAACCCGCACCCGCATTCTGGGCATTGTTAACCGTCCCCAAGGACAAATTGTCCTTGTGGACACGCCCGGTGTTCACAAACCCGGCTACCGCCTCAACAAGCGCATGATGCAGGCCGTACTTGATGCGCTGGCAACCGTGGATCTTGTTGTCCTGCTGCGTGATGCATCCGTACCCACCGGTAACGGCGACCGTTTCGTACTCAACTTGGTCAAACAATCCGGTCGTCCGGCGCTTTTGGCGCTCAACAAGATCGACCGCTTCAAAGAAAAAGGCCGGCTGCTGCCCCTGATTGACTTCTACCGTCATGAATATGACTTTGTGGACTACGTCCCGATTTCGGCGTTGACCGGTGAGGGGACGGATACCCTGCTCAACTGTCTGCTCCAACACTTGCCGGTTGCGCCGCCTCCCTTTGCCGCAGACGATCTGACCGATCAGACCGAACGAACACTGGCGGCGGAGTTTCTCCGGGAACAGCTTCTCCGGCGTCTTTCGGACGAACTGCCGTTTGTCGTCGCCGTCGCGGTTGAAAAATGGGAAGAACGGAAAGACGGCGGACTTAACCTGTCCTGTGTCATTCTTGTCGAACGCCAATCACAACGGGCGATTGTTCTCGGACGCGGGGGTCTGCGCCTGCGCGACATGGCAACCGCTGCTCGGGCTGAAATTGAAGCAATGCTGGGGCGCAACGTGTTCCTTGAAATTTTTGTCAAGGTCGAACCCCACTGGCGCAATAACGAACGATGCTTGGACGAGTTAGGCATCCACTAATCAAGCCCACCCGGGCTTTCCCAGCACGTTGACCGTGCGCGCTTACCGGTGGTGCACGATGTCGTTCTCCCTTGTGCAGGCAACCATTCCATCAGACACGGTGGACGCCATCGGCGAAACCTTCTGGCAGGCGGGCGCCCGGGGTCTGGAAACGCTGGCAGAAACGCCGATGACGACTACCCTCCGGGCGACGTTCCCCGGCGTCCTTCACAACGTTTCAGACCTGCGGGCGGCGCTGGTGCAGACGCTGGCCGCTTTTGACTACCCGCCGGAGGCGCTGCACGATTTTTCCACCGAACAACAGCCGGAGGAAGATTGGCTGGCGAAGTGGAAAGCCGACTGGCAGGTGCAACCCGTCGGACAGCACTGGTTGATCGTGCCGCCGTGGCGACGCGCAGAAGCTCGCGCCCAAACAGATTGGGCCAAACGGATTCACCTGGAGATTGAACCCGGCATGGCGTTTGGCACCGGCACCCACGAAACCACGCGCGCCTGCCTGACGCTGATGGAAGAGCTGCCAACGCTGCCGGCGGCCATCCTCGATGTCGGAACCGGCACGGGGATTCTCGCAATTGCCGCTGCCAAACGTTTCCCACAGGCACGGTGCGACGCCTGTGACACCGACCCGGCAGCTGTCGCCATTGCGACCGAGAATGCCCGCCGCAACGGCACCCACGACCGAACAAGCTTCCGTGTGGGAAGCGTCACCGACTACCCACAAGACACCTTCGATCTGGTGCTGGCCAACCTGACGGCAGAGACGATCACGGCGCTGGCACCCCACTTTGTGCGTGTTTTACGGCCCGGCGGACACCTGATTTTAGCCGGCGTGCTCAGGGACCGTCAGACGGCCGTCCTGACAGCGCTGAGTATGGTCGGCCTCCGGCTCGTTGCCGACCATACCGAGGGGGAATGGTGGGCCGGGCTTGCGCAAACCCCGTCTCTGTAAAAGACCTTGCCCCTGCACAATCGGTCCGGTCGCTGGCGCGGGATGCCGTCCCGGCAGTTGACCTGCTGGCGCAGGACACCAACCGGGCAGGCGCCGATCTGTGCCGCGCTGTCCGACGGATTCTCGGACAGGTTCTAAAGCTGGATGCAGCGCGCTTTGAGCACGGCCGGAATCTCGTTCAGTTTGGCCATCACCTGGTCGGGGACAGGGGAGTCCACCTGAATGAGCGAAATGGCTGTTCCGCCCATTTCTTTACGTCCAAGATACAGCCGAGCAATGTTGATCCCGCCATCGCCGAGTGTTGTGCAAATCCGACCGAGCGTCCCCGGTTGGTCGCGGTTGGCGCACAGCAGCATGTGTCCCTTGGGAATCGCCTCCAGCGGAAACCCGTTCACCCGTACAATTCGCAGGTCGCTTTCGCGGAACACAGCCCCGGCGACATCGCTTTCGCCGGCGTCGGTCTCTGCCCAGAGCGAAATCAAGCTGGCGAAGTCCTTGGCAACCCGGTTCTTCGTTTCTGAAACGACCATCCCCCGTTCCTCGGCAATGAGCGCGGCGTTGACAAAGTTGACCCGGTCGCTTGTTCCCGAAAGCAAACCGACAAGCACTGCCTGTGTGATTGGGCGGACATCAAGGTCGGCAACTTTGCCGCTGTATTCGATCACCAACCGCCGAACATTGCTCCCGAACGCTTGTCCCTGGAACATCCCCAGCTTGAGACCCAAATCCACGTATGGGCGCAGTTCTGCCATGATTTCAGCGCTGACCGACGGCGCATTGACGGCGCCAAACACTACGCCGTTTTCAAGGAAATCAACGATCTGTTTCGCAATGGAAACCGCCACACTCACCTGCGCCTCGGTCGTCGAAGCGCCAAGGTGCGGCGTACAGGTCACATTGTCCAGCTTGAGCAGCGGGTGGTCAGGCGGCGGCGGCTCTTCCTCAAAAACATCCAGTGCGGCGGCGGCTACTGTCCCCTCCTGGAGGGCGGCTACCAGGGCGGCTTCATCAACGAGTCCGCCGCGGGCGCAGTTGACGAGTCGAACGCCACGCTTCATCTTGGCAAAGGCATCACGTCCGATGATGTGGCGTGTTTCGTCGGTGAGTGGCACATGCAACGTAATGAAGTCGGCCTGGGCCAGCAACTTGTCCAACGTCAGCAACTCAATCCCCAGCTTGGCGGCGGCTTCGCGCGTCAGATAGGGATCGTAGCCAACGATGCGCATGCCAAAGGCTGCTGCCCGCTGCGCGACGAGACTGCCGATGCGCCCAATGCCGATCACACCGAGTGTTTTACCGGACAGTTCAACACCGACCAACTGCTTGCGCTCCCAGCGCCCTGCCCGGAGGGTGAGTGTTCCCTGCGCAATCGGGCGCGCCGTTGCTAACAGGAGTGCAAACGCATGCTCGGCCGTCGTTACGGTGTTGCCGCCCGGTGTATTCATGACGACAATACCGCGTTTGGTCGCAGCCTCGACATCAATATTGTCCACGCCCGTGCCGGCGCGACCGATGACCCTCAGGTTTTCGGCGGCAGCGATGACCTTGGCGGTCGGCCGCGTGTCGCTGCGCACAATGAGCGCGTGGTAGGGCGCGATGATGGCGGCCAGTTCGTCTTCTCTCAGTTCGGGTTTGACATCAAGCAGGATGTTCGGGGCGCTGCGTAAAATGCCGAGGCCATCTTCGGCCAAACTGCCGCAAACAAGGACGCGATACGTTGTCATACAGTGAGTACCTGTGTCGTGGACATTCAGGGCTGCGCGGCGCGGTGTCTTGAGAGAGCTCAGGGGCGTGTTTTCAGCGCGGCGCGCGTTTCCCGCTCAAGGTCGCGACGCCGTTCGGTTTCGCGTTTGTCATACGTCTTCTTACCTTTTGCTGTCGCAATCTCAACTTTGGCACGCCCGCGTTTGAAATACAGCTTGGTCGGCACGATCGTCAACCCGCGTTCCTGCGTCGCCGTAGCCAGCCTGGCAATTTCACGCTTGTGGAGCAAGAGGCGGCGCGTCCGGCGCGGGTCATGGTTGTACCGGTTGCCGTGCGAGTAAGGGCTGATATAGGCGTCGAGTAGCCAGGCTTCGCCGTTGCGAATGGTCACATAGGCGTCTTTGAGGTTCACGCGCCCTTCACGGAGCGCTTTGACCTCCGTTCCGACTAGTTCGAGGCCGGCTTCATACGTATCGCGGATGAAGTAGTTAAAGAACGCTTCGCGATTGGAGGCGACAAGTTTGACGGTTTCGGGGGCAGCAGAGGTTCTCATACAGACGTGGTATGTGCCGAACGGCGTTGGATATTTTCTGCAACGATGCCGCTGGCAATTAATCCTTGTGCGGCGTAATAGGTCAGCATCACCCACTGATGCGCCTCCGGAAACGGACTGAGAAAGCGATTCATTGCCAACAGGCTGTCGGAGACGATGAACAACAGTGCGCCGCCGTAAACCTGCCTGTCTGCATCGCGCAAGGCGGCCGTGATACCCATTGTAGTGAGGACCAATGTGTAGGCGAAAACTGGGGGCGACCACTGCGTTGCACGGCCGATCACAAGGCCCACGCCAACCCCGTAGATGACAACGCCGGCAACGCGAAAGAAACCACTGCGGCTGATCCGTACGGATGGGAGTAAGCCGGCCATATAGCACAGATGGGCGACAAAGAAGGCAGCCAGACCCGCGAGGAAGCACCGATCGCCAAGCGCCAGGGCAATATCCCCGGCAGATGACCACAGCAGCCCACTGCCAACCCAGCGCCCGGTTTGATTCGGCACCTGCCGGAGCACCCATCCGGCCGCCAGCAAAACCGGCAGGGGCTTGAGCAGCGCCCCCACCGCCGGGGACGACCACCCCGGAAGGCTCACGTACCCAATCGCCGGCAACCCGAAAACAAGCCAAAATCGCCACCACACCGACACAAATGGCTATCCTACATCGTGTTTCGACCCCGTCCCCCCGGCCGATGGTGCGTCGCGAGCCGGCGCTTTATTGTCTGGGCCGGACTCGGATGTGCTGTGTGCTTCGTCCTGTAACACGGCCCTGAGTTGCTCAAAAACGTCTGACGCGGACGGGGGAGGCTTGACGCCACCCTTCTTGTCGTTGTTGCCGTTTGCCGCCGGATGACCGTAGCGATAATACGAGCCGTACCCATAGTAATCGTAGCCGTAGTAGCTTGACTGTTCCTGCGACATCGCGTTGAGAACAACACCGAGTACGCGTGTGTTGGCTTCATCTAGCTTGCGGCAGGCACGCTTGACAATATCGCGCTTCGAGCGTTGACAGTTGACGACCAGGATCACGCTGTCCGCCATCGCCGAAAGGATGGTTGCATCGGCGAAGGACAAGACCGGCGGTGTATCCAAAATGACGTAGTCGAACTTCTCAACCGCATAGGCCAACAACGACCGCATGCGCTGTGAACCCAGCAGTTCGGCCGGATTGGGGGGCATCTGACCACACGTAATGAGGGTCAGGTATGGAATCGGCGATGGCACAAAGATGTCGCCGATCTTGCACTGCCCTGATAGATACCGTGACAGTCCGGGTCGGAAAACATTGTCCTGTCCGTATTTTTCAAAGAGCTTTTGAAGCTGCGGCCGCCGCAAATCGCAATCCACAAGCAGCACGGACGCCCCGGTCTGCGCCAGTGAGATTGCCGTGTTGAACGACGTCGTGGTTTTGCCTTCACCCGGTTGGCTACTCGTAACGAGGATGATCCGGTTACGCACATCTTCAGATGAAGCGAGCAAGATTGAGGTGCGCAACTGGCGATAAGCTTCCCCGACGGGAGAAGCCGACAGGGCAAACGCGCTCAAACCAATGTTGAAATCCATCGGCAGGGGCCGACCGTCGGCTAACTTAGCCAGCGCCTTGGTTTCGCCACCGTAGGCATAGTACCCGCTGCCTTTGCTCAACGCCTTAGATGTCACCTGCGGGATTAGCCCCAGTGTCGGCAGGTGCAGCAGGCGGTCTACGTCCTCGACCGATGTCAAGCGCATATTGAAGTATTCACGGGCGAAAGCTAACCCGATCCCGCCGGAGAGCGAAAGGAAGAAGGCCAGGCTGAGCGTGTAGCCGACGCGCGGGCTGATCGGTGCGCTGGGAATTCCGGCACGGTCGGCAACCGTGATGTTGTTCAGGTCCATCCGCAGCCCGATTTCGGTATCTTTCGTGGTGGCATACAGCGTCTGAAGCATTTTTTTCTTGTTGTCTATATTGTCCTGCATCATCCGCTGCATAATGCCGTCGCCGTTTTGGATCACCACCTCATTGCGCTGCTTCTCAACGCGCGCCCGAAGCTCTTCTTCGCGCTTCTTGGCGTTGAAATATGCCGTTTTGATGCGCACCAAGATGTTCTGCTTGGCTTCCTTGAGTTCGGTCTCGGCCTGCGCCAGCATTTGGTCAAGCTGGATAATCTCCGGGTGAATCTCGGTGTACGTTCCCAGTAACTCCAGCCGCTTTTGCTTCAGGTCGGAGATTTTCGCCCGCAGCTTTTGGAGTTCGGGGTCAGTCTGCACTTCATCCAGCGAATCAACCGGCTCGCTCAAGCTGGCTTGGTAGCGCTCCTCGGCGTGCAGGCGATCTTTTTCGGCGTCCAGCAAAGCTTGGTTAAGTCCGGCCAAGCGCGTAACCTCTGGGTTGTCCTCCGGCTTGAGTGAGACGATCTTGCGCGTGCGCAGGTACTCGGTCAGCTTTCGCTCTTCTTCGAGAATTTCCTGCTGTAAGCGGGCGGCAGTGGAAGCCAAAAACTCCTTCTGGCTCGTGCCCTGCTGAAAACGGGCAGAGACATTGCGACGCACGAAGACTTCGGCAACGGTGTTGACGACAGTTTTGGTTATTTCCGGGTCATGGTGCTGAAAAACGATCCGTACCAAACGCGTCCGAGGAATATTGTAGGCCTGCAAACCGGCGGCCAGGCGTCCAATGTATGGTGCATAGCGCTGCATTTCATCCTGTTCGGCAGCAGCAGACGGCGGCTCGGCGTCCGGGAGTTCGCCAAGTTTGACGTCCTCCGACGTTGCGTTTGTCCCGCGCGGTGACCGGAGCAAGTCGGCCAATGCGGTGCCGAGCGTCGTTGGCCCCGTCACCAGAAACTTAGGATTACGGTCCAACTTGAGGGTTTTGGCGACTTCAATCAGGACCGGTGGACTCGAAATCTTGCGAATCTGCGTGTTGAGATACTCTGGATCAACCGAGTACGGCGAAAACGAAATCTGCCCTCGTGACGGGGAAAACTCCTTTTCCGGTGCCACCTCAATATGGCAAGTCGCCTCATAAACCGGTTGCATCCGCGACAGTGCTAAGCCGGTGACGGTCATTGTGATGACGACACACAGCAGGACCGTGAACTTATAGCGCAGGATCGTCAGGAACACCTGACGCAACAGTTGGCTGCTTTCCTCTTGTGGCAGTGTGTACTGATAACTTCCCCGGCGGCGGTGGTCCTGTACGGTCGGCGTCGCCAAACCCAGGTCAGCCGCTGGCGGGGCGAGCATGACATTGTTTTGGGAGGGATTCTGAGACATAGCACATCACAGTTCACAAAAAGACGTTGCAGATTCGACGTCGGATGAAATTTCTGCGGCGGACAAACACATAGGGGTCGCCACGTGGTAAAACAATGTCGGTCGGCGATGTTCACAAAAACACCTGCAATATCGTTGCCACCGACCGACGCAGCTCTATTCTGCGGCGCACTATACCGCGTTGTGCCCGGAACTGAATAGCCGGATGCTGACAAAGCGGATTGTTTTGTAGGCGCAAGTTCGTCTAAGCTCCACTTGCTTCGTATTGCTACGCACACTACTGAGGTCTCGCATGCCTGAGGTTGGGTCTCCTGCGCCAATGTTCACGCTACCGGATATGCACGGCAACCCGGTGAGTCTGGAGCAATTCCGTGGTCACAAAGTGGTGTTGTATTTCTATCCGAAGGACGATACGCCCGGCTGCACCAAAGAGGCGTGCAGCTTTCGTGATGCTTACGCCGAATACCAAGCAAAGGGCATTGTCATTCTCGGCGTGTCCCTGGACGACGAAGCTTCGCACCGCACTTTTGCCGAGAAATACCAGCTTCCTTTCACCTTGCTGGCCGACACCAATCATGTCGTTTCCGAAGCCTACGGCGTCTACGGTGAGCAGGAATGGCAGGGGAAAAAGTTCCTCGGGCTGGCGCGCAAGACCTTTCTGATTGATGAACAGGGCGTCATTGTCAAAATCTTCGACAAGGTCAACGTTGAGGCGCACAGTCAGGAAGTCCTCGAAGCTTTTGGCGTGTCTGGTTAATCATCACTCGCCCGACACACAACGGGGTTTGCGGAACCTATGCAGCTTCGTATCTCAGTACTCAACGGTTCCCTGAGCGGCCGGTCCTACGTTCTCCACGAAGGCGCGTTGCTTTTGGGGCGCGGGGTGGATGCCGGTATCCGGTTTGATCCGGCCGTTGACAGCATGGTGTCTTCGCGGCACTGCTTGGTGCAGGCAGAGCCGGATGGCTTCTACGTCGTGGATAACCAGAGTACCAACGGCACCTACGTCAACGGGCAGCGGGTGCAGCGCACCCGCCTCAATCACGGTGATGTCATTGAGTTAGGTAATCCCGGCGTCCGCCTTGGCGTTGCGCTGGAATCACCCGCGCCGAGTCCGAGTCCGGCGGCGTCTGTGGCAAGTCATCCCCCGACCGTTTCCGGTGGGCGGACGGCGATGCTCAAGCAAACGCTGAGCGGCATCGGGATGTATGATCCCACGCGCAAGGACATTGCACCGGAGAAAGATGATTCGACGAACAAAAAGTATATCGGCATTGCCCTCGGTTTGCTGGTCTGCCTTGGGTTGGCGCTCATCGTCGCGCTTATTGTGCTGATAGAGCTCGGCCCGCTGGTGGCCATCATCGCCACGATTGTCGCTTTTGTCCCGGCGTTTTTCTACGTGTTGCCGCTTCTGTGGCTTGACCGCTACGACCCGGAGCCGCCCTGGGCACTAGCCGCCGCATTTGTTTGGGGTGGGCTGGTGGCGGTTGTCGTTTCCTACATTTTGAACTCACTCTTTGGCGCAATCGCTGCCGGGATCGGTGGCGAGATGGCCGGGAAAATCGTCGGCGCCGTCATTTCTGCACCGATTGTTGAGGAAGGCTCAAAGGGGCTGGGACTAATCCTGATCCTGCTGTTTCTACGACGCGAGTTTGACGACATCGTGGACGGGATCGTGTACGGAGGACTCATCGCACTGGGCTTCGCCACGGTTGAGAACATTGTTTACTACGGACGCAGCCTGCGCACCGAAGGTTTAGAAGGTCTGATCATCGTGTTCATTATGCGCGGCATTATGTCGCCGTTTGCCCACGTGACCTTTACAGCGATGACCGGCATCGGCTGTGGTATCTCACGTGAATCGCACAGTACGGCGGTTCGTTTCCTCGCCCCACTCGGCGGCTACATTCTGGCAGTCGTGTTACACATGATCTGGAACGGCATGGCGACCCTGCTGGGGGGCGGCTTCCTGATCGGTTACGCACTGTTTGAAGTGCCGTTCTTTCTCCTCTTCATTGGCTTCTTGATCTATGTCGCTCGGCGTGAGAACAAGATTCTCAAGGAAATGCTGGCGGCCGAGGTTGCGCGAGGGCTCATTACGCCGGAGCAGTTGGCGATTGTCACCTCCATCGTCCGCCGGACGCTCTGGCCGCTACAGGGCAACTTCAATGCGCGCAGCGCCTTCCTGCGGAACGTCTCGAAACTGGGGCTTTCCTACTGGCACGTTCAGCGGGCGATGGCGGCCCAGAGTGAGACCCGTAGCTTGCCTCAGATTCCGCGTCTGCAAGCGGAGATTATGCGGCTGCGCGAACAGGTTTGAGCCAATCCGCACCGCCGTCCGAGATAGGGCGCGAGATAGGACATTCGAGAACACGCTGCTCCACAACCAAGTCACCAATGTCTGCCAACAATTCATCCATTCGCTTGGAATCAGGAATAGGCGCCAACCTGCGTTATGACTTACCGGCAGGGATTGTCGTCTTTCTGGTTGCGCTGCCACTCTGCTTGGGGATTGCGCTGGCATCCAATGCACCTCTGTCCTCAGGCATCATTGCCGGGATCGTTGGCGGGATCATTATTGCGCCGCTTTCCGGCTCACCGCTATCGGTGAGCGGTCCGGCCGCCGGGCTGGCGGTCATCGTCGCGCAGGGCATCGCGGTCGCGGGCGACTTCCCGGCCTTTTTGGCGGCGGTTGTCCTGGCGGGCGCAATTCAAATCGTGTTCGCGCTGCTTCGCGGCGGCGCGTTGACCGACTATGTTCCGAACTGCGTCATCAAAGGCATGCTCGCCGGGATTGGCTTGGTCATTATTCTCAAGCAAATCCCGCACGCGCTTGGCCGCGACCAGGATTTCACATTTACCGACACGCTGAGCTTTCTCAAGTTCGAGGAAAGCTCGACCGTCGGGGCTATTATTGCCGGCGTGCTGAGCGCCCAGCCGACCGCGGTCGCGATTACCATCTTGTCGCTGGCGCTGCTGATGATTTGGGAGCATCCCAGGGTCAAGGCGCAACCCTGGCTGATGTTTGTGCCGGGGCCGCTCGTCGTGGTCATCTTCGGGCTGCTGCTCAACGAGCTCTTGCGCTGGGCGGGCAGCGACCTCTACCTGCGGGCGGAAGAAGCGCATTTGGTCGCCTTGCCGGTGGCGGAGGACCTGAAGTCGCTCCTGGGGCAGTTTACGCTGGCCGACCTCAGCGCGCTGCGCCGCCCGGAAATCCTCAAGCTGGCGATCACCTTGGCGGTGGTGGCAAGCCTTGAAACGCTGCTCTCCGTGGAGGCTACCGACAAGATGGATCCGTTCAAGCGGCTTTCGCAGCCCAATCGGGAGCTGTTCGCGCAAGGCGTCGGCAACATCGTCAGCGGCCTCATCGGCGGGCTGCCGATTACGGCCGTGATTGTCAGAACGTCGGCGAACATCTACGCCGGCGGGCGAACGCGCATGGCAAGCTTTATTCACGGTATCTTATTGCTGGTCAGCGTCTTGCTCATTCCCGAGCTGCTCAACCGAATCCCGATCGCGGCGCTGGCGGCGATTCTCCTGCTGGTCGGCTACAAGCTGGCCAAGCCGGAGCTGTTCAAGGCGATGTATGCCCAGGGCTACGCGCAGTTCGCGCCGTTTGTCGTGACCATCGTGGCGATTGTCGCGACGGACTTGCTCGTCGGCATCGGCATTGGGCTGATCTTTGGCCTCTTTTTCGTCATTCGGGCAAACTATCGCTCGGCAGTGACGCTAGTAAGCCACGACAACGCCTACTTGCTACGCCTCAACAAGGACATGACTTTTGTCAACAAAGTCGAGCTGAAGCGCAAGCTCCAGTCCATTCCCGACGGCGCGACGGTTTTCATTGACGGGACGCGCGCCCTGTACGTTGACCAGGATATTTTCGATGTGGTCAATGAATTCCGGTCGGCAGCGACCTACCGCAACATTACCGTCAGCACAAGCAACTTTGACGACAAGGGACCGCGCCTCCTGCTGCAGTCGCAGCCTGCCCATTAGCGCAGCGTTTCGGCATCCAACCGCTTTGCCGGAATGGTTTTTGTCACAGAAAGAGAAACGCTATGACCGAGCGCTTACCTGAATCATCCGTCAATGGGATGAATGAATATCGCAAGCTTTTACTGGCCAACAAAGCATGGGCGCAGGAAAAGCTGGAGATTCGACCCGATTATTTTCTCCGCATGAAGGATGCCCAGACGCCGGCTTACCTGTGGATCGGCTGCTCTGACAGTCGCGTGCCGGCCGAGGACATCACCGGAACGGAACCGGGTGAGCTGTTCGTGCACCGAAATGTGGCGAATCTCGTCATCCATACCGACATCAATCTCATGAGCGTCGTTGAATACGCCATCGATGTGCTCGAGATTCGCCACATCATCATTTGCGGGCACTACAATTGCGGCGGCGTCAAGGCGGCGATGTCGCGGAAGAGCTACGGCCTCATTAACAAGTGGCTGCGCCACATCAAGGACGTATATCGCAACTATGCCCGCGAGCTGGAATCGTTCACCGACCCGGAAGCACGCTTCCGGCGGCTGGTCGAGTTGAACACCATCGAGCAGGTGCGAAATATGGCCGAGACGTCCATCGTGCAGCGCTCCTGGCTCAAGCACAATCGCCCCTGGCTACACGGGTGGGTTTACGACATTCACACCGGGTTGATCCAGGAGCTGACGTTGATTCGTCCCGGCGATTTGCCGGATGATATTTACCGCTACGAGTTTTCGCCGGAGTCACTGTAGTCGTTGCCACCCATGTCCACCGTGATGCTTGTGACCGGCAGCGCGAGCGGCATCGGCCGTCATGTTGCCGAAAGCTACTACCGCGCCGGTCATCGCGTTGTTTTTGCCGACCTGTCTGCACCCCGCCTGGAACAGATTTGCGCCCAACTGCCAACGGGAACCGGCGGTGCAGCACTGCCGATGGCCTTTGATGTACGTGACGAGCAGGGCTGGGAGTGCGTCCTAACCGAAACCGTGGCGCGCTGGGGACGACTGGATGTCCTGCTCAACATTGCCGGGTACTTACACGTAGATGAGCTGCTCTCTACTCCCCTGGCGGCCGTCCACCATCACCTTGACATCAACACCAAGGGTGTTATTTTTGGTACACTGCTGGCTGCGCAGCACATGCGTCATCAGCCTACAGGCGGCCACATTATCAACATCGCTTCGCTCGCCGGCATTGCTGCAGTCCCCGGGCTGACGCTGTACTCGGCATCGAAGTTTGCCGTCCGCGGGTTTTCATTAGCGGCAGCACGTGAACTTGCACCCTATAACATCACCGTGACGGTCATCTGCCCGGACGCTGTCCAAACGCCCATGCTGGAGTTGCAAGTTGATCGCCCGGAAGCCGCGCTGACGTTCTCCGGTGGGCGCATTCTCACCGTGGCGGAGGTCGCCGCCGCCATCGAGGCGGCGCGGCAGCGCCGACCGCTGGAAGTGACCATCCCACGCTACCGGGGTTGGTTGGCAAAGCTTGCCGGTTTCTCTCCTACCCTGTCCGGTTGGTTGCTGGAGACGCTCCGCCGCCGCGGACTGCGGCAACAAGCCCGACAGCAGGCTGTCCGCCAGGCAAAACTGTCATGACAGCGGCGCAGCCCATTCTCCCCCGGCTTTCCGAGATTGTGGCAGCACGGCGCAGACACTACGCCGGCTGCGTGATACCGCCGTCTGCCGACTTAAAACCGGCTTCGGGTCGGTTTCTGACCGCGCTGAACGCTGCGGGTGTGGTGCTTATCGCCGAAATTAAGCCTCGATCGCCAAGCGAAGGGGTGCTGCAAGCGGTGCCCGATCTGCCCCATCTGGTGCCGGTTTATACGACCTATGCCGCCGCCATTTCCGTTCTGACCGAGCCAACCTACTTCGGTGGTAGCTTTGCGCTGCTGGCCGAAGTTGCCCGTCGCTCACCGCGGCCCACGCTGTGCAAGGATTTCATCGTCCATCCGGCACAGATTCACGCTGCCCGCCGCGCCGGTGCGGAAGCCGTGTTGCTCATCGTGAAGATTCTTGACGATTCACAGCTTGCCGACTTCCATGCCGAGATTCAACGTTGGAACATGACGCCGGTCGTGGAAGTCCAAACGGAAGGGGAGCTAGATCGTGCACTCCGCCTTGAGCCGGCGGTCATTCTGATCAACAACCGCAACTTGGACACCTTTGAGATTTCGCTCGAGACGACAAAACGACTTGCACCACGCATCCCGTCCGGTATTGTACCCATTGCCGCCAGCGGCATTCACCGCCGGGCGGACATTGACCTGCTGCTACCCTATGCAACGCGCTTTCTCATCGGCACCGGTCTGATGCGGGCGACCAACCTTGCAGCTGCGTTTGCAGACCTGCTCGGACAAGCACGCACCTAATGCCTATGCCCAACCACTTTGGAGAAGTGTTCCCACCGCCCACCTTTGACCCCAAACGGTATGCCGCCCGTCGCCGCCGTGTTTTCAAACAACTTGGCGATGACGTGATGATCCTCTACAACCCGCCGGAAGCACACCGGACGCATGACCTGTATTACCGCTACCGCCCGGACAGCGACGTGTATTACCTGACCGGATTTGAGGAGCCGGACGCCATCCTGGTCCTCGTCGGCGGCAAGTCGCCGCGGTTGGTGATGTTTGTCCGACTGCGTGATCCTGAGCGGGAGACGTGGGATGGCCCACGGGCCGGCGTTGAAGGCGCGAAAGCCATCTACGGTGCGGATGAGGCATTTCCGATTGACGCCTTTGACGCGCACATCGGCCCCTACCTTGAAACGGCGCAGACGCTGTATTTCAAGTTCGGCCGCGACGAATACCTCAACCAGCGCATCATCGGGGCGTTTCGCGCCGCGGCACGCCGCCGGCACCGCCAGGGTCCGGCGCCATCAATCGTCCGCGACACCCTACCGTTGCTGGGCAAGTTGCGCCTCGTCAAAGATGCCGACGAACTGCAGCGCATGCGGCGCGCGGCCGATATTGCAGCGGAAGCGCATCTCCGCGCCATGCAGACGGCGCGCCCAGGCTGGTATGAGTTTCAGGTCGAAGCCGAGCTGGAGTATGTTTTCCGCAGGCGCGGCGCCCTAGGGAGTGCATATACTTCTATCGTTGGCGGCGGTCCCAATGCGACCGTCCTCCACTACAACGCCAACAACGCCATCCTCCGCGACGGCGAGTTGCTCTTGATTGACGCGGGCGCGGAGTACGGCTACTACGCCAGCGACATCACCCGTACCTTTCCAATTGGCAAGCAGTTCACGCCTGCCCAACGCGACATTTACAGCCTCGTTTTAGAGGCGCAAAAGAATGCCATTGCGGCCGTTCAGCCGGATGCGCGCTTTGATGAGTACCACCAAGTTGCGCTCGAAACGCTCATTGATGGGTTGCGCGACCTTAAGCTGCTAAGCGGTTCAACGGACGAAATTAAGGAGAAGAAAACGTACCTGCCCTTTTACATGCACCGTGCGGGCCACTGGCTGGGCAGCGATGTCCATGACGCCTGTACCTACTTTACCCACGAAACTGAAAACGGAAACTTTCTGTACGAAAAGCTGCGACCCGGTTGTGTCGTGACCGTTGAGCCGGGGCTGTACTTTGCACCGAACCTCAAAGGCGTCCCCAAACGCTATGCCGGCATCGGCATCCGCATCGAGGATGACGTACTGGTGACGCGCACCGGCAACGAGGTACTCACGGCTGCCGTACCTAAAACGATTGCCGACATTGAAGCCCTCCGGCGCACCGCGCTGTCCAACGGAGGACATCAGGCATGAGCGACTTGCTGTTCGACATTGTGAAGTTCTGTAGCAGCTGCAGCCGCCGCGCCACAGACGGCGAGGTGGCTGCCCTGGGGACACGCATTCGCCCGCTATTTCAAAAACAACTCGAAAAGGAAGGCCTCGGCGGCTGCGTCAGCCTGAGTAGTCGGCCCTGTTTTGCCAAGTGTCCGGAAAACGGGATCACGGTGGCCCTGAGTACCAGTGACGACTCTCTTGCGCGTGAGGTGTATATCGTGACCTCGCTGCGCGACTTGGACTATGTCTATGCGCGTTTACGTGGTGAGGTGTAGTGCGGTAGCCGACCGCTGTTGCGCTTGACGCCGATTTCCTCCGATCTTACCCTCTGCGATGAAAAACAACCTTTTGCTCTTCCTGGCCGGCACGATCACGTTCGGGCTGGCCGTCCTCGCCCTATCGGGTTACGTCCTGGCTCAATCGAAGTCCAAGCCAAGCGATAAATTCCGCCAACTCGACGAACTATTGCCGACACCGAATGCGTACCGAACGGCATCGGGGGCGCCTGGTCACCGGTACTGGCAAAACCGCGCCGACCACGTCATTAACGCTGAGCTGGACGATGAGCGCCAGCGCCTTCAGGCCAGCGAAACCATTACATATACGAACAACTCGCCCGACGAGCTGCGCTACTTGTGGCTTCAGCTCGACCAGAACATCTTCGCCAAGGACAGCGATGCCTTCCGGTCGCAAACCTCCGGCGGTCTAGATCGTGTGCCGCTATCCGTGCTGGACAGCTTGTTGCGCCGCCCGGAGTTTGACGGCGGCTACAAGATCACGTCTGTCCGGGATACCAAGGGGCAGCCACTTAAGTACGTTGTAGTCAAAACCATGATGCGCGTGGATTTGCCGACGCCCCTCAAGCCCGGGCAGCAGACGAGCTTTTCCGTGGACTGGAACTACAACATCAACGACGCCGTGAAGCTCGGCGGGCGGTCGGGTTATGAGTATTTCCCCAAGGACAAGAACTACATCTACGAAATCGCCCAGTGGTTTCCGCGCATGTGCGCCTACACCGACTATCGCGGCTGGCAGCACACGCAGTTTTTAGGCGCCGGCGAGTTCACGCTGGAGTTCGGCAACTATCGCGTGGCGATTACCGTTCCGGACGACCACATCGTGGCGGCGACCGGCGTTCTACAAAACCCGAAGCAAGTGCTGACGCCGGTGCAGCTTGCCCGCCTTGAACAAGCCCGCACGGCCAAATCGCCAGTGTTTATCGTGACGCCGGAAGAAGCCCGCCGCGCCGAGCAGGGACGGCCGACCGGCAAGAAGACCTGGATTTTCCAGGCGGAGAATGTCCGCGACTTTGCCTTTGCGTCGTCGCGCAAGTTTATCTGGGACGCCATGGGGCACAACGTCGAGGGCAATCAAGTTATGGCGATGTCCTTTTATCCCAACGAGGGCAATCCGCTCTGGGCGCGGTACTCGACCCACGCCATCATTCATACGCTCAACGTCTATTCGCGCTATACGTTCACCTATCCCTATCCGGTCGCCATTTCCGTCAACGGGCCCGTGGGCGGGATGGAATACCCGATGATCTGCTTTAACGGGCCGCGCCCGCTAGAAGACGGCACCTATTCGGCGCGCACGAAGTACGGTCTCATCAGCGTCATCATCCACGAGGTCGGGCATAATTTTTTCCCGATGATCGTCAACTCCGACGAGCGCCAATGGACCTGGATGGACGAAGGACTGAACACGTTTCTGCAGTATTTGGCGGAACAGGAATGGGAGGACAACTATCCGTCATTTCGGGGCGAGCCGCAGTACATTACCGACTACATGAAGAGCGAAAATCAGGTGCCGATTATGACGCAGTCGGATTCGCTCTTGCAGTTTGGAAACAATGCCTACGCCAAGCCGGCGACGGCGCTCAACATCCTGCGCGAAACCATCCTGGGGCGCGAGCTGTTCGACTACGCCTTCAAGGAGTACGCCCGGCGGTGGCAGTTCAAGCGTCCGGAGCCGGCGGATTTTTTCCGCACGATGGAGGATGCCTCAGGTGTGGATTTGGACTGGTTCTGGCGCGGGTGGTTTTACTCGACTGACCACGTGGACATTTCCATCGAGGGGCTGCGCTGGTATCGGCTAGATACGCAGAACCCGGATGTCGAAAAGGGGTTGCGTCGCCAGGAACGCGAGTCGCGCCCGGTCACGCAGTCGCAGGAGCGCAATAAGCCGCTGCCGAAACGGGTTGACCAATACCCCGAACTCAAGGATTTCTACAACCAGTATGACGAGCTGGACGTTACCGATGCCGACCGCGAGGCGTACCGGAAGTTTCTGGAAACGCTGACCGACCGCGAGAAGGAAATCCTGAACGCCGGGCTGAATTTCTACTTTGTGGACTTCAAGAATATCGGCGGGTTGGTCATGCCGGTCATTCTAGAAATCGCCTACGCGGACGGCACGAAGGAAGAGATGCGCTTTCCGGCCGAAATCTGGCGGCTCAACAACTTTGAAGTCTCAAAGCTCATTGTGACGCCAAAGGAGATCGCAAGCCTGACGCTCGATCCGCGCCTGGAAACGGCCGACGCCGACCTGACGAATAACTTTTTCCCGCGCCGCCCGGCTAAGTCGCGGTTTCAAGTGTTCAAGGAACAGCGGCAAGGGCCGCCGAATCCGATGCAACTTGAGCGCAAGCGGCAATCGCCGTCCCAGAGTGACAACCTGCGGCAGTGAGTCGGCATGTCGAACGTGGCAAACACAATCGAACGGCACGCGCCGCCGACATGCACTTCGGTCTGACAGAAGGCGCAGCTCAACGCCGGCACGACGCCCGAGAACAAGACGCCTGGGAAGACGCCCTCCATTTATCGTCGCACGGGCACAGCAAAGCGGCTGCCACGCCGTTAGGCCCGGTCGGCAACTACAGGTCGGGGTGAACGTCAAGCAAGTAGCTATCCGACACATAGCCATCTGGGTTCATGACCTGGACACTCACATACGAATCCCGCCTGACCTCCGCCGGCAAGCGGAAATACACACGCTGGTTGAGCAAACCGCGCAGTGACTTTTTGACGCTTCCCGGTCTTTCGATACCGTTGACAATCAGTGTCGGCGTGTCACCGAACCCCTGTCCCCGCACAAAGAGTCCAATCGTCGGTGCGTTTGGTTTTGCCGAGCTGTGGACACGCACCACATTTGTCACCTGAATGTTTCGGCACACAACAGTTTGGGTGTCGGTGATTTGTCGTCCATACTCATCCGTCAACCAAACCGTGTAGCGTCCCAACTGTGGGGGCAGTTCAAACATTCCTACCCGATTTGACCACGCTCGGAACGGCAGGCTCAAAAAAGCGCCCTCCTCGGTCAGCAGGGAGACATAGGCCGCGTGCTGCAAATGGTCGCCCAACACGGTGACGCGCCGGTTCTTGAGGGTGACAAAGTTGTTCACAAAACCGCGCAGGCGCGGCTCGGTCGCCGTCGATTGTGCCGTGACATCAATCTGGGTCACAAAGGGCAACCAGGTTCGGTCGTCGCCCAGGGCACCGATCACAAGCGCGCGCCCGACCGCAGCGCCACGGAGCGCGAGTGTACTATTGGAAAACACACCCTCTAAACAGCCACCATCTAGACTCAGCACGGCAAAGTCGAACAGCGGTAGGCGGCCGTTTAGCGAGCGGGCAAAGCCGGTCCAGACAATCCGCTCACCTACGTACAGCGGCCAGTGCGCCGGTGGCGGCTCGGCGACAACACCAGGACGCGCGCCATCCACGGTTTCTTCGGCCGTGGCAACCCGAACAGACCATACCTGCGTTGCCACGGGCCCCTGTGGAACACGGCTTGCGCACACGGCCAAAATGCCGGCCGTTCCCGCACGCCGCGCCGTAATGCGCCAGACAACTTCGTTAGCCGCACCGCTGGGGAGAACATCCACGTCCAGTACAGATGACAGCCGGCTGCGGTCGGCGAGAATTTTTCCGGCCGAATAGTAAATCGCGTCACGCACGGGATGTGATTCAAACAAGATGGCTCCGGCCAGCCGTGCGGCCACGCCATCGCCGGTAAAACGAAACGTCACGGTTTGCACATCGCCGATGCGCATCTGCGTCGGAAGCCCTTCAACGACAATGGGCCTATCTCCAGAGGGGAGAGCATACATTGAGCGGAGGTCGGCCAGCGTACGCATGGACGTGGTGGTTGCCAGCGTGTAGCTCTGATCAAATGTTGCGCGCGGCGCGACAGCAACATCTGCCTGAGCAGTTAGCAAACCGCTCAGGACAATCAACAGCATCGCCGAAAGCACCGGTCGCCGGGGCAGGAAGATCACTGTGCGCATTGCGCCCTCTCTTTCGGTAACAATCCGTGTTGAGTCAAGCTGATGGAGTCAAGTTTATGTAGCATAGTTGGCCACCGGTACGAAAATGGCTTCGTTTTCCGTCCGTCTGCTTCGCCCCGCCCCTAGCCCACTTCTCCGACCGTTTGTACACCACCTATGACAACACTCGCTGCGCCGGCCCACCTCCTACACATTACCGACACGCATCTATTCGCCAACCGCGACGGGCGGTTGCTGAATGTAAACACCTATGACGCGCTTGCCGCCGTCCTAGCCGATGCGTTGCAAGTTCCCCCCGATGCCATTGTAGCGACCGGGGATTTGGCGCAGGACGGCACGGCGGCCGCCTATGGGCACCTGACTACCCTCCTGGAGACAGTGACCGCCGTCTGCGACCGGTTTCCTCCGGTGTACTGGTTGCCTGGCAACCACGATGTACCGCCGGTAATGCGCACAATGCTTGTCCGGCCACCGATGCGCCCGGTACCTGAAGCCATCATCGGAAATTGGTATGTGATATTGCTGGACTCAACCGTTCCGGAGGAAGTCAGCGGGCGGCTTTCTGATGAAGAATTGGTGCGTCTCGACGCCGGCCTGGCCCGTCATGCCGACCATCCGGCGCTGATCTGCCTGCACCACAACCCGCTTGCCGTTGGCGCCCGGTGGATGGATGAGATTGGGCTGACAAACGCTGCTGCTTTTTTTGAAGTCCTTGACCGCCACCCGCACGTCCGCGCCGTGTTATGGGGACACGTCCACCAGGAGATAGACACAGAACGACACGGGGTGCGGCTACTGGCCTCACCTTCGACCTGCATCCAGTTCAAACCGAAGGCGAGCGAGTTCAGTCTTGACCAACGTGCACCCGGTTACCGCCGGGTGTGGTTGTATCCCGATGGTCGCCTGGAAACGCAAGTACTTTACATACAAGGGTTCACCGGTTGCGCCGATGTAGACGCAACCGGCTACTGACGCACAACTTTAAAGGACGGTGACCGGCCCGTGGTCATCACAGTGACCGTCATGAACGTGGTGCAGCCGGCCGTTGACCAAATAATCCATATGATCGCCATGCGGGACTGCTTCGTGACCACAGCCCAAGCCATGCACATGGCCGCAGGCCGTGGCTACCGGCCGACAGCCATCGGGATTGACCTCGGTGACAGCAAGAATGTGCTCGTCATAGTGATCGCCATGCTGAAAATGAAGATGGCCATCGTGGAGATAATCCACGTGGTCATCATGCTGGATGCGCGTATGCCCACAATCGGCACCGTGTGTGTGGGGGTGATCGGCATGGGTAATGCAGTCGGTCATGATAACAATTCCTTTCTAAAGAGGGGCAGGGGTGCTACGCCAGCTCGTGCCGGGCATGGGCCAGCCCCTGATGAAAGAGGTTACGGATGTGCTCGTCGGCCAACGCGTAGTAG
Source organism: uncultured Blastocatellia bacterium (assembly GCA_937934745.1). Classification (GTDB taxonomy): domain Bacteria; phylum Acidobacteriota; class Blastocatellia; order Chloracidobacteriales; family Chloracidobacteriaceae; genus Chloracidobacterium. The sequence goes on from CALGZC010000024.1 coordinate 46,665, forward strand.
GCGTGCTTCCCTTCCCGACGGACGGTGACAATGCCTAGCGTACGCAGCAAACGAAGTTGACTGGACACCGCCGGCTGCGACATACCCAACGTCAAACACAGTTCGCCCACGCAGGACTCCTTTGCGTCCAGCAAAGCAATGATTTTGACCCGTGTTGGATCGGCGAACGCTTTGAACACCTCTGCCACCCGCCAGGCCAGGCGCGTGTCAAGGGGCATCTCCCCAGAGGATTGATGTTCGGCAGCGCAAGCAGAGGCCATTGGCATCCTTTTCACATAAGAAGTTGCTTACATATTTATTACTCACTGCGCAGTTGCGTCAAGCTTTCATGTCAAGTGTTTCGGCACGGGTGTTTGGTACGGGTGCGGAAAGCAACGGGCAACCCGGCGCAGCAGGCCTAGCAGCAGCAGGCCTAGCAACAGCAGGGTTCAGAGGATGGGCTGGTGGTCTTGCTCTGCCCGTTCTAGGGCGGCGGCAATTTGCTGGGCCGTTTTGGCACCGGCAACCAACGCCGCGCCAACATCGGTATCATCGGCCAGGGATACAAAGGCGTGGAAGCGCGCAATATGGCCTGTGACCTCAACCGGCTGCTGTGTTTCGCAGGTGAGGACTTCATGCGGCGCCGCGATCAGACAGAATTGGCTGCCGAAGTGGTGACGCCGAACCGGCTCCAGTTCGGTGGTGAGCCGGAGGGCCGGGCGTTTTGGCAGACCTGTCCATAGAGCGCTGGGCAAGCGTGTGGCCAAAACATCTAAATAATCGCACTGTGCTGCCAGCTGCCCCTGGAGTGTTGAAATCAACCGCAAATGCGTGGGTGTTTGCTCCACGGCCGCAAGGGTTTCCAGCTCCAGCGAGCCGTAGGCGGCAACCTGACCGAGATCGTTGCGAAGGGCGTCCACAAACAGAATGTGCTGGCTGGTAGCCACTTCATCGGCTGCCAGTTCGGCTGCTGTCAGGGCACTTTCGGCCTCGGTGCTTCCCAGGGGGCGTTCATGGGTGGCTAGATATGCACGCAGTGTCTCGCGGCGTCCGTAAATCAGGTTATCAGTTACCCCGCCGAAAACGGTCACACCACCAGAAGTCAGGAAAAAGGTTGCCGGTGTTGCTGTGGTTGTCCGTAGGAGACGATAGGCCAGAAAAGGCGCGGCTCGGAACGTGCGCTCTAAACGCTGGGCAAGCGTCGCACAGTGGAGTTCGCCGTGCAGGAGGCGTTGTTTGGTAGCTTCTGCTGCCCGACGAAATTGGTCAGGTGTCAATGGCGTGACAATTGTCGGTGGGCTGGGTGGTGGCGGTGGGGGAAACTCCGGGAAGGGACCGGCAAGCCGCTGAACGATCGTTTCGATGGTTGCGCAGCCTTCGGCATAGGCTGCTTCAAGCCGTTCGGTGCGGCCGTCAGTGGTGACGTTGAACACAACGAACAACTGCTGGCGAGCATGGTCAAAAACAATCACCGTACTGAAGGCGGCGAAGATGCCTTCAACGGTGGGGGAGGGACGTCGTGGGACATCGTGGAGCTGGTAGGCAGCTTCGTGCGCCAAGTAGCCAAAGGCCCCGCCGGCTGGCCAGGGCACTCCTGCCAGCGGCGCAAGAATATCGGCACGCAGCCGCCGCCGTGTAGCACGCAGCAACGGCTCAGGGCGTTCAAGCGTGGTGTGCGGGGTACGTAGCTCAACATTGCCGTCGCGACCCGTGATGACCCAGCGCGGGGCCAGCCCGATAAAACTGTAGGGAGGCAGTCGCCGATCGATCCGGTGGAGCTCAAAGAGGCACGCATCGGTGGCTTGGTCGGCCACTTTCAGAAAAACACCAACCGGCGTGTGGAGGTCAGCCGGTAGTGCAACGGCGATTGGTACGATGGTGGCTTCCTGCGCGAGGCAGAGAAAATCAGCATACGTCGCCGGGTTGAACGAAAGCGTGGCCATGACCAAACATCTACTCCGGGTGTTCACTCTGGCAGCGGACGGCGCTTGCCGGCGCGGCTGCGAAGAACTTCAGCCACGTCGTGGGGCGTCACGTCGCACGCCGCCATCAGCACTAGCAAATGGTAAAGCAGGTCGGCCATCTCGGCGGCCAGTTCCAGACGCTGGTCATTTTTGGCGGCAATAATGGTTTCCGCAGCTTCTTCACCGACCTTTTTGAGAATTTTGTCGAGACCGGCCGTAAACAGGTAGGTCGTGTAGGCACCTTCTGGGCGGTTGGCTTTACGGTCTTGAATCAGCGCGTACAACTCGTCAAGCAGGATGCCCAACTCGAGTGCACTGTGCGGGACGAGTTTGACCTCAGGCGGCGCAATTGGCGGCGTAGTGGACACCGCCGCCGGCTTCTCGACAGGCAGTTGGGCCTGCGGGGGGTCTGGTTTTCGGGACGCAGGCAACACCGGCTTGAAAAAGCAGCTCGTTGCACCTGTGTGGCAGGCTGGCCCGCGCGGTTCAACCCGTACCAAGAGGGCATCCCGGTCGCAGTCGAGTCGGATTTCAACCACGCGCTGCGTATGGCCAGAAGTTGCACCCTTATGCCACAGAGACTGACGTGACCGACTCCAGAGCCAGACTTCACCTGTTTCGCAGGTGAGATGATAGCTGGCGGCATTCATGTAGGCGAGAGTCAGAACTTCGTTGGTGTTGGCGTCTTGGATCACGACCGGCACAAGGCCGGCAGCATCAAAGCGAATTGATTCCATCATAGGTCATGCGCAAACTGTCGAGGTTTTAGCACAATAGCGCCGGCTGCCGACAGGGATGGTGTTTTGACAAGGCAGAGAAACCGCATAGTTAGCGCGTGATGGTTAGCGCATGGTGAACAAGCAGCGTTGTGTGTGCATCGGGCCAGGACTCCGTAGGCATCAGACGCACCTGATCCTTCGGCTTCAGTTTGGAGATGCCGGCGGCGCGCAAGGTTCAGTCGCGCAACTCACCACGCGCACTTTGGAGGACCATAGACTGCCCGGCAGATTTCTTCCGCACCAGAACAACCTCGTTTTGGCTTCCAACGGCCAAGCGCTACCTGATTTGGCACCGGTCAGTCCACAAGTCACCTTCAAATTGCGTCTTCCCACCTGATGCTGCTGCCTCTCGGCCTAGGCCTCACCGCCAGCAACAGTGCCCACTTAACATTCTCCCCGGTCTGAAGGCCCCAGGGATTCCTCCGGCGCGCAGACGCGGCATTGCACCACCCCGGAGTCGCTGTGGCGCGGGCGCTGCTTCCCACTGCGGTTCGCTCCACAGACCATCCGCTCAACGAGCGCCCATAGGCGTGTCCCGCCCTTCTCGCACCAGATGCCTATCCCGTAAGACAGAATGGTGATCGGCGCCGACCTTGTCGGCGTTGTCCGCGCCGCCACATCCCCATACACAGGCCCATCGAGCC
>CALGZC010000025.1 GCA_937934745.1 uncultured Blastocatellia bacterium
GGGGGCGGCGAGTTTCCGCTGGACATCCTCATCACGCGCCAGTTTGTCGAGTCGCGCAATGGCGAGATCGTTTTCCACAAACCAGTTGCCGGTGCGCGCAGCGTCGAGGGCGTCGTTGGTCAGAATCTCAAACGGGAGATAAAACCGCTGCGCCAACTCATCCTGCCACTGCTCGACCAGGGCGCCGGGGCAGACGATGAGACAGCGTTTGAGATCGCCGCGCGCCATCAGTTCGCGGATCAAGAGTCCGGTCATAATGGTCTTCCCGGCGCCGGGGTCGTCGGCGAGCAGGAAGCGCAGCGGCTGGCGCGGCAACATCGCCTCATAGACGGCGGTAATCTGATGCGGCAGTGGCTCGACCAGCGAGGTATGCACGGCGAGCAACGGATCGAAGAGATAGGCGAGGCGAATGCGCCAGGCTTCGGCGACCAGGCGAAAGCGCGCGCCGTCGCCGTCGAAACTCCAGGGCTGGCCCTGCTCAACCACGGCGAGGCGCGGTTCATCGCTGCGAAACAGCAGCTCCTCGGCGACGCGCCCGTCCGGCGTTCGGTACAGCAGCGTCAACGCGTCGGAACCATGCCAGGTCACGCGCTCAACGGTGACAAGCGTATCAGGCAGAATGCCGGAAACGACGGCTTGAGGCTGGAGTTCTTCAAGTGTCATGGCAGGTTTTCGTAGCGTGCTGTCGAGTCTATGAAGTCGAGTCTATGCGCCTGTGGACTGCGCGTTTTCGCTCGCTTGTCGGGCTCCAAACAGACGGACAGACCAAAGCCGGCTGCGGCCTGGCCCCGAAGCTCCTCGGCAGCGCCGAAACCGCGATTTGACCGAGGCAGCGATGCGCGCCCGGAGCGCCGATGGTAACGTCATTCAGGCCCGTCGCAATCGTTACACAGCCCGCCAAATGTTGCCCGCGTTGCAACCAGTGTAACGCTTGGCGGAGCGCTCGCGACAAGCGCCGCAAGCTTGCCGCTGCGAGCGGACCAGGCGCGGCGCGCGCAAATTCCGACCCGCTTGCAGCGGACGGCCTGCCGAAGCTTGAAAAGCCGGCGCTCAGGCGGCGCGGCTGCGGCGGGCGCGGCGCTGAGCTGCTCCTTAGTCGCTTACAGGAAAGATTTCACAGACGACGATACGTTGTCGGCGACGGTTCTGCAAAACCATTGCGCGCGGGCTTGGCGGGCGAGCCTTTGGAGCGCCTCGCCGGGGCGATCCGTCTAGGCTTGCGTCGGAAACCGTCCCATGTATAGTTCTTGCAGCCAAATAGAAAGTAGTCGCCAAGACGTGATGTTTCGAGCGCGGAGCGTCACGTTTTTGTTTTTTACTTTGTCGAACGTGACCTACAACCCCAAACCAAGAGGAGTCTGCGATTCGCCATGGCACATTCACTACGCGAGTTTCTAGAGCTTTCGTACGCCGAGCTGGAAGAGATGAACTTGGCGGCTAAAGAGCAGCGCCTACAGCGTGTCCCGGCCGACCAGGTGCGCGAGGAGCGGATGAAGTATCTGCAGGACGAAAAGCGCATCAAGGCCGTCACCGTGCTGTTTTGCGATCTCGAAGGCCGCCTGCACATGCTGGACTACGACAAGAAGTTCTTGCTCAAGTCGGCTGATAACCTAACCTTTGACGGCTCTTCCATCCGGGGCTTCACCGCCCAAAGCGAGAGCGACCTGCGGCTTGGCATTGACTGGAGCGCTTTCTACTGGGCGCCGGCCGACATCTTTGGCCCCGGTAAGGTGATGGTCTTCGGTGATGTCCTGGAAAAAGACGGAACGCCCTACGCCGCCGACACGCGCGGCATTCTGAAGCGCTTTGCCGACCAGATGTTCAAAGAACAGGGCTATACGCTGAACGCTGCAACCGAGACCGAGGGCTTCCTGTTCAAGGGGGAAAATGCCGAGCGTGAGTTTTACAGAACCGGCAAATTTGAGTTGGTCAACACCGGCGGCTACTACCATTCCCTGCCTGGCGATCCGCTCCGCATGTTCATTGACACTGTTGCCGAAGTGCAGCGCGCGATGGGCTTCCAGAATGAAAAGGATCACCCCGAAGTCGCTCCCTCGCAGTTTGAGATCAACTACGGCTACAGCGAAGTAGTGGTCACCGCCGACACAATCCAGCTCTACAAGCTGATCTGCCGTCAAGTGGCAGCGAAGCAGGGGCTCACTGCCAGTTTCCTACCCAAGCCGATCATGGGTGTGAACGGTAGCGGCATGCACACCAACATCTCGGTCAGCCAGAACGGTCAGAATCTCTTCTGGGATCCCAACGGCGAAGAACGGCTGAGCAACTTTGCCTGGCAGTTTGTTGACCGCATCCTCACCCATGCCAACGACATCTGCCTCATTCTCAACTCCAGCGTGAATGCCTACCGCCGACTCGACCCCCACTTTGAAGCCCCTAACCAGATTATTGCCTCGCCGGTGGATCGCGGGGCGATGATCCGGATCCCCATCGGCAATGATCGCAGCAGCCGCATCGAGGTACGCTCTGTTGCCCCGGACGCCAATCCCTACCTATTGATGTACGCGCTCTTCCGCACGGGTCTGGAGGGGAGCGTCCGCCCTGACCCCAACCTGCGCAAGGCGGAGCACTTCTTGCCGGACAACATCTACGAGGCAATTGCCAACTTCCGCGCGGCTGAGTGGACGACCACGCTGCTCGGGGACAACCTCAAGGCGCGCTTCGCCGAGCTGAAGCAAGCCAGCGCTGACCGCTGCCCACGCCTGCTCGGCAGCATCGTCAAAACCCAGGAAGTCCAGTATCACCACGAGGTGTACAACCAGCTTCTCTGGAATATGTTCTGATCCTCAACCTTCGCCCATGCTTTCCCCTCACGCAGGGCCGGACCTGCGCTTTTTTGTCCGCCGTCGGCAGGTGCCGAAATCCTGCCGAGGCGCGCTGCGGCATGACGGACAAGCTTGCCACTGCGCGAGCAAATGAGGGTCGGCCCTGCGGCGCGTTGCTCTGCCCAGAAGTCGCTTATGGTGTTCGTTCGCGCTCCGCTCCTACCGCTTGTACTCGTCTGTTGGTTTGCCACTCCGACGCCGGCTCAAACCCGACGTCGGGTACCGCCGCCGCCTGCGCCGTCCGCCACACCACCCAAAACGGCGCCCATCCGTGGACTTGCCGAACAAACCCAGCGACGCGAGCTGACACTGACCCGCTTCAGCAACGGGCTGCGCCTGATCTGTGCCGAGCGACATAGCACTGAACTGGCGGCTCTGGCCGTCCGGCTTGGGTTCGGCGAAGCAGATGAGCCGGAAAATCAGCCTGGCGTCACTTGGGTTGTTGCCCATGGGCTGCTGGCGGAAGCCGAACACGCCGCGTTGGCAGACTTCGGGGCCATCCCGGAGATACGGGTCGAGGCCCAGGCGACGACGGTCACGGTCGTTGCGCCGGCGACGCACATTACCGGCGTCATCAGTCTTGTGCTGCGGGCGTTGACACGCGCTGATTTTGATGAAGCACGGCTGCGCAGCGGCAGCACCCAGGCCGGGCTTGACCGGCGCAAACAGCTTTTCGGCGCCAAAGACCTGAGCTACAGGGCTTGGTCGCTCTTGGCAGCCGGACGCCGGCGTGCGGGCTCGTTTTCCGAAGCGCACCTAACAGACGTGACGCTCGACGCCGCCCGTGCGTTTCACGCCATCCATCTCACACCCCGCCGGACGGTGGTCGCCGTTGCCGGCGACGTCAACCTGGTCGAGGTGCTCCGCGCCGTGGCCGACGCGACCGCCGACTGGAAACCGGCATCTGTGGAGACCATGGCTGCCGCTGCCGATAGTCCCCGTTATCAAGCTGACCGGGGGCCACAGGGGCGAACGTGGCTTCAGCTCGGCTACGTCCTGCCGCCGTTGCGTCAGGAGGAGCGCCTGGCCCTGGAAGTCATCGCCGCTGCGCTGGCTTCCGGTCGGCGCGCCCGCCTTTCAGAAGCGTTAGTCGAAAACCGCTCCATCGCTGCCGCAGTGTCGGCGCAGGTTGAGGCCGACGCGCAGCGCACCGCGCTGTGTCTCAGTCTGGACGTTCACCCCGAACGCCTCGACCGCGCCGAAGCCCTCACGCTGGAAGCCATCGAGCGCCTGCGCCGCGAGCGCCTCTCCGAGGGCGAGCTTCAACGCGCCAAGGCCCAGCTCGAACTGGAGCGCTGGCTGGAAGGCGACAGCCTGGAGACGTGGGCGCGGCAGCTTGCCCGGGCCGAAGCTGGTCCCAGACTCATGCCTTGGCTTGACGATCTGGAACGCCTGGACGGTCTCACCACCGAACAGGTCCGCGCTGTTGCCGCCAAGTATCTGACGGCAAGGCGGCTGGTGGTCTTCGAGTACGAAGCGGCGACCGCTCCCTTGCGCACCTTTACACCGGAGAAATTCTTTGAAACGGTCGGCTTGCTCGTCCCACAGACACTGGTTGCCAACATCCCGGCCGACGACATTACGGACGCGCCGGAAACGGTGGTTGTTCCCACCAAACCACGCCCCAAACCCAAAGATGAGGGATTGGTTGTGCTGCCGCCGGCCGAACCGGTACGGGAGTACGCCACCCTGCGCGGCCCGCGCGTCTTGGTGCGGCCCGATCCAATACGTCCCCTGCTCACCATCGGTCTGTACTTTCAGGGTGGTCGCTTCATCGAAGACGAAATAACGGCCGGTGTAACAGAACTCATGCTGCGCATCATGACGCGCAGTTCGGCAAAATATGTGCCTTATGGATTGCTCGACGAGCTAGAGCGTCTTGGCGGGCGCGTGCAGATTGTCAACGAGCGTGATTTCTTCGGTTTTGAATTGTGCGTTCTGGCGCGCCAGGCCGAAGCGGCCCTGCGTCGTCTGGTGACACTGGTGGAGCGACCTCACTTTGACGCGGCCGTGGTTCAAGCTGAACGCGAACGACTGCTCGCCGAACAAAAACGGTGGATGCTTGATCCAGTTGAGCTAGCAACCTGGCTGGCTCGCCGCAGCCTGTTCCCCTCGCATCCCTACGGATTCCCACCACTTGGGGTCTCTGGCACCGTCGGCCGGCTCGATGAAGATGTCGTCCAACGGTGGTACGCTACGACCGTCCAGCGGCAGCTACCGATGATCGTCCTTGTCGGCGGAACACAAGGTTCGGCGCTTGTCACGCGCGACATCACAGAGGGCTTCCTACGGCGTGAAACCGATACCTCACTCCGGGCGCGCATCGCGCAGCCGGCAACGACGCCATCAGTTCAGGAAGCAACAACCGGGATCCGTGACATCGCAGCGCTGGCCTTTGCCACACCGGGCGGACGCGACGCCGACGACCGCTGGCTCGTGCTAGCCGCCTGTCTGACGCGCCGGCTGGATGCTGAAACCCGGCAGGCGGAAGACTTTCACTTCACGGTACGGTTTACCCCGGCCCTCCAGCACGGCGAGTTACTGGTCGTCGGAGCAGGCCGACCCGACAGCGCGCCGCGCCTGATTGACACAATCGAGCGCGTCCTTGAGCGGGTGGCAAAACACGTGCCATCTGCTGCTGAGTGGCGCTTGGCCAAGCAGTATGCGGCGACGCAAACCGCACGCAGGATAGACACTGTTTCCGGGCGCGGCCGGGCCTATGCCACAGCAACCTACCTGGGCATAGCCCCCTCTGAAGTGGATGTCATGCTTCGGAGCATCCGGCAAGCACCTGCACCTTCGGAAGACATCCTTGCGTCGCTCGGCAGCCTGACTGCCGGACGCGGCTTGGTGCGCGGCAGTCGTTTGGCACAACCGAAAGCAGCGCCGTGAAACGGCATCTTGTCGCTCTCGCCGTCACGCTGCGCAGCGGCCGTGAGGTGTGCGTTTCCCTGTTAGTTCCACCGCGCCAAAGCGGTTTTGGCGGCGATGATATGTAGCTCCAGCGCCTTCCACTCGGCGTCTGAAACCGCGCGGCGTTGCTGCGCTTCGAGCCAGGTCAGTGCTTCACCCCACCGTTCAAGTTGTACGTACAGCAGTCCGATGTCGCGCCGGGCCTGCTCATCTTCGGGATTGACGACCAGCAGCATGCGAAGCGCACGCAGGGCAGTTGTCCAATCCTTGGCGTTGATCGCAATGCTGTACACATTGCGCAGCATACGTAGGACGATGGCCTGCGTTCCGGCCGGGGCCACATCCTCGGTCGTCAACCGGGCTTGCGGGCCGCGGGTGCGGCGCAGGAGGGCTTGCAGACCATCTTTGTCGAGCCAGGTGCAGGCGTGGAATGGATCAAGGTAGCCGACACCATCCGCTCCACTGTAGCGAACTAAAAAATGGCCGGGAAAATTGACCCCTTCACACCGTAACCCAAACCGCCGCGCCAGCTCGATGAAGACCACCGAGAGCGTGATTGGAATTCCGGTGCGGCGTGTGAGAACTTCGTACAGGAAACTATTCCGTGGATTGTAGTAATCCTTTGTATTGCCTCTGAAACCGAGGGCGACAAAACCTTCGGTGACGGCTTCAATAGACAGCGGGCGCGACCGACCACCGGCGACCGCCCACTGTTCTAACTCATCGGCGACGGCGTCCAGTTGCGCCGGAATGGAAGCAATGTCCACGTCCGCCGCAACCGTCCACGTTACGGTTGCGGCGGCCTCGGCCAAGGGCGGAACGGTTGTGCCCTGCCACATCGTCCTCAGTTCGGTCAGTCGTTGTTCAAAGCAGTGTTCCTGCACCATGGTTTCGCAGCGTGCCTTATCAGCGCAGTGGTTGTGAAGCACCGTTGTCAGGCGACGTTTCCTCCACAAAGGAGCCACATGGTGGACTGTCGGCGTCGGCGTCTGGTGAGCCCGCGCCGCGACAGCGAAGCGTGCCGGTCTCATCTAGGTAGTATGTCTGATTGCCGGTGCGGTCGGGTCCGGTGCGTACCGCCGGAAACGCCCTGACGCTAAACCCGGCCGATGTCTCCCCGCCGGCCGGTCGCAGCTTGATCGGGCCGAGTATGTAGCCCCTGTACGGCAAGCGGGTCATCAGTTCAACATCCTCCGCGAAAGCGCGGCTGCCATCAGGTTTGACGGCGAGGGTCGCGAGGCTGTCGGTGTAAGCCCCCTTGCCGGCGCCGCGGGCATACGCCATCTGTGCCTCGTAGATGGCCCGCAAAACATCACGCACGGCCTGTTCGTTCGCAAGCCGTTCATCCGCTGCGGCTGATACACCGTAGCTGGCACCACCCAGTCCGATGACGGAGGACAGCGGGAAGTCCAGTGTATGACTTACGGTGCGCTCCTCGCGGCTGACGCACGTGAAAAACGGAGCGGCCGTCAAGCTTTCAAGGAAAGGCTGGTAACGTTTCGGGGTTTCCGCCCGCAATGCCTCCAGAAGCTTCGCCAAAAATGCCTGGGAAACGTAAGCCCCGCCCATGGCGTCTGCCGGGCGCGCACCGAAGCCAACGTTGAAATCTTCCTGGCGTCCGAGCGTCTGCCCGCGCTGGTAACTGTCAATGACCCACTTCACATCGGTTGTCCGCCCGGCAACTAGTGTGCTGGCAACCACGGCAACGGCAAACGCAGCCTCTTCGTCGTCGTTACTGCCTTCAAAAAGCCAGATGGTTTCACCCTCGTAGGTTATTATCCGCGGCTGAAAAACCGGCTTTGGCGGTTGCCCACCATCCGACTTGGCCGTCGCTTGGCGCGCACGCCGGTCGGCAGCTTTGCGTGCTGCAAAGGAAAAGATTTTGGCGAACGCATCGCGAAGGGCCTGCGGGTTGTTACTCACGGCGAAGGCGGCAACGCGCAGATCACGCGGCAGCCTCATGCCGAAGCCTGTCACGTCGGGGAATCGAAGGTTACTCAAGGCAAGGCTCATTTCGCCGGTCAATGCCGCAGCAATCTCTTGCCGAAAGTTCACCCCAAACTTCCGCTCGGCAACTTGGACATCCGTTTCATACTGACTGCTCCAAACACCGGCCATTTGGCGCAGCGTGTCATAGACGCGCGTCGGATTGACGCTAATCGTCGCAAAGATTTCGGTCTCGTCCGGGAGAAAATTGGCAGCGTATCCACTGACACGTGGCCCGTCGATCAACGCCGGATAGAGACCGGACGCAGATCGGTCGGCGCCGACCACGATTTGCTGCACGATGCGTCGGTCCTGAATGCGGTAGGCGCAGCCAATGCCGTCCAGCGTACCGATACCGGAAAGCTCAACCAGTTGGTTGAGCTTTGCCGTGAGTTCCGGTTCGGCTTTCGTACGCTCACGGACACCAGACTTGGCGGCCGAACGCGGCAACAACAACTCGCCCAGAAGTTGGCGCAGGGAAGCCCCACCGGCCGCAGTGTTGATGAACATGAATCCGTTGCGCGGTCTGACCAGTTGTTGCTGGAGACGTTCAAAGCCTTTGTTGCTCTCCAGCGACGTAAACCCCGGTCGGTTGAACTGCGTCAACCAGCGTCTCACAAACGGACTGAGTCCGAAGACGATAACCCGTCCGCTGCGCGCCATTAACAGCGAATCATTTGCATTGCGGGCCAGGAAGGTCATCGTCTGGAAGCTGCCGACTCGCTCGGTGACGGGCTTCGTGCGTTTGGCATTGGTTACAAAGCTGGGCAGCCACTGCTGACCCAGCTCGACATACCGCGTGGCGGCCGCTTCATCTGGCGCAATCACAACCAACATCAACCCAACATCTGGGGCAGGCAGCCCCCCCAGGGTCGAGGCCGCGCTCAAGTCCTTGTTTTTGGACGGCGCCAGTGTCAGTCCCAATCCGAAGCGCGTCGCCGCAATGGTGGCTTTATCGGGCAATCCAAAGGCAACCAACGCCTCATCGTAGCGATTGAGGTCAATCGGCAGCGGTGAATCACCGGAGGTCAAAAAATTCTGGAGGTTCTCAGTGGCAAGGACTTCGTCAATGGCCTCTGTGACGCGCTCCAGTTCGATGTAGAGCAGTGTATCAGCGGGAAAATAGGCCGGCAGGGGCAGCGGGTTGCTTTGAACGGCAGCCGCCGGTCCCTGGCTGGGGACTGCCCGCGCCGGTTGTCGCCGGGCGCGCTGGGCAGCGGCGAATGTCCAGTTCACCAATAACAGGGCGCAGACAAGGCCGCCAGCAACAAGACGGTGGCCGATCGGGCGAGTCTGAAGCAATCGGTGGTGCATAGCGTTCCTCAGTAGATGTCTTTGGAAGCGACTGACGGCGTAGTCCGGGATGCCGCTTGCCGGGTGCGCTCAACGGGCGTGCATCAGGGTGCAGTCGGTGTGGGCAGCGCCTTCGTTAGTTGCCGCGCCCGTTCTGTGAGGGATTCAAGATCGGGAACTCGACCGTTTCGGGACAAGAACAAGCCGCTGCCTACGGTGACTACGGACGCGCCGGCGCGGAAATAGTCGGCGACCGCATCGAGGCTGATGCCACCAGCCGCCAGCAGGTGAACGTCGAGCAACGCCCGGCGCAAGTGACCGATATACCCTGCCCCACCGAAAACGGCCGCCGGAAACACACGCACCAGCACCACCCCGCGCTCGGCGATGGTCGCAATTTCACGGGGCGTTGCACCGGCCGGAATGGCCAGTAAGCGCTGCTTGTGGCAAAAGTCCAGTAGTGCCGTGTTGTCATACGGGAGGGTAGCAAACTGGGCATTGGATTTAACGGCGCGGTCGGCAATTTCGTGATTCGACACATCACCGATGCCCACCACAACATCATCCCCAAACCGGCGCCGGATATCCACCAGCACGCGCATCGCACCCGGTGTAGTGTGGGGCACCTCAATGATCCGGATGCCGCCGGCCACTACGGCCTGCGCCGACTGCACTGCACTTTCGGCCGTTGTCGCCCGCAGGCTGGCGATGATCCGGTGTGTAAAAAAGCGTTGGAGCAAATTCCCCACAGACATTCAGCCACGTAAAACGACGCGCGCCGGAGCGCCGTCGCTATCCATTAGTTTCAGTGGAAGGCATAGCAATTCGTAGTCTCCGGCATCTACTTCACGCAGGTTCAAACCTTCCAGAATCACGACACCGTTGGAGAGCAGTTCGATGTGGGTTGCAAAGGTCTTGCTGCCGTATTCTTCGACCGAAAGGTAATCAATTCCGACCAGCTTAATGCCGTCGGCGACCAACTTCGCTGCCGCTTCCGGTGTAATGAACACGTATTCGGGGTTGAAGGTCTCCTGCTGCCACAGCTGAGAATTGCGCGTCTTAAACAGGATGCGAATATGCTCTCCCAGATCAAGACGCGAAAGCGTTTCGACATCAATTTTGCGTGCCGTGACCTCCACAACGCGCGCTCGTCCGAGCAAAAGGTTGAGGGGAATCTCGTGCAGCTTCCGCCCCGTCTCGATGAAATGAAACGGTGCGTCTATGTGCGTCCCGGTGTGCGTCCCCATACCGCAGTAGCACACATTAGCCGGATCACCCTTCGCAATCTGCATCCGGGGCTCAAGCACCACCGGTGGATCGCCTGGATAAACGGGCATCCGCGGGTGCACTGGAACCGTCACGTCGTAGATTTGCATAGCCTATGTTCCTTCCCTTGTTCGGGCGGATGCTAATGGCGTTACCCAAAGGCTGTCAAACCGTCGGCTTACGACAGAGAGACTAGAAAAACTGAACCTGCCGACGGACTGAAGTGCGGTCTCTTCTCCGGCCGCCGGGGGACGGACTCCCCACCCTTACGTGACGATTGACCGCCATCCGTTGTATCTTGCCAGCGGATGATGCTTTCCGAAGCGAGCACAACAACTGTGGCATCTGGTGGGCCATCTCGGCCGTCGGGTGTCCCTTCGCCGGTTGTTGAACCCATGTTCCGCCTGGGTCCTGATTAGACCTGTGCCGGAGGTGTGCAATATGCGTTTCTTGCAACTCGGTTGTTTTGTGTTGGGGTTAATGCTGGGGGTCGCCTGCGACGCCTCACCCCCAAAGCCGGCCGCCGAAGACCAAGCCAAGAAGCCGGCCAAGCCGGCCCCAAAACCCTGCGATCCCAAGGACTTAATTCCGGTCAAACCTGAAACCCCGCCGGAGACGTTGGAAGTTCAACACATTCTCATTGCCTACAAAGGCAGCGGTGCATCGAAAAACCCCCAGATCAAGGTCACCCGCTCAAAGGAAGAGGCCCGCAAACTCTGGGAAAAAGTCTTTGCGGAAGCACGCAACTGCGCCGACTTCAACAAACTGGTCGTCGAGTACAGCGACGATCCGAATAAGATGAACGACTACAAATACAACGCTTTTCCTGGCTTTTATGAAATCACCCCGAAGGGCGTCTTTGACGAAAACTTCAAAAAGTGCGCCCAGGGACTCAGTCCGGGCAACATTGACAAAGTCGAAAGCTACTACGGCTTTCACATTATTCGGCGGAAAGCGTAAGCAGAGCTATGGCGCACGACACGGCTGCATCCGCAGCGCCCTGCACGGTTCGTTTTGCCTGCATCTGCGATCGCGGCCTGCAACGGACCTCCAACCAAGACCGGGCGTTGGCGGAAGTCAACGCCCGGCTCTTTGTTGTCTGCGATGGGGTGGGCGGCAACACAGGCGGCGAAATTGCCAGCCAGACGGCCATCGAGACCGTTCGCGATGCCTTTCTGGCACCGGACAACCATCCGCCGCTGGTGCGGCTTGAACGGGCCATCCACTACGCCAATCGGGATATTTACGAAATGGCTAAGCATGACCTCGATTTGGCCGGGATGGCAACGACGCTTGTCGCGCTGCATCTCGCCGGCGATACCGCCTGCGTGGCGCATGCCGGCGACAGCCGCCTGTACTACTTTGCCAACGGTACGCTGACGCAAATCACGACTGATCATACGCCCCTCCAGGATGCTGTGCGTCGGGGTGAGCTTGCTGTCGCCGAGGCAGAACAGCTTCCGAAAGCCAACGAAGTCAGCCGGGCGCTGGGCGTGCTGCCCGAAGTCGAAGTCGAGACCCAGGAGTTCACCTTTGTCGTCGGGGCGCGCTTCCTACTCTGCACGGACGGCGTCACACGCCATATCGCCAACCACGAACTCGAACGGCTGATGGCGACATTCAGTGACAATCCCGATGGCCTATGCGACGAAATTCACCGCTACTGCTATGAACGCGGCGCAGAAGACAACTTCACGGCGCTGGTCGTGTATGTTGACCCACTGCCGTCGAACCCACCTCCGGCCGGACCGCCATCTGCGCCATCACTCCAGGAACGCTTGGTGCGAACACGAGAACTCAGCCTTGCCCCAAGCTTTCCCACCGACCGGACAACAGGCGAACACCATCCGCTCAAAGAACTCGTCGAAGCACGGCGTGCCCGGTCGCGGCGCGAACTTTTGCTTCAGGTGTCGGCAACACTGCTGTTGATGCTGCTGGCATTTGCCGCCGGGTGGTGGCTGGGTAGCGGACAGCGCCCGTCGCCGCCGGCTGCACCCGGCGCTCCGCTACCGCGCTAACCGGTTCCCACTCGCGAAACGGTGCAACCTGGCTCCGTTCGACCAATGCGCTACGGATGATGCCCGAAGCATCTACATAGAACACCTGCCGGCCCGTCAGACCCGGAACAGCCGGCAGGGCCAGGGCAAAAAACTCTGCCGGGCCGGCCGCGGTAGCTTCGGTCACGTAGAGCGTGATGCGGTAGTCCTCCATCGCCGCCAAGTCGTTTTCGGGCAGAAGGCGCTGCGCCCGGAGTTGGGTCAGCGTAGCAAAAGCACCGCCTGAGGTAGCAGCAACATTCGCCTGGGCCGCAACTAACTGGGTTAGCAGCTTGACGACTGCCGCTTCAGCACGACGGATCCGTTCATCGGCGCTCATTGCCCAGGTGAAGGATGTGCGCATCGGCCACGTCAACCCAGACGGCGCACCCGACCGGCGCATGGGCAACCCACGCGCCGGCGCCAGGCCGGAGATGGCCCGTGCCATCGGCCGTACATCCACGGCGAGGGATTCTGAGGTCCTCGCCGGCTCGGTACCGTTTGGCATCGAGGGTGGTGGCGCGCCTGCCTCAAACGGTGTCCGTTCGGAGCGCAGCGGCTCCGGCGGCAGCGGCGCGGCGGCAATCACCGGCAAACGCGCGGCGCCTGTCCAGCGTGGTAAAACGCGCACCGACCGGGTCGGCTGCCCTTCATCCCGCACCTCCGCAGGAAGCAGGCGGCGAGTGGTAGGACCGTCTGGCATCGGCTCTGAAACTGGCATTGGATCTGAAGTCTGACGCGGCAGGTCCTGGGCTAGGATGGGTGCCGGAGGTGGTGCGACGGCAACGGCCGTTAGGAGCTTCACATCAGGTAGGCGCAGCAGTGATCGCTCGGCAACCAACGGCAGCGCCGGCGGCGCAGCAGGCAGCACCACGCGCGGCAACCGAAGGCGATCCAGAGCAGTAACCGCTGCTTGCCGAACCTCCGGGGATACATCGGCACGTGCCAGCCGGCGCAAGACCGTTGCCATCTCCGGCGGTGCATCCCGGAGCGTCGGGAGGAGGGAGAGCCAACGGCTTCGAACAGACGGATCGGACTCCTGGAGCAGCCGGCGCGTCGCCTCCTGAGCCAAACGGGCCGGATCGGTTTGCGCCAGCCCAAATACGGCCGCCTGGCGAACACCGGGGTCAGGATCGTCCAGCGCAGTCAGCAGTTCGGCGGCAGCTTGGGGCGACTTGATGACAAGCGCCAGCGTAAGCAGCGCCCCACGTCGCCGCAGGGGTTCAGGTGCGCGCAGCAAGGTCTCCAGTTTCGGGACGGCGTCTGCCACGGCGTTGAAAAAACCGGCGAGCGTCGTGCGTCGGTCCAGCACGTTGGGAGCCGACAGATTGCCGACGGTTTCCACAACGCCGGTGAAAGCCTCCTCCGCACCAAGCCGCGCCAGTGCAAAGGCGGCAGCATTCCGCATCAGCAGGTCATCCGCCTGCAGAGCATCAAGCAACAGCGGCAGGGTGCGTGTGCCGCCGATGCGGGGCAAGGCAGCAACGGCAGCCGCGCGAACCAAAGGGTTCGGGTCGGCTAGCGCCGTCTGTACAGAAGGAAGTGTCCGGGCATCGCCGATTTTCGCAAGTGATTCAACAGCCCGGCGGCGCAGGAGCGGATCGTCGGCGCTCAGAGTTTCGACGAGTGCCTCTATGGCACGGTCATCTGTAAAGTTCCCCAACGCCTGAACGGCAAATGTTCGGACAAGTGGATCGCCATCGCGCAATCCATCCACCACGGCATCCAGCGTCCGTGGAATGGCGAGCACACCGAGGGCGTCCACGGCGCGGGCACGCACGCGAGCGTCTTCATCCCGCAGCGCGTCGGTCAGCCCGTCGGCCGCTATGGCGTCGCCGATCTTACTCAGCGCAAAGGCGGCGTTCTGACGGACAACAGGTTCACGGTCGCGGAGGGCATCGAGCAGCGGTAGAACAGCCCGGCGGTCACGCAGGCGGCTCAGCGCCTCGGCTGCGCTGGCGCGGACCGTTCGTTCTGGATCGCGCAGCAGTCCGATCACGCCGTCCACAGCCCGCGTGTCACCAATCATCCCAAGCGCCGTCGCGGCGCGGCTCCGAACATACAGATTGGTATCATCCAGGGCGTGTAAGAGCGGTTCGACCGCCTCACTGCGGCCGAGCGCGCCCAGGCCTTCGGCAGCACTTGCGCGAACCTCTGCTTCCACGTCGGACAACAGCTCGATCAGCGCCGGCAGTGCCGTCGCATCGCCCAGCTTACCCAGCGCCACGGCAACGGCACCGCGAACGGTCGGCTCGCCGTCCCGCAGGCACGGTCGCAGCGCCATCGCCGCCTGTGGGCGGCCGAGACGCCCAAGCGCCAGTGCCGCAGCAGCCCTGACATCGGGACTGACATCGCCGAGTGCGGCGATTAATCCATTGAGGGCGAGTTCACTTTTGAGATTGCCAAGCGCCTCGGCAGCGGCGCTGCGGACAAGGAAATCCCGGTCGCTGCGCAGGGCTTCGAGAAGCGGAGCCACTTGGCGCTCGTCGCCGGAGCGCCCAAGTTCCTCGACGGTGCGGCGACGGGCTTCGCGGTCTTGCAGGGCGCTCAAGCGGGGCAGCTTCTCCTGGGCGGCCGTCGGTGCAAGCCAAGCACTTCCGGTCACACAACCCACGAGGCACAGGACTGAAACCCAGAACCGTTGAGTGTGATGTCTGATGCGCGACATTGCCTTTTTTTTCCTTTGCTCAGGACCTGCGTAAGCCGTTGGCGCGACCTACCTTTTGGTTGATGCAGGCAGGCTTGGAAGCCTGCGCTCCCAGGGAGGCGACGCTCCCGGGAAGGCGACACTCCCGCACCACCAGGCTACGATCCGCGCCCGGAGGGCTTGTCGCCATCGTTCAACCGGCGCCGGGAGCAGCAGCCGCGCCGCCATCTTGGCGCGCGCGTGCCAGTTAGGCGCACCTGACCAACTCGACCACGCCAGTGCAGCCGCTCGGGAGCGCATGCCGGCGCGCGCCAAAGCCTCGGCATACGTCCATGTCAGTTCAGTTTTGGCCCGGTGTAATTCTACGTCGGACAGCCCGATCCAGTCGGCAACCCGTTCCTGGGCCGCCAGGGTTTCCGTCAGCATGAAGTGCACATTACGACTGGTGTTGTGACGATGCCGCCGCCACGCCGCACGCACACCGGCGTCGAGTGCAAACTCACCAACGGGACACAGGCGCAGATAGAGTTCATAATCCTCCAGCCGCGCCCGTTCGTTCCAACCAAAGCGCACCAGTGCTGCTGTCCGGTACAGGACGGTGGCGCTCATCGGCGCGCCACCGCGCAGCAGCATGGCACGCACGTTGCCGTCTACGTAATGCGCCCACCAGCGCGTATCGTCCACAATCTCATCGGCAGCATTGATGACAAAGGCATGCCCATAAGCCAGCACGGCCGGGGGGCGCGCCTCCAACATGGCCGTGCGCACCGCCAGAAAATCGGGCAGCCAGAGGTCATCCGAACCGAGATAGGCGAAATAAGGCGCATCGCAGTAACTCAGCCCCTCGTTGAGGGTGGCGCACAACCCCCGGTTGACAGGATGCACAATGAGTTCACAGGGGAAAGGACATTCGGCCAGCGTGTCGGCAATCACCCGCACCGAATCGTCTGGAGAAGCATCGTCAATGACCAGGAGCTTACTCGGCGGCCGGGTTTGATGAAAAATAGAGCGTAGCGTGCGCGCCACAAAACGCGCGTGACCATACGAGGGGACAACGACGAACACACCGCCGGCAGACGCAGCAGCGACACTCACAAGGCAAGCACTCGATCATAAAAATTGCGTAGCCGGTCGAGGTACGCCGCCAAAGTATAACGCTGCTGCGCATGAGCTTGTCCACGTTCGGCCAACGTCCGGCGGTACACGGGGTCGTCCAGTAGACGGTTCAGGACACGCGCGCAGTCCTCGGCGTCACCGGCTCGGAAAAGGGCCGCGGCCGTACCCTCGGCAGTGACTTCCCGAAGGGCCGGAATGTCCGATGCAGCGCACGGTATGCCGGCCAGCATCGCTTCGACAAGTGCCAGCCCAAAGGTGTCGCTACGTGAAGCAAGGACAAACACATCCAGTTTCGGCAACACGTCAGCAGCCGGCCGGACACCGCTAAAATGCACGCGATGCAGAATACCGGCCCGCGCGCAGATAGACTGTGCCTCACGGTAGAGCCGCCTATCCTGTGCAGCTCCGACCAACAGGCACTGCGCCGTTGGCCGGTTGGCGAAAACGGCCGGCAGCGCCCGGCACAAGGTGGCGTAATCCTTGACCGGTGTAAAGTTGGCAATCATGCCAAGCAGCGGCCCACAAGCGGGGTCAGTCCGTGCCGATTTCCTGTCCGGCGTCGGCTCAGGAACACCATTGGGCAGCGCAACCACTTGACGGGCAAAGGCAAGGGAGAAGATGCCGTTGACGGCATACCACTGCCGCGCGGCTTCAGAGACAACGGTTACAGCATCCACGCGGGGCAGCAAAAAGTTGAGCGCCCGGCGATTTTTGGCGTCATACATCAGGTTGTGGAGCGTGAGGACGAGCTTGACCGGCAACCCGCGCCGCGCCCACCAGACATGGAGCGCCTCAACGGCCTGATTGGTGTGGACAAGCGCAATGCGGTGCTGTTGGATCAGACGGCGCAGCCAGGCAGCAAGCCAGGGATCGAACGGCGCGCGCCGGCGGCGGAAAAACGACCGCGGCAGGGACTGAAAGTCAGCGGCAAAGTTCCCATCACCGAGACCCGCTACGTAGGCTTCGATCCCAACGGTGGCGGCCTGCCGGCACGTGGCCAGCGTCAGCGTCTCAACGCCACCCCGATTGAGCGAGTCGAGCAAATAGAGCACGCGCAGAGGCGCGGTGGCACTGCCGAGCCGGCTCACGCAGTAGCATTGTCGGTCGTCGGCAACGCGGCTGCCTGCCCGACAAAGGGTATCATGAGTTGTTCCCAACTGCGCCTGACCGGCTCAATAATCGCCCCAAACGCCGGTGTGTCACGGAGCTTCGCCCAATCGGGGTTGGAAATGAACCACGGATAGTTTTCATTGCCGAGGGCAATGGCGCGGCGCAGCCAGTGCAGGGCATCTGCATCATCACCCAGCGCAGCGTACAGTGTTGCCAACCAGTAGGCCGCGTCGCCGTCGGCATTGGCGATTTCGCGGACGGCATCGTTGATGAGTGCGCGGGCGCGATCGGGCTGGCCTTCAATGACAAATGCCAGTCCGTAAATTGGGCGGAAGGCATGAAGATCAGGGTTGCGCTCAAAGAGTTCCCGAAACGTCCGCGCCGACTCTGCATGGCGGCCCTGGTAGTAGAACACCTGTCCGAGCACCATCGAGGCAAACGGGTGATTCGGCTCGACAAACAACGCTCCGTCGAGGTGTTCGAGGGCTTCTTCATAGTGTCCCTGATACATGGCGATGCGCGCCCGATTGTACGACACGCGGACTACATCGGTCGGATCAAGCCGCAGGCAAGCGTCGTATTCGGCCAGGGCAGGGCCGTACAGCCCATCCCACCGATACAGGTATGCAGCAGTATTGTGGGCAGCCGGGTCATTCGGCGCAATGGCCAGCATCCGGTGCGCCTGCTCGCGAGCGCGCGCTTTTTCGCCCTTGAGCAGGTAGTAGTAGACCATGTTGATTTGTGGCTCGATGAGTGAGTCATCGAGCGCCAGGGCCTGCCGGAAACGCTCCGCAGCGCGCTCAAAATATAGGGCCCCACCAATGCCTTTCAGCACGTATTCGACGTAACACAACCCCATTCCGGAGTGCGCCAGGGCGAAGCCGGGATCGCAGGCCAGGGCGTTTTCAAACATTTCGGTCGCGGCGCTGAAGTCGTCTTTGAGCATAGTCTGGCGAAACCGCTGCAACTGATTGCGGCCACGCAGGTAGTACTCAAACGCTTCGGCATTGCGCGTCGTCGGCTTGGCAATCCGCTCTTGCTCGGTCGGGCTGATCCGGACGCGCAGTTCCTCACAGATTTTCTGGGCCAGCGTATCCTGAAGCGTAATCAGGTCATCGGCATCAAGGTCAATTTTGTCGCTCCAGAGAATTTCACCCGTGTGGACATCAATCAATTGCGGGGTGACGCGCATGCGATGCCCGGATTTGACATAGGCGCTCGTCATGATCGCATCCACTTGCAGCTCGTTGCCGACATAGATCGGGTCGAGGTCACGTCCCTGATACTTCGCCATGTAGCTCGACGGGCGAACCACGATGGACTTCAGACCGGCCAGCTCAGTGATCACGCTATCGGCGAGAGAAAAACTGTAAAAGTCAGTTTGCGGATCACCGCTGAGGTTGCGGAAGGGCAAAATAGCAATCGAGCGTTTGTCAGAGGTTCGCCAGGAGCTGGGCATAGAGTCGCGCAGCCCCTGCCCTTTCTCGGCAATGTCCTCGGCTTTCTTTTCAGTCGGCTCGGCTGTCGGCTCGGACGGACGGTGGACGAGACTTGGCTGGGTGGGTGGCTGATTGGTTGGCGGGCGATCAGCGTTTCCACGCAGCCGGTTGATCAGGCGACCGACGACGCCACCGGTCAGCCAATTGCTGCGTTCGTGACGGGGCGCAACCATCGGCAGCAGAGAGTCATCCGTCAGCGGCTGTCCGGTTTGCATCTGCACAGCACGCAGAAGCTGCTTCAAGTCCGCCTGAAACTCACGCATCGTCTGGTAGCGCGCCGCGACCTCTTTCGCAGTTGCCTTCTCAAGGATGGTCTGCAGGCGCTCGGGAACAGCAGGATTCAGGGCAGATAACTGGGGCAACGGCTCGTGCATAATGGCGTGCATGACATCCACGCTGCTTTTGCCCTGAAAGGGAAGTCGTCCGGCAGCCATTTCAAAAATGACGATGCCCAGGGAGAAGATGTCGGAACGGGCGTCAATCAAACCGCCACGCGCTTGTTCCGGCGACATGTAGCCTGCCGTCCCAAAGGGCACGCCTGCCTGCGTGAGTTCCATGACCGACTCATCGCCGATTGTCTTTGTGGTCGCCTTGGCCAGTCCGAAGTCCAGAATTTTCGCCTGTCCGCGCTCGTTGACGATGACATTCGTGGCTTTGACGTCGCGGTGGATGACGCCGCGCTCATGGGCAGCAGCGAGTGCATCAGATAGTTGAACGGCAATCGAAAGCGTACTTTCTACGTCCAGAGCGCGCCCACGGATCATTTGCTTGAGTCGTTTGCCCTCGAGGTACTGCATGACGATGAAGTGCAGTCCACGGTCTTCATTGATCTCATAAACGGTGCAAATGTTCGGGTGGTCCAGCGCAGAAGCCAGTTGGGCTTCCCGGAGAAACCGCTTGCGAGTTTTTTCATCGGCAACCATCTCGGCCGGCAGAATCTTAATCGCAACGATCCGCCGCAAACGGGTATCTTCCGCCTGATAGACTTCGCCTTGCCCGCCCTCGCCGATTTTTTTGAGGAGCTTGTAGTGGAGCAAGTAGGTGCCAATCATACGTCCACCCTCACGAGGCAACCCACGTGCCGGCAGTCTCCCGGCACACCAAGTCAGACGCAGTCAACAATACCATTACTGTGTGGTGTGGTCAGCTCTACTATGTCGGCGGCGTGATACTAGATGATTCACCGGGGGTTTTCCACTGGAAACCAACACACCGTATCCCCCTGATCACGATTTCTTGCCCTCAAAGCCCAACCCAAGCGGCATCGGTCTGAGGGCGCTGATCGGGTAGCCGATCAGGTACAGGGCCAAAGAACCCTAGGGGCCGGCCGCAAGCCCAACCTGTCGCCCCTCAACAAACATGGGGATTTCCAACGATGTTTTGGCGCTTCTGGCACTTGATGACGGCCAATGCTTGGTAGGAAAGGGCTCGGTTTGCGCGCGACGTTGCCCAGGTAACGCCCCAAAGCCTGAATTGGAAAAACGCCCACCTACAGTCGCCCCTGCGCCGCCGCCACAAACACCCGCGCATTCTCCACTGGCGTCATCGGCAAAACCCCGTGCCCCAGATTCATAATGTGTCCCGCCGCCCCCTGCGCCTTCGCCCGAATCTGCTCCACACCAC
>CALGZC010000026.1 GCA_937934745.1 uncultured Blastocatellia bacterium
CGGCGCGCAGGCGCGGCGTTGCACCACCCCGGAGTCGCTTCCTTCAGCAGGGGAGCTGCTTCTGACCACCATCGTCCTTCGACCCACCGGAAATTTCACCGCAGCGCCGCAGAGGACGCACGAAACTTCCCTGAGAAAACCAAGCCCGCTGCCTCCGTGTCCGCTGCGCCTGCGGCGGTGCAGAACCGGCGAAACGCGCGCCGACCTTGAGCGCGGATCGCTTTGTTCAGACCAGCCGTGACCGCGCACGTTGCCCGTTCGGTCCTGCCTGCCGCCGACTCGGACCTGCTCCGTACCTGCACAGCCTCAATCCACACGATGGCCTGGGTTTGACCGATTGCGGTCGAGATGTGATGTCGGGATGTCAGGCAGAAAGGTGCGGCGGGTGTTCGTGACGCGAGGCCTGAATGCGCCCGACGCAGGCGCGCGCCTTCTTCCGGTTGGCGCCGAACGTCGCTCCCAAAACCCTATTGCGGCTCACGACCGGCTGCGCGCCGGCGACAAGCGGCGCATCCGGCGCTGCTGTTCGTCGGTCGGCATCCGTTCCCCCTTGTCGGCTTGCAGTCGTTGCGCGGCGCAATCACACGCTTGACCTATGAGGGATAACAACGAAGGGGACGGCACTGCGTTTTCAAACTGCGCATCCACGTGGTCTTTGTGGCGAAATATTGCCGCAGGGGGTTGATGGCGACGCCAGCCACCGGCAACGCGCGATCTTGGTCAAGGTCTGTGCCGACGTCGAGACGCAACTGACCGAGATGGACGGCGAAGACGATGTGAGCCGCTGATGCCCGCCACCTCCACCGGCGCGTGGCATAGCCGCCGAACGTCGCCGTCTCCAACCTCGTCAACAGTCTGAGAAGGCGTGTCCGGTCGCTTGCTGCGCAAGGGGTGGTCCGACATCCAGAAGCGTGATCGGAAGGGCGCCGGACGGATGGTACCTACCGCTGCCCCCACTACTGGGGTGGTCCGACATCCAGAAGCGTGACCGGAACGGGGCGCTGTGGTCGCCGTCCGACTTGGCTGCAAGCTGCGGCGGCGCGCCGCTTGCCATCGCGCGCCAGTACATCAAGCAACAGCAGACGCCACACTGAAAACGAGCCGCAGGGGGAGTTTCGGCGCAGCCAAACCCCATAGGACGGCTCGACTCCATAAATCCTGGTCCGCGCTCGCCTTGCCTGCCCTGAACGGCGGCGGCCCAGCGCGCACCGCGTTAAGCGCCAGAAGCCCTGGGCAACGCGGCCTACCGCTCGCAAAAGCCACAATGCTCAACAGACGCGGCTCAAAGAACGCACTTACAAACTGCTGCGTCCAGCACTTCCTTGTCCAAGCGGTGAAGCAGTCGCGCACTTTGGACAAGGTCAAACTTACGCGCCCACAGCCCCTTTGAAGCCAGGAGCGCCGGCCAGTGGCGTTCCGTGAGAATGCGCGGATGCCAATCCGAAACGCCTTTCCAATCAATGTAGTGCCAGTTGTGATACACTCCGTTGAGACACTTTGCGTTTCCCAGGAGACTTTGGATGACGACTTCATCCGGCGAAGGCGACTGCGTTCGGTCTTGTCGGTATGCCGTCAGATAAAACTGTGTCACCGGATGCTGCCAAGCATCCGCCGCAAGTAAGTAGGCGACGGCTTGCTCCCCGAGTAGAAACCAGTCTGAGCCGTGGAAGAGACTGAAATCCGCTCCAAAGGGAATCGTCGCCGGCAACCGGCGAATGCGGATCGGGCGCCAGTAAAAACGCCCTTGCTTTGAAAGGAAAGGGATCCGGCCGATTGTCCGCCTGGCAATGGCTTCCTCGATATGGCGATCAAGCTCCAGTCCGGTGGCTTGAAAATCCACCTTGCGCATCTCGACGTAAAAATCGGCGGTCAGCGCGGAAAGTTGAGCGACGGTGTCGGCCGCGGACTTAATCGGGTAGCAAGAAGGGGAGAGCGTGGCGTACCACTTGGGCGGACTTGGCAGGCGAGCCAAATACTCAAGCCCGCGCAGCATAGCCCGCACTTTGCTGATGTGCGACCAGCGGGTGCGCTCGACCGGGGGCAAAAGCGCGACCCCATACCGCTTCGCCAGCGCGACATCGGCCGGCGACTGAAAAGTATCGTGATGAATGACGATCTCGACATCGCCCAGCTCGCGCAGCCGGGGCAGCAGCTTGGCGAGCAAGGGCCAGTCCGCAGAGCGATGCGAGAGAATGACAAAGCCAATCTTCACTTTTCCCGATGAAGCGCCGAAAACCTGCGCAACCGTGTCCGGCGGGCATCAGAAACAGCCGTCTCACTTCAGCGCAAACGCAATCGGCTCGCTCTCAGGCTGATAACCCAGCGCGTGACAATTGCCGGAATCAGGTGAAAAAGCTGTGAAGCGTGACTTTATTGAGAAAGCTTTATCAATCACGAAAATAAATACTTATGTCCTTACTTATACTGGCCTTAGTTGTTGCGTGTCAACTGTATTTTCTGTAAAAAAACGTAAGCTCATTATTTTTCCAGCGCCGGTTCATCGTTTACACTAGGTTTCGGTGGCTCAAGGATGTCCGGTCACCTCCGCAAGGGACGTTTTCACTTGACTTCAGGGAGCGGCGAGACAACTTCTCGAAGCTATGCGTAAGCTTTGGCGGCACGCCCAACTGACGACACTCGCCGGCGACGCGCCCTGGGGCCGGTTGGCAGACGGCGCGCTGCTGACTTCTGGCGAGCGCATTGCCTGGATCGGACGCGACGCCGACCTGCCGCGCCATCTAGACGTTGATGCCGAACACGATCTTGAAGGCGCGCTCGTGACGCCGGGATTCGTGGACTGCCATACGCATTTGGTGTACGGCGGCGCGCGGGATGACGAGTTTGAAGCGCGCCTGCACGGCGCGAGCTACGCCGAGATTGCCCGACAAGGCGGCGGCATTCTCGCGACAGTCCGCGCCACCCGCCAAGCTTCTGATGAAAGCCTTTTCGCATCCGCGCGACGGCGGGCGCTGGCGCTCTTGACCGAAGGCGTGACAACGCTCGAAATCAAGTCCGGCTATGGGCTGACGCTTGCGGATGAAGCCCGCTGCCTGCGCGTCGCTCGCCGCCTGGGGCGCGAGCTGCCGCTGACGGTGGTCAGCACGTATCTGGGCGCCCACGCCTTGCCGCCAGAGTTTGCCGGATGCCCGGACGACTACATTGCCGCAGTCTGCGCCTGGCTGCCGGCGCTGCACGCCGAGGGACTCGTGGACGCCGTGGACGCTTTCTGTGAGACCATTGGTTTCTCGCGCGACCAAACTCGGCGCGTCTTCGACGCGGCGCGCACGCTGGGGCTACCGGTCAAGCTCCATGCCGAACAACTGAGTCATCAGAACGGCGCAGCGCTGGCCGCACAGTATGGAGCGCTTTCGTGCGACCACTTGGAATACCTGGACGCAGCCGGCATCCAGGCGATGGCGGCGGCGGGGACGGTCGCCGTGTTACTCCCAGGGGCGTTTTACTTTCTGCGCGAGACGCAACCGCCGCCGATTGCAGCCCTGCGCGCGGCGGGCGTTCCGCTCGCCGTGGCGACCGACCACAACCCCGGCTCGTCGCCTTTGCTATCGCTGTTGCTCGCGCTCAACCTGGCCTGCACGCTGTTTCGGCTGACGCCGGAGGAAGCCGTGCGCGGCGCGACCGTCCATGCGGCGCGCGCGCTGGGACTGGCGGATCGCGGCATTCTGGCAGTTGGCCGGCGCGCCGATTTTGCCGTCTGGACGCTCGACCACCCGCGCGAATTGACGTATTGGATCGGCGGATGTCGTCCGAGTCGCGTGATTGCAGGCGGCCAGGAGGTGAATCGCCATGCGCTCATCGCCACGGGAAGCAGTCTTTCAGCTTGAGCGCGGCGAAGCGCCGTTGCTCATCAGCCTGCCGCATGTCGGCACGGACTACCCGCCGGACATCGCGGCCAACTGGACGGAAGCGGCGCGCGCGTTGCCCGACACGGACTGGCATCTGGCAGAAATCTATAACTTTGCAAGCCGGCTGGGCGTTACCCTGCTGCGCGCCCGCCTGTCGCGCTATGTCATTGATCTGAACCGCCCGCCGGATGACGCGCCGCTTTACGCCCAAGCCAATCGCACGGAACTCTGCCCAACGCGCGCGTTTGACGGACAACCGATCTATGTCGCCGGGAAAGCGCCCGACGATGACGAGATCGCGCGCCGTCGCGCGCTTTACTGGCAGCCCTACCACGACGCGCTCGAACGCGAGCTGACGCGCCTGCAAGCGCGGCACGGCTATGTCGTTTTGTGGGAAGGCCACAGCATCAAGTCCGAGTTGCCCTGGCTGTTTGACGGTAAGCTGCCGGACCTCAACCTGGGCACGGCCGACGGTCAAAGCTGCGCCTTGTCTCTCAGGGAGGCGCTAGCCAATGTCCTTGCCGCGCAAGCGCGCTATACCTACGCTGTGGACGGGCGCTTCAAGGGCGGGTACATCACGCGCCGCTACGGGGCGCCATCTGCCGGCCGCCACGCCGTACAGTTGGAAATGTGTTGGTCGTGTTACATGGACGAGTCTCCGCCCTATATTCTCGATGCCGCTCGCGCCGAGCGGCTGCGCGCAACCTTGCACGCGCTGGCGGAAACGGCGCTGCGCTGGAAGCCATCGGATGCTGACCGATACGCTGCAACCTGACGCGCTCTGGACGCCCTTCGCGCTCTTGCCTGATGGCTGGCGGCGCCATGTCCGCCTGACCATCGGCCCGGATGGTCGCTGGGCAAGCGTCGCGCCGGAGACAGCAACGCCGTCGGCCGGGGACGAGGTCCTTTCCGGCGCGCTGCTGCCGGGACTGGTCAACGCGCATAGCCATGCTTTTCAACGGGCGTTTGTCGGCCTGGCCGAGCCGTCGGGCGACGAGCCGGACGACTTCTGGAGCTGGCGAGCGCGCATGTACGCCGTGGCCGGCCGCCTGACGCCCGACCGTCTGCGCGCCATCGCCGCGCAGCTCTATCTCGAATTGCTTGAAGGCGGCTATACGCAGGTGTGCGAGTTTCACTACGTTCACCGCGACGCGGACGGCGCGCCCTACCCCGATCGGATGGCGATGCTCGCGGCGCTGATCGAAGCGGCGGATGAGGTTGGCATCGGGCTGACCTTGCTGCCGGCGGTTTATGAGCGCGCCGGCTTTCAGCAGCCGGACGCGCTGCCGGAGCAGCGCCGGTTTCTGGCGACGCCGGATGAAGTCTGGGCGCTGGCGCGGGCGGTTGAGGAACAGCGCTCCCCGCGCATCAACTGCGGACTAGCGCTGCATTCGGTGCGCGCCGCGTCTCCGGCGAGCTTTGACCGTCTGCGCCGCCTGGCGGAGGACTTCACCGGGCCGATTCACATCCACGTTGCCGAGCAACCGGCCGAAGTCGAAGCCTGCTTGCGCGCAACCGGCCTCCGTCCGGTCGCCTGGCTGGCGCGGGAAGGCTACCTTGACCCGCGCTGGCAACTGGTTCATGCGACGCACACAGACGCCGCCGAGCGCGACGCCGTGGCGCAAAGCGGCGCGGGCGTCGTGGTTTGCCCGACGACCGAAGCCAACTTGGGCGATGGGCGGCTTGACCTGCCGGCGTGGATGGCGACCGGCATTCCGCTGGCGGTCGGCTCGGATAGCCACGTCACGCGCGATTGGCGCGAAGAGCTGCGGTGGCTGGCGTATGGCGCGCGCCTTGAGACCGGCCGGCGCGGGCTTGGGGCGGGAGCAACCGGGGCGGCGCTCTTCGCCGGCGCGCAGTCGGGCGGCGGCGATGCCGCCGGCGAGCCGGTCTGGGGACTTGTCCCAGGCGCGCGCGCCGACGCGCTACGGCTCGACTTACGGCACTCGGCGCTGGTCGGCCTGCCTTGCGAGCGGTGGTTAGAGGCCGTGGTTTTTTCGAGTCCCGGACCAGCCTGGACTGATGTTCTGGTTGCCGGACGCTGGGCGCTGCGGCGGGGGCGCCATCCCCGCCGCGCGCGCATTCAGGCGCGCTTTCATGGGGCAATGGATGACATCTGGCGCCAGGCTCTGCCGCAGGCATCGCGCCTCATCTGACCGATTAAAGCCGTTGCTTCTCCTGTCCTGCTTTGTCCCTCACAGCTTGCCATCCTTCCCGGCCTGAAGGCCGGGGATTCCTCCGGCGCGCAGACGCGGCATTGCACCACCCCGGAGTCGCTGTGGCGCGGGCGCTGCTTCCCACTTCAGTCGATCCGCAGGCCATCCGCTCGACGAGCGCCCACAGGCGTGTCCCGCCCTTCTCGCACCAGATGCCTATCCCGCAAGACAGAATGGTGATCGCGCCGACCTTGTCGGCGTTGTCCGCGCCGCCACATCCCCATACAGCGAATCGAGCCTGTATCCGGGAAATTCACCGCAGCGCCGCAGAGGACGCACGAAACTTCCCTGAGAAAACCAAGGCCGATGCCCCTGTGTCCGCTGCGCCTGCAGCGGTGCAGAACCGGCAAAACGGGTGCATTTCTTAGCGGGGGCAAGCGGCCTTCCATAAGGCGTCGAAACGACCACTCATCACAGCCATGCGAACTGGCATCGCGTTGCTCAGACCCCGGCGCGAGACCGGCGCATCCCAACCCGACTGAAACGCACCTTGACCTGTTTGGCGCCGGCCGCGAGCGTCCCGCTGCCGATAGGCAGACCGGCAGCTTGAACGTCACGCTATGGCATCCGTTCGTGGTGCGCGCGGAAGTCGCCGGCTTCCACACGCAAAGCCTCGCTGCGCTGGGCATCTGACGTGCGCCGGCGCGCCGCTTGCCGTCGCGCGCCAGTACATCAAGCAACAGCAGACGCCACACTGAAAACGAACCGCAGGAGGAGTTTCGGCGCAGCCAAACCCCATAGGACGGCTCGACTCCATAAATCCTGGTCCGCGCTCGCCTTGCCTGCCCTGAACGGCGGCGGCCCAGCGCGCACCGGGTCAGCCGGCCGCTCCTCCGACAGAGAGACTCGACGCAACTGCTCGACGCAACCGTACAGAGGCGGATGGCGCTATGCGGAGGAAACGCCCCCTGGGCGGTCCGGTGTCGAACCCGGCCCCGGTGGTTGTCCGGCATCTGCCGGTGACACCGGTGCAATGATGAGGCGCTGATGCGGCCGCTGACCCGAGTCGCCCGACTGTAGTGTGAGCCGGTACAGGGTCTCATCGCGCAGCGGATGCCAGGCATAGACTTCGCCGGCCTGCGCGCGAATCAACTGCTCGGTAAACAGCGCCAGGTGAGCGAAGGTTTCATCCACCGTTGCCGCGCTGAGCCGATACCCCTGCTCCAGTTCCAGTAAGAGGTGAAACAAGTCGGCATTGATCGCCAGGCGCACCTCTGCTCCCTGTTCTCCGCGGTAGCCTAAGAACGCCTGCCGGTGCAGTCCTGGCCGTTGGCCATCATCGGCGTCCGGCAGAGCAACCGCCGGCAGGTCGGCAGTCAGGTGAAAATCGTCTAACCGGGCTTCTACCCAGAACGCCGTCTCCGTCTGGACGCGCGGCTGAAGTCCGAGCGGAACCACTCCGGGGCGCGCGCGCGCTATCGCCGGCAGCGGCACAACCCGCGCTAGCCCGCGACATAGACGCGCCAGCAGTTCCCGCCTTTCTGCTTCCGAGAGACAAGGCAGGCGGCGCAGCCGGTCAAGATGTCGGCCGCGCGCGACTTCGAGCCGGGCACCGGGTCCGCCAGCCTGGGTCAGTTCGGCGTCCGTCCACTCGAAGTAGGCGCGGCGACGCGCATCTGCCAAGTTCGCCGCAAATCCCCGCCGGATTTCCCAGAGCAACGCTCGGTCAAGCCGCGCGTGCGCCTCCAGCGCCGGATCAAACAAGCCGAGCGCTTGCAACAGGCGTCCCTGACGATGAGCCGTTGTCGCATCAAACGCCCGCCTCCAGTAGGGCGGATGCGACTTTCCCTGGCAGTAGGCGTCGCAGGATGCGGTGCCGAACAGCACATACGCCAGCGCCCCGCGCAGCTCGCGGATGGTGATATGCAGGCTATTGCGCAGGTGCACGGCCTGGAGGGCTGCATACAGGCGGCGGCGGGCCAGTTGGCGGCGTTCCGGCTCGGCGACGACGCCCGGCAAGGCGGCCGGCCCGAACAGGCGCGCCGCGCGAAAAGCCTCGCACCGTTCCTGTCCAATGCAGCCGTGACATTTCGACCAAATTTGACCCGCCTCGTCGCCGCCGTAGAGTTGATCCACAAGCTTGTCCAAAAAGCCCGTGTCCAACGCGCCGTCCGGCTCGAACCTTCCGACCAGAACCTGCCGGTTCAAATGAATCAGGGCAATGTGCGACGCGCTCGTCGGACGCCCTTCCAGCAGCGCCTGCAGGATGGCGGCCAGCGGCGTCTGCCGCTGCGCGGCCCATTCCAGCAAACGACCGTCGTTGATGGCCAGCAGCCGCGCCAGGTCTTCGCGCGGCGCTTGCCCGTCGGCGAATGGCGCAAGAAAGTCGTCCAGCGCCGCATCGGAAGAGCGGTCATCCCAGGCCGATGAGCCGTCCAGGTTCATCTCAATCCGCGGCCCGCCTGCCGGATGCAGTGTCAACGGACCGCCCAGCGAGCGGGCGTGGTCACAACCCAGCAAGACGGCCAGCTGTTGCAGCAGGGCCGTTTTGCCGTCCCCGGCGTTGCCACAAAGCACGACCAGGCGGTACCGGCGCGCCAAAATCGCCGCTTTCAATGCCGCTTCAAGTCCGGTCGGCACGTAGGTACGGCGGGCGAAGTCGCTGTCCAGCCCATGGGTTTCGCGGTTGCCATGTGGCGATCCGGCATAGGCTTGCTGCACTTCCCTGAGCCACTTCAAGCGGCGCGGCCTGCGTTCTTCAGAAGTCATAGTTTCCCGTCGCGGCGGAGGAGGCGCCCTGTTCACAAGATGTAGCCGGCCCGGCCGAAGCCGGCTCTCGCAAAGCGGCCCGTTTCGGGCGGGTGGCCGACTGCGGCGCGCCAAGCCCCCGAGACCGTCCGGCTACGCTCTATCTTCGCCGAGCAGCCGGCAGCGCGTCACCTGCCCTGCTTCGCCAAAGTATATGGCCTGAAAGTTCGGCAGCGTCTTAAGATCATCGGCCAGCGCCCGTTGCTGCCCGGACGCCGCCACGTTCTGGGCCAGGGCTTTCGCATCGGGATCGTTGACGCGCAACACGAGCTGCTGCCCGATGGCCGAAAGCAGGCTGCGGTCGAAGTCCCGCGCCTCCTGCGACGCCAGCGCGAGCGCGATGCCGTACTTGCGGCATTCCTTTGCCATCGTCGGAATCAGCGCCAGCCGGCGCGCCCGATGCGCCTCGTCAAAAATGATGGCGCGCGTGATTCGCTCGGCTAACCCGAGCTGAACCATGTCTTTGTAGAGCTTGTAGAACGTCAGCGTCGCCAGACTCATTTGCAGCGTCTCGGTCGCCTGTCGGTGGAGCGGCACGACGACTGGACGGCGGCGCGTCCAAAGGCTTTGCCGGCTCTCCGTCGGCAATGCGTCGAAAAAGCCGTAGTCCGCCAGCTCGTCCAGGCGCGCCAGCAACCGGCGCAGGCTGGCGTCGGGATTCGGCTTCTGGCGCAGGATTTCGACAAAGCGCCCAAACGGAGGCGTCGCGCCCGCCGCCGACTCGCTCCAGCCAGCCTCTTCAAAGCTTTCCACAATCGCCTTGCGCAGCGCGTTGAGCTGGAGATCGCCCAAATCGGGATAAATGGCTGCGAAAATGTCCCTGATCACGCCGGCGACATGGGCGCGATGGACATGGGCGCGCTCAACTTGCGCGCCAGCGTCGGGCTGTCGTCGCTCCAGGCTTCGGCGACCCGCAGCGCTTTGCGCTCCAACTCGGCGAGCAGGCGCGCCGCGCCCGGCAGGCGCTCAAACCGTAGCGCGCCCAGAAAGTTGATGCGCGCCTCGGCGTCGGGCGCATCCGGCGGCAGTTGGTCGCGCAGCGCCGCGTCCTGGCGCGCTTCATAATCCAGCAGGCGGAGCATCATCAGGATGGCTGGCACATCGGCCATCCGCTTGACGGCTTCATCCATGACTTTCCGCGCGGCGTTGCGCAAGCCTTGGTCACGCCCGTTCGAGGCGTCAAAAAATAAGGGCAGCGCGCGCTGCTCTGACGCCGCAGGGAGCTTTCCCTGCTCGGCCCATTCCAACAAAGCCGCGGCGGTGTGCGTGAGCGCCGTCGTCATGCCGACCGCCAGGGCGACTTCCAGGAAATTGAGCAGGACGCCGCGCGGCATCGTCTCGCCGTAAGCCGCCATGAAGGCTTCCAGATCGGCGCGAAAGATGCGCGCCGCCCGCGCCGCCAATGGGCGCTGGTTGACAATCGGGGCGGACTTGCCGGCCATCGGCTTGGGCGCTTGCTCCAACAACCCGGCCAGCCGAATTGTCAGCCATTCCGGGAGCGTGACCGCGGCGGTTTCGTCAAACTGGTCGGCCGTCAAGCTGGCCGCTGGGCCGTTAGTGGTCGCGCCGGTCAAAAATGGCTTCAGCAAAAGATTTTCGCGAAACCGCGCGCCGCCCAGAAAAGGCGTCGGCAGGTCGGCGGGCGTCGGCTCGATGACCGGCCCCGACTGGTCGGCGAGGAGCGCGACCAGCAT
Organism: uncultured Blastocatellia bacterium; assembly: GCA_937934745.1. GTDB lineage: Bacteria > Acidobacteriota > Blastocatellia > Chloracidobacteriales > Chloracidobacteriaceae > Chloracidobacterium. The sequence goes on from CALGZC010000026.1 coordinate 10,522, forward strand.
TTCCGGCACGTACCGCAGGTCGCCGCTATCAGGCGGTAGGTCAAGCCAGCTCGCGAAGTAGTGGATTGGCAGCGCCCGCTGAACGGGATCGTCCTTGCGCTCTGAGCGGTCGCGGTTTTCCAGACCAAAGCCGAGCAGCAAGTCGCCCAGCGCGGCGCGCGTCGGAGCGTCGTCAAACCTCTGGCAGTGCGTGCTGGCGGCCAGCCGCTCGGCCAATCGCTCCACCGTCGCGCCCGCGCCGAAGACTTCGGCAAAGCGCCCGCGCCTTCGCCCGAAGCGAAAGAGGTAAAACGTCGTCGGCAGCACGGCCGCGAGGCCAACGTCCTGAATCGAGCAGGGCAGAGCAGCAAAGTAGTCCCCAACCAGGACGGCACCGCTCCAATCCCGGCCAAACACGTCGCTCAGGCGCGCCTTGTTGGCAGTTTCGGTCATAACGGGCAGAACGTTCAGGCAAGTCATGCGTGCCGGAGTGCAGGGCAATGTCAAGATACTACGGCGCAGTCGGGGGTGAGCAACGACCTGACACCGGGTTGACGGAGATGAAGTGCGCACGACTCGGCAGCAGTGGCATCGGCGGTCAGCCGATATAGTCTGGACTTGGGGCAAAGCAATCGGTGAGGGCAAGTGACTGCCTGGTCAGAGGCTGTTTCGCTCTCCGGCCTCCATCCCGGATCAACTGCGCACCCGGCGAGCCTTGGTTTCGCTTGCCCTCACGGTTGGTTCAGATGCTGCTCGTAACGGGCGTTGTGCCACACCTTCCTGGTGTGTCTGTATATTTGTGCGCTCGAATCTACTTAGCCGAACACATAAATGGCGTTGTAGATTTGACCGTCAATCACAAAAATACAGCGTTTTGCAACGTTGTTCTCTATCTCACAAATGTACCATTCACGGCACTTCCCATCTTTCCCTTTCCTATAGCAGTACATAAAAATCTCTCTATTCAGCGCAGGCGATCCGTCAAAAATCTTTGGATAGTACAGCTCGAAGGCTTTCTTAATGTCTTCCTCAGTTGCGAGCGTCATTCCTTCTATTGGCAGATAACGCAAAAGAATGACACGCTCTGATCGTTTTGCAAGCTCTTGCCCAATGAGCGATGCATCGTCTAAGATATCGTCTAAGACATTGCGCAGGTTCGAGTCTGTGCCTGAAGTCTCACCTAGGGAGAGGATGATTTGGCGTTTTCTTTGGGACTTGTAGCTTTCGGGAAACCCTAGATCAAGCAAGCACATGCAAATCGGGGGGAACGGCGGGCGGACAAAATCGAAGCAGTGAGGCTCAATCGGTTTTGGGCATCCGCCCTCCTCTCCGACTGGTTTTTGTTTTGTATTGAAGACAAGAACATTTCCGTACTTGGTAAAGGCTTTACGGAGGATTGTTGTCTGCTTTGAGTTGGATGAAATTCTTGAATTAGACAGCATTAAGCCGAATTCTTCTAGTGTTGCCGAATCAGGATTAACCCAGAAGTTTTCTGGCAGCCGTTTTGCCGCTTCGCTGAAAGCTTTTGCTAATTCATCTTTTCTATCTCGCAGATTATGAAGAACGATCACACGCGCTGTATCACCAGAAGGATTTTGAAAAGCCTGCGATCGTATTGATTTTGTTTTGATAACAAGTCTGGACTCAGACCTGCGCGTTTCCTCGACACCTTCGGTGATGAGCTGAAGCAAAGCTTGTTTCTCTTGCTCGCTCTGGTGGGCAATGTCCCCAAGGATGAACACAACGACAGGCTGGTGAGGGGCCATCGGTTGTCCACCAAACTTGCTACTGTCGGCTCTGACTCTGTCGCTGCCGGCAGCGTAACCGCTACGGAAGCCGCTGCCCGTCAACACCGAATCCTCTATGGGGATGGGGTCAAGTTTGGGGCAGTCAGGACAAGGGAGGGGTAGTATGTTTGCAACAGTCCGGTCCACTTCTGCACCCTCCCGGAGGAGCTTGAACAGGACAATGTCTGGGGTGGGACGCTTACCGACTGCCTTACCTGTCAGCCTTTGGTTTCCAACGACCGTCTGAAACCAATCCTGTAGCCTCTGGAGTTCCTCCACAGGCCGACCAGTTCGGGCTGCATCCGCTTTGGTAAGCGTTGCTCCACGGGCTATGGCCTCCACTACCGGTTTGAGGAGCTGACCCAGCTTGGCGGCAATTTCCCGATCCTTTTCATCCCAGGCCACGATCACAACGGCAAACCCAACCATATTACCGGCAACAAGCGGTGGGTTTAGCGCTGCTTTCCGCCGTGCCTCTTCTTGTGCAACAGCCGCGGCCACAAGGGCTACGAAAACCGTCAGGCCAATGGTTATGCGTTGTAGCTTGTTCATTGTGCACCTCCTGTGGTGGGCTAGTCACCTCATGCCTCGGTTGGTGGCATGAGTAACGAACAGATCCAGTCTGAAATTCCAAAGAACTGGTGCGTTGGACCTGAGTAGTCTAGGCTTGATGTCGCCATACAGAGCGACAAATGCACAAAGCGACAGAAGCGCCACTTGCCTTACGTGGTTGCCGCTGTTTGGATGACTTTCACCGCAGTCCGGTTTCCGGTCCTGCCGCCTTCTCTACCTCCGACGCGTTCCGTCGGTTGAATGTGTGACCTGACAAACCGACCACAACTCGGCTGCGGTGCCTTCTGCGGCAGGGCCGGCACGCGTTGCAGTGGATGTTGTATTTGATCAGGTCAGGGCCACGCCGTTCAGGCACAGAGAAAGGCCGGCCGCCAGTGCTTATCCCACAGGTGGACAGAGACCGTACGCGGCTCACCGGCACCCAGCCCGACACCGAGGCGCGCACTCGGCTACTTGCCCGGCGGCAGAGTCAAGAACCGCTCGGTGCAACGGCGGCGCAGGGCTTCAACTGCCGCACGCCCTTCATCGCCCAAATCCCGCGTGAATTCGTTGACATAGAGCGCAATGTGCTGTGCCTGAACTTCAACTGCCATTTCCTGGGCATGCTCGGCAATGTACGGACGGACGGCTGCCGGATCGGCATCGGCATAAGCCAAACTCTTCCGCAGAGTCTCCGTCACCACGTGGCGCAGCGTGTGATCTAACGTTTGGCGGACGGCGATTCCACCCAGCGGGAGCGGCAATCCGGTTGTCGCCTCCCACCACGCGCCTAAATCCACAATGCAGGTCAGGCCAAACGCAGGGTAAACAAAGCGGCTTTCATGGATGATTACACCGGCGTCATAGTCCCCGGCGGCAACGGCCGGCAGGATACGCTCAAACGGCAGTTCCGCCGTAACCGGGGCGTCGTCAGTAAACAAACGCACCAGCAGGTGCGCCGTAGTGAGCTTTCCCGGCGTCACCACGCGCTTATGCCGCAGTGTTTCAGGCGGGAACGGTTCGCGGGCGATGACCAGTGGGCCACAGCCGCGCCCCAGCGCCGCACCGACCTCTATCAGGGTGTACCGGTCTGCAATCGGTGGCGCCAACAACGCCGCAAAGGAGAGCTTGGTCACATCCAGCACGCCTTCTAGCGCCCATTCGTTGAGCGTTTGCACGTCGGCCAGTCGGATGTCAAACGTCACACCCGGGGCGCGAACCAACCCGAGGGCGAGCGCGCCGAACATGTATGTATCGTTGGGGCACGGAGAATAGCCAACCGTCAGCCTTATCATGGCGCTCCTGCCTCCTCTGTGCGGACACGTTGAAAAATTTGTAGTTCGCCGCCGCCGGGAGCAGGCAGGATCGCAACACGGCGGTAGGCAACATCAAACCAACCACTGTGGCGCAACGCCGGAAGCAGGTCCCATGTCGGACTGGCGACATACCATTCCGGCGACAACATCTGTAGCGGCCAGGCGAAGTCACGCCGGGCAAAATGGGGGAGAACCTCTGGCGTCGTCAGGCCACATAAATCTACCACCGGCCGCCCGCTGTAAAAACCCAGATACCCGACCTCGTGAAAAGCAATGCGGTCGGTCGGTTGGGCCTGGGTCCGAAACCACGCCGCCAAAGCACGATACGTTGTCGCCCGCCAGTCGCCCTGGTAGGCAACCACTGCGCGCGCCGACGCCGCCATACTCCACAGTAAACCAAGTGTCGCCACAGTCAGCCCTAGCCGGCGGCAGCCCGCCGCACCACTGCAGCTAAGGTGTTCAAACACTGTGACCAACCCCAGCGCAAACAGCAGTTGCAACGCCAGAAACAGCGGGACTTGATACCACCAGTAACCGGCGACGCCCAGCACCACGTATCCACCAACATACCCGCCAAGCCAGACCAGCCACACAAGCCACTGCCGCCGCGACCGAACAGCAGTCGCCAGCCCGAGGCCGACCAGCAGCCACCAGGGACTCAGCAGCGGGTAGCCGGACGCCGAGCCGCCCCAATGCCGCCACCAACTGTTTACTAACTCGTGGGTAAAGCTCGGCCAGCCCAACGCCGCCTGCGTTTGCTTGGCAGCCAGCGTCACCGGAAGTATGTGTCCGAACGTCCGGTAGGCATAAAACACCCACAGCACACAGACCACACCAAAACCAAGCGCCGACCATCCAAACCGACGGAGCAGTCGGGCGGCATGCCGGTTCTGCTCGGCAGCGTTCTGCGCCGTTGCTGACCATTGCCCAACCAGCGACACGCCGATGACACCTAGCGCCACCACCCCTTCGCCGCGCGTCAGCGACAGCCACCCCACGGTGACTCCGGCGGCAAGATCACGTCCGGCAAGATGGAGCGACAGCGCGAGAATGAGCAGGAAGTGAAACAGGAAGGCCTCCGAGCCAAGTACGCCGAGCGGACCTGTCCAGCCCCCAAACAATACCGCCAATGCAGCGACTAAACCTGATGCATCAGTCAGCCCCCAGACACGGCGGAAACAAAAGACCGTCCATCCGGCAGCAATCCAGGCCGCCGTTGTCAGCCAGACGGCAAGCGTATCCACAGGGACACTGTTGCGCAGGAGCGCGCCCAGGGCACCGACGGCCAGCGCCAGCAGCGGCGTCGTCGTGCCCAGTGTGGCCGGCGGGTGATTGAATACAAAGCCGCGTCCGGCGGCCAGGTTCTTCGCATACGTCAGCGTAATGTAGGCGTCGTCATTGAGATCGAACCCCTGCCCCAGCGCACACCAAACCGGAAACAACCCGGCCGACAACAACACGGTCCGGTGGAGGATGGTCCGTCGCATGCCGGCGGCGCAACAGGGAGCAGACAGAGGTTTCAATGGTTTCCTATGCACAATGGCCAGACGTCTCGTCTCCCCAGAAGCTACGCCGGTCAGGGCGGCCGTCACCACTGAGGTGGCCCGGCAGGCAGTCCCATCTACCGTGAAAGCACCTCGGAGTGCCGGTTTTACGGTCCGGACTCCTTGCCGGAACGTCCGCCGTACCGGCGCACTAGGCCGTTTTTTGCCGGCGGGCCGGTAGATTTTCCACCACTTTTGGAGGCGGCATCACCGCGACCGCGGCCGACCGACGGTCAAGGACGATGGGTGTTGTCTCCAGCGCCGCCGCCGGCATCGGAATCGTATAGTACGCCTGAAGACGCGGCCAGTCACGATCCCGAATTGTCACCACCGTCCCGCGCACCTGACTGACCCACACATCGCCGATGCGCGACGTGGCCTGTGTTCGGAGGAGCCGGTCACGGGCAATGGCGACGTAGCCCGCATCGAGTTCAATCCCCAGCCAGTGCCGACCCAGCTTTTTTGCAGCCACCAACGTCGTTCCCGTACCGGCGAAGGGGTCCACCACAATATCTCCCTCGTCGGTTGTCATCAGAATGAGTCGTTCGAGAACAGCTTCAGGTAACTGGCAGGGGTGTGCGGCGCGGCGGGAAGCATGTTTGATCCGGTGCAGGTCGCTCCAGACATCGGACACCAGCGGGCCGAACGGGTGCAGGGCAGGCTTTTTGCCGCCGTAGTCTTTGTGCAGCACATGGCACTTGCGACAGCGCCGGTGCGGATGCCGGATTTCATAAAACTTTTGCCGCTGCCGATCCTTGGCGTAAAACAAAATCCCGTAGTGACGCGGCATCAGTGTTTTCCCCAGCGGCATGCCCAGCGCATCCCAAGCAATCCAATGGCGAAAGTCCGCCTGAGCGTTGAGGAAAGCGGCATAGTGCGTCAGCCACTTGGGAATGTTGTGGACAAACAGGCTGCCCGTCGGCTTTGTAATCCGCAACAACTCGCGCAGCCACGCCCGGCACCACGCCAGGTACTCTGCCTGGCCCTGCCGGTCGTTGTAGCTGTGATATTTCTTGGCGAGGTTGAACGGTGGGTCGGCAAATGTTAGGTCGGCCATCTCAGACGGCAGCCGGCGCAAAACGGTCAAGCAATCTCCATGCACGACGGTATCGAGGGTCACAACGCATACCACCTCCGGCGGAAGCTGTCCCTGGACACCCCCTGGCTCGTAACCCCTTGATGTACCTTGATGTACCTTGAATGCCGGCGCACGCTGTCGCAAATGTCGTGTCGGCCGGCGACGTTGATCGGCAGTGACGAAGCGAATGTGCGCTATATTCAATAGCAGCATTCAATAGCAGCACGCCCGAATGCAACTTGAAATCGCTGTGCAAGCATTGCCCGGACAAGCTCGATGCCGTCACCAATTGTCATTATCGCGGGTCACTTCCTGGAGTGGCGGGCGTACCTGCCGTTGGCCAAACGCCTGCGCGATGCGCCATTCCACCGGCGAGTATGGATTGCTCCCATTGAGCCATACCACTGGTGGCAGTCGTCAGGTGCTAACTTTCGTCCTGTGATTGACGTGATGGCGGCCTGCATTGAGCGGGTCGCCGATGAAACAGGCGAAACCGTGACAGTCATCGGCCACAGCGCCGGTGGACGCCTGACGCGCAAGTTCCTCGGCGAAGATGACTACTGTGGCCGCCGCTATGCCGGACATCGTTTTGTCAACACATTGGTCTGCCTAGGCACCCCGCACCACAGTTGGGCCACAGCCAGTTCGGTGTCCACACGCTGGGCAAACGAGCACTACCCCGGAGCGTTCTTCGCACCGAAGATTCGTTACGTCAGCGTGGTCAGCCGCTACATCAAGGGCAATCGGCAGGGGACACTTGCCGAACGGGCAGCATATGCGCTGTATGAAAGCCTGCTCGCTGCCCCAGGCGACGTATGGGGTGACGGCATTGTGCCGGAGCCGTGCATGATGCTCGATGGGGCAGAAGTCATTCGACTCACCGGGGTGTATCATCTGCCCGTCCCCTTGATGGACTGGTATGATACCCCACACATCTTGTCCCAGTGGGCAGCCAACATCTAACGCAACATCGAACGCAACCGACCGTCACGCCGGGACGCCAGGCTTCCGGGTCGCAGCGGTGCATCTGCGATACACTGCGCGATCAATCGGCGGCAAAGCTCCTGAACGCCCAGCGCCGGCGATCGCTGCCAGCGGCAGCGCAGCATCCGTTCTGCCTCTAACAGAAGCCCGGGACCGGCGCGTTCCCTGACCTGCCGACCGTAGTTGCCGTGAGTCTGAGTCCGACGGTCGTTGATGGCGACCGGTCTTTTCACCAGCTCACGGCCGCGACAACAGGACGCGAACCTAAGCCGGCGGCGTCCTCATCGCGGCCAGTGATGTCCAGGTGTAAATACTCTGGTGATTGTCCGCCCACGTCACCCCCAGGGCATAGCGCCCGACGTGACGCAATCCGGCGACTTGAAACTTACGGACATCGCCGAGCAACGGCAGTGCCCGCGTGGGGGGCTTGGCGGGTGGCGGGGCTTCAAGCAACCCAGGGTGGGGATTCTCGCCACGCGCTTCGGCACAGGTCGCACAGGGACAGATTTGGCGCAATTGCATCAGCGGCACGGCCGTTACGCCGCCGTCGGGCCAGACGACCGACAACGTCCCTTCCTGCCGATTGACGTTGACCGCACGGGGCAGTATTTCCGACATGGGCTTCACCAACCCAACGCGTTGTCTCGACAACGCGCTTTCATCACACATCAAGAGTGGCGTTTTAACCGATGTTACGATAGGGTGTGCGTGTCACCAATGCTACCTATCTTGTGCTACCTATCTTGTCTTGGCGCTTGGTCGCCGGAAGCGGCACCTTCTGTCGCGTGTCGTTTTCCGCGACGCTACAACGTGACCTCCCATGAACTCGACAACCGTGCCTGTGGAAGGCCTCCTCGAAGGCTACCGATTGATTGTTACCTACCCGGTGATCTGGGGTGATATGGATGCCGCCCGCCATGTCAACAACACGGTCTACTTTCGTTACTTTGAAAATGCACGGATTGCATACTTTGAACAGATCGGCTTTGGGCTTGACCTCACCGCCTCGGTCGGGCCAATTCTGGCCCACACGCAATGTCGCTTCCGATTTCCGCTGACCTACCCCGACACCGTTTCGGTTGGGACAGGGGTCACCGGCCTCGGTGAAGATCGTTTCCTCATGCGCTTTACAGTCGTCAGCCACCGCCATGGCAGAGTTGCAGCGCAGGGCGATGGTCTCATTGTATCTTACGACTACCCCAACCAGAGCAAAGCACCGCTGCCAGATGCCGTCCGTGCCGCCATCATTGCGCTGGAAGGCTTTGACGCGGCTGCGCCGCCGGGACTGCCGCCGATGTCAACGGCGGTTGGAGCTGATAACTTGTTGACCAAGCCCTAGCTGAGACCAACGCCGTAAACTGGAGTCACCCATGCCGACCCAAGCTGCCGGAATCCTGGGAACCGGACGCGCGCTGCCGAACCAGGTCCTGACCAACACCGACCTTGAGAAGATGGTGGAAACCAGCGACGAGTGGATTGTCTCCCGGACCGGCATCCGCGAGCGCCGCATTGCCGCCCCAGATGAGACCACATCCCATTTTGGAACGCTCGCTGCGCAACGGGCGCTGGCAGCCGCCGGGCTGAAGCCGAGTGATCTGGAACTGATTATCTGTGCTACCGTCTGCCCGGACATGATGCTCCCTTCCACGGCCTGTCTGATCCAAGCGCGACTCGGAGCCAAACAGGCGGCAGCCTATGACCTTGTGGCTGCCTGCTCCGGCTTCATCTACGGCCTGGCGACGGCGCGTTCGTTCATTGAGGCCGGTCACTGCCGGTACGTGCTGGTGATCGGTGCCGAGTTACTCTCGCGCTTTGTGGACTACACCGACCGGGCAACCTGCGTGATTTTCGGCGATGGGGCCGGAGCAGCCGTGCTCGGCCCGGTTGAAAACGGACGCGGCATCCTTGCCCACCGTATTCTCAGCGACGGCGACTACGCCGAGTTACTGTACAACCCCGGCGGTGGGACACGCTACCCGGCCAGTGAGACGACGGTTCGCAACCGACTGCACTACATCAAAATGCGTGGCAACGAACTGTTCAAGGTTGCGGTCCGGAGTATGGCCGATACCGTCACCCAAATCCTTGACGAACTGCACTTGTCGCCGTCGGATGTTGATTTGTTTGTTCCGCATCAAGCCAATCAACGCATCACCGACGCGGTTGCCGAACGACTGCACATTGAACGCGAACGCATCTATGCCAATATTGAGCGAACAGGCAATACCTCGTCCGCTTCCATCCCGATTGCACTGGATGAGTGCGTCGAAGCCGGACGGGTCAAACCGGGCCAGCTGCTAGTTTTTGCGTCGTTCGGAGCCGGGGTCACATGGGGTGCGATGGCGCTGCGATGGTAAGGGCTATGGAGAACCGCCCCACCCAGGCGAAGTCAGCTTCTCCCCGACGCTTGGGGTATCTGAGTTGGATTGTAGCCACTGCCTGTGTTGTCGGTTCACTGGTTGCGGCTTGCCGCGAAGCACCACGTCATCCCCATGAGAGCGCCATCCGCCCGGCCGCGTTGGAACGGATCGCGCGCGGCGAAGTTCGCGTCGAACGCCTGGGCATGGCGCTCCGCCCTGAGCAGCCATTTTTCGGACGGATCATCGAAATCACCGTCCGCAATGTCAGCGCCAAGCCGTTGCTGTTCGTGCTCGAGCCGGGGCAGCTCCTCCGCAGTCAGGACCCGGCTGTGACCGACTTAGTCGTGACCAGCCGGGAGGAAATTGCACTCGACAGTGGCCAAACTGCCCAGCGCGACGTCGAAGTATTTTCTATGTCGCGGCGCAAGCTTTCGATGACGCGCGAGACGGTTTACCAGCTCGGCAACCTGACGGAAGGCGATGTGTATCGCTTTGTGACATGCTTTGCGACAAACCGCCCGGATGAGCCGCCACCACCACCGGGTCTGCCGCCCCAAAAACTCGATCTCACGCCGGTTCAACTGGCGCTTTGGTGCATTGCCGACAGCTTAGACCGCACGGCGCTGCTTGAAGGCACAGCCCTGAATCCGATGCTCAAGGGCGGCGACTACGCCCGCAGCCGCAATTATTTTGACGGACAGGCAAAATACGTTCAGGGATTGCTCGACAGATGTGGGCTTGAAAAGTACAAGTTCTAACATTAGGCAACAGGTGCCCCTGACTTTTACATCCACCGAGGGTTTCCCCAAATGACACCCCATGCTGCGCCATATAAGAATGTCTATCGTTTTATCAACGGACACGCCGACGGCAACGGCACTATGAAGGACTTGCTTGGGGGGAAAGGTGCCGGACTAGCCGAAATGACGGCGGCCGGCCTACCTGTTCCTCCCGGCTTTACCATTACAACGGACGTGTGCCGGCGCTACTACGCGGAGGGCAACCAACTTCCCGAAGATGTCTGGAACGAAACCTGCGCAGCGCTGCACGAAGTCGAGGCTGCCGTCGGCAAGACCTTTGGGGACGCGCTCAACCCGCTGCTGGTTTCCGTCCGCTCCGGGGCCAAGTTTTCCATGCCGGGCATGATGGACACCGTCCTCAACCTCGGCCTGAACCACACCACCGTTCAGGGACTCATTCACCAGACAAACAATCCACGCTTTGCCCACGACGCCCATCGGCGCTTCATCCAGATGTTTGGACGGATTGTTTTGGGTGTCCCCGGTGAACGTTTTGAACACGCACTCGAGGCGAAAAAGGCTGCGCGTGGCGTCCGGCAGGATACTGAACTCAGCGCCGCCGATTGGCAGGCCCTGGTCACCGAATTTGAGGCCATTGTCGCGCGTGAAACCGGTCACCCCTTCCCGACCGACCCGTACGAGCAACTCCGGCTGGCAATCTGCGCCGTCTTTAACTCCTGGTACGGCAAACGAGCCGTGGACTATCGCCGTCTGCACAAGATTTCCGACGAGCTGGGAACGGCGGTCAACATCGTCGCCATGGTCTTCGGCAACATGGGCGATGACTCTGGAACTGGGGTGGCGTTTACGCGCCATCCGTCCACCGGCGAGCGTGTCCTCTTTGGCGAATACCTGCCCAACGCCCAGGGCGAGGACGTCGTTGCCGGGATCCGGACACCGGAAAAACTCGACACCCTGCGCGAGAAAATGCCGGATGTGTACGCCCAGTTCTGTGAAGTTGCCGCGCGACTGGAACGGCACTACCGGGACGTTCAGGATTTAGAGTTCACCATCGAACGCGGCAAGCTGTGGATGCTCCAGACACGCAACGCCAAGCGCACGGGTAGGGCGGCTGTCAAGATTGCCGTAGATTTGGTTGCCGAAGGGTTATTGACGCCACAAGAGGCTATCCTGCGTGTCGAGCCGAGTCACCTCGACCAACTTCTGCACCCGATGGTGGATCCGACGGGGGAAAAAACCATTCTCGGTCAAGGCTTGCCGGCCAGCCCAGGAGCAGCAGCCGGTGCCGTTGTCTTTGACCCCGACCGGGCAGAAAAGCTGGCGCAGACAGGTGAGCGGGTTATTCTTGTTCGGACCGAGACGTCACCTGAGGATTTTCACGGCATGGTCGCTGCCCAAGGCATTCTCACGGCGCGCGGCGGCTTAACGTCGCATGCGGCGGTTGTCGCCCGCGGCATGGGGAAGCCCTGTGTTGTTGGGTGTGGCGAGCTGACGCTTGATGCCGAGGGCATGCACATCGGTGGGCGGACCCTCAAAGAGGGCGATTTCGTCACGCTCGACGGCACGACCGGACACGTGTTGCTCGGCGATGTCCCGCTCGTTGCCCCAAAAACCGGTGCTGAGCTGGAGACATTCATGCAGTGGGTGGACGAAGCACGCCGACTACGTGTTCGCAGCAACGCTGATACGCCCCACGATGCGCGGGTGGCGCGTGATTTTGGGGCAGAAGGCATCGGCTTGTGCCGAACAGAGCACATGTTTTTTGAAGGTCACCGGATTGATGTCGTCCGGCAGATGATTATGGTGTCGGGGACGTACAAACGGTTGGCGACGGCCCTCGACAAAGTGATCGGCGACCTGGAGCGTGCGCGGGGGGATGCCGACAAGACGGCGGCGCTGGTTGCCGAACGGACGGCCTTAGAAACTGAACTGGCAACCCCAGCCCAACTGTTCCGCGGGGCGCTGGCCACCCTACTGCCTATGCAGCGGGATGACTTTATCGGGATTTTTCAGGCCATGGATGGCTTTCCCGTCACCATTCGCCTTCTTGACCCACCACTGCATGAATTTTTGCCGCATACAGATGAGGAAATTGAAGCTCTTGCCGCCAAGCTCAACTTACCGGTTGCCGATGTCCGTGCGCGTGTCGTCGCCCTCCAGGAACACAACCCTATGTTGGGCCATCGCGGGTGCCGGCTCGGCATCGCCTATCCCGAAATTACCGAAATGCAGGCGCGCGCCATTTTTGAGGCTGCCGTTGCCGTGGCGCAGCAGGGCATCCGGGTCTTCCCGGAAGTCATGATCCCGCTGGTCGGCGATGTCAACGAGCTGCGTGCCCAGGAAGTCATCATTCGCCAGGTCGCCGACGAAGTCCAGCAGGTGTCAGGAGTGACCATTTCCTACTCGGTCGGAACGATGATCGAACTACCGCGCGCGGCGCTTACAGCAGACAAGATTGCCACAGTAGCCGAGTTTTTCAGCTTCGGGACAAACGACCTCACGCAGACGACCTTCGGCTTTTCGCGCGACGACGCCGGAACCTTCTTGCCAATGTACGTCGAACGAAAAATTTTGCCCGACGACCCATTTCAAGTCCTCGACCGGGAAGGTGTCGGTGAACTCATTCGGATCGGCGTTCAGAAGGGACGTGCAGCGCGGCCAACACTCAAAGTCGGGATTTGTGGTGAGCACGGTGGTGAGCCGTCTTCGGTCGCGTTTTGTCATGAGCTTGGGTTTGACTACGTGAGCTGTTCGCCTTACCGCGTCCCGATTGCTCGGCTGGCGGCAGCGCAGGCAGCTCTCCGCCAACGTTCCACGTAGGCTTTACCCTCGGTCTCTACCCTTACCAACTCCCCTCTGGACATAAGGCGAGAAGGTAGGGCCCCGGGACATCAAAAGCCTCTCACAGCCGGCTATCCCTGCCAAGCCAGGCGCAGCTTTGCCCGCCAACTTGGATAGCAGGCCCCGCTGAGATTCGGGCAGCCAAGCGCCTCTGTGGAGCACAGCGCGACACCGATGTTGTGCTCCCTCTTAGGTGAGCGGAAAATCCTCGCGTTGAATGCCGGTGCCAAGATACGCCGGGAAGGCTGAGGGAAAGAACCCACTGACCTATACAGGATGTTGCCTTCTGTTGATATCCTCCCCGGCCTGAAGGCCGGGGATTCCTCCGGCGCGCAGGCGCGGCGTTGCACCACCCCGGAGTCGCTTCCTTCAGCAGGGGAGCTGCTTCTGACCACCATCGTCCTTCGACCCACCGGAAATTTCACCGCAGCGCCGCAGAGGGCGCACGAAACTTCCCTG
>CALGZC010000027.1 GCA_937934745.1 uncultured Blastocatellia bacterium
CGATCCTTCCCATCAGGCCCATCGTACACCCGAAACACAAACACCCCGTTCAGCTTCTTCCCCTCTGCCAAAAAACGCGCGTCCGTCGCCAACCGCCGCGCAATCTCCTCAACCCACTCACGAGAATAAAACTTCAGCATCGCCTGATTGAAAATGTGTCACTAGAATGGTCCCTAGACGAGCCAATCCAACCCGGCACGTGTCCTAAACACTCCCCTGCCAACACGCCCACGTCAACCCCTACGAAACAAGACGTTGCTCGAAACTCAGGTTCTGCCCGATGATGGTTAACTCTCTGGGACGGCCACGCCTGTGGTACATCAACACAGACTGTGAAGCCGAATGGGCTGCGCTCGCGCGGGGAGATCGCTTTGTGCCACCCGGTCACTTTGCAGCCCAGAACTATATCCTGGCTTTCAACCTGTTGAAATACCTTCTGCGCCCAGGTGATGGACTGCTGGCGCCGCGCAGTTGGTGGCCCGGCTTGGCTGCGACGGCAGTTGCTGCCGGAGTTGAGCTGGTGCCGCTCGACTGCCCCGGCGACCAGTCGGCGCGGCAGTTCACTCCTTGGGGGTGGACGCCAACCGCCAGGGCAATCGGCGAACACGCCGGAGCGCACCTGGCGTCGCCACCGCTGGACGTTGTCGCCCGCGTCAACTCCAAGGTATACAGCCATCGTTTGGAGCATGAACTGGGGATTGCCGTCACTGCCGCCCGGCCGGTCACTTCGGAAGCCGAACTCGTCGCCCAGCTTCGACGGTACTGTTCAACGATAGACGATCTCTGGGTTGTGAAGCACCCCTACGGCGTTGCTGCGCGCGAACGTATCTTGGGACGCGGCCCGTCGATTGCACCGACGGCTGCCGTATGGTGTCGGCGGCGGTTTGCTGACGGCGACACTTTGTTGTTTGAGCCATGGCACACCGTCGTCCGGGAATACGGCGTCTGCAGCTTTACCGATGCCGGCGGGCAGACAACCGTATTTGGCGTCAGCCGTCCCCTGACCAACGGAGCCGGGACGCTGATCGGCTATGACTTGACGCCGACGCCCGTGCCTGAGCTGTTGCATCACGTCGCCGTCCGAGTTGGATCACAACTGGCAGCCGCCGGTTACTATGGCCCGTGGGGATGTGACGCCCTCGAACTCGACCACGGTTGGCGACCGCTTCTCGAAATCAATGCCCGCTGGACGGTTGGTTTTCTCGCGCTCGGTGTCGCGGCGCGGTTGTCACAGACCCGTGGGTCCTGGCGACTAGAAGCGCCACCGCCGTTGTCAACACCCATGGCTGTTTCCCCTTAGTAGGCAGAATACGGAAAAACTTCAAAGAATTCCTTTGCGGCCCACGCAAATCTTTCTATAGCTTGGTTTCAGACTCACTTACCCCTCACAACCTTCCTTCCACCGGTGCGCTGGAAGGTGTGCGTCCCCGAATCGCGTGAGTCCTACCCCCTGGTCTGCCCGGCACGGGCTGTGCTTAGCGGGGGGCTGTGGATGGCACAAGAGTGTTTCGGGTATGAAGTTTCTTTTCATAGCACTTGATGGACAGGCTGACCTAGCCTTGGCTGTCGCCGCGGCGCGGGTTCGTGAACATCACGGTGTCAACCTTCACGTTGCTTTTCATATCGCTGCCGAACTTGATCGCGCTGAAGCCATCGAACGGCTTCGTCAGGACGCCGCCGACGCCGACCTTGTGTTTGTCGTCCACCAGTTTGACGACGAAAAGATTGCTCTGATCCGCGAGTTACTGCATCGCCACGCGGCGCGTTACCAAGCTGTGATCTGCGTGATGTGCGCGCCATCGCTCATCCGCGAGACACGCCTCGGCCGGTTTGTGCTCGCCAAAAACGATGAAGGCGAAACGCCGTGGTACTCACCGCTGCGCATGATCCGTGCCGTCAGGGACTCGTTCAAAAAAGCTGACGACCCGGAGGCCGAACCAAAGGCCGCCCAGCCACCGGGACGCACCATGCTCACGATGCTCAAAAATGCCGGAAAGATCATGAAGTACATCCCCGGCACGGCGCAGGACATTCACGCCTACATGATGAGCATCCAGTACTGGCTCAATGCCTCGGCAGACAACTTAGAACAGTTTTTGCTCTTTTTGCTGACGCGCTACACCGAAGCCTACAAAGGGCGCTTCAATCCGAAGCCTCCGGTCGAATATCCCGACGTTGGGCTGTTTCATCCGCGTGAGGGGCGCATTGTTGCGTCGCTACGCGAGCTTCGAACCCAGGTGCCGTACCGCCCCGATGCCCCGACCATCGGCGTCCTCATGCTGCGGTCATACCTATTGTCCGGTAATCGCGCCCACTATGCTGCCGTCATCGAGGCGCTCGAGGAACGCGGCGCAAATGTCATCCCGGCCTATGCCTTTGGGCTGGACGGCCGCCCGGCCGTGGAAAAGTACTTTCTGGAACGCGGCCGCCCGGTCGTGGACGCTGTGCTGTCGCTAACTGGCTTCTCCCTGGTGGGCGGTCCGGCCTACAACGATGCCAAAGCCGCCGAACGCCTGCTCAAGCAGCTCGATGTGCCGTACTTCTGCGCCCCGGCGCTGGAATTTCAGACGATTGAAGAGTGGTTGGCCGACACCCAGGGTCTGAACCGCCTCCAGGCAACCTTGATGGTTTCCATTCCCGAACTGGACGGGGCCTCCGACCAGGTGGTGTTTGCCGGCAAATCGGGCAACTCGCGGTTGCTTGAGCCGATTCCCGACCGCGTCGAACGCCTGACCGGACGCCTGCTGGCCCGCGTTCGCGCCCGGCGTCTGCCGCCGGCGAAGCGGCGCGTTGGGATTGTCCTCTTCAACTTTCCACCCAGTCAGGGCAACGTCGGTACTGCCGCCTACTTAGATGTCTGGACGAGCCTGCACCGCCTACTCGGTAAAATGAAACGGGCGGGTTACACCGTGGAAGACCTCCCGACAACGGTGGACGAACTGCGCGACGGCATTGTTCACGGCAATGCTGCCCAGTACGGTCAGCCCGCCAATGTCTGTGATCTCTTCCCGCGCCACGAGTACGAGCGGCTCGTCCCAACCTACCGCGAAATCGAGCGTGAGTGGGGAGCCTCGCCCGGCGAGAAGAATGTCTACGGCGGCGACTTCGCCATTATGGGCCGTGTTTTCGGCAATGTAGGGGTTTTCGTCCAGCCGAGCTTTGGCTTTGAAGACGATCCGATGCGGCTGTTGTTTTCGCAGGACGCCACGCCGAATCACGGTTTTGCCGCATTTTATGCCTACCTCAACCGCATCTGGGGCGCGGACCTGCTCCTGCACTTCGGAACGCACGGCGCGACCGAGTTTATGCCCGGCAAGCAGGTTGGTCTCAGCCAACGCTGCTGGAGCGACCGCCTCATCGGCGATCTGCCGAACATCTATGCCTACTGCGCCAACAACCCTTCAGAGGGCCTGATTGCCAAGCGGCGGGGCTATGCAACGCTGGTGAGCTATCTCAGTCCACCGATTGAAGCGGCCGGTCTTTACAAAGACTTCGTCACGCTCAAAGAGACCATGGATGGTTTCCGCAACGAGCCGACCCGACGCGAGGCCTATGTTCCGGCCATTGTTGAAAAGGCAAAGGCACTGAACCTTCTCGACCACGATTTTCAAGACGTTGAGCTGACGACCGAGCGCTTTCAAAAGCTGTATACGGACCTCCTGGAGCTGGAATACAGCCTGATCCCAACCGGTCTGCACACTATGGATGACGGCCTAGACGAATCTGAGTTGCTCGGCATGCTGCGCATTGTGGCCGATTTCCCGGTTGCCGAACGTCACCTGCCCAGTCTGACGAAAACGGTCATCGCGCATTGGACAGGGCAACCGGCGGATGTGGGACAGCCCTTGCCGGCATCGCCCGAAGACGATTTGGCGGCTTTTTCACGGGCCGTTGAGTTGGAGCGACAGGCCAAGCACTTTATCGGCGAAGCCATTGCCGAAATGCACAAGAAGCGGTCGGCGAAAGCGGGGGCGGCACTGTTGGCGAAACTCTGCCAGGCAAAGCGCAGCGTGTTCGAGGAGCACTTTGAGTTTTTGTTCGACCTGCACGAAAAACTCCGCACAAACGCCGAGCTGGACGCTATTTTGCGGGCCCTGGACGGCCGCTACATTGAGCCAGTGGCCGGCGGCGACATTGTGCGTGACCCCAGTATTCTTCCGACCGGGCGCAACCTGCACGCCATTGACCCCTACCGGATGCCGACCTACGCCGCTATGCGTGAAGCCCAAGCAGCAGTCGCCCGGTTGCTCGACCGGTACGCGCATGAAAACGGCGGCACGCTTCCGCGCAGCGTCGCGCTCGTGCTGTGGGGAACCGACAACTTGAAAAGCGGTGGTGTCGGTATTGCCCAGGCACTGTGGCTACTGGGCGCGCGCGCAACGGCAGACGAAATGGGACGCATTGCTAACGTGGCGCTTATCCCGCTCGCCGAGTTGGGGCGGCCGCGCATTGATGTCGTGCTGACGCTCTCCGGTATCTTCCGGGACGTACTCCCGCAGCAAATCCGGCTGCTGGATCGCGCCGTGCGGTTGGCAGCGCAGGCCGAAGAGCCACCGGAGCAGAACTTTGTGCGTGCCCACGTCCAAGAAATGCTCCGCCAGGGCATTGCCTTTGAAGACGCCGTTCGGCGGATTTTCTCCAATGCCCCCGGTAGCTACGGGGCCAACGTCAACCATCTGGTGGACTCTGCCACCTGGGAAGAAGACGGTGAAATTGCGCAGACATTTCTCTCCCGCAAAGGTTTTGCCTACGACCAAAACGGACAGTTTGTCGCCGCGCGCGCCGACTATGAGCGGGTTCTGGGTGGGGTCACGCTCGCATTTCAAAACGTGGACTCCACGGAGATGAACATTACCGATATTGACCACTACTACGAGTACCTCGGTGGTGTTGCCAGCGCCGTCAAACATCTGCGGGGTGATGGGGGCGCTCCGACAATCCTGGTGGCCGATGCAACCGGTGCGGAGGCGAAAGTGCGCAGCCTCGAAGAGGCAGTGCGGTTGGAATCCCGGACCAAGCTCCTCAACCCTAAGTGGTATGAAGCGATGCTGGCGAACGGCTACGCTGGCGTGAGCCAAATTGAACGGCAGGTCTCCAACACCTTTGGCTGGAGCGCCACCTGCCGGGCAGTTGATGACTGGGTGTATGACGGCGTCGCGCAGACCTACGTT
This sequence comes from uncultured Blastocatellia bacterium, assembly GCA_937934745.1. GTDB lineage: Bacteria > Acidobacteriota > Blastocatellia > Chloracidobacteriales > Chloracidobacteriaceae > Chloracidobacterium. Next base: position 5,172 of record CALGZC010000027.1, read on the forward strand.
CTGGACGCGGCTATGCGCGCCCGTCTGCAGCAGCTCAATCCCAGCAGTCTCTCAAAACTGACCCGCCGGTTGTTGGAAGCCAACGGGCGTGGGTTGTGGAAGACGGACGAGGCAACGCTGGCTCAGTTGCGCGAGGCCTACGCCCAAATGGAAGACGCGCTTGAAAATGTGACCTTATGATGCCCGTTCGTCGGCCGACGAACGCCAATCCCCCCAAGTGGACATGACCGCCATGCAGTTTGTACTTGTCGGACTCAATCACCACACCGCCCCCGTTGCGGTCCGCGAACGCTTTGCTTTCAGCAAGCACTATCTGCCGGAGGCGCTCAACCTCTTCGTAGATGGTCAAAACATCGTTGAAGGCCTGATCTTATCAACCTGCAACCGCGTGGAGCTGCTCGCCGTCACCCCCCACGAAGGACAGGAGGCCATTGACTGCGTCAAAAACTTCCTCAAAGCAATCCACCAGAAATGTGATGGCTACGATGAACACCTGTACTACTACACGGATCAGGACGTCGTCCGGCATGTGTTTCGGGTGGCATCGAGCTTGGATTCGATGATCATCGGCGAGCCGCAGATTCTCGGTCAGGTCAAAGACGCCTACGCAACGGCCCAGTCGTTAAACAAGACGGGAACGCTGCTCAACAAGCTCATGCACAAGGCGTTCAACGTCGCCAAGCGTGTCCGCACCGAAACGAAAATCGGCGCCAATGCCATTTCCGTCAGCTATGCCGCCGTCGAACTGGCACGGCGTATTTTCACCAATCTCGAAGGTCAGACCGTCATGCTGGTCGGGGCCGGGGAAATGGCCGAGCTGGCGGCAACCCACCTGATGAGCGCCGGGGCAAGCCACATCATCGTTGCGAGCCGGTCGTATGAAAAGGCCGTTCAGTTGGCGACCAAATTCAACGGTTCGGCCGTGATTTTCGACCGCTTCCGCGAACGGCTGTCCGAGGCCGACATCCTCATTTTCGCCACGGCCGCTCCCCATTTTGTCGTGCGCGTTGCCGATGTCGCGTCTGCTATGGAGCGCCGTCGTCACCGCCCGATGTTCATCATTGACATTTCTGTTCCGCGCAACGTGGACCCGTCCATCAACGATCTCGAACAAGTGTTTGTCTACGATGTGGATGATCTCCAGTCGGTCGTTGAAAACAACCTGCGCGAACGCAAACTTGAGGCCGAACGGGCGCAACGAATCGTGGAAGAGGAAGTCGCCAGCTTTTTGGCGGAGTGGCGTGCGATGTCGGCTGCGCCCTTTATTGCTGCCCTGAATGCCCACTTGGAACAGCTGGCCCAGGCGGAATACGAACGCCACCGCAAGCGCATTGAACGACTGGGGGGCATGCCGCCGGAGGTCGAGCGCTACGTGCGGGAAGTCATCATTACATCCATCCTACGCAAGTTTGCGCACCCGCTCATTGAAAACATCCGCGAGTCGGCAGTGCAGGGTGAGCCAAGTCGTTTGTGTGAAGCTTTCGGACTCGAAGTTCGCGTCAGCAGCTTCCAAGCTCAGGTGCGTCTGGCGCGCTCGGCGTGAGAATGTTTTGGCGGCGATGGAGGGTTGGAGTCGGCCCTTCGTCCCCTTGAGTGTTTGAACCATTCCAACCCAGGTGAGGTGTTGACCCATGATCGTTTCAATCTACGGTAAAGGCGGCATCGGTAAATCTACGACGTCATCAAACATCGCCATTGCCATGGCCAAGCGTGGTGCGCGCGTCCTGCAAGTCGGTTGCGATCCCAAGCACGATTCGACCTTTACCATTACCAAACGGATGATTCCCACGCTGGTCGAAATCCTTGAGGAGTATGACTACCATCACGAAGAGATTGACCCGTCGGAAGTGATCTTCAAGGGCAAGATGGGTGTGGATGCGATGGAGTCCGGTGGTCCGGCGGCTGGCGCAGGCTGTGGTGGTTACGTCACAGGTGAAGCCGTGAAGTTCCTGCGCGATCACAAGCTCATGGACGAATACGATGTGGTCATCTTCGATGTGTTGGGCGATGTAGTGTGCGGCGGCTTTGCTACGCCGCTTAATCATTCAGATTTCGCCTGCGTCGTGACGGCAAACGACTTCGATTCGCTGTTTGCTGCAAACCGCATCTGTGCGGCAGTCATGGCCAAAGCCAAAAACTATCCGATTTACATTGCCGGCCTGATTGTCAATCGTTGTCCTGACACCGATCACGTTGAGCGGTACTGCGACCGAACCGGTGCCCGCATCATCGGTCACGTTCCGCAGATTGACGAAATCCGACGCTCGCGATTGGCCGGCGTTTCCATCTTCGAGATGAAGCGCATCGGCGGCATTGCCCTGGCCCAGGATCGGTATCTTGAGATTGCCGACTACTTACTCTCCGAGCCGGAAGCGCTCAAGGTCAAACCGCTGACTGACCGCGAGGTCTTTGAGCACCTGCGGAGTGAGTACATCAACATCAACATCCAACGTTTCAATGCCGAAGACTTGGAACTGTTGGAAGACCCATCGTGTTTGGCTCTGAACTAGGGTCGCCAACACTTATGTATCTGCCGTGTCACCGTTGTTGATGGGGCTTCCTGCCGTTCTGGCTGTACTTTTAGCGCTGAAGTGTCGCTACCCCGGTGCGCTGCTGTTGAGGGAATCGATCTATGGCAACCCCACTGCCTATCGTCAAGCCTGACCCTGCCGAGCGGTTTTCACGAATCTGCAGTGACTGCGGCATCTGTACGTCGAGTCTGCGCCCGCACGTCAAAGAGGCGTGCGCCTTCCTGATTCAGAAGTACGATGAACTGGAAGTCACCGTTCAGGGTCATGCGCGTCGCCCTGGTACCGATGAGTTGTATTTCGGGCCTTACGAGAAGATTTTTCGTGTCCGCCGGCGTCAACCGCTCTCAGGTGCGCAGTGGACGGGCATCGTGACGACCGTCGCCATGCGGGCGCTGGAGCGCGGGCTGGTTGAAGGGGTGATTCTCACCGGGACAGAACCGGGGACGCTCAACAAGCCGATGCCGGTCCTGGCCAGAACGCCTGAGGAAGTCCTGGCCTGCCGAGGAAACAAGTTTGGTCTGTCACCAACGCTTGAGAAAATTGATGACGCTATCGCCGCCGGCCTGCGGCGCGTCATGGTCGTCGGCACGCCGTGTCAATTTCACGCCCTGCGCGTCATTGAACCGACGCTGCCGTTTGACGATCTGTGGTGCCTCGGCATTCTGTGTAGCGACAATACAACGCACGAGAACTATCAGACCTTTCTCAAGTCGGTGAGTCGGTCGCCGGAGACGGTTGTCCACATGGAATTTATGCCCGATTTTCGGCTCTGGATGCGGCACGTCAACGGCGAGGTGGAAAAGCTCAACTTTGTTGAGATTCCGATGCATGAGATCGGTCCTGATCTGATCGCCCCATCCTGTCGAGTTTGTTTCAACTACACGAACTCGCTGGCCGATTTGTCCGTCGGTTACATGGGTGGAGGCATGCCGGACATCCAGTGGCTACTGGTGCGCAATGCCAAGGGATGGCGTCTACTGGACCTCATCCGTGACGCCGTTGATCTGGAAGAACCGACCGAAGGCGGCAACCGGGCGCTGGCGATGAAAGGTTTTCTCGCGCAACTCGGCAAGCCCTACACCAAAGGCGCACCGCGACCGGTCAAGAAGTTGATTGCATTCTTGCAACGCCGCATTGGGCCGCGCGGCCTGGAGTTTGCCCGGACGCGCGTGGAAATGAAGTTGGCCGAAGGCCTGTTCACGGTCCGCCGCAAGGCCGGCCACCGTGAGACGTTACTTGTGCCGCGTTACGCCTACGCACCGCTGAGCCAATATGTCTTGCCGGGTGAGGCGCAGCCGCCGATGCCGCCGCTACAGCAGCCACGGCCGCGGAAGCCGACCGTCAAGTCGCGCCACAAGCAAACCACCAGCCCGGTCAGCGTTAGCTGACCGGCAACTCGATGACACCTTGGGAGGTAACCGTGTCGACCTACACCCCGGAGCAAATGCTCCGTCGTCAGAAAAGCAAGTGGATGCCAGTACAGGCATTTCTGGCCCCGGTGCAGTTCGTCATCTTTTTCATTAGCTTGGCACTCCTAATCTATTTCATCGTCACCGGCCGCGGTTTCTGGATTGCCAACATTAGCGTCATGGTCAAGGTTTTTGTCCTGTGGGTCATGGCTATTACCGGTGCATTTTGGGAAAAGGATGTTTTCGGTCACTATGCATTCGCCAAGGAGTTTTGGTGGGAGGATTTTTTCTCAACCTTTGTCTTGATTTCACACACAGTCTATGTCATCGGCTTCTTCCTCAAATGGGAGGAGATGACCTTAGTGTACATTGCGTTAATTGCTTACCTGACATATTGCATTAACGCATATCAGTTTGTACGTAAATACGTCATCAATCGTCAAAAGCTCAAAAGTCACGGTTACACCATTGCCGGTGACATTCCTTGGGTTTCCGGCTCGAACTGAAATGCTCGAGCTGAAATGAACGACGTAAGAGACGTTTCCTATGCCGGTTTTGAAAGCTGTTGAAAAGTTAGAGCGTTATGCTCCGGGCGGCGAAGACACGGACGTAGCGAGCTGGAGGCGTGAGGGAGCCATCGTATTCTACTGGCTCAGCGCCCTTGCTTTGACATTGCTCTTTCGTCTGCCGGAACCATTCACCTTCAATGTTGCCCAAACCGTTGCCTCCGTTTGGGGAGTTGTGCTGCTGGTTGTGAGCCTTGGAATTTCCCAGTGGCTGTATGCCCAGGTTGCTATTCATGAAGAGCGACCGTTTAACTGGCTTGGAACACCAATCTTCATCATCGGTAACAGCCTTGGAGAAACGCTGGCTTTTTTGCTGGTTTTCAAGTTAGGTACATTCATCGGTGGCTCCCTCGCCACTCCGTTTGGCTTAGCGGGAACATCTTATCATGTACTCACTTTCGGATTCGGTTTCCTGACATTTCTGATTTACGGCGGAGCGATTCATGGTCTTTTTTGGATGCGAATTTTTCCACCGCACTTTCGTGAAGATGAACGCGCACTGAAGGTTCGCAAGTTCCGTTTATGGTCAGAAAGTGCCCTATCATTTTCCTGGTGTTTAGTCTTCTATGTTTTTGAAGACTTTTGGAGTGTCGTATTTTTCCACGCTATCGTTGACACAGTTCTGATGATCAGGGTGCGCCCTCGAATTTTTCGTTTTTCGTCGAGTTCACCGGCCGTCGTCAGCTAGCCGTCTGTTTTTGGATACTTAACAATAAGGAACTCTTTTCGAGGAGAGAAGCGTCGCCATGAAAAAGCCAAAGTGTCTATTTATTAATCCCCCCGTTATTGAGAAAGTGGCCGAGCGCTTCAGCTTCATCAGCATGCCCCTGGCCATTCTCTACATAGGAACCTTTATCCAATCGCACGGCTACGAAGTCGAACTCTGCGATATGAATGCCGGGCAGGAGCCGGTTTTCAGAGACGACATTGATATTGTCGGTATTTCCTGCGACACGGTGAAGTACACCGTCGGTATGCGCGTAGCCAAAGCTGCCAAAGCCGCCGGAAAGTACGTCGTCATGGGTGGTACACACCCTACGTTTGACGACGAAGCAACACTACGTTCCGGCTATGTGGATGTCGTTGTGCGAAGTGAGGGGGAACTGCAAATGCTGGAAATTGTCCGGCAGTTTGAGGAGAAAGGAAAAGTCGATCCCTCAACTATTAAGGGGGTTGCCTGGCTTAATGGCGACGAATTTGTGCGGAACCCACCGATGCCCTTCATTAAGGATTTGGATACCCTGCCGATTCCAAACCGCGAGCTGTTAGATGTCCCACGTTACTGGAAGCAAACTCGCTCTTGGCTAGGGAAGTTTGCCGACCCGGTTTACAATATTTCAGGCTCACGCGGTTGTCCCTATGACTGCTCTTTCTGCATTGTGACGGCTAACTACGGTGCGAAATGGCGATACCGTTCGGTGGATTCCATCATGCAGGAAATCGAGGAGGGTTTCCACAAGTATAAATACCGGACATTCTTCTTCACAGACGATATTTTCAATGCTAGTCCAAAGCGTGCCATGGCGATTTCACAAGCTATTATTGATGCCGGTCTCGCTGATAAAATCAAATGGACAGCACAATGTGTGACAAACATCTTCGTTAAATTTCCTGAAGTTGTGGAAATCATGGCTGCTGCCGGTTGCATGGGTGTCATTATGGGGATTGAGTCAATGGATCCGGAGACGCTCAAGGACTACAACAAAACGGCAACCAGCGATGATAATGCCCAGTGTATCCGGTTGCTGAAAAAACACGGCATTGCCTCCATGGCATCAATCATCATCGGTCATCCAAAAGAGACACGCGAGTCACTACAAGCAACCATGAAATACATGTGTGACCTAAACCCGGAGATGCTGTGGATCAATATTCTGACGCCTTATGTCGGAACTAATCTGCGGCGCGAGTTCATTCAGTCAGGCAGACTGCTGCCAAATCTGTCCTGGGAAGATTATGACATCTCGCATGTCACTTTTAAGTTGGATTATTTGGAAGCCTGGGAAATTGAGGTGACGCGCAAGGCGATGACTGCAATGTATTACACGCGCCCGAAGTATTTGTTAGAGAACTTGCCACGTCTATTTTTCAGTAAAACCCCGACGCCCGTCCTAAAACAAGCTGCCTGCTAAGAGCAATAAGCTGCCAGCTAAGAGGCAGAGACAAAACAGGCGTTGAGCCGGCTACTGTGGATTTTCAAACCTTAGTCTGAAGGAGACCCCTCGCGTCATGCCCGTCGTCGTTCAAATCAAGCGTCGCAAGAAACTCGGTCGGCATCGCCCCTTGAACATCCGGTTGGTGTTGCCACGGTACTACAACCCGGAAAAGGGACAGCAGCATAAGCCGTTCATGATTTTTCCGAATATCGTCCTGCCGACGCTGGCTGCGCTGACGCCGGCGCCGCACAAAGTGACGATTGTGGATGAAAACGTTGAGACCTTGCATATCCCAGACGACACCGATCTGGTTGCCATAACAACCTATACGCGCAACGTACAACGCGGCTATCAGATTGCAGACGACTGCCGCGCACGGGGTATCCCGGTCGTGATGGGTGGTATTCACGTGAGCTTTATGATCGAAGAGGCGCTCCAACACTGTGATGCCGTTGTCTCGGGGGAAGGTGAAGCGCTCTGGCCGACCATTCTCGAAGATGTACAAAACGACGATCTCAAGCCCGTGTATCAGGGGGGGCACTCACAAGACTTGAATGAATTACCGGTGCCGCGCTGGGACTTGCTCAAGTTGGACCGCTACTTCAAGCCGATTCCGACGCTGAAGATGCCGATTATGAGCATTCAGACGTCACGTGGTTGCCCCCACAAATGCGATTTCTGTACCGTACCGGTCTTTGCCGGCGGCAAGATGCGCTACCGTGACCCGGCTCATCTGTTGCGTGAAATTGATGCCTATGGGGCGGAGTTTTTCTCCATTGCCGACGACAATCTCATTGTCAATCCTGACGCAGCCGCCAACTTGTTCAAAACATTGGCAAAGCGCAAGCTGAGCTGGTTTGGTTTCTTTGACACCCAAACCATCAAGCGTCCGGAGTTGGTCGAGTTGGCAGCCAAATCTGGTTGTCGCCGCGCATTCATCGGCATTGAGAGCATTCATCCGAATGAGCTTGCGACGGTGAACAAGAAGTTCAACCGACCGGAGAAGTACGAGGAACTGATCCGTCTCTTCCATCGGAACGGGATCGCCGTTGATGTTGGCATTCTCTTCGGTTTTGAAGATGAAACAATTGAAAGCACCCTAGAGACCATTGAGGAACTCAAGCGCTGTAATGTAGAGACGGCCATTTTCTCGGTGATGACACCCTTCCCGGGCACAGCACTGTACCAGCGTACGAAGGACAAGTTGCTGCACACGGATTGGGATCGCTATACCGGGGAAGAAGTGGTTTGGGTACGGGAAGGGACAGACGCCGAGAAAACGCGGCAGTTGCTCCAACTGGCCTTTGAACAGTTTTATTCTGTTCCATCCATCTACAAGCGCGTCTTGTCACCGCGCTCGCATGCACAGCGAAAGCTCCTGGCAACCATCTCGAACTTGCGTTTTCGCAGTATCATCAAGCATCGTTTCCCGGAACCGTTGCCGCCGGATTTCCTGCGCAGCGCCCGCCAAGCCCGTCTGGCGTACGTATAGGTTGCCCATCCGAGTCCAAAAAGCCATGTTGGCCGCCCGCCTGTGGTCTCGCAGCAGAGCGCAGGTGGGGTGGCCTGCTTTTGAAGCATCCGCGGCCACTGCCCCTGCGCCAGGCCCTCCCTCGGTAGGCTCGGTTTGAGTTGTGAGTCCCGAGCGGCATCAGGCCATCCAACACTCATCTACCGCCGTTGTGGACGTGCGTCGAGGACGGTGTGGAACGCGCTTCACATCTCACAAAGTTGCCGGCGATGGATGCTTTGGGTCTGTCCCAGAGCTACGGTGTCGGGCCTCTCAGGGTTATGGACCCGAAAACGACCAAACTCGAAAACAGCCAAAGTGGTTGTCTGATACAGATGCCACTCAGGTAGGCAAACGGCTGCCCATAAGCCCCGAAAAAAAATAGGGGACGCAGAAGGCATCCCCTGAGACTTGAAGATACACTTGGTCAGAACTGGTACCGCACGCCGACCTGGAACTGGAAGACCGAGTTGCCCAGCGTGTTGTTGAGCAGAAGCTG
>CALGZC010000028.1 GCA_937934745.1 uncultured Blastocatellia bacterium
TGCTCGGCGGTCACCTTCCCCACTGCCTCCCAACAGCGCAGCGTCGTTACCGACACGCCTAACGCCGAAGCCGCTTCACCGATGCTTACGAATCTCCCTGTATTGGACAGTACGGCATTGTTTTGATGGTATTTCATCAACCAAACCGTTCAGGTCCTACTCATCGCCACCCAGAATGATGTTGTCCGTCAGCCGGACATGGCCGACATGCGCTGCTAAAGCCAGCAAGCAGTCTGCGTTTTCGGGAACAGCAGGTAACGGATTGAGATTGTCAAGATCCACCAGGGCAACGTACTCCGGGCGCACCAGCGGCTCAGTTGCCAACACCTCCCGCACTGCATCAATCAGGGTGGCGGCGTCGCGTACACCATCACGCTCCACCAGCATCTGTGCCCGTTGCAAGCTGCGGTAGAGGACCGGCGCGGCGCGGCGTTCGGCCGGATTGAGCAAAGCATTTCGTGACGAGATCACCAGACCATCCGGCCCACGCAACGTCGGACAGATGACGACTTCGGTGTCCATTGAAAGATCGCGCACCATGCGCCGAATAATGATTGACTGCTGGGCATCTTTCTGGCCGACCAGCGTAAAGTGCGGTTGGACGATATTGATCAGCTTGTTGACAATGGTCGTGACGCCACGGAAATAGTTCGGTTGGTTAGCACCGCATAACCGGCAATCCAAAATGTCCGTGGTGACATAGGTGAGAAAGTCTTCCGGGTAAATTTCATCCATGCTCGGCGCAAACAACACATCAACGCCTTTGTTGGCCACCAGCTCGGCATCGCGCGCCAGATCGCGCGTTGGAACTTCAAACTCATCGTCGCCCTGGAAGTAAATCGGGTTGAAAAAGATGGAAACAACCACGACGTCGGCTATGATTTGGGCGCGGCGGATCAAACTGGCATGCCCCTCATGCAGGGCACTCATCGTCGGAATGAGCGCCAGCTTTTTTCCATCGCGCTTCAGGCGCGGGGCTAACATCCGCATGCGTGGAATTCGCGTGACAATTTCCATCGTCTGTACCGATGCTTCGTGGGGCAAGAACGATGGACCGCCCTTGCCGTAAAATGGTTCGCAGCTTACATCTGGTGACTTTCGGGCTGTAGCACCAGCTCATTTAAAACACCGTTGCCGGTGTGTGAAGCAGCAAACAAAATGGCACGCGCCGCTTCGTCAAGCGACAACATTTTGTCACGTTGGACGCGCATGGCAATGGTATCCCAAAACGACGAATCAACGCCGCCAAAGTGCAGCAGCGTAAAGCGAATGCCGCTCCGCTTTAGATCAAGCGCCATCGCGCGTGTCAGCCCGGTGACGGCAAACTTCGAGGCGCAGTAGCCGGCCGCCTGCATCATGGCCATGCGACCGAGAATTCCGGGGATATTGATAACCAGGCCACCACCTGTTTTGGCCATTTCTGCCGCCGCCAGTTGGGTGACAGTAAACACGCCGCGCACATTGACGGCGAGCATTCGATCCAGCTCCTCTTCGGTCAACTCTTGGAATGGCTTGAGAATTCCAATCCCGGCTGCATTGACGACCACATCAATGCGCCCCAGTTCGGCGACTGTTGTGGTGACAAAGGTTGCCACCTGCTCACGGCGTGTCGTATCCGTCGGCAGGGCGACAACACGCCGCCCCAGTCGCCGAATCTCAGCGGCGACCGCTTCAAGCTCTGCCCCTGTTCGTGATCCAATAGCGACATCAGCGCCGTGGCGGGCAAAGGCGAGGGCAGCTGCGCGTCCGATACCACGACCGCCACCCGTAATCAGCACAACTTTTCCGCTAAAATCCATGCATCTAACTCCTGAAACCAATCTTCAAACGACGTAGGCTTGGCCAAGCGACGCTTGGTGGGCCGTAGCAACACATGCGCTAGCCTCATGACAGGAAACCACTTCGCCTTCAAGAACAATCCACGGGTTTTTCGCAAAAAGCGCTGGTGGCAACACCTGGTGACGCCGCGCCGTATTTTCCTGCTGGCACTCGCGTTGCTCCCCATTGTTGGGGTGCTGCTCTACTACTACGTCGTGTTTTCGTCGCTGATCGACCGAAAGCTGCAAGGCGAAGCATTCGTGCGGGCAAGCGGCATCTATGCAGCGCCGGCGCGGATTATCCGGGGCGGCGCATTCGGCAAGACACAGATTCTGGATTATCTCGCCCGCGCCGGTTACACCGCCCAACCGTCGGGCTACGATCTCAGCCGCGGCCACTATCGGCTCAACGGCAACCGGCTCGACATCGTACCGAGCGCCAACGTCCAACATGCGAGCTGGTACTTCCCTGCTGTTCGGATTCGCTTCAACGGCAACACGCCGGTCGCAATCACTGAACTATCCGGCCAAAAGGCGCTTTCCGAATGCCTTCTTGAGCCTCCGCTGCTGACCGCCCTTAATCAGGAACGTGAAAAGCGGAAAATCGTTGAGTTCAACGACCTCCCCAAAACACTGGTCAACGCTATTGTCGCTGTTGAGGACCGACGTTTTTTCGACCACCCCGGCATTGACATTCGCAGCCTGGCCCGTGCCGTGTACAACAACTTTTTCGAGCGGGACGGCACCCTTCAAGGCGGTTCGACCATTACCCAGCAACTGGTCAAAAACTTCTTCCTGACCCCGGAGCGCACGCTCAGCCGCAAGCTCAAGGAAGCCTACATCGCCGTTCTGCTCGAAACACGCCTGACCAAACAGCAGATTTTCCAGCTGTACTGCAACGAGATTTATCTGGGGCAGGACGGCAGTTACTCGATCAACGGTGTCGGCGAAGCGGCGCGCTTTTATTTCACCAAGAATGTCTCCAACCTCACACTACCGGAGGCAGCCTTTCTGGCGGGGATCATTCGCGGCCCTGGCTACTACTCGCCGTTCAAACATCCTGACCGGGCGCTAGAACGACGCAATAAAGTCCTGGGAGATATGCTCGATGTCGGCTTCATTACCCAGGCAGAGTACGATCAAGCCAAGGCAGCCGCGCTGGGCGTGGCGCCGCGCCGTGCCGCGAGCAACGTTGATGCTCCCTACTTCCTTGACTATCTTCAGCACGTCCTTGCCGAACGAAAACTCGATTGGGTGTTATCCGACCCGGCAACACGCCTGTACACCACTCTCGACCTTAACCTCCAGCAGGCGGCAACAGAGGCGGTGCAAAACGGTATTGCCAATCTGAGCAAAAAGCCGGCTTCCGGTCTGGATGCGGCCCTGATTGCCCTTGACGCGCACACGGGCGACATTCTGGCGATGGTGGGTGGGCGGGACTACGCCCAATCGCAATTGAACCGCGTGACCGAGGCTCGCCGCCAACCCGGTTCGGTGTTCAAACCCTTTGTTTATACAGCGGCAATTGAGAAGCGGGTCGTCACACCGTCGTCGTTGTTCAAAGACGAGAAACGCACATTCCCCTACGGAGACGGACAAACCTACAGTCCCGATAACTTTGGACAAGCGTACAGCAACCAGTACGTCACCGTTCGCACTGCCCTGACCAAATCGTTGAACGTGGTGACAGTCAGTGTGGCCGAAGCGGTCGGTTACAACCGGGTGGCGCAGATGGCGGAACGGTGTGGCTTACCACGCCCGGAGGCCTATCCGAGCCTCGCGCTGGGCGTGAAGGAGGCAACGCCGATGGAAGTTGCACGCGCCTACACGGTGTTCCCCAACCGCGGTCTGCGGGTTGAGCCACGCGCACTGACCCTGATCACCAATGGGAAAGGCGAACCGGTGGAGAGTTTTGAACCACAGACGAAGGCCGTGGTGTCGCCCGACGTGGCAGCAGTCATGACACATTTGTTACGCGGGCCGGTTGAGCGCGGAACGGCCGCCAAGGCGAAGGGCTTGACCAAAGCCCTTGCCGGGAAAACTGGGACGAGCCGGGATGGATGGTTTGCCGGTTTCACACCCCATCTGGTGTGTGTTGTGTACGTCGGCTATGACGACAATCGTCAACTCGGCCTCACAGGTGGCAGTTCGGCCCTTCCAATTTTCCTGAGCTTTATGCGGGCCGTGCTTAAGTTTCGCCCCGATCTCGCCGGCGATAGCTTCCCAGAAGCCGACGGCGTCGAGAAAGTCACCGTTGATTTGCAAACCGGCTTGCTGCCGTCCCCCTCCTGTCCAGGGGAGACGATTGAGGAATGGTTTCTGGCCGGGACATCACCGAAAAAAATCTGCACGCAACTTGACTCCGAAGCCAGCAGCGCACCTGACCCAGTTGCCGATCCCGATGTCACGTTACCGCTGTTTGAACTGCCGCTCCTCAAGCTACCGCCGCCACCACAGTGACGACACGCGATTAGTCTTTCCGTTTACAACGGCGAGTGTGGGGGGGGGGCATCTGACCTGCCTCATTGCAAAGGCATCCCCGACGGAGCACAAACTCCGGGTGTGCCCGCCGGCAGCGCCGTCCCTCCCGGCTGACACACCCAGGGTGCTTTACCGGCTCACCGCTTTTGTTCATCCTGTTGGCTACAAAACTTAACCCTGAATTGCACGGTTGCCGCGACTGGACGCGGACCGCGTTCGGCTTGAGCTATGCACGAAAAATACCAACCCCACGTTATTGAAGAACACTGGCAGCGCGTTTGGCGCACCGAACAAACCTTTGCTGCCCGCGATGACGGCACGCGCCCACGTTACTACATGCTGGAAATGCTGCCGTACCCATCGGGACGTATTCATCTCGGCCACGTTCGCAACTACAGCATCGGCGACGCCGTGGCCTGGTACAAGCGGCTGCGCGGCTATGATGTCCTGCACCCGATGGGCTGGGATGCTTTTGGGCTACCGGCCGAAAACGCGGCCATCAAACACGGCGCGCGCCCCGATGCGTGGACGTTCCACAACATTGCGGCCATGCGCGCGCAATTGCAACGCTTGGGCTTCAGCTATGACTGGAGTCGCGAAATTGCGACCTGCCGCCCGGAGTACTACCGGTGGAATCAGTGGATGTTTATCCAACTCTTCAAGAAAGGGCTGGTGTACCGCAAGCGGTCGGTTGTCAACTGGTGCCCGAAGTGCAACACAAGTCTGGCAAATGAGCAGGCCGAAGGTGGCTACTGTTGGCGGCACGAAGACACACCGGTTGAACAACGGGAACTAGAACAGTGGTTCGTTCGGCAGACATACTACGCGGAAGAACTGCTGGCCGGCATCGAGGGAGTCCTGCGGGAGGGGTGGCCTGGCCACGTTCTGAAGCGGCAGCGGGATTGGATCGGCCGCAGCGAAGGCGCAGAAGTTGACTTCGCCCTGGCCGACACCCCGCATGTGAAGATTCGGATTTTCACAACACGGCTGGACACAATTTACGGCGCCAACGCGATCATTGTCGCCCCGGAGCATCCGCTGATGCCAACGCTGCTCGAACACAGCCCGGTTCGTGCCAAAGTGGCAGCGTTTGTTGAGCGCAGTACGGCCCAGCCGCTCCGCGAACGCACCGAGTCGCGCGAAAAAGAAGGCGTAGCAATCGGCCTTGCCGCCGTCAATCCGTTCAATGGCGAACGCTTGCCGGTCTGGACGGCCAACTTTGTTCTCGCACAGTATGGCACGGGGGCGCTGATGAGCGTCCCGGCGCATGACGAGCGCGACTTTGAGTTCGCGCAAAAGTATGGACTTCCCATCCGCCGTGTTGTCTGGGATGCCGAACCCAACACCTCCAACGCCACACCGGACTCGTCCACACTCCCATTTCTAGAAGAAGGACGACTCGGCGCCGACTGTGGCCCGTTCGCAGGCCTGCCGTCCGATGCAGCGCGCGCGGCGATGGCGGACTACGCCGAAGCGCAGGGATTCGGCAAACGAACAGTTGTCTATCGCCTGCGCGACTGGGGTATTTCCCGCCAACGCGCGTGGGGTACCCCGATCCCTATGATCCACTGCGACGCCTGTGGAACGATTTCACCCGAACAAGAGGAAAACCTACCCGTCCTGTTGCCGCCAGATCTGGATTTTTCTGCCGGCGCACCACTGGCAACACACCCAACGTTTACCAAGGTCACCTGCCCCACCTGCGGAGCGCCTGCGCGGCGCGACACCGACACGATGGATACCTTTGTGGACTCCAACTGGTATTACTTTCGCTACTGCGATCCGCACAACGACCGGCAGCCGTTTGACACGGCAACGGTCAAACGGTGGTTGCCGGTGGATTTCTACATCGGTGGGGATGAACATGCCGTCATGCACCTGATTTATACGCGGGCTTGGACCATGATGATGCGCGACATTGGCCTGATTGACTTCGGCGAGCCGGTCAAGCGCCTGCTCACGCAGGGCATGGTTATCCTCAACGGGGCAAAAATGTCGAAATCGCTGGGGAACATCGTTGACCCGGACGAAATGATCCGCCGCTACGGTGCCGATGCCACGCGGCTGTCGATCTTGTTTGCAGCTCCACCGGAACGAGAAGTAGATTGGAAGCGGGTCACGGATGAACACGGCGGCGACGATTACCCGGCGGCGGAAGGCGCGATGCGCTATCTGGCGCGTGTCTGGCGGTTGGCGCATCGGTGGCGCGACCGGTGCCGCGCTGTGACCGGGCTGCCAGAAATCACCTCACCGGTGGTAGAAGCAGCCCGGCGTGCAACGCATCAGGCGATTGCACGCGCGACAGATGCTTTTGAAAATGGCCTGCGACTCAATGTCGTCGTCGCCATCTGCATGGAGCTGACCAATGCCCTCTATGAATTTGATACCGCAGTCGGCACGACGACCGAAGTTGCAGCCGCCCAAACCATGCGCGAAGGGCTGGAGGCGTTGACGCTGATGCTGACGCCGTTAGCCCCGCATCTTGCCTCCGAGCTGTGGCGTGAGCTGGGCCAGACCATCCCGCTGTCTGAAGCCGCCTGGCCGACCTATGACCCCGCGCTCGCCTGTGAACCACAACTCGAGATTCCGGTGCAAGTCAACGGCAAGCTCAAAAGCAAGGTGCTGGTCGCACCGGATGTCACCGATGCTGCGTTGGAAGCGGCAGCACTGGCAGACGCCAAAATCAAAGCCCTGACCGACGGCAAAACCATCGCCAAGGTCATCGTCGTCCCTAAGCGGCTGGTTAACATCGTCCTGCGGTGAAGCGCGAACAGCGCCTGACCCGCACCTTGAACAGATAACGCATGGAAGCCATTGTCATTTACGCACCTCATGAAATCGGTCTGCAAACCATCCCCCTGCCGCCGATGACACCCACGTCAGTGCGGGTCGCCACCCGGCTGACCTCCATCAGCGCCGGAACTGAACGGATGACACTCGAAGGGCGGTTGCCCGGCATGCCGCAACTGCGCTACCCGCTCATTCCGGGTTATGAAACGGTCGGTGTCGTCGTGGAAGTCGGTGAGGACGTGTCCCCGGAGCAGTTCCAAGTCGGTGACCGCGTCTTTTTACCCGGTACAATCCGCTACGAGGGCTTCTTCTCGGTTTTTGGGGGACAAGTTTCTGAGTCCGTCAACGACGTGACGCGCCCCATTAAGATCTCGTCCAACATGACAGATGAAACGGCGCTGCTGTTGGCACTCGGCGCGACGGCCTGGCATGGCGTGCGCGACCTGGTCGCAGCAGGCAGCCGGCCGTCTGTCCTGGTGCTGGGCCAGGGTATTGTTGGACAGTTGGCAGCACGTATGCTGACCCACCTGGGAGCGGAAGTCACCATCGCCGACACGATCGCCTTCCGCGTTGGGTTGGGTGAAGCCGACCACTTCATTGTTGTCAACCAGGAAAGTGATATCCCGTCCGACACATATGATGTCGTCGTCGAGGCAACCGGCAACATCGCATGCTTTGACACAGCCGTGCGTGCACTCAAAAAACGCGGGCACCTTCGCTCACTCGGCTTCTACGAAGAGATTCGTCTGGCATTTGGGCCGGCCTTCATCAAGGAGATTCGGCTTGACATTGCCGGCGAATGGGATGCCGATGATATGACGTTCACCCTCCGGTTTCTCGCCGACCACGATGCCCAGCTCCGGCAGTTGATCACGCACCAATTGCCGGCCCGTGAGCCTCAACGGGCCTATACCGTCGCACTCCGCGACCCCGAGTGTTTGAAAATCGCACTCACATGGTAAGTTGGTTGCAGGGTGGATACTGCGGTGTCTAACCTGAATTTTCGCCGACAACGTTCACGGGCCGATGTTCCCCGGCCCTGGTTACGTGATGCTGGTTGTGTGAGTGCGGCAGACACCGCCGCGCTCGATGTCCTGTACTCTCTGCCTCTACTCTCTGCTCGATTGGGAGCGTCCCGCCTATGCTGCTGTCACAGGAAGTCGAAACTCTTGCCCAGAGCGCCCTGCGCGCCGGACTCACGCTGAACGTCAAACGCGATGTCGACACAAGCAATGCGTTCTGGGGCGCATTATTTACCTTTGGCTGTCTGCCCGATGTACAGGTGGTCATTAACGGACCGGTGGGATGCTACACGCTGCCGATTACTTCGATCCTCAACTACACTGACACCATTCCGAATCTGCCGAACGTCATCTCAACCGACTTTACGGAACGCGAAGTCACGCTTGACGGTACAAACCCCATCTTGCGCGCAACCCTGGAGGGCCGCTCAACACTCAATGCGCACCGCCGCGCCACAATTGTCCTTACAACGCAGGAAAGTGAACTCATCAGTACGGATGGCTTCGAGTCCGGTCTCAGTGTTCATGACGGTATTGCGCAGTTTGATAGCCGTGCACTTCAGGACGACGAATGGCAGGGACGTGAGTCGGCACTGCTGTACCTGTATGAGAACCGCGAATGGTTACTGGCGGCATCCGGTTATGACGCGGCAGCACTCCGCTCCGCCGTCGTGCGGACAAAACCACGGGTGACCATCATCGGTCCGACCTACGGCTGCTTCAACAGCTATGCCGATCTCGCCGAAATCGAACGGCTGGTGGAGGGCATTGGGGCCGAGGTCAGTTGCGTCATGCCATTCCGGTCGCGCGTCAAAGATTTGGCGACTATGGATGACTGCGATGCCTGCATTGTGATGTATCGAGAGTTCGGCGCGGCGCTGGCCGCCCGCCTGCACAAGCCATATCTTTATGCTCCGTTTGGCATTCAGGATACAACAGCGTTTCTGCGCGAGCTGGGGCGGATCCTCGGTCGGACGGACGAAGCAGAAGCCTTCATTGCCCGTGAAAAGCAAACCACGCTCAAGGCTTTTTGGGACCTGTGGCGCAGTCCTCACCAGGACTTCTTCGGTACGTCGAGTTTTGGTGTCGTCGCAGGGGAAACCTACACCCATGGGTTGCGGCGTGTTCTCCAGGACGAGTTCGGTATGCGTCCAACCATCGTCGCTTCCCGACAGGCAAAGTCAGGTCCCCTTGCCTACAGCGCCATTGATGTTCGACAGACGCTGATTGATGACCCGCCGATGATTATGTTCGGCTCAATCAATGAAAAAATCTACATCAGTGAGTTGGAGCTGTTGACAAGCTACATTCCGGCGTCCTTTCCAGGGCCGGTTGTTCGCCGGGCAACAGGGACACCGTTTATGGGGTACGCCGGCGTCGTGTATCTGGCACAGGAAATCAGCAACTTTCTGTTTGAAATTCTGTTCCGCCACCTGCCGGTGGAAGGACTCGAACGCAAGCAAGCCGAAGAGACCACGCTGGCCATTTCCGAGGCCGAGATTTCCTGGCATCCTGACGCGGTTGAGCGCATGAATGTCGTTTTGAAGAAAGTCCCGTTCTTCGTGCGCATTTCGGCCAGCAAGAAGCTTCGCATAGAAGCAGAGCGCGAGGCTGTCCAGCGGCGCATTCGAGAGGTCACGCCGGACATTATTGACGATGTTGCACGTCGCTTCGCCCGGTAAAGTAGCGTCGTTGACGCAGCCATCGATGCAGCAATCAACGTTGCGTCAGGAAGGAGACCTGCATGGATGAGTATGCCGAATTTGCCCATGCGGTGTACGCCACCGGTGTACTGTCCGACCCCTGGCTCTGGGGACAGCCCCGTTTCCGGTTGAACGGTGTCGTCTTGTCACCGGAACTGGCGGCCCGGTTGGCGGAAGCAGCCGAGGCGGTGACATACCTGCACCAGGAACTCGTTGAAATCCTACTTGACGCACCGGACCTCATCACCTCTTTCTATCAGTTGACGCCGTTTCAACGTCTGATGTGGCATGCGGCAGGTGGCTTGTGGCACGGGATGGCGCGGGCAGACGTGTTTGTGTGTACGGACGGGCGTATTCAGTGCTGTGAACTCAACAGTGATACACCGTCAGGCCAGCCGGAGGCCGTTTGGCTCAACCAACTGCGGTTGGCGGCCCATCCCGGTATGGTCGATCCAAACGCTGACTTACCGGCACGCTTCGTCGCCATGCTGCGCGAAAGCCATGCCAAGCGAACAGACCTACCACTCGAAAGCGTCGGCATTGTTTATCCAACTGAGTTGACGGAAGACCTGTGCATGATTGCGGCGTTTTCCCGTTGGCTCACGGCGGCCGGAATTCGGGTTGTGGCGGGCTCGCCGTACAACGTACGCCGCACATCACTGGGTATCAGCTTGCTCGGTGAACCGGTGGATTTGATTCTGCGCCACTACAAAACCGACTGGTGGAGCGAACGCATCCCGGTCTGGGCCGACGCCGAGGCATATCCAGATGACGAGCCGCTGACAGAGCCGCTGCTGGCACTCCTGGATGCCGATCTGGAAGGCAAAGTGACCATCGTTAATCCGTTTGGCGCCGTCGTGACACAAAACAAGCTTTCCCTTGCGTTTTTCTGGGAAGAGATGGCGCGCTTCTCACCTGAGGCGCAGGCAGTGATCCGGCGCTTCATTCCAGAGACCTACCGGCTGACATGTATGCCACCGGATCGGCTGCTTGCCGAACGCGAGCATTGGGTGATCAAAAGCAATTACGGCTGCGAGGGCAGCGAGACTGTTTGCGGGCCCTTTGTGACGCCAGAGGTGTGGGAACGGGCAATTGAGTTAGCACTTCCCCAACATTTTGTGGTACAGCGTTTTTTTGTGGCGCAGGCCGACGCCGAAGGCTGGATTCCCAACTACGGTGTGTTTGTGTTGGGCGGCAGCGCAGTCGGGTTTTTCACCCGCCTGTCCAAAACCACTACGGAATACAGCGCCATCACCGCACCAACGTTTGTTGCCCTGTGAAGAGACACCGGCGATTGACGCGATCACATTGCTCGCAATCGGCGGAGGATGGTTTCGCCATCTACCGTTGGGGAGGCCAACACCTCACATGCATCCGCCACATAGTGTACCCGGCGCATGCCGACCAAAACGCAGCTCAGGTCGGGCAAACTCCGCAGCGTATTAATGGCCATCTGGCTCAGCGTCTGTCGCTCGTTGACATAGCCGGCCGCCGCCAGCTGTTTTCGCACCGTGTCGGATTGCGCCTGGGATTGCGCCGCAGCGAAATCGGCCATGGTTTTGAGGGCCGCATTGGCCAACTCAACAAAACGGTCGCGCCAGGCCGTAAAACCGGCTCGCTGCCGAGGTGGCGGCGATAACTGGCCTAACCAATCTTGAACAGGCCAGATAACCAGACGGGCGGCATTTTGTTCCCACACAAACACAGAATCAATTTGTGGCGCCAGGCGAAGTAATCGTGCAGCGAGGCCGCCCTGTGGCAGGGGCGACAGACCGAACTCCACCGTTAGCCTCGCTTCATGGTCACGTAGCGACGATAACGCCTGCGCCAGCCACTCTAACGCCGGACGATCCAACCGGAAATCAAAATCAGCCAGTCGAACCATCTGCCGGCCGTTGAAAGCGTTGAGCGGCCGGTTAGCGAGCGCCCCAATACCCTTGGCAGCGCAAAATGCTAGCAGCGACCTGCCTTCGTTGTTGATTTCCGTCACCGCACCGGTTTCAAATAGGTTGAGTGGGAACTGCACCACCCTGAAATGATGGTCGGGCGTGACCGTTTCTGCCTGCGCCCAGCAGCGCGCCAAACTTACCTGCGTCGGATGCTGTGCCGGGAGAGGAAAGTTATTGGAAGAAATACCGTAGAAACGAATCGTCCCGGAGGCAACCTGTGTTTCAAGGAAGGCAAATGCTTCGCGGATGCGACGATAAAACTCTTCCCGGTCAGCCACTGTGACACCACGCTTTTCACAAGCGTTGAGAAAATACTCGGGATTGTGCAGCAGGAAAACGTCGAGCGTCGCCAGGCCCATGCGCTCACGGCTACGTTCAATCTGGGTTGCCAGAAATTCCGGGTGAATACAGTGCCACAGACCAGGAGCATACTTGACAACTTCCGGGAAATGCCGTTGCTGTGCTAGGCGCAGATTATCGCCTTGGATGTAACCACCTTTTGTCACCACGATGATAGTAGCGCGGTCAACATCACGCAGCACACGCCCAACGGTTCGTTCTGCACCCCCGTCGGTGTAATTTGCGCTCGTGTCAATCAAGTTACCACCGCGCGCCAGATAGTCCCGCAGCGCGGCTTCGTGTGCCGGATTATCCTCCTCAATGCGATAACAACCAAAGCCCATCGGATGGCACCACAGCCCGGTCTGACCAAGGGGTTTGAAAAAGGGCGGTGGTGTCCCCTGAGATTGTGCAAAGCCTTCGATCATGCTGGTCATCTGCCGGTTGTAGGCTCCTGTGGACGAACAAAAAAGCCTTCGCATTCGCGAAGGCTTTGTACAGCGACGTCGCGGTTTGTGAGACTAGATGAATTCTTTTTCGAGCAGCAAGTGCGCTTTGCGCAGTTCAAAGCGCGCACGTCCTATATTGCCGTCAGGGTCAAGGACAATAATGATGAAGTACTCACGGCCGATCAGGCGCACCACCAATCGGAAGGCATCCGACATCAGCGTAAGCTCATTGAGTAATCCGACGCCGGTGTCGGATGCCATCCGCATTGTATTCCGAAGCAGCGTTGCATGGGATGTGGCAATCAGTGCCACCCGCTCGCTGAGGCTGATTTTTGATGGGACTTGAACGTGCTCAATTGCCAATCCGTCGAGCCCCATAATCACAATACCAATGCTGCCCTCAACCCGTTCGAGGATCCGCTCGAGCAGCTCTGTAAATGTCACGGACGCCCTCCAACGGCAGGCTGTGGGGAAACGGGTGGTTCACCGCCTGAGAGAATATTCTCACCCCGACCGATCCGCGGCGTGATGAAGAAAAGGAGTTCGCCGGTGGTACGCGACAAAGAACGCCGCTTGAATAGCTCACCCAACAGCGGGAGCCTGGAAATGCCCGGTGTCCGAAAGACATCGTTCGTTTCGGTATCATTGAGGACACCGCCGATGACAGTTGTACCGCCGTCTGGGACAATAACCTGTGTCGTCGCCGACCGCCGGTTGATGCTGGTAAAGCCGTTGATCACCTGACCCGGTGCGTCGTTACTGACCGACACAGTCAGCAAGACATTTCCTTCGGTTGTGATTTGCGGTGTAATGTTCATTCCGATCGTTGCATTGACAAACGTGACGGTCTGCGCCACACCGACACCTGCTGTAGCAATAAACGGAATCTGCGTACCGGAGGCAATGGTCGCTTGAGTGTTGTTAAGAACCGTCACACGCGGCGCAGCAATTGATTTGGCAATACCCTTTTGTTCATTGGCAGTCAGCGTTGCGGCCAGCAGGCTGGTGCCAATCGGGCCGGTCGTGAGACCAAGGACCGACGAGCCGCCCCCGGAGATGCCAGGCGCAGCCCGTGGTCCGATGAGCAAACCAGGGATCAGTGAGCCTGACGAAGTTGCAGGACCTTCATTCGGTGGCTGAATAAATGTTCCCGATGAGGTTGAGAAAGCAGCCGCACGCCCCTGCCGGGTCAGTGCAGCGGCGAAGAGCTGAACGCCCAGTTCCCGGGCGAAGTTCCGTGAAGCGAAAACAATCCGCGCTTCGATCTCAACCTGCGGCTCAGGGACATCCAGCCGTGCAATCACATCGCGCACATTCTCTAGATATGAAGGGATGTCGGTGATGATGATGGTATTTGTCCGGGGATTGATCGAGATCCGCCCGGCAGGAGAGAGCGATTGCTGCACAATCCCAACAAAGCCAATCCCTCCTAGAGTTCCCCCGATCGGCTGCCCACCCGGACCTTGAAGGGCAACCCCACCCCCAGCTTGTGCTTGAGCAGAATTTTGGTCAACGCGCTCGTACTTCAACTTGAAGTACTCCGTCACCGTTGGAGCGCTGTAAATTTCCTGCAGGCGCTGATTGCGAAGATTTTGCTCTTCCGTCGTGATGGCGGCAACGGTCGCCACTCGGACGATCATCCCCTCACGCCGGTAGGTCAGTTGATTCGCTCGAAAAATAGATTCCAGGACTTGCGTCCACGGCACTTGATTGACCTTGAGTGTCACCGGCACCTTGCTCACAGACTGATCTAAAATAAAGTTGACGTCATAGTTATCCGAAATAAACCGGAGGATATCCGACAAGTCGACGCCTGTAATATCTAGGCTAATCGGCTCACCTTGGTAAGAAGGATCGCCAAACTGCGCCCCACGATTACTGCCCTGTGGCTTGCGTCCAGCGACCGGTGCCGAGGCGTGAGATACATTGGGAGGCAAGGCAGTCGCCGCCTTGGGTGATACCGTGGGAGGAGAAGCAGCAGCGACACGGCGTGCAACCGGCACCATCAGCGCTGCCGGCTCAGGCTTGGCCTCAACCGGACGCAGAGACTTCGGCGCCTCAGAAGGATTGTTATCAGCGTTGTCATTAGAAGCCTCGTTTGCAGTCTGCACAGCGGTTGAAGTCGGCTCAGCCTTAGCTGCCGCGGATGGGGTCATCGTGCTGTCGGCAGCAGTCGACTTCGTACCCCTTGTCTCTGCTGTTGTCGGTGCAGACGTCACAGTGGTAGCAGCAACCTGCTCGTCGCCAAAGCGTACCATCAGCCCGTTTTCTGATGCATCTACCGTATAGGGGATGACCTGCTTCAGATCAAAGACTACGCGGGTGGTGCGCCTGTCCGGCTCACCAATGCGAATCCGAGATACCAACCGGCCATCACCTGAAAGGGTGCGTTTTTCAACGGAGGCGACGGCGTCATACAGGTCAATCACCAAGCGGGTTGGGCTCTGGAGGAGAAAGTGGTTGTACTTCGCCTTGGCAGTCAACTTCAATTCGGCAACGGTCTTGCGTTCGACTTCAGCCAGCATCACGGCATGGAGCGCAGGAGATTGAGGGCCGACCGATTTCCCAACCTGTGGCGTACCCAGGTGGCTGTTGTACACAACCGACTGAACGGGACGTGCCGTAGTATCACGTCCGGCTGGATTATGTCCGGCGGCAAGCACCGTCTCGGCTGTTTCACCGACGACTTCACGAGCCATTGCTGCTGGCTCGAATTCGATCACCAGTGTTTTGGCGTCATCACGCAAATATGAGCGAACTTCACAGGCCTCACGCAGTGTAACGTCCAGCCGAGCTGTGGGCTGGTCAGCCATATTTGACCTGACGGCAATGGCTGCTACCAACCCCTGTTCCAAACGGTACTCGGGCAAGAGGGCTGAGGTGTCGGCACCGTACAGTTCAATGGTGACGAGCTGTGGCCCTAGCTTTGAGACGTGATAATCCAGACGTGCTGCGCTCTCGAGCTGCACACGTGTTGTACGCGGTGAATCCGTGCGCACGTCGAGTGTAGAAACAACCACCGTTTCCGGTGCCTTATCCAGGGCCTGCAGCGGCGTTGCCCCACAGAATGCAAACCCACAAAACAGGAGTAATGCCGCACCGGTGCAGGAACGTTTCGGCAGGAATTTCATAACTCTCCTCCGATAAAAAATCCGCTAAATTGATTGATAAAAAGCCGAGACCTGACCAAACGACTCAATGACCTCGCGCAGCTGGAGACAGGCGTGACGTCCTTCAATCTGCAAAGGTGCCCACATTACCGAGTGGCTACTGAGCAGCTGTCGGGGTAGCACTAGCTTTCGGGATGTAGTCTAGAAAGCGTTGCTTCGTCACAAGTGTTCCGTTGCTTCGAACAATGATCTCAGAGCAAACAAGCCGCCCCACAACCTGCGCATCCGTAACGCCAAAAGTGCGCGGCGCGCGTTCAATTTTGACAACCGATCCGTTCCAGAACTTTGATCCCTCACGCACAAACATTGTCGCACCAGAGCGACGATCCTTGACCAAAGCACCGAGACCACGCTCGGTTGAGTAAATACCCATAACAGTTAGTTCTTCTACAAGGTATTTCTCAGATTCAGCCGGTGGCGGCTGCCCCTGATCTAGGCGACGGTCTCGAATCTCGCGCCATTTGGCCTCGCGCGTCGGGAAATCTGGGTAAGGTAAATCGGTAACAGGTGGGCGAAAAGGTTCGCGGAGCTTGCCACTGTCGCGGAATGGATCATTGTTCGGGCGGCGAAACGGATCGCGGCCGGTTCCGGTGTAAGTTGGCGATAAAGCGTCAGCCGGAGGCCCTTGCGCCGATTTCTGTGATCCCTGTATATCAGACGGCGATGACTGTAAACCTGCCGTCGCTTTCTGTGCCACTGCCGAAGGTGACTGACCTAGAGCCGGCACCGTACAGCATAATAAACCGGACAACAGCCACGCTCGGCAGGTACAGAAATCAATATAAGCGTCCATAGTTTTTTCCCCATGTTTTACAAGCTCTTAAGATAAAAAAGAGCTTAAGACAGAGATAAAAATTTTGGCAATTGTTTTTTCATTCTATACCTCACAGTTTATGCTTAATTGGATCCTACTAATCAGTCCCCATGATTCCTCACGCTCAGTTAGATTCCTCGCTGGCGCTTAGAATGTCCTTTTCCGAAGCGAAAAACACCGTAAGCTTATAACTTGCCTCAATTGTCAGCCTTGGTGTTTGCGCGCTTGCTTGACGAATTTCCACGTCAGATACCTTCACAATTCGCTGGAGAGCAGCAATATCTGCAAAAAACTGACCGACCTGATCATAGGTTGCGCCAGCCTTGACGTCGATTGACTTCTCATAGAGAAAATCACGCTTCTGAACATTGCCCGGGCGAAACTCACGTACTACAGCCGAACGTGTTTTGGCTATGTTTTGCAGCTGTGCCAGTGTCTCTGAAAGACGTACCTCTTCAGGTATGTTCGCACGGTATGCCTGCAAATCGCGCATGTATTCTTCTATTTTCTTCTTGTACTCATTGATTTGCACTCGAACGTTCTCTAACTCTTGAACTTCTTGTTCTATCTTTTGGGCTTCTTTTTCATCACGGCTGGCTTGCTCACGTAAGTCAGCACAAAAAAATTGGTCAAGGAGGATAAATATGACCACGCCAGCAAAAATGATGATTACAATCTGAAACAAAATTTTTTGACGAAACATATGAAGGCTCCTTGGCCGTTTGAGCTATTTTCCAGCTTGTGCCGTCTGAGTCGCTCCGGGGGGAGCTGCCGGCTGAGGTGGATTGTAATCGCAAACAATAGTAAACTTTAGGGATTGTTGTTCGGTGGCATCAGGAAATGCTTGCCCTGCTTCTTGGAATGTTGGATTGACATTTGTGAAAAGACCGTTTGAGCGCAGCTCTAATTGCTGTGCAAATTCCGTAATAATATCTCTGTTCCTTTTTTCCTTATCCTTTTCGACCCGGTCAACTACTCCCTCAATAGTGACATTATTACCGCGCAAGGTCAGACGCTCAAGACGCACACCAACCGGAATTCGGGCATTGACCTGGGACATAACACTCACCGGACCACGCCGCTCGGCGTCGAGTTTTCTGATCATATCAAGGCGTGTCTCGATAAGCTTTTTCTTTTTCTCATACTCATCACGCTCTTTTTTTACTTTTTCTAACTCAGCCTTATTCTTCTTTGCCTGTTCGAGACGCTCTTTGGCTTCAACTCTTTTTCCGTCACTAAAGTAGTAATCAACTCCAACAGCAATTATAACTATAACCAAGACAATAACAGCCAAAATGACTACCACAATCGATTGCACCGGTGCCGGTGCAGTCGTTGGTGTAGGTTCACTGACAGCACTTGTTGCAAGATTGATTCTTGGCATAATCAGACGTACTGCCGGCCATCAAGGCGAACGCCCTAACCGACAACCTTTCCTTACATTGAACACTCAGAGTGTAGCCACTGCCTTACTCTTGAAGCTTATGTTTTAGATCGCAGTTATTACTCTCCCGGTCGCCTGGCCGCTAAGCCAACGGCAACCGCCATCATTGGCGAGATTTCACGAATGTACTCTTCGTCTTTTTTCGGGCTTATAACAATCTGAGACGGATTGAACGCATTGAATCGTTCAACAGGGATACCAAACCGTTCCGAAAAAATAGAGGTTAGCCCGGAAACTTTTGAGCTTCCACCGGCGACCAACACCTGGTCCACAGGGGCGACATCTCCAGAAGGACTGGTTGACCGCCAGAAATCCAGTGTTTTCTGCACCTCCATGGCGATGATGTCTGTCACCGAATCAAGCAAGGACTGCGCATCACTGAGCTGTAAGCCGCTGTCGGTCGGGATACCACGTTTGAGTGCTTCAGCCTGTTCAAAAGTGAGACCTAACTCTTTCTGAAGCAAGTCGGTGTATTGGTTGCCACCCGCTGAAATATCGCGGACGAACACCGAGTTTGACCCACGGACAATATTGATGTTTGTCACCGACGCACCGATGTTCAGCAGGACAACGGTCGCCGTTGGCATCGGCTGGTAGTTGACCTCATAGGCGTTTTGCAGGGCAAAGGCGTCAACATCAATGACAACTGCATTGCGCCCGGCCTGTGAGATGACCGTCGTGTACTGAGCAATCTTGTCACGTTTACACGCGACCAGGAGAACCTGCATGACGCCGGCAGACGGGTCACGGCTGACGACCGAGTAATCTAAGTTGACATCGGTAATATCAAATGGAATGTGCTGATCAGCCTCCCACTGAATCCGCTCTGCTAATTCGTCGTCAGTCATGTAGGCGACTTCGATCTTCTTGATAATGACCGAGTGACCCGAGACTGATGTGTTCACATCCCGATTCTTGATGTTGTTCTCAGCCAGCAGTCGGCCGATGGTGTCACTGACATGGTTGAGATCGATAATGTGACCGTCTACGATAGCGTCCGGAATCAGACTGGCATGCCCTATCGCTACGAGCTCAAACCCCCTCTTGAGGGGCTTAAGCTCAACCGCCTTGACAGCGCTCGAACCAATGTCAACGCCTACAACGGTTTTGGCACCACCGAAACTCAGTAGGCCCATAGCCTAATCCATCGCCTCCATTTCTCGCGGGGATGAGATGCAGTCCGGCAAGAGCGAACAAAGGGAGTTGTTCCGCACATTTGGAAATCACAAACAGCCGGTTTGACCGAACAGTGGCGTGGCTCCAACGAAATTGGCTTGTGCGCGTCACTGCGTTGTGCCTGCCACCGTGCTCGTCATTGTTAAGATCGTTAAACCTGGCTACGGGTCACACTACACAGCGCCGGCGACGTAAGTCTTTGGAGCAACGAACGCAAAGCCCCGCGATAAACGACCGCCTTGTATCTTTTGTGTAGTGTATGGTTACCACCGCCTCTCCGGCGCGTCAACCTCTTTTTAAGCGGCAACAACATGAATCCAGGGTAAGCTTTTGCAATTTCAACTTCCTACCTTACCGCCGACCCAATGCCTAAGCCCTTAGGCATGTTGCGGTCACGCGCCACATGACAACTCAGCACATTGCAACTCAGTTGGAAACACACTAGAGTCGAGGCGTGAACAAACGCCCCAACGCTTCCATCATACGCCGTTTTCGATGGTCCGTGGCGGCCCTGGTTCTCATCGGCGGATGGCTTTGGTGGTCGGTACGGCCACAGCCACCACCGTACAACTTAGCCCGCTACAGCCCACGTGAGGCCTTGTTTTTTATCGAGGCAACTTCCCTGCCCACTGGCCTCCGTCGCCTTGAGACCCTGACGTTCTGGAAAGCAATCAGCAGGGCAATCGGTTTTCCCAAACAACTTGATGATCTGCTGACCGGCGCACGCCTGCTGGCATGGCTCAATGTCGGTCCGGCGGAAGCGCGTTTGCTGACACGCGCCCGGTGGGGTCTGGTTGTCACCGGACTGAGTGCCGAGGTTGTTCCCCCGACAGCACAACCGACTTCAGAACTGAAGTCTCAGCCGTCTGACGACAGCGTGGTACTGGATGTCACACCCCGCTTCACCTTGTGCCTGACAAGCGAACTACCCGCCGAGCAAACGATTGCCGTTGCCCGTCACTTCCTGCCGCTTGTGGCGCGCAGATTCTTGGGCGGTGATACCGAGCTCACGGAAGTCACCTACCAAGGTGTTCTCCTCCTGTGTTTCCGTCATCCAGACCATCCGATGACGGCGCTGTGGGCAGCTGCAGACGGGACGGCCCTTCTGCTCGCCAATGATGAAGCTGCCGTTCAGTCATGTCTTGATGCAGCTGCCGGTCGCCGTGCTGCACTGGCCGACTTATCGGCTTTCCAACAGGCACGCCGTATGGTCAGCGGCGAACAAGCATTGCTCTTTGCGTTTGCCAATCCTGCCGGACTTGGCGCAGCGCTGCGGATCGGAACCAACCACGCTGCAGGCGGCGGTACCGTCTCATCCAACGGACAAGCACAGTCGCTGATGACTTCCCTTCTTGCAGAGCTTTCCGATGGGCTTGGCTACAGTTTAGACGTTCAGGACGGACAGGTGCTGGATCGTTACTATCTGGCGTTACATCCGAACGTTGTCACCGCACTCCGGTCGCATCTGACGTCGCCGAGCCTTCGTTCGCCGGTGGAACAGCCTGTCACGATGGCGAACAGCACCACCTACATCGGACTGGCGCGCCCACTGGCGGCGCTTGATCGTCTCCAAGCTGCGGTTGCTGCCCGTAGCAACGCCGCCGTCGCCTTGTTTACCCGCGAACTCGTTGCCGGGGTACGTGAGCGCTATGGCATTCGCCCGCGCGAATGGCTAGACGATCTACTGGACGACCAGTGGCTTCTCATCAGCGTAGAAGCTCCACCGAACGGTAAAACCATCCTTGGGGTGCGCGTTCGCGACAGAGTGCGGCTGTTGCCGACACTGGAGCGCTACCTCTGTGCCGATGGCGCCCGCCTCCTCAATCCCTCTCCGAACTATGCCGGTGTGCCACTTGTTGTTTCGACCCATAGCGACCAACGTGCGGCGTGTTTTCTCGACAACTGGCTTTTCCTCGGCAACCGGCCGGCATTGGAATCCCTCCTCGACGGGTTTCAGACAGCAGTCCTGCCGCCCCAGTCGCTCCCGTCACTTCCTGCAGGAACCTTTCTCTATCGGCGTTACCGGTCGCAAGCGGACCTCAAAACCGCGACCTTGGCCCTCATTGCGCTCACCCGCGCTGGTGACGCCGTGCCGGCCTGGGTGGAAGAAGCGGATGTCCGGCAGGCCATTGAGCAACAGCCCCCGGCAACGGGCTACCTACGGCTTGAGCCTGAGGGATGCTCCGGCGAAATGCGGTCGCCCATCGGTAATCTCGCGTATTTGGCTTCGTTTCTTGCCAAACCCTGACGTATGCTCCCGGTTTAACACACGACTTCGCCGACGGAGAAGACAAAACGCACCATGACGGTTCACCGGCCAACCTTGGGCATGGTTAGTCTGGGCTGCCCTAAAAATCTTGTGGACAGCGAAGTGATGTTGGGTTTGGCGATGCAGTCCGGCTATGCGGTCACCGATGACGCCGGAAGTGCTGATGTCATTGTTGTCAATACCTGCGGCTTTATTGAGGACGCCAAGCAAGAGTCCATTGAGACGATTCTTGAAATGGCTGCCCTCAAAGCAGCGCGTCCCGGGCAACGGTTGATCGTCGCCGGTTGTCTGGTTGAACGCTATCGCCGGGAACTCCCGGCGGAGCTGCCAGAAGTTGATGCTTTCCTTGGCACAAATGAGCTGGAACAGCTCCCACGCCTGCTGGAGCGTTCGCAGGCTGCCATTGTGCCGCACCCCGTGATATTACGCCAGCGCGGGCGCGTCCCGGCGCGTGAGCGTGACCGTCCCGATGCTAACTACCTCTACAGCGATACCACCCCCCGCCTCCGAACAACGCCGAAACACTACGCCTATGTCAAAATTGCCGAGGGCTGTGACCATCCCTGTGCGTTTTGCTCGATTCCACAGATGCGAGGCAACCTGCGCAGCCGGCAGATTGGCTCAATTCTGGCCGAAGTCGAGCGCCTTGTGGCGGACGGCGTTCGGGAAATCATTCTCATCGGGCAGGACACAACCAGTTACGGCGAAGACCTGGGACTCAAGGATGGGCTGGCACAGTTGCTGCGCACACTGGCCCAGGTCCAGGAGGTGACGTGGATTCGTTTTCTTTATGCTTACCCAACGCGCATCAGTGACACCCTGCTCGATGTTCTAGCCGGTGAACCGAAGCTCTGTCCGTACATTGACATGCCACTTCAGCATGCCGCGACGGGCATGTTGCAGGCTATGCGGCGGCCTGGCTCACGGACGTTTTTGGAAAAGCTCATTGCCCGCATCCGCGCGCGTGTACCCGGGGTGGCGTTGCGGACAACATTCATCGTCGGCTATCCCGGTGAAACGCAGGCCGACTTTGATGTACTGCTCGATTTCTGCGAGGCACAGGCCTTTGATTGGGTCGGTGCATTCGTCTATTCGGATGAAGAAGGGACACCGGCGTTCGATCTGCCGGATAAAGTGCCAGGGCCGATTGCCGAAGCCCGACGGGCAAAACTGATGCAGCTTCAGGCGCGTATCTCGAAGCAGCGGCTCAAGCGGTTCAAGCGACGGGTCGTAGAGGTGTTGTTTGAAGGGGTTTCAGATGACAGTGACCTTATTTGGCAGGGACGCCTGGCAACCCAAGCACCGGGCATTGACGGGCGGGTGCTCATCACCGATGCTCCGGCCGATCTGCCACCGCCCCGACTCGGCGATGTGGTCAAGGTTGAGATTACTGCCACTCACACTTACGACATAGTCGGCCGGATCGTTGCCGATCCCCGCACCGGTGCCCCATCCCCTTACCATCTGTCATGACGCTGCAGGCTTCTGTTATCGCCCCGCAGGCTGCGCCCGCTTCAACCCCGGCGCCGGTATTGGTTGAAGTTTGGCGCGGGACGGCGGTGGAATCGCAGCACCGTGGGTCCGTCGTGGCAGCAACGGCGCAGGGAAGGATTGTCGCCGCCGTCGGCGATCCGCATCAGCTTTGTTTTCTGCGCTCGGCAGCCAAGCCCTTCCAGGCGATGGTCGTCATCCGCACCGGCGCCTTGGAACGCTTTCGTATCACGCCGCCGGAGTTGGCGATCATTGCTGCCTCACACAACGGCGAACCGGAACACACGGCCGTCGTCGCAGGACTGCTGGAGCGCCTGGGGTTGCCGGCGACGGCGCTGCGGTGTGGAATCCATCCCCCATTCAACGGCGCAGCGGCGCGCCGGCTGGCCGGCGTTACACTAACCCCGTTGCACAACAACTGTTCCGGTAAGCACGCGGGCATGCTAGCCGGTTGTTTGGCAGCCGGATTTTCGACCGAAGATTACGATGCAGTAACGCATCCGCTGCAAGCAGCAGTGGCGCAGATGATTGCCGACATGTGTGGCGTTGCCGGCGCAACTATGCCGGTTGCCCTCGACGGCTGCACGGTGCCGACGTGGGCCGTGCCGCTCGCAGCGCTAGCGGTCGGCTACGCGCGACTTTTTGCACACTCGCCTTACCCGGACGAGAGTTGCCGCGTTACGGCGGCCATGCTGGCTTACCCGGAACTTGTCGGCGGAACAGAACGGATTGACACCGACCTCATGCACGCTATGTCGGGACAGATGCTGTCGAAAGTCGGAGCGGAGGGCGTTCATGTCGTCGCCGTACCGTCAAGTCACCGTTTCCCGGACGCACTGGGCATCGCTGTCAAGATTGAGGACGGAGATAGCTTCCGTGCGCGCAACACGGCAATCTTGGCGGCACTGCGCCAGTTGGACCTGCTCGATGCCGCAGCATACGCAGCTCTGACTACCCAGTACAGCCGCCCAATTCTCACGCACCGTCAGCAGCTTGCCGGAGAACTGCGCCCCGTGTTTTCACTTGACTCAGCCGTGTAGAGTGGCCAACGACATAAGCCGCCGTTGCGCGCCCTAAGTAGGACGGGGTGTGGCCTGAGGTCGGGTCGCTACCGGCCGTCTGCCGACAGGACGCGGCCCAAACCGTTACGCCGTTTTGGACCGTCTTCGGTGAAGAGCGCTTTGCCCGGTCTGGGAGAAACCTTATCGGCAGCAGACCTCACTCAAAAAGGCTGTCCACAAAAGCCTCCGGCGAAAACACGGTCAGGTCGTCAAGCTGCTCACCCGTTCCGACATACCGGATGGGCAGGCCCAACTCACGCGCAATCGCAACCACAATGCCGCCTTTAGCCGTCCCATCCAGCTTGGTCAGGACAAGACCCGTCACCGGTACGGTCTTGGCAAACTGCCGGGCTTGTTCCAGCCCGTTTTGTCCGGTTGCAGCATCCATCACCAACAACACCTCGTGGGGGGCCTGGGGCACTTCGCGCCGGGCAATGCGGGACATCTTTTCCAGCTCGTTCATCAAGTTGACCTTGGTGTGGAGGCGCCCAGCCGTATCTACAATGACGACGTCGGCATTGCGTGACTTGGCTGCCTGCAAAGCGTCATACACGACTGCTGCCGGGTCTGTGCCGGGTTTTTGGCGGATAATCGGGATCCCGACCCGTTCGGCCCACACCATCAGTTGGTCGGCCGCAGCCGCTCGGAAGGTATCTGCTGCGCAAACGATCACGTCATTCCCCTCACGCTTGATGAGGTTGGCCAACTTCGCAATAGTCGTCGTTTTCCCAACGCCGTTGACACCAACCACCATCATGACATACGGCCGAATATCCGGTGCTAAGTCAGCTTCAGAACGCACGGCGCGACCGGACACGGACTTCACCGGCGCACGGAGCAGGGCCAGGAGTTCCTGGCGCAGCACCCGCTTGAGTTCCTCGGTGTCGTTGAGGAGCTTGCGGTCAACCTGCGTGCGAATCTTTTCAACCAGTTCCATTGTTGTGCGCACGCCAATATCGGCCCCGATGAGGATTTCTTCTAGCTCGTCCAGCACCTCCGGGCTAATGACTTTCTTGCCGTGAATCAGCGTATCCAACCGCCCGACCAGTTGCTGCCGCGTCCGCCGGACGGCGTTTTTCATCCGTAGCAAGAAGGTTGGCTTCGATGGCTCGAGGGCCGGTTCCGGGGACGGTGCAGACCGGGACGCAGCCGCCGGCTCAGCGCCGGGCGGTGTCGCCGGCTCAGGTGTGGATGTGACTTCTGCTGGTGGTCGTCCCAACCAGCGGGATAGAAGCCCGCGTCTCTCCGGCAGTGGTGACACCTCCGGCGGCAGGACTTCCATCACCGGCAACGGTGTGGATGCCGGTGGCGACACCTCTGTCGCGGCCTCTACAACTGGCGTCACACCCGGCTTGACGCTCTCGGCTCCGGGGAGCAGATGGGCTTCCTCCGGCGCGGATGTAGGAGCAGATGTGGGAGTAGCGACTACGGCTGGAATCGGCTCGCTTCCGAACAGCGTTGTCAGCCCGGCCCGTTCGGCCGGCGTTTCGTCCTTCTTACGTCTCCAGAATACCATGGCGTTCCTTCAACACCTTCCGCCACAATTTGTCCGGGGCCCTGACAGGAACCAGCCCTAACGGTCGGGCTCCGGCGTTTGGCGGCGCGGCGTCGCCTGACGCGGAGGCTCTTCGTGCGGCTCATCTTTGACAAACGACGGTTTCTTAATGTTTGGCTTTGGCAGCGTTGGGAGAGAGCTGTCCTGGTTGCGGGTCTCACGTCCCTGGGCACGCTTGGCAGACCGTGCCTCATCCACGGCGGTTTGTCCGGCGGATTCCTCCATCAGGGTGTGGTCACGGTGCAGCGTGACCGGCTCGTCTGCTGGCACTGCCGGCGGGCGCCCCGTTGCCGCCTGTTTTGCCGATGAGGTCGCCGTATCCGCTATCAAGGCAGCCACATCACTTTCCAGGGTTTTCCGTTCCTGTTGGTCGCGTTCTGCCTGTAGCTTTTCGAGTTCCGCATCGGGGGCGGGGGCCTTGTCAAACGTCTCCAGCGGCTTCCCACGCAGATAAACCTTCATAAATTCGATCCAAATTGGCAGGGCAGCCTGACTGCCGGTCTCACCGCGTCCAAGCGTCCGCTTCTCGCCCGGGTAGCCAATCCAAACGCCACAGGTCAACGACGGGGTGTAACCGATGAACCAGGCATCCGTCCAATCGTTGACCGTCCCAGTTTTGCCGCCTAGTTGACGCTTATTTAGCTCACCGGCGGTCACAGCACGGATTTTTGCCGCTGTCCCAGCGTCAACAACGGCGCGCATCATATCCACCATCTGGGCAGCAACATACGCCGAAACAACACGGGTTTCGCGCTCGGTCTCATCGCGATCAAAGTCAAAGACCGTCCGACCGTCATAGTCGAGAATCCGGCGGATCAGATGCGGCTTCGCGCGTTTTCCCTGGTTGGGAAACACCGAATAGGCCGACACCATTTCAATCAGGGGGACTTCCGTCGCTCCCAGCGCCGACGGCAGATAGGGTGCCATCGGGTTGGTAATGCCGAAACGGCGCACCATTTCGGCACCGCGGCGAATACCGACGCTGGCCAGCAGGCGTACGGCCGGAATGTTCCGGGATTTGGCCAGGGCCGTCCGCAGTGGAATCAAACCGGTAAACCCACCATCATAGTTGCGCGGCGACCAATTACCGGATTGGAACGGCGTGTCGGACACCAGATCGTCCGGAGTCCAGCCGTTTTCAATTGCTGCCGCGTAGATAAACGGCTTGAAGCAAGAGCCGGTCTGCCGGTTCGCCTGCGTGGCATTGTTGAACTTCGACTGCGAAAAATCATAGCCACCGACAAGGACTTTAATTTCACCGGTTTGGGCGTTCAGACACAGCATCGCCCCGGCGACGGCCGGCATCTGACATAGCTCGACTTGCAGGATACCGTCACTGCCGGCCGTCGCCGGGGCCGGATGACTTTCACGACGTCCCTTACGGACAGTCGGCGCGGGTGGGGCAGGAAGCCCAACATCTCCGACAACCGGCATGAGGGCATCGTCGCGAGGGGCGCCGCCCTTGATCAGGAACATCGGGAGGTCGCCCTCGCGCAGCGGCTGGGTGGGTGGGAAGGTCACCGTTGCGCGGTACTTCCCAAACGACACTTCGGCCGTTCGACCGACAACGCGCGTCACCAAGCCGTGGAGGTACATACCGTTGAACGGTTCGTAAGCCCACTCTGGATGGCGGTAAGTGGACAGCTCCTTGCCCTTCAGTTCTTCCAGAACATTGTGGATGGGAGCATCGCGCCGCAGGCCGCCGTGCCGCTCTTCATACCGGTGTAACCCCCACCGCACAGCGTTGACTGCCTGAATCTGCGCAGGTGCATCAATGGTTGTAATCACCTGCAAACCGCCGCTGTGCGTCCCGCGCGTCCCGAAGCGACTTTCCAGCTCGCGGCGCACTTCTTCGACAATGTAGGCAAACGGGCCGCTGGTGTTGAGTTCACGCGCCGACGTGACGTTCAACTTAAGATCGGTTGCTTTGGCGGCTTCGGCCTCGGCCGGGGTGATGTACCCTGCTTCGAGCATGTTCGTAATCACCAGGTTTCGCCGCCGCTTTGCCTCCTGAGGCCTGAGAATCGGCGAGTACCCAGAGGGCGCTTTGGGAATGGCGGCCAGCAGGGCGCACTCCTCAATTGTGCAGTCCTTGACCGACTTGCCGAAGTAGTACTGCGCGCCGGCCTCAACGCCGTACGCGCCGCCGCCCAGATTGATTTGGTTGCAGTACAGCTCCATGATTTGCTCTTTGCTGTACTGGCGTTCAATTTGCAGCGCAAGGATGGCCTCTCGCAGCTTGCGTTCCAGGGTTCGCTCCGGGGACAAGAACAAGATTTTCGCCAACTGCTGGGTCAGGGTTGAGCCGCCCTCGACGGTACGGCCGGCCAGGAAGTTTTTCCAGGCGGCGCGCGCCAGCCCGATTGGATCGATGCCCCAGTGGTGCTCAAAGCGGGCATCCTCGATTGCCATGATTGCCTGCCGCATGCGTAGGGGGATTTCCTCATACGTGAGCGGTACGCGACGCTCAAGGGCGAATTCGCCGATCACAGTCCGTCCATCCTCGGCGTACACGCGCGTCACCACACTGGGCTGAAAATCAGCCAGCGCCGCCACTTGGCGCTGATCGTCGGTGGTGGCAAACCACTGCAAAAACAGCCACATTGTCAGCGAGCCGACAGCCGCCGCTCCCAACAACGCCGGCGGAAGAAGCAGCAACCGGCGGCGCCAATCCACCTGTTGACCAGGAGCGGCCGGGGCTTCATCAGGGTGAGACGAGCTGAGCATGTCTGACATAGCGTGGCTTTCGTTCCTCAGGATTTAGCAAGCGCAACCCGAAGTGGATTATTCGCCGACCGACCGTGTTGTGCAATCCGCACCGGACGGAGCCCAGATGCCGGCGAAGGCGTGTGGGAGTTGAACCCACCCGTCCGTATCTTCATACGGACGCACCGGATTTGAAGTCCGTGACGGCCACCCGACCGCATGCGCCTCCCCAAACTCGTGAGACGTGTTTCAGGTCGCAGCCCTTGGCGCAGCGCCCACCTGCCGGCGTCTCAACTGGATTCCATCGCTTGGCCCGGCTACAGCAACCTGGTGTCCGACTACAACAGCTTAGCGGCGACAATCCCGCGCTCGGTGGCGGCGACGGCCCACCCGGCGACCAGATGGAGCGCCGAAAAAATCCGCTCCGCTGCCAACTGCCACCGTGCGACAATCCGCCCGTCCACGCTGTTGACAACGGTAATTTCGTGATCGTCAAGTGCCGCCACCGCAACGGTGTTCTCCGTCAAACGCACGGGTGGTGCCGTCAACCGCCCGGCCATTTGTTGTCGCCAGAGCATTTCGCCGGTGCGTCCGGCAAAAGCATACAGAAAGTTATCATACGAAGCGACAAGTATCCGCCCGTGGTCAATCAGCGGCGGCGCGGCAACCGTCCCACCGGTGCGCCGTCGCCACCGGATGCGCCCGTCAGCGCGGCGGATGGCCACCACTTCACCGTGCGCCGTGCCACAGTACACGCGCTCGGTATCACCCACGGCCGGCCCCGGTGGTGCGCCTACGACGCATACCCACTGCCGTTCGCCATTCGCTGTGCGCAGCCGCCACAGGGTGCCGGACGTTGTCCCGACCAACACACCATCGCCGTCGCCAGTGAGGTGAGCGGTAAAGTCACCAGTTACGCGCCAGATGACAGAGCCATCGGATGGCGCAAATGCGGCTAGGGCTGTCGTCCCAAATCGTGCGTATAACCGCGCACCGTCGCCGACCAAGGGCGAGGTAATCGGGGACGGCAGCGCCACTTCGCACCGGGCAACACCGGTTGCAGCATCAAGCAGGCGTATAACGCCGGTCACCCCTACCCCATCGGCTGCCGGGCGCATCGCGCAGGCAACGAGCTGGTCACCCAGTCGGTACAGCGTACCCGTCGTCGCTACAC
Source organism: uncultured Blastocatellia bacterium (assembly GCA_937934745.1). Classification (GTDB taxonomy): domain Bacteria; phylum Acidobacteriota; class Blastocatellia; order Chloracidobacteriales; family Chloracidobacteriaceae; genus Chloracidobacterium. Next base: position 29,411 of record CALGZC010000028.1, read on the forward strand.
CGGGCGCGGTTTCCCACAAACGAGAACCGTCATGCCGCGCCAGGGCGACGACTCTCCCACTGCGCAGCGGAACATAGACCGTCGTTTCCGTCACCAGCGGCTCTTGTCGCGCACCATCTGGGTCTAGGTAGAGCCATTCGGTCGGCAGGGTGACCGGTGGGACGGCAGCGCGGCCGTTCAGGGACGTTCCCACCCGCAGACGCGGCTGCTGTCGGGCAAGCGCCGTCGCGGCGATGAGCGACACGGGTATCAGGTAGATCAGCCGGCGGCGAGTGTATGTGGTCATGCCAAGCCTCCGTGACGGCCTGCCCCATCAACAAAGCGCTGCGCCCCGCGCCGGGTCTCATCAGAGGCCACGACAACCATCCCCCGCCGAAACTCGTTGTGCAGCGCTGCTTCCCAGTCCAGCTCGGCCTGCTCATAGAGCGACAGGCGGTCACTGCGCAGGCAAGTTTGCGGAAATGCCGCAATGTCCTGCGCCAACGCCAGGGCCGTTTCAAGCGCCTTCCCCGGAGGACAGAGACGATTGACAAGACCTATTGCCAGGGCTTCGTCGGCACGGACCGGACGTCCGGTCAGGATGAGGTCCATGGCCCGCCCGAAGCCGATCAGGCGCGGGAGGCGGACCGTCCCGCCGTCTATGAGCGGAACCCCAAAGCGCCGGCAAAAAACGCCGAACACAGCCGTTTCGGCGGCCACCCGGAGATCGCACCACAGCGCCAGTTCCAGTCCCCCCGCAACGGCGTACCCTTCCACGGCCGCAATCACGGGCTTAGATAAGCGGCGGCGGGTTGGCCCCATCGGCGCTATGCCGGTCTCATGAAGGTTGACGCGCGCGCCTGCCGCCACGGCTTTGAGATCGGCGCCGGCGCAGAAATGCCCACTGCTGCCGGTCAGGACGGCGACAGGGCACGTGTCATCAGCGTCAAACCGCGCAAACGCCGCGTCCAGCGCTGCCGCCGTCAGGTCATCCACGGCATTGCGCACCTGCGGCCGCCGGAGCGTGACGACGGCGATACCTTCCTGAAGTTCGTATGTTACGGTCTCCATGCAGACGTTCAAAGCGCCGGCGTTATGACACCTTGCGCAACGTGGCCGCCAGTTGCACAGCACCGACCGGCAGCGGGACGACAGGAGCCGGCTTCGCCCTGGTGACCCGCTGCAGCTGGGAACGTTGCTCCAACCACTCGGCCGTCACCTGCCACGTGCGCTGGGCTTGCGAGCTGATGAGCATGCCGAGATGTCCGCCCTTGACAAAGCGAACGGTGACGTCTTTCGTCGTCAGTTTGTCCGTCACGGCCGTGACAGCAGCCGGCGGTACCAAGCGATCTTCCCGGCTGGCAATGACCAGGACTGCAGCCCGAATGCGCTCATAACAAACCCGGCGGCGACCGACAACGAACTGACCGGTCATCAGCTCATTGCCGAGGACCAAGTGATTCAACAACTGCTTGAAAGCAGCTTCGGTGAGGTTGACGTACTCCAGGTGCCGTCCTCCGTCGGGACGGGGCGTCCTGATAAAATCAGGGTCGCTTAACCCACGCCAGAACTCCACCGGATGCCGTAGGATGGCATCGGGATGCAGCAGATGAAAGGCAGCATTGCAAACCGCGGCCGGAATGTAGCCATAATGCGCCGCAAGTGTCGCTAATGGTTGGCGTGAAACACCGGCCAGCACGCGATGGAGCATCATTGCCGAGAAATCGGTTGGGGTGCCGATGGTGACGAGGTTGCGGATGCCGGCCTGCGGGTGCAGGGCGGCATAGCAGTTGGCAAAAATCCCCCCCAGGCAATAGCCAACAAGGGAGAGCTCGTCGCAACCGGTCACTTGCTTGACCAGTCGCACGCCCTGGTGGACACGATGCGCAATATACCGCCCAAGTGATAGCCGGCGGTCGCGCGCCTGCGGTTTCCCGTAGTCCAGGAGGAAGACGTCGTAGCCGGACTCAACAAGGTAACGCGCCAGACTGCGTTTTGGATGCAGTTCAAACACGTCGGCTGTGACCATGAGGGGTGGCACAAGTAAAATCGGGAGGCAGCGCCGCGGCCGCCGTAGCGGACGGTACCGCCGGAGTTTCAACGTCGGCGCGTCCAGGAGCAATTCGTACTGCAGTGGGCGTGTGGCTGCCTTTGCGCAACGTGGACGGCCTCCGACGTAGCCCTCCTCCCCCAGCGGGCCGGTCGGTGGACCAAACAACGATGTAAAAAGGCGTTCCGCGAGCAACAGCGACATAGCAGCACCACACCTGAGAGCTTGAGCATTCAAAAACACCATGACGGCGGGTTACTTAAACCAAAGGATACTTCAATCGGCAACTCCGGCAGCACGGGAATGGACGTTGCAGCCGGAAACCATCTACCTCTGGTGGCTGTCCCTGTCTGGGCCGGTGCTGCCGGCCGATGCTGCCCTGCTCAGCCCGGACGAACACCGGCGAGCGCAGCGGTTCGTGCCGCCGGAAGTTGCACGGCGTTTTCGGCGGGGACGTGCCCACCTGCGCCGCATCCTGGCGGGCTACCTCGGCGTGTTGCCGCAGAAGCTGCGCTTTGCCTACACACCAAACGGCCGACCATTCGTTCAGGAAGCGCCGTACCTGTCGTTTAGTCTCGCCCACAGCGGTAATGTGGGCCTCCTTGCAGTCGCTTGCAACCGGCGCATCGGGGTGGATGTTGAGCTGCCCGGCCGAACAGATCGCTGGTCGGCCATTGCGCAGCGGTGCTTGCCGCCTGCGGCGCGACAACGTTTCCAGGCGCTGCCGGAAGCCGACCGCGCCTGGGCAGCGCGGCGTGGGTGGACACGCCACGAGGCCTTTCTCAAAGCCAGTGGACAAGCAGCCATGCAGCGCCTGCTGCGGTGGGAAATGCCTTGCATGGCGCACTTGACCGAATTCACGATAGAGGACTCACACGGTTGTTCCTGGTTGGTTACGGACGTTTCAGAAACAAGCGTCTGTGCCACGTTAGTCGTGGAGCGTTTATCGCCTGAGCCACCCGTCTTGGTTGCCGCCTGTTGGCGGTGACGCTTGAAAACGACCCGGCGTCTTTATTCCCGCCCCTGTACCCATGAACCCCCTTCACGAGCGTCTGAGCAACCTTATCATCACCCGGTTGGTCACCGTTTCGACGCTGCTGGCGCTGGCCGTCGCCATGGCCCGCTCCGATAACTCGTGGGCAAATGCCAATATCAACCCCCAGCCCCTTGTCCTCCTTGCGGTCACGGTCGGGGCGCTGTCGGTGGTGTATTTCACCTGGCTCAGGATGTCTGAACGGTACCTGCTTCAGGCCTACGTCCAACTCCTGGGCGATGTGGCCTGCGTCACGTGGTTGACCTACCAGATGCGCGACTCGGCCTTTCCGCTCGCGCCACTGTACCTCGTGCTTGTGTTTGTGGCGGCCATGATCCTGCCGCGCATCGGCACGCTTGCGATTGGTGTCGCCTGCGCCGTGGCCTACGTCGGGTTGCTCATCGCGTTCAAAACCGGGCTGTTGCTGGGCGGCTACGAGGTCGTAGAGCCAAACGTGCGCTACCTCCAAAACAACCCACTACTGTACGTCGTTGCCATTCTGGCGTTGACGGTGCTTGGCGGCCAGCTTGCCGAACGTCTCCGCCGCAGCGACGCCGAGCTGGAGACTGCTGCCCGCGACTTGGCCCAACTGCGTGCCTTCAACGAACGGATTGTTGAAAGCGTCAAAAGTGGGTTGGTGACGGTTGACCTCACAGGTCGGATTATGACGTTCAACCGTGCAGCCGAAGAAATCACTGGATACCGCGCCCACCAGGTGCGTGGCAAACAGCTCCAGGAGGTCTTCGACGCCCTCGATCAGTTCTCTCCCGCCGAGTCGTCGCCGGTCATCTCCCCCAAGGAGGATTTCCGGCGATTTGAAGTTGACTGTCACGCGGCTAACGGACGTGCCCTCCGGCTCGGCTTTGCTGTCTCGCCGTTGACAAGCGAATCCGGGGAAACGACCGGTTATGTTTTTTCTTTTCAGGACCTCACCGAAATCCTCAAGCTCGAGGAAGAAGTCCGGCGGCAAGACCGACTTGCCGCACTTGGCAAAATGGCAGCCGGCATTGCCCACGAAATTCGCAACCCGCTGGCCGCCATGCGTGGCTCAATCCAACTGCTGCAATCGGAACTGACGCTGGACGCCGAACAGTCCAAGCTGATGCGGATCATCCTGCGGGAATCAGATCGGCTCAACCGAACGGTGGAGGACTTCCTTCGATATGCCCGCCCTCGGCCGCTTCAGTTAGCCTCGATCAGGCTCGAACGGCTCATCGGGGATACGATTTCTTTGCTGCAACACAGCCCTGAAATGCGTCCTGACCACACCGTTACCCTTGACATCCCACCCGATCTCCCCCCGATTGTCGCCGATGGGGATCAGATCAAACAAGTGCTGTGGAACTTGGTGCAGAACGCTATTCAGGCCATGCCACAGGGCGGACAACTCACCATCACCGTCCGCCCAACCACCGAGTACGTCGAGATTTCCCTCACCGACACCGGAACCGGCTTCCCACCGGATAACCTGGCGCGTCCGTTTGAACCCTTCACCTCGCACCGTGAGGGTGGAACAGGGTTAGGTATGGCTATCGTTTATCAGATTGTCTCTGACCATGGGGGACGCGTCAAAATCGGGAACCGCACAGACGGCGTGACCGGAGCGGAAGTGACCGTGGCTCTCCCCTGGCAGACTCCAGCTCCGACGTCACAACCGACCTCTGCAACAGATTCACGGCTGACCCACCGACGCACACCGACCGGTATTTCTGCTCCGGCAGCGTTGGCGTCAGCTGAGACAACACCCACCAATCACACCGTCTCAAATGGAGACAAGGTGTCCTGACCGGTGGGCACAGCGCCTGCGTCCGCCGGCACAGCGGGCAGCACGTCGGCAAGCTATTCGGCAGTGGTCGCCAACTGACCGGCGGCACGCTTGATCTCAAGGTGGACGCCTAGACCGTTGAGCAATGAGGCAATACCGACATATCCATAGCCAACCACAAAGATGGAAAGAAACGGGAGGACGCCCCAGATGCGACTGTGCACGGCATAGGCCGTCGTCAGGATGAAGTAAAACGCCATGCCGATTTCAAGAATGGGCAACCACCCCATGTTCCGACGGTACTTCTTATGCTGCCATGCCTTAGCGGTTGATGTAGCGTCAATGGCATATTTTGGCGTCCTCATAAAACTGCTCTGAATACCTAGTAAAGCCTCTAAAACAGCTTTTGCATTGCTGATCGAGATGCCGACGCCGATGGCCATCGCGAGATAAATCATCAGTAGATCCTTCCAACGTCGGCCGTGCAACTCCTTGAGCGATACAAAGTAGTATGACGTGACGGAAAAGGTGGAAAGTAGAAGAAACGGTACATCCAAAAGCATCAGGTGAAACAAACCTTGATTGTACCGTACGATCAGAATCGGGAGATGAAGCAGATGAAATACAATCATCAACGGGTAAATCAAGTTCCCCGAAAGATGAAAGAATGTTTCGACCTTGGCATGCAGCGGCAAATTCAAACCGCCCAGGCGTGGAAGAATTTTGAGGGCAACTTGCGTATATCCCTTCGCCCAACGGCGCTGTTGAACCTTGAAGGCATTGATGTCCACCGGTAACTCGGCGGGGACATCTTCATCGAGAATGTACACAAACTTCCAGCCCAGCAGCTGCGCGCGGTAACTTAAATCCGTGTCCTCGGCCAGTGTATCCGCCTGCCAGCCGCCTGACCATTCGATCGCTTCCCGTCGCCACATGCCGGCCGTTCCGTTGAAGTTGAAAAAACCGCCGCTCCGATGCCGGGCCGTGTGCTCAACGACAAAATGACCGTCCAGCATGACGCTCTGCACACGTGTCAGCAGGTTGTAATCGGCGTTGAGGTGACTCCACCGGAACTGAACAACACCAACCCGTGGCTCTGTGAAGTAATGAATCATCTTGCGGATGCAGTCCGGCTTCGGCTGAAAGTCCGCGTCAAAAATGAGAATGAACTCCCCTTTGGCCACTTTGAGACCTTCGCTCAGCGCCCCGGCTTTGAAGCCCCGGCGGTCGGTCCGGTGCAAGTAAACGATGTCCACACCTTGCGCGGCATAGCGTTCTACAGCCGACCGGGCAATGGCCTGTGTTTCATCGGTTGAGTCATCGAGAACCTGAATCTCCAGCTTGTCTTTTGGGTAGTCCAAAGCTACACAGGCTGCCAGCAGTCGTTCGACGACATACATCTCATTGAACAGGGGTAGCTGGACCGTAACATGCGGGAGATGTTCTTCGTCAAAGTAGGCTTTTGGCTTTGGACGGAAACTGTGGTACTTCAGAAAGAGGTAGGTGATTCTAAGCCGGTATGCCCCATAGACGGCCAGAATGAAGAGTAAGCCGAAGTAGAGAATGAGGATCGTCCAGTCCAGAGTATCTGACGTGTAGAGATAACTGATGTTATTTGTCCTTGAAAATTTCTCCAGCCCGGGGATTTCCTGAAGTGTGAACCACCAACTGTGGTCCTGCTCTCCAAAAGATATTATGTACATAAATGCCGTCATTTGATGTTATAGTTTTTGATCTTGCTGTTGAGAGTAGTTGGGTTCAGCCCAAGGAGCTTGGCAGCCCGGCTCTGGTGATTGCGCGTCAGTTCCAGCGCCCGCCGAATGAGTTCAATTTCAAACTGCGCCACCACATCGTAGAAATGAATGCCCTGTGAGATGTCCAGCTGTGAAGATAGCCAGCCGCTGGGTAAGTTCGTTCGCGAGCCTTTTGCCGGGGTATTCAGGATTTCATCACGCAGGCACTCTACGGTCAGCGAGTTGGTGCGCGAGATGACGACTGCACGCTCGATGACGTTCTCCAGCTCACGGACATTGCCGGGAAAAGGATAGGCTTCCAGCAGCGCCAGTACGTCGGGAGCAATGTCTTCGGACATGTGGCGCTGATTTTCGGCGTTATACTTGCGAATAAAATGCCGCGCCAGGGGTAAAATATCCTCCGGCCGCTCCCGCAGAGGTGGAATCCTAATCGTGATGACATTGAGGCGGTAGAACAGATCCTCGCGGAATTTGCCCTCTTGCACGGCTTGCTTCAAGTCGAGGTTTGTAGCGGCAACAATGCGCGTATCTACCCGGTGGGGCGTGGTCTCGCCCAGCGGAATGAACTCACGCTCCTGAATCACGCGCAGCAACTTACTCTGGGTTTCAAAAGCGATATTGCCGATTTCATCGAGAAACAGCGTCCCGCCGTCGGCAATGTCAAACAGCCCCTTCTTGGCCGTAAACGCACCGGTAAAAGCGCCGCGGGCATGCCCGAAGAGTTCGCTCTCCAAAAGCTCCGTGGGGATGTTGCCGCAGTTGACCGGAACAAACTGGCCGGATTTAGCACGCGGACTTGCGAAATGGATGGCACGGGCAATGAGTTCCTTACCAGTACCGGATTCTCCTTGAATCAACACCGTCGTCCGGGCCGGCGCAATCTGTTCGACCAGGGATAGAATGTCGCGCATGGCAGCGCTCCGCGCCACGATGCCATGCATTTCGGCGCTTTGCTGCAACGTCCGCTTTAGCTGCGCGTGTTCCTCATCCTTGTGCCGCCGCCGGACACCGGCTTCAACGACACGCAGAATGTCGCTGTTCTCAAAAGGTTTGCGGATGCAGTTAAATGCGCCCCGCTGCCAGGCCGCGACTGCCGTTTCAAAGGTGGCATAGGCGGTGATCATAATCACCACTGCCTCCGGGTCGTGTTTAAGTAGGGCGTCTAACGTCGCCAACCCACCCATGCCGGGCATGGAGACATCCAGCAGCACCACATCGAAGACATGTCCACGGTATAGCTCAAGGCCTTCTTCACCTGTTCGGGCAAGCTTGACGCTGTAGCCTGCACTTGAGAGCAGGGTTTCCAGCACGTCGCGCATGACCTCTTCATCATCTATGACCAGCAACGAACCTTTTCTCGGCATCGCGCCTCTCTCGCAACCTGCCCGCGGCAGGGCTACCCCTGAAGCTGTTCCAGGCAGGTAAAAAAGTCTGGAAACGACACCCGAACGCAGGCCGCGTCGTCAAGCGTGGTTGGGCCGGCAGCCACCAGCGCCGCAACAGCAAAGGCCATGGCAATACGGTGATCGCCCGCGGTGTGGATAGCCGCACCACGTAACCGCTGGCCACCGGAGACGGTCAAGCCATCCGGACGCTCTTCCACAACGGCACCCATGGCACGCAGGTTGCTCGCCGTCAGCGCCAGACGATCGCTTTCTTTGACGCGCAGCTCTCCGGCGTCGGCAACGTCGAGACCGGCGAAGTGTGCGCCAAGGACAGCGAGGATTGGGATTTCGTCAATGGCGTTGGCAGTCAGGGCGCCAGATACCTGGAAAGGCCGCACCGGACGCGGTGTTGCAGGCGTGATGCGGAGGTCCCCAACCGGCTCGCCACCCTCAAAACGGGGATTGATCACGTTAATCTCCACGCCGGCATTGCGCAGCACCGTCAGAAAGCCGGTGCGGGTGGGATTCAATCCAACGTTTTCGATGCTTAGGTCAGCTGCCGGCAGCATCAAACCGGCGGCAATGAAAAATGCCGCGGCCGAAAAATCACCTGGCGCACGCAACCGCCCTGGACTGCGCACCGGCACACCGCCGACCACCGTGCAGGCAGCCTGCTGAACGTCCACCGAAACCCCAAACGCGCCCAGCAAGCGCTCCGTATGGTCACGGGTTGGAGTCAGCTCGATGATCGTTGTCTTGCCGGTGGCAAACAGCCCGGCCAGCAATAGGCAAGATTTGACCTGTGCGCTGGCCATCGGCACTTCATAGGTGATCCCCTGTAAGCGGCCACCTCGGATGGACAGCGGCGCAAAATTGTCCTCCGTGGCAATCACCACCGCCCCCATGCGGCGCAGCGGCTCAATAATGCGCCGCATCGGCCGGCGGCGCAGTGAAGCATCGCCGGTCAGAGAGGTTTCAAACGGCTGTCCGGCAACTACCCCTGCCAGTAAACGGATGGTTGTCCCAGAATTGGCCGCATCGAGTGGCGTCGGACTCGGCCGCAGGCCCGTCCGACCCACCCCACTGACAACCACCTCCGACGCCACCGTGCGGATGCCGACACCTAACCGCCTTAGGCAGTCTAAGGTCGCCGCACAGTCGGCGCTGTCAGAGAAGTTTTCCAGTGTGGTGTCCCCATCGGCAATGGCCGCCAACATCGCCATCCGATGCGAAATGGATTTGTCACCGGGCAGCTGAACCCGCCCGAACAAACGGCGGGCCGGTTCAAGACGCCGCACCATAGCGGACTCCACCGTCACCGTGACAGCAGGCTACCGACGTAGTTGAGCAACTCATTGGCGCTCTCGGGTGTGTAGCCATGCTTTTTCACCAGTCGATCAATGACCTCGTTAATGCGGCGCAACTGATCGGCATCCGGCGACTTGGTTGAGGTTGTAATTTTGACAATGTCCTTGAGATCGGCAAAGATTTTCTTCTCAATGGCCTCCTTGAGGCGCTCGTGCGATGTGTACTCAAAACGCTTGCCTTTGCGGGCGTACGTTGAGATTCGAATCAGGATTTCCTGCCGGAACATGTTCTTGGCGTTTTCTGAAATCCCGATCTGTTCCTCAATCGAACGCATGAGGCGTTCATCCGGTTCCATTTCCTCTTCGGTAATGGCATCCTTGATCTTCTCTTTGTTGCAGTAAGCCTCCACATTGTCGAGGTAGTTGTCGCAGATGCTCTTTGCCATTTCCTCGAAGGAGTAAACGAAAGCTCGCTGCACTTCGGTTTTAGCTATTTCGTCATATTCCTTCCGTACCAGCGTCAGCAGATTAAGATACCGCTCACGCTCTTCCGGTGTAATGCCTGTGTGCTGATCAAAGCCATCACGGATGGCGCGCAGGGCATCAATCGGCGTGATGTATTTCTTCGATTCCTGCACCAGCGCACTTGACAGACGGTTGATAATGTAGCGCGGTGAAATGCCAAACATTCCCTCGCGAACCGTTTCGGCTTTCAGCTCTTTGACATCCTTGCTCTTGAAGCCGTCAACATCCTCCCCGTCGTAGAGTTTCATCTTCTTGATCAAATCCACATTGGCACGCTTGGGCTGCTCGAGCCGCGTCAGTACAGCAAACATTGCTGCAACGCGCAGGGTGTAAGGCGCAATGTGGACACCCTGCAGGCTGCTTTGTGAAAGCAGCTTCTTATAGATGCGTTCTTCCTCTGAAACCTTGAGGTTGTAGGGGACCTTGATCATGATGATCCGGTCCTGCAAGGCTTCATTTTTCTTGTTGCCGACAAAAGCCAGGTACTCATTCTCATTCGTATGCGAAATAATAACCTCGTCGGCGTAGATCATGGCGTACCGGCCGGTCTTGATCGCTTGCTCCTGGGACAGCGTCAGCAGCGAATACAGGAACTTTTCATCGCACTTGAGGATTTCGATGAACTCCATCATGCCCCGATTGGCGACGTTGAGTTCACCATCGAAGCGATAGGCGCGCGGATCGCTTTCCACACCGACTTCGCCGATGGTGGAAAGGTCAATTGAGCCGGTCAGTTCAGAGACATCCTGGGATTTGGGATCGCTCGGTGCGAACGTCCCGATCCCCACACGGTCCTTTTCGGAGAAGACAATCCGCTCCACAATGACATCTTCGTGGCGGCCCTTGTAGGTGTGCTCTAAGTCGTAACGTGCCTGCGGGCTGAGTTCACCCTCAATGTAAATCCCATAGTGTTTCTGGATTTCGGGACGCAATTCCTGTGGGATCAGGTGCATCGGATCGCCGTGCATCGGATCACCCTTGATGGCGTAAACGGCACCCTCCTCTGTGCGCGTCCACTTCTCCAGTCCGCGCTTGAGCAGGGTCACGATGGTGGACTTACCACCCCCGACCGGCCCCATCAGCAGCAAAATCCGCTTGCGCACCTCTAAACGCTGTGCAGCGGACTTGAAATACTCAACCAACTGCTCAATAGCCTCATCAATGCCAAAGAGTTCCTCACTGAAGAAGTTGTAGCGCGTAACCTCGTCGCGCGTTCCCGGATTGATGACCGTCGTACCGGCGGCCAAAATCATGTCGCAGATGCGGGCGTGCGCCAGTTGCGTCAGTTTGGGCCGCTTGACCGCCATCTCGAAGTACTCGCGGAAGGTCCCCTCCCAATGTAGTGAAGCGCGATCCCGGCGGTGCGCTTCCAAAAGTTGGGTAATATCGGGCTTTGAAGGTGCAGTATCAGACATGGCAGCGACTCCCGTCACAGACGATGAGATGCAAGAATCCAGCGCAAGCAGCCTGCGCGCAGCCTGCGTTGGGTGCGCAGGCCATCTGATAGAAAAGTATGGGCGCATTCGGCGTCAGCGTCAATTGTCGAACAGATGGAAAGGCTTGTCAGTTACCGGTGAAACTAACGCTCTACCTTGAAACATCCGTAGTCGGGGCATACCTTGACAATGATGACCCTTTCCGGCGCGATCTCACCTTGCGCTGGTGGGAGTATGACATGAACGAATACGAGGCGTTTGTCTCGCCTCTGGTGCGCCACGAGCTTGAACAACTGGCAGAACCACACCGGTCGGCCTACCTCAACTTGATCCGCCCGTTGCCACAGCTTCCCGTTCGGGACGAGGCCGCCATGCTGGCCACAGGTTACGTCGGCTGCGGTATTTTTCAGCGGCGCTTCCTCGCCGATGCCTTTCACGTCGCGCTGGCTTCGGTCCACAACATTGACTTTTTCGTTACCTGGAACTTCGGGCATATTGCCAGCATTCACCGGCAGGCACGTGTGCGGCGATATAACCTGACAAGCGGCTTTCCCTGCCCGATGATTGTAACCCCGGAGTTTCTGGTCCACACCGGCCTATGAACAATCCACCAGCACGTCTCCTCAGGGTCAGCTCGACCTCAACAGCGCCAACAAGCGCAAAGAGCAACTATGAAACGGGTTCTCCTGGTTGAAGACGACACCACCATCGCGCAACTGACCGCCAACTGGCTCAACCAACATCCAGATGGTTTTTCCGTGCTGACGGCCAAACACGGACGGGAGACACTTGACCTCTTGGCGTGCCATCCCGTGGACATCGTTGTGAGCGACCTGCACATGCCTGTGATGGACGGGTTTGAGCTAATTGCTCATCTTCATGAGCGAACAGATCAACCTCCCCATCATTATCATGACTGCCATGGTTGTCAGTGATGTCGAACGCCGTCTCCAGCCCATCGGGCCGCTGCCGATCCTTCGGAAACCTCTAAGCGTTACAACACTGTATCACGTGATCTGCAATGAGCTGAACGCACAGCGGCAGGGCACGATTCAGGGACTGACACTGTCTTCATTCCTGCAACTGCTCGAGGTCGAACGCAAAAGTTGCGTTCTGCGCGTTGTCGCCGAGGGCCAGGTCGGCTATCTCTACTTCAATGACGGTGAGCTGATCCATGCCGAAACCGGCACCCAGGAGGGGCACGCGGCAGACTACGACATCCTGGTGTGGGAAGGCGTCAAACTCCAGATGACACCGTTGCCGGCCATCCTGCCGCCGCGTACGCTCCACGACCGGCTGACGGGTCTGTTGATGGAAGCTTTTCGGCAACGCGATGAGGCAGAGGAAGCTCGCCGCCAAACGCTTCTGGCGAATTCAAGTGCCTTCTCGGATTCGACTGCCCTGCTGGAAGCTGCATGGGCCGGCGCCGCCCAAACGGCAGAGACCGCCCTGCTCACTACGCCGGACGCCACCAACCCGCCTCCCGATCGGCAGGCCACAACGTCTGACCTCCGCACTGCCGAGTTCCTGCTCACCCTTGCCGACCGCCTGCTCCAGACGCCGGTCGAAGACACCAAAACCTACGCCGTTGTGCCGGAACTGCGCCGCCATATCGAAGGCTATGCCTTGAACCAGCAGAGTGTGACGTTCTTGCGTTTGTTCGACGGGCGCCGGACGCTCAGTGAACTGCTTTCCACCGCATCTTCCGACGCGCTGGCTTTTCTGTTCCTGATCGGGGGCATGCGTGCGGCCGGTCTGCTGCAGGAAGTTGCCACACCGGCAGACTGAAAAGTGACGTAAACTGTCCATAGTTAAGTGACCAGGTGAGAAAAAAAACAGTGACTTCATAGAAATTTCGGCATATCCTCCTCCTACGCGACATTGGGACGCACTGCACGGCGCACAGTCCGAAGGTTTTACCAAGGAGACCTATGTCAAAAGACGACCTTTCACTTTCTCCGACATCCGCAGCACCGGAGCAGCAGGTGCGGCACGGTTTAGAACAGCTCCCCACTCTAACGCGGCTTCTATACCGTTGGTGTGTCGGACTCATCAACCGCACCCTTGAGCGCTTTCCCGGTCTCCAGCACGGTCTCACCCGCCTAGAGGCGGCGGAGACAACCATCCGCCGGCTCCGGCTGGAACGCGATGAGGCACTGGGCTTCCTTCGTGAACGCAATAACGAGTTGGCGCATTACGACACGGCGCTTCGCAACCTGCTGGCGGCAGCCGGTGAAGTCAGTCGCGACTTAGACGCCATCCGGCAATCTGCCCTTGTACATCAGACGCGCATCGTTGAGCATATCAACCAGTTGGTTAACCATATTCTTCAACTCCAGCACAGCCTGCAGGTGGCAGCCTCGGATATGCAGGAAGCACAGACGGAACTCGATGCCGTGACATTGGCTGTTCGCCACTATCAGGCGCGGGTTGAACACCTGACGCAACAACTTCAGCAGAGCCTTTGGGAAGCATCGCTCGACATGGCCGCAATCGGGACTGAACTGGATGGCATTACCTCGGCTTTCCGTGACCACCAAGCCCAACTCGATCGTCGAATCGGGCTGAAAGACATGGCGTTGCTGAACCTGCTGGATGCCTCACGGCAGGCAGAAGCCGAATTGGACCTGCTTACCCAACAGGTCCAACGCCACCAGAAGGTTTTTTCGCGGACCTACCACGCAGCTCTAGCCGAAAACAATCGTTTATCGCAAGAGTTGGAAACCATTGTCGCAGAAGTTGCCCAGACCAACAGCCTCACGGCCGCGCACATTCAGGCGCTTGAGGCCGAACTCGCCGCCCTGCGCGCACGATAGTTGCGCGCAATGGTTACAACAGCCTGGTAGGCAAACAGTCTCGGCCGGGGAGTCGGCCGAAAACAGTGCGTGGTGAGCCGAACGCTGGACGCTGAAAACGGACGCTGACAGGCAGTGGACGCTGATAGCGTCAGGGGAGGACGCTGATGGCGTCAGGGGAACCGGGGCTTCCCAGTAACGACTGAGGATGGTCAAGAACCGTCCCAAAGGAGCGATACCCTGAATCCAGTACCGAATCCCCCCATTAGAACAACGTTATGAAAACCCAGCCCTACACGGTTCGACGCATTGTCCAGGAAACTTCGGATGTCCGTTCGTATATCCTTGAGTTCGGAGATCACCCCTTTAGCTTTACACCGGGACAATTTGTGATCTTCAATCTCAATGCCAACCAGCAGGCTCCGCTTACGATTAGCTCGTCACCGCATGACCAAAAGTATTTTCAGGTGACCGTCAAGCGCATCGGCAACTTTGGGACACAGTTTTATGACAATGTCCAGATTGGAGATACGTTGTACGCCAGCGAGCCGATGGGACAATTCAAATTACAAACTGAAAATCTCGATCCGATTTGCTTTATCGGGAGAGACTACTGCATTACGGCAGCGCGGAGTTTTTTTTACTATCTCCTCATTCAACAACCTCAGCGACGTATGACTCTCTTCCACGAGATCAGTGACCCTGACCAGATTCTCTATCAAAACGAGTTCAAGTTTTTTGAACAAAACAGTCCGCTGACACGCATTCTGATCCTTGACCAGCCAAACCGCCCTGCAGGTTGGAATGGCGGATTAGGCCGTTTGACACCGATCATGCTCAGGAGCCTATATCTTGAAAACACCAACACAAAATTCTTTGCCGCCGGCGAACATGCGGAGATAAAATTTTACCAACAGCTTTTCCAATCGGCTGAAATTCCAAAGCAGAACATCGCCGTCGAACGTTGGAGTTAAGCGCCATGAAAACCTTGACATTGCAGCCAATTAACAAGACGATTGCAGTTAAGACAGACACCAAAGTACTTGATACCTTGTTGGCTTCGCAGTGCGAGGTCGCCATGGCCTGCGGTGGCATGGGGTTATGTGCCACCTGTCATGTCTTCGTTCTCCAGGGGGAACAATCTCTGACGCCGCGCACGGAACGTGAAATCCGTACCCTCGGCACCATTACCGGCGCTACGGCGCGCTCGCGGCTGTCCTGTCAGGCGCGGATCATCGGTGATGGGGTGGTTGTCGAACTGCCCGAGGGGATGTACCTTCAAAATATTGAAGACTTACGAGTGCTGGTCGGCAAGCGGGCAGAAGTCCCGATTTTGCACCCGCGTGATGGTCGCGTCCTGATCGACCGTGGGAAAATCATTACAAAGTCGAGAATTCTTGAACTCGAAGGCGAAGACTTTGACATGACCAAGCTTGCGGCGTCGGCCATCTAGTTGGCAATTCAGCCGTAAGCGGAGGCGTGTCACATGCTAGGACCATCGGTAAGAGTGATGCTTTGATTCTCACCGTGGAAATCTGCTCTCACAAAACCAGCCCCCGGCAACAAACAGTCGGTAAACCCCGGACCAACCTATTTCTGAGGAAGTAAACACCTATGGCAATCAACGTAGCAGACGGCGGCATTAAGAACTACCACAACTATTTTGTCCCGGAAGATTTCCTTTCCCGTGACCCACGTACCCGTACTATCCGGCTGCGTGATGGACAACGAGGCGTTTATGCTTCAGAAGATTTCATCACAAGTCTGCATGCCGGGCTGGACGAAGAAGTTGGCGACGCCGCCAATCTGGTTATGTACAAGTGCGGTTATGAGTGGGGCGTCAGTGATATGAAACGCTTCGCCGAAAAAATGCGCCATGAATTCGGCGGTGGCAAGCTCGACATCTGGCAAATGAACCGCAAATTTGTTCTCGAATCTTGGTGGTGGCCACTCACAACAGAGGGCTGGGGCGCTTGGGCGATTGACTTCAGTTTTGAAAAACAAGGCATGGTTTTTGTCACGATTAAGAACTCTGCTGTGGCGAAAGCGATGGAACAAGTCGGCAAGCCAGTTTGCTACATGTACGCTGGGATGTTTGCCGGTGTCTTCAGCGTTTTTGATCGTGAGGAACGAGGTGGTATTGAAGTACAATGTTATTCAATGGGTAACGACTGCTGTAAATTCATTGTTGGGTCACAGAAGAAAGTCAATGCAGCCGAGTTCTGGCGACGTGAAGGCGCTTCGGCACAGGAAATCATGGAAAAGCTGGTTGACTAACATCGCAACTCAACAGCTTTTGTGCGCTCCTTTCCCCCCAGGCATCAGACTATGACAATGTTTAGTCTCTCTCTTCCCCAAGATTTACTCGACGAGCAGGAGGCATTGCTGGAGCGGATTGCCCGCTGCCGTGAAAAGCTCAGCCTTGCCATCCAACGCGCCCGTGCAGCGCTGAGTCTGGAGGACACGGCCGAAGTGTTCTTCACCGAGCTGGTCCCCTGGGCACAGCGCGGCAGCGGACCAGTCCGCTCCATCGTGCGCCCCTCCTCCACGCGGCTGACAGCCTCTACCGGGCGTGCAACCGGTGGATTGATTCCGTTGCCGGTGGAGATTGCACCGCCACCACCAGCCGAGACGGGAGCGCCAAAGCCAAGTGCAGCGGCATCGGTAACGCCGGAGCAGGTGTTGGCAAACGAACCCGCGGCCACTACGTTCTTCCAAAACCTACCCTGGGAGATGAGCAAGAGTGGTGGCCCGACGACGCGCTCTCCGTGGTCAAGTTCCGGCACCAGCGAACTGTTGCGGGCAGCGACAGAGAGCGCCATCCGCGCCTCACAGGTCAAAAAATAAGTCAACCGACTGCTTCGCCTGATCCTCCCTCAGGACGCCTTGACCGCGCCCGTGTCGAGGCGTCCCTGTGCGAAGCTTCACTGGAGGTTATGTTCATCTATGACAGCACCGGCTACTGCAGTTCCACCACACCGCCACCCTGACTTGGCAAATATGTTCCGGCAGGCAGAAGGGAAATACTTCACCGACGCCGAGTTTGCCAAGCTGGAAAGCTACTATCCAAACCTGTCTGCCCACATCGAAGCGGCCAAAGATGTGCGGGCGAAGGAAACCGGCATTGTCGGGCGCAGCGTGAAGGAAATCTACACGATGTATCCCTACGAGCAGTACCACGAACACGCGACAGCAAAGTGCGTCCGCGACGCGCGCTACGTGCTTTCCTATGCCACCCTTTCCATGCTGATTGACGATCCGCGCTGGTTTGAGAACAAGCTTCTCATCTGGATGAAAACCATTCTTCAGGCGTTTGAGTTTCCGGAAACAGGGCAGACTGAAGCCATGCGCGAAGCTTTCTCGAAGATTGACCCGGCGCTGGCGACGAAACTCAAATCGTTCAAGGGTAAGGTCAAGTCCATTTACCACATGTACTATGTCGTCAAGCGCGAGTGTCAGCAGGACTTACAACCGACGACATTTCGATTGCTGTTGCCTTATCTCGATCTGGCGATGAACGTTTTATCGGAGGACTACGGAGCATGATGCGCGCCACGGTAGATTTACTTGAAGGCCTGGAAAACTTCTTTGACGAGTCGCGGTTAGGGTTTGATCTGCGGGAAGGCGTGCTGTGGAATCCGGCCAAAACCCGGCTGTGTTTGCTGTCAACCGACTTCCTATCCGGGGTCTACACGGCTGTCAAGGACGAAGCCGGACCGGCGTGGCCGGTCATTTTCAAGACCTGCGGACGCATTTGGGGTGAGCGCATCATGCGCCGGTTAGAGCGTGAAGCGCAGACGGTTGGCAACCTCCAGCTGCGCGAAATGCCGATCTCCATGTTTTTGCGCTTTTTCCGCGAGTATTTCGTCTATCATGGCTGGGGGTTGATGACGATTGATGTCTCGCAGGCGCGGGAGACAGGGATTGTGACGGCGGCGCTGGAAGACTCCGTCTTTGCCGAGGTTATTCGCGACGAAGAAGATTTTTCAGACCCTATGATTGCCGGTATTCTTGCCGGAATGCTAAGTCACATCAGCGGCCACGACCTGGACTGTGTACAAACGGCCTGTATCTCGCGTGGTGCCGAAGCCAGTCGCTTCGTCGTGACCGGCGCCGGGCGGTTGCGTGGCATCCAGGACAAGATCAAATCCGGCATGACGCACGAGCAAGTCGTTGCCACAGTTTAGCTCATCCGGTTACAAACCGACCCAGCGGGTACCGGCATTTCGTTGCTGAGAGTCCCTTATGACGGCTTTTTACGAAAACATTAAAATTCTGGGCAGTGGAGCGCATGCCATTGTTCACCTGGCGCGCGATGCGACCACCGGCGAGCTGTATGCAATCAAGGAATTTTTGGGCGGCGGTCGCGCCGCCCATCTCTTTTTCCGTGAGTTGTCCTCGTTGGTATCGCTCCAGCACCCCAACATTGTCCGCTGTTTTGATGTCATTTACGGACAAGGTAACACCCGCAACAAATTAGTCCTGGAATATGCTCCTGGGGGCAGCCTCCGTGATGTGCTCAACCAGCAGGGAATATTGGCAGTTCCCGAGGCCATCCAGGCGATGCGAGATGTAGCTGCCGGGTTAGCCTATGCCCACGCACAACAGGTCCTGCACCGCGACCTGAAGCCCGAAAATATCCTTGTTTTTCCCAATCCGGCCACTGGCCACACAACCTACAAGATTGCCGATCTTGGCATCGCCAATCACCTGGCGAATGTGTTTGACCAGCAGAAACCCAATGGGTCGCCTGCCTACATGGCACCGGAGCAGTTTTATGACTTTTCAACCTACGCCAGCGATCTCTATTCGCTCGGCGTCATCTTTTATGAGATTGTGACCGGCAACCGCCCCTTCCATGGGTTGCCGGAAGAGCTTTTCGTTCAGCACGCCAAGCAACCACCGAACCTAGAGCCGGTGCCCGAGGCAGTGCGGCCGATCATTGCCGCGCTGCTGCAGAAGTCTCCCGGTGAGCGACTCAAATCGGCGCAAACGCTGTGTGCCTTGCTGGAGGCGCAACGGACGCCAACGGTCGCCGTTCACTCTGAGGACAATGTCCCTGAGCCGACGCCTGCCGCGGCGTCTCCGGGAACTGCGGCGGCGGATGCTGTCTTACCGACAACAGATGGCACGTCATCACTCATATCCCTGTTTACGTATGAACTGGCCGGTAGCCAGCAGTTGTTCACGCTCAATCCGGGCCGGCGGGCAGTGGTGTACATCGTGGATGATCGCACGACCGGTTTTCTCGAACTTGACCGCCGGCGCTTTATGCCGTACTTCCTGCCCGAACGCATCATGGCAACAGCAGCACCGGCAATCGAGGCCCCAATCAGTTACTTTGCGACCAACCGTCATCTGTATGCGCTCGCCATGACGGAGACCACGCCCCGCCGACTGTTTCAACTGCCCTTCCGGGTCGTGAGTCTGGCCGTGACGCCATCGGAAACATTATTGGTCCTGGCCAATAACACGGTCGTCGCCGGTTACTCGCCAGAAGGGCGGCGGCAGTGGGAAATCGAGTTATACAACTATCTCCAGGCACCGCAAGTGCTCGTGCTGGGCGACGACGATATTCTTGTCTCATCGGGACCAATTCATCCGGCGGTGACGTGGTTAGACGCGCGTGGACGCATCAAGTACCGTATCGGACTCTCGTCGCCGGCCCTCAGCTTGTTCCGTTCCGCAAGCGACGGCGATTTTCGTGTCGTACTCTTCGGTGATGGCAGCCAACAACCGACACGGATACTGACATTCCGTGGCGACTGTGAGATAGCGTCCCGCAGGCTTGACGAGTCCGTCTATGCAGCCAAAAGCCACGGGGAGCTCGTCACGTTTTCCCACCCTTCCGGCCGCATCTCACTCGCTCTGGGTGGATCACCAATTGCCGAATATCAGTCGGTAGGTATGATACTAGACGATGCTTGGGTGCCGGCAGCGCAGGCGTATGTGAACCTTGAGCGCCGGCTGCCGCGTACCTACCTCAATGTGTTTCGCCTGACACCGACACTCCACTGCCGGGAAAGACCGAACGCCGATGTATCGTAAGCCGCGCTTCCTTGAGAAACTGCATGCTATCCGGGAAAACCTTGCCGAAGCCTGCGGCTACGATGCGGAGCAGTTGGCCGCTCTGCTGCGCTGTGAGCCCTCACCTGGGCCAGCTGCCTCACCGGATGAGCCGCCGGCACCTTCGTTTTCTACCCCCGTACCCTCCCAATCCGGCCAATGATTCGTGTCTGCCTCTGTATTCCGGTTTGCCTGTCGGTCTGGCTGGGCGCCCTTTCGGTGCGCACCTTTGCACAACGCACAACACCGCTGCGTTCGGCAGCACGTCAACCCTCTGCCCCCAGGACGCCATTGCCAACGATCGCGGACGTTGTTGCCAGCACCAATGGCGGTGTCGTCAACATTCAGTCTGTTTCGGAAGACGGCGGCGCTTCTATCGGCAGTGGTTTTTGCCTTGATGCCAAAGGTGAGATTATCACCAACTTTCATGTCATCCGGGATGCCCTCAAGGTCGGCGGCCCGATTCTGGTCGTCACGCAAGATGGGCGGACGCTTGCAGCCAGCGTTCGGGGATATGATGAAGCGACCGATTTAGCCCTGCTTGAAGTGGATGTCGGTCAAAACCCACTGCCGGTGCTGGCGCTGGGAGACAGCGATGCCGTACGAGTCGGTGACTGGGTCATTGCCATCGGAAGCCCGTTTGAACTTGACCACACCGTGACGGTGGGCATCATCAGTGGCAAGGGGCGCAGCGGTTTGGACGGCGCCTACGACGACTTCTTGCAAACCGACGCTGCCATTAACTTCGGTAACTCTGGCGGCCCGCTGGTGGCGTTGACCGGCGAAGTGGTCGGTATCAACACACTGGTGCTGGCACGCGGGCAAGGGCTGGGCTTTGCCATTCCCGTCAATATCCTGAAGGATATCCTGCCCGACCTACGCACAATAGGGCGGGTACGCCGGCGCTCAATCGGGGTTGAAGCTGTAGACATTTCGGCTTTTGATCGGCGTGGCCTGGGGTTACCGGGTACTGCACGGGGGGTACGGGTGGTCAAAGTTGAACGCGGTCTGCCCGGCGACCAGGCGGGTTTGCGCCGCGAAGATATTATCCTTGCTGTCAACGATACGCCGGTGTTATCCAGTGGGCAATTCAACCGGCTCATCGCCCGTAGCCGCCCGGGTGCGCCCCTTCAGATTCGCAT
Source organism: uncultured Blastocatellia bacterium (assembly GCA_937934745.1). Taxonomy (GTDB): domain Bacteria; phylum Acidobacteriota; class Blastocatellia; order Chloracidobacteriales; family Chloracidobacteriaceae; genus Chloracidobacterium. The sequence continues at coordinate 50,648 of CALGZC010000028.1, forward strand.
TCGCCGCGAAGAGAAGGAATACACCGTAACCGCTTTACCTATCGAAAAGAAGTAGTAGCTGTGGGCCCGCTACACTGCGCGGGGGACAATTCAAGAAAGGATTTCTCCGACCAACACATGACCCCTCATGATCCCTACCAGCAGACACCTTATCCCCCTTCCAACCCGTACCAAGCCATGCCCCCGAGTGGTGGGCAACAGCCGGAAGGGCCGTTGGGGCTACAGCCAAACATCGCCGGGATGCTCGCCTACGCCCCCTGCTGCATCGGCTTGGTGATGTCTATCGTTCTGCTCGCCACAGAAAAAACCAACCGGTTTATTAAGTTTCACGCTTGGCAGGGGTTGTTGGTTCATCTCCTACTGTCGGTCATTGTTGCATTCAACTCAATCATAAGTTTCATTCTGAGTAATGTCAGCACGGCACTGTCGGTGCTGACAACACTCTTTGGGCTGGTGATCTTTCTTGCCGGACTCGGGCTGTCCGCCTTTTTGATGGTCAAGGCATACAACAATGCGACACCAAAGTTGCCCCTGATCGGCGACTTTGCCGCAAAGCAGTCTTAAGAATCTCATGCAAGCTGCCATTGACGATTTTCACCGCCTGATCACCGACAATCCATCAGCCGCCGAGGCGGACGCCGATCAACTCGCTGCAGCTCTTGTGGCACGTGGGATTCTCTTTGCGGGAAAGCCAATGCCGGTTCACCTGCGTCCGTACTTCTTTGCCCCTAACCGGCGATGGGAACTGACCACAGCAGCGGCAAGTGTCATACAGGCTGCTCTGGCGGCTGAACAGGGATTGTTCGGCGGCGACCGGGAACAACTGTACACCGCACTGCGTCTGCAGGACGCCGAACGGCAGCTTCTACGTATCTACCCCGGTTATGCAGAGACCGTCGTGTGGACCCGCCTCGACGCCTTTCCCACGGCCGACAACATTTTCTTTCTGGAGTTCAATCACGACGCGCCAGCCGGCATCGGCTATTCGGCAGCCCTGATGGAAATATATGTTACGCTGCCGATTGTGCAGCGTTTCGCCGAGTACTACACGCTGCAACTGGATGATCCTCGGCCGGCTTTGCTGGAAGCTTTACTCGGTGCCTACCGTGCGTTTGGCGGTACAGCCCACCCAACCATCGGTATCGTGGACTGGACAAATGTCCGCACGTCGTCCGACCAGTTGATCCTCCGTGAGTACTTCATTGCGCAGGGGTATCCAGCGGTCATCGCCGACCCGCGTGATGTGGCGCTGCGGCAGGGGGCTTTATACGCCGGGGATACACGATTGGACATTGTTTACCGGCGTGTGGTGACCAGCGAATTACTGACCAAACTCGACGAAACCCGCGACTTTGTCACAGCTTACCGAACTCGTGCTGCCTGTTTCATCAACTCATTTCGCTGCCGCGTGAGCGAAAACAAGGCGTTTTTCAGCTTTCTCACCGACCCGGAACAACTGCCATTTCTGCCGGAGAGCACCCGGCAGACGCTGCTGAGACACCTGCCCTGGACGCGCACGGTAACAGAGCAAACCGTTCGCTTGCCTGATGGGCGCTGTGTTGATTTGTGTGAGTACGTTGCCCGGCACCGGGCAGACTACGTACTCAAGCCGGCGGATGCCTATGGTGGGCAGAACGTCTATGTCGGCAGTGAGACGGACGAAGCGACGTGGACACAGGCATTGCAGCAAGCAGTCAAAGACGATGCCCTCTGGATTGTTCAGCAGCGTGTCCCGACACCTACCGAAGTCTTCCCCATTCGCCGGTCCACCGGCGGCTTTGACTTCCAGTTGATGAAATACAACGTCAATCCATTCTACCTTGGAGGTCGCATTGCCGGCGCTGTGGTACGCACTTCCCAAAACGCCGTGATCAACGTCAGCGCCGGCGGCGGCAGTGTCCCCACCTTCACGGTGACACCGCGTTACTGAAACGCGTTACTGAAAAACGTCGCCCGGCTTGACCTGCGGCGACGTGCCTCACCGCCACAACGAAGGTTGACCGCCCCTCTTCCTCAGGAGGCAGTTGTTTCTCCCCAGCCAAAGCACTGCTCGGCAGTGTTTATTCCCCAACACCAGGTTGCTCTATCACAATAAACAATCGGGGAGTTGTGCCGAATACGGTAAACGTGCGGCGCAGAGCAGCTTCATAGGTAGGGCAGGCTCGGCACCGTCACTTTTCCGAGCCATCACTTCTGGGTCGTGACGTTTCAGCAAGCCTCGGGTTTGCGCCGGCAGCATCTGCTCTTCCGTTTTCGCTAGGGTGCTGCCTGAACCATACTGCGGCGGGCCTCCTCAATAGCAGCCTTAGCGTCTTTGACAATCTTGAGCGCGTTCGGCTCGCTCGGAATCGAGGCATCCAGCATAATGAAGCGGCTTCTGTACGTGCGCTGGCCGTCGTTGGTGACATAGGCACGTAGTTCCCCCAGCGCCTTGGTTTCGTAGTTGTTCACCACCAGCGCCGTCTCACCAACGGTTTCCAACGTTAGCAACGACGGCTGAGTATGCCCAACAATCATCACGTCTACATCGGTCAGCTCGGCGGCCAGGGCTTTGGCTTGGTCGAGCGGCAAGTAGGCCAGTACCACCACAACATCGGCACGCGCTCTGAGGTCAGGGAGAACTTCCTTGAGTGCTGTGGCTGGATCGCGCCAAACGTAGCCTGTTCCCTCGCTGGGCGCTGGCTCGCACACACCGGTAATTCCAATCCGCAGCTTGCCGCCCTTAGAAAAACGAGGCGATGTTACCTCCTTGATAAGAAAACGCGGCAGGGTGATGTGCGTTTTCTTGTCCGCAGCCGGAGTCGCATTCGCAGAAAGATAGGCTTTGAGAACCGGGAAATCCGTCGTGGCCTGTTTGGCGGCCTGTGTCGTGAAGTATCGGTGCAGGACGCGCAAATCTTGATAGGTCAGATTGATGGCGTCAAACGGATAGGCGCTGTAGCCTCGCAGGGCATACTCGTTCTGCACCAACACGTCCTTGAAGGGAGGATTGAGTAACACGCCCTGGTCGTTGAACATCGCCCCAACACTGAGTTCTAGCAACGGTGTTTGCGGGAAGGCTTCACGAAAGGCCTTGGCCAGCATGACACGGCGGTGCAGTCCCCCACTGGGATTGGCCGGACAACCGCACGTATCGAGGTTAGCGTGGGTCTCGCCAGAAAAGTGAACGACAAAAACGGCATTGTCATCTGCGCCAAGCGCATGCGCGGGGACGGCTTGGGTCTGCGCCGGTGTTGGGAACCACACTGAAACACTGCCCAACAACAAAGCCAGACAAACAGCCAGAGAAAAGGCGCGATACAACATCACAACGAGCCTCGCAAAGTACGGGGTCACCCCCCAAGCCCAAGAGAAACACATCAATGCCGGGAGGTTTGTTTGGCAATATCGGCAGCCCGCCCACACGTCAGGGATGCAGGGAGGAACGAAACGCATGGGGAAGCAATACCTCTGAACCTTGTTCCAGCACTTTGGTCGCCTTGTCTAAGAGCTTTTCTTCCGGGCGACCCTTCCTGCCGGGTTCCTTTGCCTCTCGCGGCGGCAGCGGAAGGCCATCCATCCACTCCGTAATCCGGTTCACTTCTTGTTCGATATTTGCAACCGACAAGTCATCCGCGCCGGCTTCACGGCGACGGTGGCGGTCAAGGGTATCTGCGAGTTGTTTGAGTCGGTCACGGTTTGCCTGACAGGCCTTGCGTACATCCTCGTAGCCGGGCAGTTCCTGCATTCGAGCAGCGAGTTCATCAGCCTGTTGCTTGGCCAGTTTGAGTTTTTTCTCAAGGTCCACCAGATCAGGTGTCAGGCTATCATCCTTGCGGCCGATGCCGCTCGGAGTTGGGGAAACAGACGGTGGGTTAGGTCTCACATCTGACGGCAGGTCTGCCGGCTGCATCACCGACGGCTCCTTACCGGATGCGGACTGTTTGGCAGCGCGCGCGTGGAGGACCCAAACCATAGCTGCTACACCGGCCACGACGATCAGACCGACGGCCGCCAGCGCCAAGACAACAAACAGCTTACCGCCTGTTGAAGTGGGTGGCGACACAGCAGAGGCCTCTGCCGAACCGTTGGGCGATGCCAGGAGACGCGTTGAACGCTCCGCCGGCGGCGAGGATGATGACTCAACAGAGGCTGCCGGGGGAGACAAATTCGAGCAGGTTTCGACGCTGTGAAGCTCGGTGGTGACTGGCTCGGGCGTGATCTTGGAGGTTATCTTGTCGTCGGTGGGCGCTGCGGAGATAAACAGTTGCGTCACGCGGGTATTGCCCAGGACTTCACAACCCACCCGCGCAACTTCGGCAATGACGACCGTCACGTTGTCTTCCCCACCGCGTTCGTTGGCCACCCTCACCAGGTCCTCAGCCGCTGCGGACAGAGAGTCGGCGTTCGTCACATAACGCACCAGTTCGTGCGCCTCGATCTTGTTGGACAGCCCATCGCTACACAGCAGAAAGATGTCACCCGGTTGGATGGTCTCAGTGGTAATGTCAGTATTGACGACGCGCTGTGTACCTAATGCCTGGAGAATGACATTGGATGGGACATTGGCGACCGGCATGCCAGCTTTTTTCGCAGCAGCGGCCCAGGATTGATCCTCTGTGAGTTGGCGAATCGTGCCGTTGCGAATGAGGTAGGCGCGTGAGTCACCCACCTGCGCCACGACAGCGCCCTGCGCCGAAAGGTGCACAGCAGTGAGTGTGGCCCCAAGGCCGCGTACGGCGCTTTCATTCTGCGAGCGTTCCCAGATTGCGGCATTGGCTCTTTCGGCAGCAGAACGCATCGCTTCGCTGCTGGGGACACCTTTCCCAATCTGCTGCAGCATTTCCTGGGTGACAATCTTCACAGCCATTTCACTGGCGACTTCACCCGCTGCTGCTCCCCCCATACCATCGCTGACAATCAACAACGTTCCCAGCGGGCCAAGGCGGTGCCAGGCGACATCAGGTAACAGCGCTGCCTCGCGGTGCGTCAAGCCCACCCGTTGAGTGGTGAGATCGACCACCTGCAGATTGTCTTCATTGCCGGCACGCCGCATACCGATGTCCGTGCGCACCGAAACCGACACCCAAGTTTCCGCTTCGTTGGATGCAGAAGCCGTCATCCATCCCTCACACGTGCTGCTGATTCAGTGTTCATGACGCAGGCGCAGGTTGGTTTTTGGCCAAGAGGTGACATCACACCTCGAAGCGAAACAACTGCTTGCCGATCAAAATCACATCGCCCGATTTGAGCGTGACCGGACCGTCGATTTTCTTGAACGTCCCATTTCGGGAGTTGTCGTCCTGAAGGATGAATTCGTTGCCTTGTCGAACAATGCGGGCGTGCCGACCTGACATGTAGCCGTCGTGGGGGAAGCGAAGGTCACCTGAGTTGCGGCCAATCGTCAGTTCATCGCTCTTGATCTCATACACTTCACCTTCTCCCCCACCTTCTTGAATCAGGTACAAACGCGCCGTTCGCGTCGGCGGACGCTCAGAGGTGCGGACAATAGTCTTCATTAACGGCGACGGCAGTGGAGCGCCACATCCGGCACAGAAACTATTGGTTGCCGGATTCACCTTGCCACAGTGATCACAAACCACCGTGTCGCCCGAATCGGCGAGGGGCGATTGCGCCACGACGGTAGAGGGTGCCACCGGGACGGCCGGTTGGGCTATAACCGTTGGCGGCACGGCTGTCGGCTGGACCGCTGGTTGGGCAACGACCGTCGGTGGTACCGCAGGTTGGGCGACAATCGTCGGCGGGACCGGTGGGGGCGGCACAACAACTGTCGGTGGAATCTCAACTGAGCGCGCGCCAGACACAGCAGAACCAGGCGATGTTGCCTGCGCTGCCGATGTTGATTCGGCCTTCAGTGGCGAGCCACACTGCTGACAATACAGCCAGTCTGCCGCATTAGGCGCACCACACACTGAACAAGCCACTTCACCCGGAGCGTTGAAATTCATATCGTTCTCACAATGTCCAAATCCTGCCTATGCGGCTGGACTTGCAATCCTTACTTGATTTAGTCGTAATAAGCGCCATTGCACTCCCTAGCGCTTGGTTTGCGCCTTTCTGTTGATGTCTACAAGTTTGCTGTGAATGGTGTTGCAACGATACGGACATAACTATACATACGCCTGTATCTGTAAAACAAGCCGAAATCCAGCACAGTCCGTGACCCAGATAAGGCAGCGTGCCGAGTGGCACCGACGTCTGCGAGTATCACGGCCGCCACAACAATGCCGTGACGCCCGATCAACCTTCCCCGGCATGGATGACCATGTTTTTTGACGAACTCACTTGGCGCGGCCTTGTCCAAGACCACACCCCCGAGCTGGCGGAGCATCTGGCAAGGCAGCGCAACTTGACGGTGTACGCCGGCTTCGACCCAACGGCACCCAGCCTGCATGTCGGCAATCTTCTGCCCTTGATCACCCTTGTCCGCTTTCAGCGCGCAGGACATCGGCCGCTGGCGCTGGCCGGCGGGGGCACAGGACTGATCGGTGATCCCAGCGGCAAAGCAGACGAACGCCCACTACTTGATGCGGACACCATCACGGCTAATGTGGTGGCAATTGAACGGCTACTGACACAATTTCTCGATTTTTCAGGAACCAACGCCGCGCGGATTGTCAACAACCTGGACTGGTTGGGTGACGTGCGTTTGCTGAGTTTCTTGCGCGAAACCGGCAAACACTTCTCGATCAACATGATGCTCGGTAAGGAGTCGGTGCGCCGCCGGTTGGAAACAGGGATCTCATACACCGAGTTCAGCTACATGCTCTTGCAGGCGCGCGATTACCTTGAACTGTATGACCGCTACAACTGCACACTCCAAATCGGCGGCAGTGACCAGTGGGGGAACATTACGGCCGGCATCGAACTCATCCGGCGAGTGCGGGGTTGTGCTGTTCATGGTCTCACAATCCCGCTCGTCACCAAGGCGGATGGCAGCAAATTTGGTAAGACCGAACAGGGCGCGGTCTGGCTGACGGCCGACCGAACCTCGCCCTATGAGTTCTACCAGTTTTGGTTCAACACGGAAGATGCGGTTGTCATTCGGTACCTGAAGGCTTTTACATTTCTCACCCCTGAAGCCATTGCTGCGCTAGAAGCGGCCGTTGCCACAGCTCCGGAGACGCGAGAAGCACAACGCACCCTGGCGACGACCGTCACGGAGTTCGTCCATGGCTCGGACGGATTACGGACGGCACTGGCGGCAACCGATATCCTTTTCGGCGGCAAGCCCATCGCCGATCTTGATGCGGCTACCTTACTGGCCATCTTTCAGGACACACCTTCAACTGAAGTTTCGGCGGCGCTGTTTGCCGGCGCAGGCGCCTTGCTCACCGACCTGGCGACAGCAACCAAACTGGTCGGATCAAAAAGCGAAGCGCGCCGTCTGATTGAGGGTGGAGGGCTGTATTTCAATAATCGGCGCGTCGAGTCGGTGTACAGCCGTGTCACCCGTGAGCAGCTCATCGGAGGACAGTACGGTGTTCTGCGCAAAGGCGCACGCACATACCACTTGATTCGTTCCGTGGGCACCGTCTAACACAGCACACGATGACCCCTCTGGAGCGCCACATCCGCGAACAGATTGCTCGCCGAGGCCCGCTGACATTTCGTGACTTCATGGCTCTGGCGCTGTACGACCCACGGTACGGCTACTACATGACGGCAGGAGAGCGCATTGGCCGCCAGGGCGACTTTTACACTGCCGTCAGTGTTTCCCATCACTTCGGACAGTTGCTGGCACGACAGGTTCTGGCCGTGTGGCAGGCGCTAGAGCGGCCGGCGAATTTCACCGTTGTCGAATGTGGAGCCGGGACCGGCGACCTCGCAGCAGACATCCTGACCGAACTGCGCACTGTAGCGCCAGACTGTTTGCAAGGGCTGCGCTACGTCGTTTGCGAAATCAGCCCTGTCATGCAAGCCGAACAAGCGGCACGCCTGCTCCCCTTTGCAGGGCACGTCGTCTGGTGCAATCTGGATGCCCTCGCTGCCACGCCCATTACCGGTTTGATCTTCTCCAATGAGTTGGTGGACGCATTGCCCGTGCACTTCCTCGGCGTTCGGGAAGGGTGCATTCGGGAGGGTCTGGTAGCGGTTCACGACGGTCAACTCCAACTTGTATGGGCGGCGCCGACACGACCGCAAGCTTTCCGCGACTATCTCACGCAAGGTGAACTCGTACTCAGGGAAGGCGACCGGTGCGAAGTTGCGCTTGATGCTGTTATCTGGCTGGCGCAAGCGGCAGCAGCCCTGGAGCGCGGATACCTGGTGACAATTGACTACGGCGATACAGGCGACCACCTTGGCGGTCGCCCAACCGGAACATTTCGCTGCTTCAACCGCCACCGTGTATCAGAGGATGTCTTCACGGCCATTGGGCAGCAGGACATGACGGCCGACGTGAACTTTTCGGCACTGATCAACTATGGAAAGTCGTACGGTTTGCGCACCGTTCACCTGACCCGACAAGCCGACTACCTGATACAACTCGGGTTGCTCGATCTGCTTCAGGCCCATACACCGTTATCCGGAACTCCGGACGACCTCAAAGCCCGCCTGGCACTCAAGCACTTTCTCGTGCCGGGTGGCTTCGGCGACCGCTTCAAGGTACTGGTGCAAGCGAAAGGCGCTGTCCCGAATCATCTCCCGCGTCCGCCGGTCGCCCTACAGGTGTTTTGACAACTCCCGCAACAACGGATGAACAACCAGGGTTTGGTCGTCGTCCAGGGTGTGGACGAGGCAGTTGGCTGCCGCTAGTGCCTGATGGAGTTCGTACCCGGCAGGTGTTGTCAAGTCACCGTCTTTGAGCAGCCGCACCGACGCATCGAACGGGAACGGCAAGCGCCGAAGAAATTCCCGTAACAGTTGAACCAGCACCGATTCTCTGGTGGGTGCCAGCAACGCCTCAAAGTTAATGCGCAAGTAGGAAGGCAATCCATGCGCTATCTGGACCGCTAAGTTGACGGCAGCGGCTTGGCCGCCGGTTCGCTCGACAATCAGCCCGGCTTCATCGCCGCTGATGTCATAGCGGGCAACCTGGGCAAAGTAGCGGACCACATCTTCCGGGTCAAAACGCAAATCCGCCTCGGTAATGTCGAGCCGCGCAACACGCCCCCGAATAGTGCGCTTGAACAACGGAGGTCGCTGCGTAGCGACGATGATTTGCATTGGCGGCGGAAGGTCGGCAGCCGTTTGTTCAATCAGGGCATTGACCGTCGGTGCGTCCGCCACAGTCTCGAAGTTATCCAGAACTAAAGTTTCGATGTCTAACCCACGCATGCCGCTGACGACGAATTGGACTGCCGGTCGAATGTCATTCGGGTTAAGAATGTGATAGTCTGTCACAATCGGCAAACGGTAGAGCGCCGCGCAAACGTCGGCGATGAACGTGTTCAGGGTTGCATCGGCCGCATCAAGCGCCAACCAGGCCACCTGAGCGTTTGGACGGTGAGCCACGGCACTCAACAGCGTTGTTTTGCCGTAGCCGGGCGGCGCTTCAACCACCACCAAGGGCACGTGAAAATTGCCGGCGAGCAGATTGCTCAAATACGCCCGGTGGTATGCCCGCCGATGGGGGCGCACCGGTGCGCGCTTCGTTTGGAGTAGTGACTCAACAAACGTCATAGAGGCGACTTCACCGACCACACATCGCCGACTTCCCCGGCGCGCGCTTCTGAGCTCTCATGAAGCAGATCATGAGGCAGGCGCGGTCGTGACCGGGGTATCGCGCTATTTGGTGAGCTATTTGATGATCAGGACAGGACAATGCGCCCGGTGCATCACACGGTCGCATACACTGCCGAGCAAAAAGGAGGCAATGGGGCCACGTCCACGACTGCCGATTACGATGAGGTCAAAGGCTTCGTTCTCAGCAACCGAGACGATGGTAGCAGCAGGCGGGCCAATCTCATAACGCATCAGAAACGGCACCCCACTCGGGCGGAGGACTTCGGCCGTCCGTTCGAGCACGGCGTTGGCCGATTCCCGCTGAAACCGCGCAACCTTTTCCGGATCGATACCCAGCTCATAGCCGGGCAGGCTGATGTACGCCATCTCATTGAACGGCTCCATCACAAACAGCAACGTGATGGCACTCTGGGTCTTTGTCGCCAGTTCGGCCGCCGCCTGTGCTGCTTTCAGGGCCGTTTCCGAACCATCTGTCGCCAACAACATTTTCTCGAACATAAGGGTGACCCCGTGCTGAAAAGGTTGCCGTTTCACGCTGACGACCGCAAAGCCGTCCTCACCCGAACGCCATCGTGCGCACCGACGGCCGAAGGACAACCCCACCTGCTTTCCGCCAGAGACCGTGTTCCCTACTGCTTCACACGCTCTTCCCGGAACTCGGTTGGTCGCCTCGCTTGGCGTCGCCGGCAATTTGGTCACAGCCAGCGACGGTCTTTGCCGTAACCGTTACTTGCAAGACATCTGAAACAAGATGCATAAAACCTACGTGCTATAGCGTAACCTTGACCGGCGTTTGAGTCCAACATTCTTGGTGCAGCTCCTGGGAGCGCAGGCGTCGCGCCTGCACCGCATTCTTGAGGAGGCGTCCCGCCTGCACGTCCTTGCGGGTGTGTGCAGGCGCAGTTGGGAGCCGGCTCGGCAGGCAGAATCGGCAAGCGGGGGAGGAACCCACTGCAGCGACGACAGGGCGATGCAGGGCCGCGCCCGAACGCCAGCGGCATTGCCGGCCTGAGTGTAGGAAGAAGACCGGGTTGAGTCGGTTTGACTCACAGCCTGGTTGACGGTAAAAGCTTTTCTGTCGTTGAAACAAGCGCGGCGGAAACCGGACTCTTCTTGGTTTACCGTCGGTGATGCCAAGGGTTCGCACCACCAGGGTGGAGCCTTCCACTACTACAAAGGTATGGACTTTACGAAATCACTATGCCTGTGACCGTAGAAACTGAAACAATTGGGCCGAGTCGTTCAGAGATCCTTTTCAAGCAAGCCTGTGCCGTTATTCCCGGCGGTGTTAACAGCCCGGTGCGCGCTTTCCGTGGCGTTGGGGGCACACCGTTGTTTATTCGCTCCGCACACGGCCCGTACATTACTGATGTAGATGGTAAGCGGTATGTGGATTACATCGGCTCGTGGGGGCCGATGATTCTCGGACACGCGCACCCGGAGGTTTTGGCAGCGATCCACTCGGTCATTGAGCGCGGCACGTCATTTGGCGCACCGACGGAGCTAGAGGTCGAGATTGCTGAACTGATTGTTTCGTTGGTGCCATCGGTGGAAAAAGTCCGTATGGTCAGCAGTGGCACGGAGGCAACGATGGCCGCGATTCGTGTCGCGCGCGGCTTTACCGGACGGCGCAAGATCATCAAGTTTATCGGTTGCTACCATGGTCATGGGGACGCGTTTCTCGTCAAGGCAGGGTCGGGTGTTGCCACGTTAGGCCTGCCGGATAGCCCCGGTGTTCCGGCAGAAATCTCGCAGCAAACCATTGCCGTCCCGTACAACGATGTAGCTGCCGTTGAAGCTGCTTTCGCTGCTTACCCGGATGACATTGCGGCTGTCATTGTCGAGCCGGTTGTCGGCAACATGGGCTGCGTCGTTCCAAAACCGGGTTACTTACAAAGCTTGCGTGACCTGACGCAACAATACGGTGCCGTACTGATCTTCGACGAAGTCATGACCGGCTTCCGATTGGCACGCGGCGGCGCGCAGGAGCTGTACGGTGTGACCCCCGATATGACCTGTCTCGGCAAGGTGATGGGCGGCGGGCTTCCGGCTGCGGCCTACGGTGGGCGGGCAGACATTATGGATTGGGTTGCCCCGGCCGGTCCGGTCTATCAGGCAGGGACGCTGTCGGGGAACCCGGTGGCAATGGCGGCCGGACTGACAACTCTACGCCTACTCCAGCAGCCCGGTGTGTACGACACACTGGAACGGCAGGCCAAAAAGGCGGCTGAGGGGCTGCTTAAGCTCATTCACAAAGCCGGATACCCGGCAACACTCAATCGGGTCGGCTCAATGTTTACGATCTTTTTCACGGCCGACGAGGTAACGGACTGGGACTCAGCGGCGCGCAGCAACACGGCGCTGTTTGCCCAGTTTTTCCACGCCATGCTGCACGAGGGCGTGTATCTGCCCCCGTCGCAGTACGAAGCGGCTTTCATGGGACTGGCACACACCGATGAAGTTGTCGAGGTGACACTGGCGGCAGCCGAACGCGCCCTGAGTAAGCTGACGTAGTTCTGGTTTGCGCCGGCTTTGTTTCCAGACATGAGGCCCCGGCGTGCGCCAACTGGCAGGCTCGCCAATAACACCTCCCGTATTTTCGCCTATGCCGCGTCTAGCCGAGCAAATTCGTGTCCATGCCCCATATCTTGGCTTGAGTGGACTGCTGGTGTTGATGGTTCTGGGCAGCTTGTTGGCACCGCAACCCACAGGACGCCCACCCACAGACGGGCGGCGTCCACTTGCAGTCACAGGCGATGTCATTCGGTTGCGCTTTGATTACATCAAGAACGCCGACTATGCTTTCGACCCACGCGCGACCACGCCACTCCCGCCCCCACCTGAGCTACAGGCGCTCGACGGCAAACAGGTCGAAATTGCCGGCTTTGCGTTGCCGCTCTACAGTCCGACGGGACAGACAGAGTTTCTGCTGACGCAATCGGCAAACGGCTGCTGCTTTGGGGCGCCGCCGATGCTGCAACACATGATCTTGGTGCGCGCCGGACAACTCAAAGTCGGCGGCTATGGGGAGCCGATTGTTGTTCGCGGAACCTTTTCTGTCGGGCCAGAGTGGGAAGACGGCTACGTGACCAGTTTGCTCCGGATTCAGGCCACGGCGATCCAGGCGCTGGCCGATGGCCGCGACGTTGAGTGACATTGCGTAGCGTGACATTGCTTAGCCCGCAGCACACTGTTACGCCACCTTTACGCCGAAGCCGAGCGCAGGAAGCGGCACTCGGCGCAGTACCCATACACCTCAAACGCATGCTTGACAATAGAAAACTGCTTGCGCAGCGCCTGTGTCATGAGCTTCGTCTCAACCGGGCACCAGTCTAAGCGAATGCTTTTGTGACAGTTGAGGCAGATAGCGTAGTGGCGGTGTTCGTCTCCTTGGAACTCAAACCGTGCGACATCTCGGTTCTGAAGGTTTGATTGGTGCACCAACCCGACATCCGTCAGCAAGGTGAGGTTGCGGTAAACAGTGTCCAGGCTGACGTGCGGATGCACCTTTGTCACCTCCCGGTAGACCTCCTGCGCCGTCATTGGGCGGGAAGACTCCATGAGGGTTCGGAGGACGGTTGACCGCTGCGGCGTCATCTTTTGCCCGCGCTTTTTGAGTACGCCTAAAGCTTCGTCAAATGTCATTACTCCACCTTGGCTCAATGCGGCTGCAGTTTGGATGCGGCGCGGTGCGCGGAGGGCGTGCTCTCAAGTTCGGAAGATTCCCAGTACGGAGCCTAAATCGTCCCTGGCAAACCGTCAACTGACTGTTGTTTAGTTACGCTTCCCGACACTCATGGCCCCTTGTGCCCGAAGTCTTTACCCATGGCAGCGGGCAAAGTCCCGCATGAAATCAATGAGCGCCATCACACTGTCCATCGGCAGCGCATTGTAGAGTGATGCCCGAATGCCACCGACCGAGCGGTGCCCGGCCAGCCCCGCAAAGCCGTTTGCGCTCGACTCCTGTAGGAACATTTGTTCCAGCTCAGGAGTGGGCAGGCGGAAACACACATTCATCAGCGAGCGCGAATCACGCTCGGCCGTTCCGCGATAAAAGCCCCCGGCGTCTATGACAGCATAGAGGCGCGCGGCCTTTTCCGCGTTGGCGGCGCTAACGACAGCCAATCCACCCTGCGCCTCGAGATACTCCAACACAAGCCCGACCACATACACGGCAAAGACCGGCGGCGTATTGTACAACGACCGATGCTTGACGTGCGTTCGGTAGTCCAACATCGTCGGGAGTCCATCAGGAATGCGTCGGAGCCAATCGTCGCGCACGATGACAATGGTGACGCCTGCCGGGCCGGCGTTTTTCTGCGCCCCTGCATAGATCAGCGCATACTTCCTGATGTCGAGCGGACGACTCAGAAAGTCCGATGAAGCATCGCACACCAACGGGACATCGCCTACCTCCGGTTCGGTGTGCCATTGTGTCCCAAAGATGGTGTTGTTTGACGTAAAGTGCACATATGCCGCTGTCGGGTCTAAACGAAGCTCCGCCGGCTTGGGAATCCGCGCATAGTTTTCCGCCTTGGTCGTCCCCGCAAGGTTGACCCGCCCGACCTTACGTGCTTCCTCAACGGCCTTCTCGGACCAACTACCCGTGACGAGGTAGTCAGCACTCCCGTCTCGCGGGAGAAAGTTGAGCGGCACCATGCTGAACTGCAAACTCGCGCCGCCCTGCAAAAACAGGATGTGGTGGGTATCCGGGACGTTCAGCAAGCGCCGGAGGCGGTCTTCTGCCGCCGCCAGGATGGTTTCAAAGGTCGTTGAGCGGTGGCTGATTTCCAAAACAGACATGCCAACGCCCGGTAGGCTTAGCATCTCATCACGGATGCGTTCCAGCACGGGCACAGGCAAGACAGCGGGCCCGGCGTTGAAGTTATGGCAACGGTTCATCATGGTTTCCTTCGGCTTGCACGATGCAGGACGGGTCCGGTGCGCCGGGGCAAACCCGACACGGGGCGCCATGCCCGTCAGACAAGGCACCGGTGCGGCAACAACGCCACATCAGGCAACAACGCCACATCACCGGAACAAAAAGCTGATTTGGGCAGCGGTGGCGGTCAGCCCCAAGGCAGTTCCGGCGACAACTTGCCCGACCGTGTGCTTTCTTAAGACAACGCGCGAAACGCACACGAGCGGGATCAGGCTAAAGTACGGCAACACGGTTGCCCCAAGCTGGTAATAAAGCGCCACGAGTGGGCCACTGATGCCGGTTGCATGGACGCTGATTTTCCAGTAGCGCGTAATCGCCAAGATGACGGCCGTATTGACGGCATAGCAGAACATGAGTCCCTGCGCCAGGCGTGGCGCCTGAAACAGCTTGAGGCAGAGAAAGCCGGCAGTGTAACAGAGAATCCCCAGCAGGAATGGGCGCGTTCGCTGCTCACGCCGGTCAATGTTGACGTTGGTAATCAACCCACGCCGCTTCATAACGAGCAGGGCCGACAGCGGGAGGGCAGCCGCAAACAAAATTGCCGTTGCAGCTGCCAGTGGTTTGCTTGCTCCCTGGTGATTGGCGTCGGTCGCAATGATAATGAGAAATGCGGCCACGGCGTTGGCAAGGGGATTAAAGACATCCGATAGAATACGCGACACCAACAACTTCATGCCCTGAAGATAACCACCTGCCTGTGAACGGCATGTAAAACGTTTCAGCGCAAATACTTTGCTAGCCAAGCATGCACCTCTTGAAACAAGTATTTGTTGTCCTCACCACGGAGAATCCAGTGATTTGCCTCGGGGAAGACGATCAGACGGCTGGGCACGCGGCGACGCTGAAGAATCGTCCAGTTTTCAAGCGTCTGGTTGATCGGAACGCGAAAGTCATTCTCGCCGATCGTGAGCAAAATTGGCGTTTGAAAGTTTGCCGCGTAGCGAATCGGATTTTGCCTACGCCACGTTTCATTCTGCTCCCAGACAGGGCCGCCGTTCATCAGCTCGCGGAAGTAACTGGTATCGCTCGTTCCATACTGGGACTCCGAGTTAATCAACCCGGCATGGGCGATGAGGCATTTGTAGCGCGTTGTGGTTGCTTGCAGCCAGTTCGCCAGGTGACCGCCGTAACTGGCCCCTCCGGCGGCGACCCGTTCGCCGTCCGCATAGGGAAAGGCGGCGGCCACCGCATCCACGGCTTCAGTAATCTCACTGCCACAGGTTCCGAAGGGATCGCCCTGAATGGCCTGGGCGAACTGCTCACCAAAACCGGTTGATCCGGTGTAGTTTGTCAGCACGACGACATACCCCGGCTGGGCCAGCAAGTGGTAGTTCCACCGCAGAAAGAACTGGTCACGGAACATCGTGTGCGGTCCGCCGTGGATGAAGGCAAACATGGGGTACTTTCGGCCAGGATCAAACCCAGGCGGCAGGACGAGTAGGTTGTGGATGCGTCGCCCGGCGCGACTGGTAAACCAAAAGTGCTGTAGCGGCTGCCAGTCAATCTGTGCGGCAGCCGCCACGTTGAAGTCGGTCAGTGCCGTATGGCGTCCGGCCGCCGGATCAATGCGCACAATCTCAGCTGGGTTGACGGCGCTTTCCCAGTTGGCAAACAGAAGTGGTGTGTCGGATTTCGGGGGCACGGCCAGATTCGTGTAACAGCCCAGCTTGACTTCCAGGACAGGTCTCGCTGCGCCGCCACCGTGCGCGGGCAGAGCAAAAACCTTTTCGTGACCGGCGTCTTCGGCCGTGACGTAAAGGGTTTTTCCGTCGGGCGCGATGCCGAAGGACTCCACCGAACGGTCAAAATCCGGTGCCACGACGGTCTCGTTGGCGACTTGGTTGGTTTGCCAGTCGAAGCGCACCAGTCGGTCAAGGTAATAGACCTTGCCTTCGGTGGTCGGCTGGCGCAGGGCGTACAGCGTCTGTCCGTCAGGTGCAAAGGCCGGGCGGGTATAGCGATGGCCCTTCTGAGTCAGTTGGCGCGGTTCGCTCCCCTGAGCGCTGACCACATACAGGTGCGTCTCGACCGGCGCGTAGGCTGCCTGCTGGCGCTCGGTTGTGGCCGTGAACAAGATGCTGGACCCGTCCGGCGTCCACACCGCATCGAGTGTGTCGGCAGCATTGGTTTCCCGGCCGCCAAAGCCCGGCTCGGTCACAAGTTTCGTGCCGGCCAGGAGGTCGCGCGCCGGTTCGCTGCCGCTCAGCGGCTGCACAAACACATGCGTTTGTGTGTCTTCCAGCCAGTGATCCCACCGCCGGATGGGATAGCCATCATAGACCCGCGCCTTGTATTTCCGCGCCTTTCGCTCGGCCGCGATGCGTTGGTTGTCAGCGTCGTTGCGTGCGCCTGGGAAAACGACGCTTGAAAACAGCAGTGTCTTGCCATCAGGACTTAAGCGTGGGTTGCTGGCCCCCGTGGACAGAGATGTAACCCGCTGTGCTTCACCGCCTTCTAAAACATCGAGCAGATAGACCTGTCCGACCTCATCCCCTTCGCGTTTCGTGACAAATGCAATGCGCCGACTGTCAGGACTCCAGGTGACGTCACTTTCGACCGCTTTTGTGAAGGTCAGCCGGCGCGGTGGCGTGCTGCCATCGCTGCGTACCAACCACAGATCACTGCTCTGGTCCTTCGGATCGTAAGCGGGGTCAACGACGGAAAACACCACAAACAGGCCATTCGGACTCGGCACAGGCGCACCGACGCGCTTCATCAGCCACACGTCCTCATGGGTAATGGGGCGCTTCTTGGTCTCTGCCCCACCGGGCGTCTGGGCGTGCAGACTCGGCGCGGAGAAAGCAGCCAGGATCAAGGAACACACACTGTAGCCGAGGGCAGCAAGCAATGTTCGATTTTGCAACATTGTCCCAGGTCAGCCGAACTGTACCCCCACCCACGCACGGCGAGCGCAACGGTTGGGCAGAGGAGACAAAACCTTACAAAACAAGTGACTTGAGGTACGCCCGGAACTCAGGGCCGAGGTCGGGGCGCTGCAGCGCAAACTCGACGGTGGCAATCAAGAAGCCGAGTTTGTCGCCGGCGTCATGGCGGACGCCGATAAACTCATAGGCGTACATGGCTTGATCTTTCAGCAGCAGCCGCATGGCGTCGGTCAACTGGATTTCACCACCGGCCCCTTTCGGCGTCCTGGTCAGGACGTCGAAGATTTCCGGCATGAGGATATACCGGCCGATGATGGCCAGGTTGGACGGCGCTTCGGCAAAGGGTGGTTTCTCCACCATGTCGCGGATTCTGTAGACCCGCTCCTCGATGGGATCGGCCGCCAGGACGCCGAAACGCGAGATGGCTTCCCCCTCGACCCGCGCCGTGCCGATTACGGAGCGCCCGTACCGTTCATACACATCGATCATCTGCCGTAGGCAAGGCACTTTGGCATCGACAATGTCGTCGCCGAGAATGACGGCAAACGGCTCATCGCCGACGAGATCGCGTGCCATCAGGACGGCGTGGCCCAACCCAAGGGCCTGCTTCTGACGGACGTACGAGATGTTGATTTTCGAGATTTCCTGCACCTGCTCGAGCAGATCGAGCTTGCCCTTCTCCCGCAGGAGTTGCTCTAGCTCGAAGGAGATGTCGAAATGATCTTCAATCGCATTCTTACCGCGACCGGTCACAATGATGACCTGTTCGACGCCGCTGAGGATCGCTTCTTCAACACCGTACTGGATGAGGGGTTTGTCCACCAACGGCAGCATTTCCTTCGGCTGGGCTTTAGTGGCGGGCAGAAAGCGGGTACCGAGTCCGGCGGCGGGGAAGATGGCTTTGCGAATTTTTCTCATAAGGATGCTTGGTTGATGAAATAATGTGCCTGAGCAAACCCGCCGACAGGCACTCACAGCGCACGTAACCTGACTTGAGCCTAACCATACGCCAACCCCTGCGCGCCGTGCGAGTCCAATCTGTGTTTGTTCCTTCGAGCCGAGAACAGACGTTGCTTGAGGCAGTACGGCAGATGCTGGCGACAAGGCAGGTCCGGCGCTTAGATCAGAGTGTCGCCCGAGTTGAATTGACAGTATCCCAACACACTCTTTAGTATGCTCTCACCCTGGCCGGTGACATCCGGTCGCATAGGAGTTGTCTGTATGCACCTCGGCATGTGGGAAATCCTCCTGATCGGTCTTGTTGTTGTCCTTCTGTTCGGGACGAAAAAAATTCCTGAACTGTTTACCGGGCTTGGCACCGGCATCCGCAACTTCAAAAAGGCCATCAACGAGGACACAGACGAAGTGAAACGCAAGGAACTTCCAACGGTGACATCCAAGGAGTAGCACAGCAGACAGCCTCCCACCTCGCCAGTGACGTTCGTTAGGCGTCCCCGCACGACACACATCCGTTTCGCACGTTCGTGGAATGGCAACGGCCACTCTCCACGAAGACGTCCCTGCTTACCATACCCAAGGTGGTTCGGCTATGAGCACGATTGATCCTATTGCGGAGTTCATTCAGGGCCAGCTCAACGAGATTCGGAATGTCAGCAGTGAGCGGGAGTACCACCGCAACGAGACGATCTATCACTTGGACGATCCTGCCGACCATATTTTTTACATCTTGTCGGGCAGCGTCAAAATCACCCGTGTCTCAGATGACGGGAAGGAAAAAATTATCAGCATTCACCGCGCTGGTGAGATTTTTGGCGAGTTGTGTTTTTGTGAGGTGGACGACCGCCGCAGCGATCAGGCGGTAGCCATGGAGGCGACGCGCGTCCTGGCGATTCGTGTGCATGACTTCCTAGCCATGCTGCGCGAGAATCCAAAGGCATTGTTAGACATGCTCGCGCTGTTCTGTAAGCGGCTGTCGGAAGCCCAGCAGCAGATTGAAACCCTAGCTTTTGACAACACAACGCGCCGCCTGGCGCGTGTCTTGCTCAAATCGAGCAGCGACTCAGGACTGGAGCGGCTGCGGTTGACGCACGAGGAACTGGCGCAGATGGTCGGGACATCGCGCGAAATCATCACGACCATTATGAACCAGTTCCGCGAGGAAGGGCTGATTGACTATCGGCGCAGTGAAGTGAGTCCGCACGTTGAAAAACTGCGGCAGTTCCTTGTCACCAACTAGTCAGACCACGTTGGTCATACCGAGCCTGACTGTCAAGGCGTGGTGCGCGCAGCCGCAACCAACTGTGGGCGGCGGTTTCCCAGGTATTACAGCCCGCCGTCCGCCTGCTCACGGAGGATCCACCCATCGGTCACGATCTCACTTTTGCGGCGTACCCAGCGCTGCGGTCGGATGCGGTAGAACCTCCCCCTGATTTCCAAGACATCGGCTTCGACGCCGGCGCCGACGTCGCCCAGCCAGTCGTGCGACCGCAGGGACTCAGTCGGCGCTGCATAAGCTTTGGTCGGCGCCAGGAGTTTGACCTTGAATAAAGGCCGGGCAGCCGGTAGCGGCCGCGGACGAATCTGTTCGCGTACTGTAGCGCGTGTCAGACGGTAAAGCGCCGTCAATCCGCCGACAAACACCAGAACAATCATGAGAACAACGCCCACGCCGATCAGCCGCGTCGTCGTCACCGCCGGCAAGCTGGCCTCCGGTGTGGTTGCATCCAACCGCGCGACCCCGTCTGCCGGGAGTTGCCCCCCCGGCGCATCCTGTAATGGCGTCTGCCGGCCGGGGATGTCACGCCCGGTTTCCACGGATTGCACCACCACTGCCGGTGTGGCTTCTGAGGGGTGCATCAACACCCGCTCGACCTCCGACCAAAACAGAGCCAGGCTCGGATACCGTGCCGTAATCTGCGTTGCCGTCGCCCGGCGCAGGATGCCTAGGAGCGCCTCGGCGGGAGGTAAAGCCGCCATCTGCGCCGGTAACGCAGCAATCGGTTGCCCGACATACGCCACCGGCGGCTCGCCGGACAACACGGCGTAGAGCGTTTTTGCCAGACCGTACACATCGGTTGCCGCCGCATACGCCCGCCGCCCTTCGGCAAGACACTCCGGCGGCGCATACACACACACCAGATCGGAAACGACCTTACCGTCAGCGGGTGTTTCGTCGTCAGCAGCAGAACCGAAATCGGCCAGTTTCAACGTTTGGCGGTCATCCGTCAGCAGGAGATTACTCGGCTCAACGTCACCGTGGACGATACCCAGCGCATGGCAGTGGCTGAGGGCGGCAGCGACCTGCCGCAACAGCGGTAAGGCAACTGCCGGGGGCAATCCACCGGTCGCCTGGCTCAGCGCGGCTAGCGTCCCACCGGCCAGGTACTCCAGGACGTGATAATCAAATGTCACTCCAGACTTGTCGCGTGCTTGCCCACTCGCCAACCGCCGGACAATGTTTGGATGGCCAACACGGTCCAGCCATCGCCCTTCACGGCGAAATCTTTCCAGCTGCAGACGCGCCGGCCCGACCGTCGGGGACAGGTGGCACAAGTGGGCAACAAACGCCTTGATGACAACGGCCTGGCGCGTGATGGGGTCAAACGCGAGGAACAACTCCGTTTCAGCGCCGGTCGCCAAATGCCGCTCGACGCGATAACGTTTATTGAGTTCACTCTGTTCAAGGTGCAGAACTGCCGCCATTGTTCCTTTGCACGCCTCCTAGGTAACAGACAATCGTACTGCGACGAATTCGGCCAGGTGGAGGCGCACTGCCGGCGCCACCTTGATCACGGGCAGTGCGACCTGAAAAATACTACTGCAACGCATGAACAGCCTGCTGCGCCTCCTTCACTACACGCGCCCTTACACGAGTCACATCGCACTTGCCGTCCTGGCCGCTGCCGGAGTTGGCCTCTTTGAAGCCGCCCGGACGGCACTAATTCAACCTATTTTTGACGGACTTGGTGTTGCTTCCGGCGCGCCACTTCTCACTGAATCAGCGCTGGCGTTGCCCCGGCTGAGCCGTTGGCTGCCCTCTGGAGGGGCATACTGGGTAATTGTGCTCGGTTTGCTGGTTGGGTTTAGCCTGCTGCGCGGCATTTCAGAGTTCACGGCCAACTTTTTGCTGACTTCTGTTGGGCAGTCGGTGATGGTCACGTTGCGGACGATGCTGTTTACGCACACCCTCGACCAATCGGCTGCCTTTTTTGACCGTCACCGAACCGCCGAAATTGCCACCTGCCTCCTGACGGACGTTGAAAAAGTTCAGTCCGGTGTGGCGCAGTATCTTGCCGATGCCCTCCGCGAGGGCTTTACCCTGGTTTGTCTCTTGACGCTCGCGTTGTGGCTCTCGTGGAAGCTCACCCTACTGACGCTGGTCGTTGTCCCACTGTTGGCGCTGCTGACCGCCATCTTTAGCCGCTGCCTGCGGCAGGCTGGCCGCGCCACCCAGCAGGCCATTGAGGAGATGCTGGCGCTGGCGGGGGAAACACTGTCCGGCTACCGGGTTGTGCAAGCGTACACTGCCGAGGCTTACGAACGGAGGCGCTTTGAGGCTGCCGTCCAGCGCCTCCGACACTTTAATCTGCGGACAGCACGCGCGTTGTTTTTGCCCTCCCCTTTGCTGGACCTGCTGGGCGTCGTTGTTGGGGCAGGGGTGATCTTCTACACCCACCACCTCATCACTGCCGGCGAACTCACGGCCGGGACGTTCACCGCAACGCTGTTGGCGCTCGTCCGGCTCTACGACCCCATTCGCAAGTTGACACAAACCTACCATGCCTATCAGCAGGTTCTTGTGTCTGCCGGGCGGTTGTTTGCCCTGCTCGATGAACCGGTGCAGGTTGCCGACGCACCACACGCCCTGACAAAGGTGACCTTTCAGCAGACGCTGACGTTTACCGAGGTATCTTTTACCTATCCCCAGGCGACGACGCCGGCTCTTGACCGAGTGACGTTCACCGTCCGGCGCGGTGAGACCGTGGCGCTGGTTGGACCGAGTGGCGGCGGCAAAAGTACGACATTTGCCCTTTTGTTGCGGTTCTACGATCTCGGCCGGGGTGCCATCACCATTGACGGGGTGGACATCCGCCATCTGACGCGGGCAGCGCTGCGTCGGTTGACGGCGTATGTCCCCCAGGAAATCATGCTCTTTGATGGGACGTTTGCCGACAACATCGCCTATGGGCAGCCGGATGCAACCCGCGTTGCCATCGAGCGCGCGGCGCGTGCCGCCCACGCCCATGAGTTTATCCTGGAGCGCGGCGGTTATGATGCGCACATCGGCGAGGCCGGCCGTCGTCTGTCTGGCGGTCAGCGCCAGCGCATTGCCATCGCCCGTGCTTTATTGCGCGACGCGCCAATCCTGCTCTTAGACGAAGCGACCTCAGCCCTTGATGCAGAATCCGAGGCAGCAGTGCAGGCTGCCCTTGCGACCCTGATGCAGGGGCGAACAACCCTGGTCATTGCCCATCGGCTGTCCACCATCCGGCGCGCCGACCGAATTTTGGTTTTTGAGCAAGGGCGCATTGTGGAAGCCGGAACTCATGCTGCACTGATGGCTGTTCAGGGGCCGTACCGGCGATTGTATGAGCGACAGTTTGCCGCCCCGACGCAGCATCTCTGACGCACCTGTGAGCCGGGTGGACGATTGTACCGACGGCCATATTTCCTAGTTATATTTCTTGGCGACATTTGCGGTCTATGCCAACTGCCATTGCCTCACCCATCATTGCCATCCCGCTGGCCCTGCTCCACGCGATGCGTCCGCAACAATGGACGAAGAACATCTTACTCTTTCCGGCGCTGCTGTTTTCCCAGAATCTTTTTCATCGGCGCGAAACTTTCCTCGTTTGTGCGGCTTGCGCCGTGTTCTGTCTCCTCAGCAGTGGGGTTTATCTGCTGAACGACCTACTGGACCTAGACAGTGATCGTGCGCATCCGACCAAACGCTACCGTCCGCTGGCTTCGGGCACCCTTCCGATCCCGGTCGGCATTGCCGCCTGTGTCACATTGTCGTCCGGGTCGCTCCTTGTCGCTTTCTGGCTTTCCACAGCTTTTGCCTGGACGGCCGTGGCGTACTTCCTCCTGCAGGTCGCCTACACCCTCCGCCTCAAGCACGTTGTCATTCTCGATGTCGGTTGTATCGCCGCCGGGTTTGTACTCCGTGCCGTTGCCGGCGGGCAGGTCATCGCAGTGACCATCTCTCCCTGGCTGCTCATCTGTGCAATGCTGCTATCGCTTTTTCTAGCGCTCGGTAAGCGCCGGCATGAGTTGCTGTTGCTCGAAGACGGTGCAACGGCACACCGCCGCATCCTAGGTGAATACACGATTGATCTGCTTGACCAGATGATCGCCATCGTGACGGCGGCGACGGTTGTTTGCTACACGTTCTACACGGTTGCGCCGGAAACAGTTGCGAAGTTTGGAACGACCAAACTCGTCTTTACCGTCCCGTTTGCCCTGTATGGAATTTTTCGCTACCTGTACCTCATCCACCGCCGGCAACTCGGCGGCAGCCCGGAAAAAACACTGCTCAACGATGGAGCTTCACTGGTCAACCTGGCGCTGTACGGGCTGACGGTCATTATCGTGCTGTACTGGCTGCGTTAGAAAGACCCGTAGCGCCGGGCGCAAGAACCGGGCAGGCAGCCACATTGTGCGCCGATCGGGACGCCGGAGCCGGCGCAGGGTCACGCACCAATAACCCCTCCGGTGAACGCTGCGGTTTGTCCCCATCGGCGTCTGTTCTGACCGGGCGGCCGGCAATCTGAGCCTTGGAACAGTGCCGGCACCGCTCCTACGCGCGCCCCGCCCCTACCTGGTACGACGCCCCAAGCCCGACGCAATGACGGCTGCCGTCAGGGCGTTGTGCTGCAACACGGCGCGGTTGACCTCCACACTTTTTCCACCAGTCAGTTCACTCACCTTGCCTAACAGGTAAGGTGTCGTGGCCGGGCCACACATACCGGCCGCTGCAGCCTCGGCCAGCGCAGCCTGGATAGCCGTCTCAACGCCGGGCACTTCCTCCGGCGGGGGCTGCACCACCAACATCCCCTTGCCGTTCCAGGCCTGCTCCACCTCCCACACACGCGCCAAGTCGTCAATCTGTTCTACTGAAAACAACAACCTGCGGCCGCTGTCAGCCGTGTAAAACGCCGGAAAGACTCGGCAGCCCCATCCGATGACCGGCACGCCGAGCATTTCAAGCCATTCCAGCGTCGCCGAGATGTCGAGAATTGCCTTGACGCCGGCGCAAACGACCAAAACCGGGTAACGCGCCAGCGCCATCAGATCGCCGCTGATGTCCCAGGTTTGCGCCGCGCCGCGATGCACGCCGCCGATGCCGCCCGTTGCCATCACCTGAATTCCGGCCAACGCGGCCGCCCGCGCCGTTGCCCCAACCGTCGTTGCGCCGTCCCACCCCAGCGCCACGGCTGCTGCCAGGTCGCGCGCGCCCAGCTTCGCCACAGCCGACCCAGACCGTGGGCCGCCTTGCGCCGATTCGCCAAATTGCGTTATCAGTCGCTCGTCTAAACCAACCACCAGCACCCCACCGACCACCCCAATCGTCGCCGGCACGGCGCCGCCCGCCCGTACCGCTCGCTCCATGGCCAGCGCCGTCTCGATGTTCACCGGATACGGTAACCCATGCGCGATCACGGTGCTTTCCAGCGCCACGACCGGGCGCCCTTCTGCCAGTGCCTCGGCGACCTCTGGTGCGACTCGAACAAATGACCTCATGGACGTCCTCCCTGCCCGGTCAGGTGCAGCGCCTGGCCGGGCCGCGCCCCGGTCAACTTGTTTTCCTCTAGCACAACGACACCGTTGACAATGACCATCCGAATACCGACCGGGAACTGATGTGGCTGCTCATAGGTGGCTTTGTCCTGAATGGTCTGATCATCAAACAGGACGAGATCGGCAGCAAACCCCTCCCGGAGCAATCCGCGCTCCGCCAGGCGGAACGTCTGCGCCGGCAGGCTGGTCATTTTCCGCACCGCATCCTCAAGCGTCAGCAGGCCTAAGTCTCGGACGTACCGCCCCAACACGCGGGCGTTGTTGCCGTACCCGCGCGGATGCGGGACGCCCACGCCAAACTTCCGCACCCCCGCGTCGGCGGCGACCATCGTGAACGGCTCGCGCAGGATGCGAATGACATCGTCCTCGCGCATGCCGTGGAAGATCATGCCGGCACCGCCCTGCTCATACATCGCGAGAATCTGCTCGGCCTGCGCGTCCAGGTCGTCGCGGCCCTGCGCCAGGCGCGTAATCTCAACCAGATGCTTGCCGTTGTAGTCGAGATTCGCGCCGTAAAAGGCCACCACGGCATAGCTGAAGTCCGCGCGCCCCTTGGCTTTCAGGCTCTCCAGCAGCTCATCCTTGATTTTTCGGCGCGTCACGGGATCGGCCAGACGCTTGACGGCTTCGGCGCGCCCGCCTTCCAGCGCCCAGTTCGGCAACATGGTTTCCAGACTCGTCGAGGAGGCTGTGTAAGCGTACTGATCCGCCGTCACTTCAAGCCCGCGCGCCCGCGCCGCCCGAATCAGGCCCAGCATTCGGTCGCTGCTGCCCCAGAGGCGTGGCGAAGAGACTTTGAGGTGCGAAATCTCCACCGGCAGCCCGGCCTGCTCGCCAATGGCGATGGCTTCCTCGATGGCTTCCAGGACGCCGTTGCCCTCATTGCGCATGTGCGTCGCGTACACGCCGCCGAATCGGGCGACGACTCTGGCCAAAGCGACGATTTCATCGGTCTGGGCAAAGCTGCCGGGCGCGTAGATCAACCCGGTTGAGAGACCAAGCGCGCCATCTTCCATCGCCTTGGCGACCAGGCGCTGCATTTCCGCCAGCTCATCAGCCGTGGGCGCGCGGTTGGCGTACTTCATCACCCTGGCGCGCACCGAGCCGTGGGCAATGAGCGTTGCCAGATTAACCGCCAGCGGCGTCTCTCGGTAGCGGCTGAGAAACTCGCCCACGTCAATCACGGACGCGCCGCAGTTCCCCGTGACGAGCGTCGTCACGCCCATGCGGATGAAGTTCTCGGCGTCAGGATGACTGAAGATGTCCTCAGTATGGGCGTGAACGTCAATGAAGCCCGGCGCGAGCGTCAGCCCTTCGGCGTCAACGACCCGCCGCGCCGTCCCGGTCAGCGCCCGCCCAATGCGGGCAATGCGACCGTCCTTGACGGCGACATCCGCGCGAAACCACGGATTGCCCGTGCCATCTACGACGCGCGCCTTTCTGATGAGCAAGTCATACTGCGGAGCTGCCGCTTGTCCCCGCGCCAGGCTTGCCGCCGCGCAGAGCAGCAGCGACAGCGCGGCAATCCAGCTTCCCGGCAGCTTCATGCGTCCAGCTCGATGGGGAGTCGGCGAATGCGCTTGCCGGTCAAGGCAAAGAGCGCGTTGCACACGGCCGGGGCGGTCGGCGGCAGCGCCGGCTCGCCGGCCCCAGAAGGCGCTTCGGCGCCCTTGACCAGATGGATATCCACCTTGGGCATCTCGGAAACCCGCAGTAACGGGTAGTCGTTGAAGTTCGACTGTACCACTCTGCCCTTCTCAATCGTCATCGCGCCGTAGAGCGCCGCGCTCAAGGCAAAGGCGATGCTGCCCTCGATCTGCGCCTCGACCTGGCTCGGATTGATGACCGTCCCGACATCCATGGCGCACACGATGCGGTGAACGCGCAGGGCGTCGTCTTCAACGGATACCTCCGCGACCTGCGCGCAAAAGGCCCCGAAGGAAGCATGCGCCGCCACGCCGCGCGCGCGGCCCTTGGGCAGCGGCTTGCCCCAGTCGGCAGCGTTTGCGGCGATTTCGAGCGCGTTTTTCAGCCGCGGCGACTTGTCCAGCAGGCGCAGGCGAAACGCGACCGGATCGGCTTTCGCCGCATGGGCTAGCTCGTCCAGAAATGACTCTTGGACGAAGGCGTTTTGCGAGTCAAACACCGCCCGCCAGAAGCCAATCGGAACGCCCGTGTTGGCGCGGACATACTCGGCGCGGAAGTTCGGCACGCTGTACGGCATCGTGGCAATGCCGGACATGGCGCCGCGATCCACGCCCTTGCCGCCGTCGGACTGGCGCTGCCCCAGAATCGAAGGCGCGACGAGTCGGTGCAGGAGCGCCACCGGCTGCCCATCGGGCGACAAGCCGCCCTTGACGATGTGCAAGCTGGCCGGGCGATACCAGCCCTGCCGCATGTCTTCCTCGCGCGTCCAGGTCACCTGCACTGGCGCGCCGTCCAGCCGCTTGGCGACCTCGATGGCATCGGCCGCGTAGTCGGCTTCGATGCGCCGGCCGAAGCCGCCGCCGAGCAGGGTGACATGAATCTTGATGCGCCCAGCATCGAGTCCGGTGATGCGGCGGGCTTCATCCATGACGAAGTTGGGAAACTGCGTCGGCGCCCAGATTTCGCAGCGCTCGGCCGTGACCCGCGCCGTGCAGTTCTGCGGCTCCAGCGTGGCGTGGTGCAGGAAAGGCGCTTCATACTCGGCTTCAAGCGTTTTGGCAGCCTTTGCGAAGGCTGCCTCGAAATCGCCGTCCTGGCGCGCCGCATCGCCCGGCGCTTTGGCCTTTTCGGCGAACATGGCGCGGATGGCGGCGCTCGACAGCGCTGCGTTCGGGCCATCGTCCCAGGTAACGCGCAACTTTTTCGCGCCCTCGAACGCCGCCCAGGTGTTGGTCGCCACCACGGCCACGCCCCGGTCGGTCAGAAGCACCTTCTCAACGCCCGGCACGGCTTTCGCCGCGCCGTCGTCCACCTGCTTTGCCTTGCCCCCGAACGCCGGCGGGTGGAGCAGCGTGGCAAAACGCATGCCGGGCAGCCGGACATCGAGGCCGTAAACCGCTCGGCCAGTCACGATGGCCGGGTTGTCATAGCGCGCCACGCGCTGCCCGATGAGCTTGAAATCCTTTGGTTCTTTGAGCTTGACAGCTTTCGCGTCCGGCACGGGCAGCGCCGCCGCGTCGGCGACCAACTCGCCGTAGCCGAGTTTTTTCGCAGCCTCCGTCGGGTGGATGACGAAGCTGTTGGATGTCCGGCACTCGGCGGCAGGCACGTTCCAGCGGCGGGCGGCCGCTTCGACCAGCATGGCGCGCGCCGTCGCCCCGGTTCGCCGAAGCGGCTCCCAGGCCCCGCGAATGCTGCCGCTCCCGCCCGTCCTCTGAAAGCCATACTTGGATGGGTCAAACGACGCCGTCTCCGCCGCAACCTGCGACCAGTCGGCATCCAGCTCCTCCGCCACCAGCATCGGCAGGGCCGTTCGCACGCCCTGGCCCATTTCCGTCTTATTCACGGTGATAAGAATCCGTCCATCGGATTGAATCGTCAGGAAGGCGTTGGGGGCGAGCGTCGGCGCGTCAGCCGCGATAAGGCGACCGGCGTCAGCCTCGAAATGACAGCCCAGCGTCAGCGTTGCGCCGGCAACTGCCGCGCCCGCCAAAAACTCGCGTCGCGAAACTTTGGTGATCATCGCGCCAGCGCTTCTCCTTTCTGAAGCCTGGCGGCGCGCCGGACGGCGGCGACGATCCGCTGGTAGGTTCCGCACCGGCAGAGGTTTCCGACCAGCGCGGCGGCAATGTCCTCATCGGATGGATTGGGTTGTTTCGCCAACAGCGCGGCAGCGGCCATGATTTGACCGGGCTGACAGTAGCCGCACTGCGCCACATCCTCCGCCTGCCAGGCGCGCTGCACCGGATGCGTTCCGTCTGGCGACAAGCCTTCGATGGTCGTGACTTGCTTCCCCCCAACGCTCGACAACGGCGCGAGGCAGGCGCGCGTCGCGGCGCCGTCCACATGAACCGTGCAGGCGCCGCAGAGGCCAATGCCGCAGCCGTATTTTGTGCCGGTCAGCCCCAGCGTATCGCGCAACACCCATAACAAAG
Organism: uncultured Blastocatellia bacterium; assembly: GCA_937934745.1. Classification (GTDB taxonomy): domain Bacteria; phylum Acidobacteriota; class Blastocatellia; order Chloracidobacteriales; family Chloracidobacteriaceae; genus Chloracidobacterium. Next base: position 80,005 of record CALGZC010000028.1, read on the forward strand.
GCATCTCCGGCGGCGCGTTACAGGACTGCCTGACGCCATTGACCGTGGCCGTGATCGGCATAGTTCTTACCTCACCTTCAGGACCTCGCCGTTGGCTTTTCGATCAACTCGATGCCGCGCTTCTATGCGATCACCGGCGAAAACACAACTTCTGAATGCCCCAAGTCAATGCTCCACTGCCCTGGCTCTCCTTGTTGTTGTGGCAAAGGCGTCGGCCAGCGAAACAGGCACGTCCAATGGCCCGGCTGCGGCCTCTGGAGCAGCGTCAGGCCGACAGCGTACAGCTACCGAAGGGTCGTCTGTGTGGGATGTGCCAAGTTGTTATCTACCACCCTTGCCCTCAAAGAGCATGCCGGTACGGCTGGCTGCCATAACCTGACAAACAACATCAAATACGTCATCCACACCGACGGGACGCGCCGGCAGCGCGTAGAGCAACCGGCTGAGCGAGCCACGCGGCGCAAGCCGTGCGGCCGCCGTCGCTTCTATCACCACCACAACCGGCGTCCGCAGGGCGACGGCCACATGCACCGGTGCGCAGTTGCTGCCCACCACCACCGACGCCTGCGCCAAGGCAACCGCCAACAGCGCCGCATGCGGCCGGCGCAACACCACCGGCTTGAGGTTGTACCGCTTCCATTCGGACTGGAACCGATCTGTCAGCCCGGGTTCTTCTTCCGTCTCAACGATGAGTAGCTGTGCGCCGTACTCGGCAGTGAGCCGTGCGGCAAGCGGCACAATGTGCTCGGCAGGCCAGACCTGTGGCGCAAAGCCGACGGTCGGGTGTAACACAAATGTCAACCCATTGTCGCGCCAACCGAGCTTGGCAAGCCTGTTCTGTTCAGCTTGTAGGACCGGCGGCGGGAGCAGGAGCTGTGGCGTCGGAGGCACGTTCGGAACGCCCAGTGCCGCCACAAGCGCTGCCGCCGCATCCGTCACATGCTGGACACGCCGCCCAACATCGGTCTGCAGCGTCAACTGCCGGTGTGCCCGCAGCCATAACCGGCCGACCTGTTCGGGGATGGCATCGGTTAGGCCAATCACGGCGTCGAAGACATGGCGACGCAGGACGACCAGTGCGCGCAGCGATTGGAAAAGCGAAGGGCCAGAGACCAGCGAACGGTGGGCGCCCAGCGGATGCACTACATCCACACAATCCGCAAGCCGAGCAAGGTCACACGCAAAGTCCGGCGCGGCCAGCCACACCTGTGCCTGTGGAAAACGGCGGCGCGTTGCCTGAAGAGCCGGCAGGCAAAGCAAGAATTCTACCGCCGTACCGCGATGCACAAAAAGCAGACGTTCCACACCAGGACAGTACCGTGATGGAATGGGTTGAGGTCAGTCGTCACAGACCGGTCAAGTGTCGCCTTTCAAGCATAGCTTTTTCGCGCCCGCCACGTCACATTCGGACGCCGCACCCTGACGCGAATACCGTGCGTCTGACCGTCATGGCCGTTCGGTGGGTAAAAACCAAGGGTGTACTGTGCGCGAAGTTCCTCGACAACTTCTGCAAAACGCGCGGTCAGGTCGGTGCCACCAGGGGACTTGATGTAGCATCCGCCGGTCGCCGTTGCCATCGCCATCAGCCAAGCTCCATGACGCGCTGCTTCTGGCTCCTGGCTCGGAAACCGGGCGTCATACAGGTCCACGGCATACACAAGCACGTCGGCCTGAGCGGCCTGGCGCATCACAGTGTCAGGCTGGACATTGCTGGCCGTGTCTGCGCCGTCAGAAATCAACACAATCGCCCGGCGTCGTTCAGGCCGCGCGTCAAGCGCCATGATTACGGCCTGTAGTCCGTCGTAGAGGCGTGTTTTCCCGCGCGCACGCAAAGACCACACCTGCGGGGTGACGGTGCGGATCGCAGAAAACGCCTGGATTTGTTCAACGGTGCTGCTGAACGCATAGATGGCAACGGCGTCGTCAGGTTGAATCAGCGATTGAAAATGTGCCGCCGCCCTTTGGGCGCTGCGCAACTTCGTGCGCATGCTGTCGCTGGTATCAATCATCACGGCCGCGCAAAACGGGGCATCTCCGGCGCTGAAGTGTTCAATCTTCTGCGCGACGCCGCCTTGAAAAACCATGAAATCTGCCAGCTGTAGGCCGTGCACGTAGCGGCCGCTGCTGTCCAGGACGGTAACGTTCACCAGCACCAGCTCGGTCGTCAAGCGCAGTGTTTCTTCATCGGCCGGTGTCGGGCGCTGCGTGGCGCGTGCGGGCAGCAGGAACGCTGCACCACAGGTCGCCAACCAGCCCTGTAACCATAGGCGACGCGCCGGATAAAACAGGTCGTAGGCCATGGGTGTGTCCTCTCAGGGCCTGGGGCGTCAACTTGCCCCTGTCACTCACTACGCGAGCACTCACTGCGCAAGCTTCGCGACAAGCGGAGGATGCGGGTAGTCCGGGAAAGGAGCCCCACCGACAGCGTGTGCCGGGAGGTCTTCTCCGCCGCTTGTCGCACTTCCACCCCTAGTCGGGCAAGTAAAGCAATCCGCGCAGTGAAGTCGGCCGGCAACGGCTGGGTGTCCTCGCCGTCTCCCCGGGCGCCGTGGAGTTCACGAACTCGCTTGGCGAGTTTTTCAACGCGTTTGAAATCCTCAAGGTCTTGACCGGAAAGCTGGAGGTGTCTGCCGTCCGGGACGGCATCGAACCGCCGGGCAATGCGCTGCGTCAACACCTCAAGTTCCTGACCGGCTTTGCGCAAATCCACCAGCATCTGCTCGGCGCGGTCGCGCTGCCGTCGGAACTCCATGTCGTTGTAGAACTCGCTCGCCGACTGGGAGGCGCCAAAGCTGAGGCTTTGCCCCGCACCGACCGTAGCTAGACACAGCGTTAGGCAGACGAGTCGCCGCGCACTCACTTGTTCCCATCTCCCCGTTTGAGCCTCAAGCCGTTTCAACAACACATTTCAACGCGCTTGCACCACCTTGCGCCTAGGGGGCACCCGGAGTGTAGCAGCACGTGCAAGGCCGTTTCTTTATTCCAACGCAGTGACGCCGGCGCACGGAAAGCGCAGATTGCCTGGCGAGTTTAGAGAAAATGATTGACAAGCAAAAACGGCCTCCCTATACACCAAATGTTGTGGAGTAATCGTTCTTGAGTACAAGAACAATTACTCCACAGCATCTTGTGGTTTCCGAAGCCCAACGCCGAAAGGAGCGCCCCGCATGCCGACTAAGAGTAAAGCCGCCGAAGGCACCAAACCCAAGGCATCCGCCAAAAAAGCCGTTGCCGAACAAAAAGCTACGGTTGAAGCAGCCGTAGCGCCCATTACCAAGAAAGCGGCTGCTAGGAAAGCGGCCACAAAGCCAGACACGACACCGCAAACACCAACCCAGCCGAGTGCGGCGGCGCCTGCCGAAACCAAATCGACCAAAACATCAACGGCTCGGAAACATGTCTCGCCCCAATCGCCGGCAACAGCAGCTGAGGCGCCTGGGCAGGTGGACAACGTTGCCGTGGCAGCGCCGGCTGCGGAGACTCCACCACCCAAGAAAACAACCAAGCAGTCAATGGTGAAAGTGGAGAACGCCGTTGTGGATGCCTCACCACCTAAGAAGGAAAAGAAGAAGGCACTGGCGGCGACGGACACGGTGGCGAAACAGTCAGCCAAGAAAAAGACGGAGACGGCAGAAGCCAAGGCCCAGAAGGCATCGAAAAAGGCAAAGTAAGCCAAGGCAATCGCACCCGGTCTCACCGAAGACAGACGAACCATTTGCCGGAGCTTCTGGCGGCCGATGCTCGGGGTTGCTTTTTCTGCGCCGGTCAACGTGATAGGACTCAGGTGCCTGGCCTGGCGCAGAGAATGCGCCGTGTGTCACCTTCAGTTGTCTGTCGAGGTTGTGACGATGCAGCTATGTCCAGTATGCCTCACCTGCTATGAGGATGTAGCCCGCTTCTGCGTCCAGGACGGCACACGGTTAACGAAAGGCTTGCCTGGACCAACACTCCTGCCGGGAGATCGCTTCCGCGTTACGCGTCTCCTGACCAGTGGGCGCATGGGCGATGTCTACCTGGCCGTGGACGTCGCTGCCGGACAGCAGGTGCTGGTCAAAGCCCTACCGCTGCACCTGGTGGGCAATGCGGAGGGTTGGCATCAATTCAAGGCCTGTCAGAGCCAGTTGGCACAACTTCAAGAACCCAACCTTGTGGCGTACCACGCCGTGATAGCGCTGGACGAAGGGTACGTCGTGCTCGTCACCGAGTATGTGGTTGGGCATGACCTGCGTGAGGAGTTGCGCAACCGGCAACCGCTGTCGCCACGCCGGGCAGCCGTCATAGCCGGTGAAACAGCCAAGGGACTGGCAGCAGCGCATGCTGTAGGCGTCTTTCACCTCGATCTCAAACCCGAAAACATCTTTCTCTTTGCCGACGCTGAAACCCAGCTTTTGCGGGTTAAGGTCGCCGACGTCGGATTGGCTTGCCTCAAGGAAGGCCTGGCCGGTTCAGTGACGGACAATACTGGCTCTGAAATCGCCCGCCTGCCGTATTACACCTCACCGGAAGCTTGCTTGGGTGAGCCACTTGACGCCCGAACGGACATCTACGGACTCGGCGTCATCCTGTACGAAATGCTCGCCGGTGTCCCGCCGTTTCAGGCGAAATCGCCGGGCAAGGTGCTTCAAATGCAAACCAACATGCCGCCGCCGCCGCTGACGCGCGTTCACCCACCGCCGGAGCTGGCAGCGCTCGTCGAGCGCATGCTGGCCAAGCGACCCGATGAACGTCCCCAGACCATGCATGAAGTTTCGGCAGCCTGTCAGGCGTGGCTGCAGCGCCAAGATGAACCGGAGTATTTTGCGGCAGCAACAGCGCGAAACACCACCGAAATGGCACCGACAACGGCACCAATGTCCCCTACCGACCCAAAAACATCGACCCTGCCATCTTACGACCTGCCGCTGCGCTTAACGATTATTGACGCGGACAATGACGGGAATCGCTCGCGGACAATTCCGGGGCGTGTTCAGGAGGCTTCTCCGCAGGGGATGCGGATCCTGACCGGGATCATCGAAGCAGGGCAGCTCAATATTATCCGTGATCACACGGTCGCCTTCAAGAACCGACTCGCCATTGAAGTCGATCTCCCGGACGGCACGGTGCACATGAACGGGTTTGCCGTGCGCTACCACCGCGCACCAGATGGTCAGAACTGGGTGGTGTATATCTACATCAAGGAAATGCCGCGCGACGACCGCCGCCGCTATGAAGCCTTTTTGCGCGCCCAGGCGGTGCAACCCGGATAGTCGCGGATAGTTTTTCGGATAGTTTTTCGGATAGTCTTTAAGGCGAAACAGAACATCGGTTGCTCCCCTTTGTGCGCCCCTGTCATCCTATATCCCGGTTCTGTGACTTTGGGGGAAAACCCCTTTTTCGGGGGACACGTCGTAGGCCAGGGAGGCCGTGAACCGAGAGCAGAAGGCTTCCCGGCGTAGACTGTCCGATGCGCCGGCGGCGGCCCGTGCCCAGAGGCGGCAACGGCAAGGGCTTCTCCGGCCCTGCTACTGCGATGTGGACGACACCGGCACGAGCAGGCCCTCACGACGCAGTTCAACAAGCATCACCATGGACTCTAAATCATCCTCAAGAATCCGTAGGCATTCCCCAAAAGAACGCCGTCCATCAAACAGTGATTTGAGAAAACTGATTTCTGTTGTGAAGTCCTCAGGAATGACCAGGCGGGCAAAGGATTCACTGACGACGTAAGGACGGTCTAGGTCTGGCTCAGACTCCAGCAACGACTGCGCTTCATCGTAGCGGCGGACGGCCTCGAGGAGCAGTTGCTGGGTTGAAAGGGTAATTCGCGCTTCGCGGTCCACGGGGGTACTCCGAAAGGCAAACTCTCCACGTGACCAACGAATGACGGCATAGGCCACGCGTTCACCCTGGTAGGCGTCCAGTTCGGCATCCACAATCCAACCTTCGCGGATATACAACGTCGCCTCGCGTCCGTCTGAGGCAATTTTGAGAATCCCGGTTTTGCGGCCGCTCTCGATAATTTGTAGGATTTCAGGGAAAGAGACTTCCTGCAACTTCCCCCGAAAGTCTGCACTTGGGTGCAGCCGCCGAAGCAGGTTCTTGACCCGAAACGCCACCTCCACAGCACTGAACGGTTTGACCCAGTAATCCTCTACCCCGCGTCCGAAGGCAGCCAGGCGTTCCTCTTGCTGGCCGCGCGACGACAGACAAACAAAAGGCACTTCGCGCAGTGTTGGGTGGCGACGTGTCCAGTCAAAAAACTGCCGCCCGTCCATCCGTGGCATCAGCAGGTCACAAATGATCAGTGACGGCGGATGTTGAAGGGCAACTTCCTGGGCTTGCTCCCCGTCGGCAGCCGTCACCACTTTACACCCCAATCGGCGTAGGCACAGGGTCAGCAACTCGCACGTACTCGGCTCATCATCCACCACCAGGATTGTTTGATCCGGAAACTGTTCGCGAAACTTTTCAAAAGCGTTGGGGTCGGATGGATGCTCACTTGCTTCGTCCAACCACGTACCGCGCGCACCATATGCCCATTCCTGCCGATTGATATTGACCAGGTCAATCAGCTCCTTACGGTACCGGGCATCGTTCTCACCTAGTTGGGGCAGATTCTCGACGTAGCCGCGCGCTGCCGACAACTCGCCGTGTGCCAGCAGGAGCTCCACAACCTGGCGTGCCCGCTCAAATGCATCAGCGTGTCGCCCGAGTTGAACCATCAACTCAACCATCCTGCGCAGCAACCGCGACCGTTCGTCACTGGGGGCAAGTCGCTCTGCGCGCCGCAGGTAGGCCACGGCCGTCTCAAGATGACCCTGGCGCTGGTAAAGCTCCCCAATCCGACACAACAGTTCTATGGCGCGGCGTCCCTGGCCGGCCTGCTGATACGCATCACTGAGTTGCTGCATCAGAAACGGGTCGTCTGGGGCTGCTGCCAAACGACGTTCTAGCTCGTCAATGTCGTGGCGCTGGCGAATGTCGGTAATCAAGCCAACCACTTGCTCACGCATTGAGCGAAACCTTTCAAATAACCCCATGCTCAAGCCCCACCACTTTCGGCTATGTTACCGGATACTTTTTATGCGCAGTTTATCACAGCGTTGTAACAGGGATTGGGTGCAACCGCCCAAAAGGCATCAACTTGCCGGAGTCATCTGGGCATCATCCCGGGTGACGGCGCAGGGCAGGGGCGGGGTCAGGCCTGCCGCCTCTGGTGCCCAGACCACAAGCCCATGAGCCGTGCACCAGGGGCCGCGCAGCAACTGGCCCTTTTTGGCACTCACGGCGTTGCCACCAACCGGCGCAAATTGCTAGGGTGGGATAGATGCCGATCAACTGTCACGCTTGGTCTGCATTTCAAAAGCAGAACGGGTGCGTCACCAACTGAGCTGAGGGAAACTTATGCGCTCTATGTCATTGCATCGCTTGCTACTCATCGTCGGCCTTTTTTTCAGCACGTTTCTCGACCTGACAAGCCTGCCAGCGGTCGCCAAAGACAAAGCAGTAGCTCCGGCTACCACCCAAGTCTCTACATCCGGCCTGACACCCCATTTCCGCAACTGGCTGGTTGCCAATGGATATGGCAGTTTTGATTTCGCCCGCACCGATCTGTCCGGCGGCAGTTATGGCGGCAAGCAAAATGATGCCGATGCCGTCATCAATCAGCCGGTCATCTTCATCCACGGTAACTCAGACAAGGCGGTGGGAACCGGTGTTCCCGGTCAGAGCGGGTGGAACGCCTCGATTCAGTACTTCCTTTCCCAGGGGTACAAGCCGAGCGAGCTGTACGCCACGACCTGGGGGCCAGCCAACGCCCTGTTCGCTTCCCAGCAGTACCACTCACGGGCGTATCTGACCCGTCTCCGCGCCTTCATTGAGGCCGTCAGAGCCTACACCGGGGCCGCTAAGGTGGACATCATTGCCCATTCGATGGGCGTCACCCTGGCTCGGAAAGCCATTAAGGGCGGACCGGCCTTCGATGCCCTGGACGGCGGTAGCTACAACCTCGGGCCTAGCCTAACCTCTATCGTTGACACATTTGTGGGCATCGCCGGCGGCAACCAGGGTTTGGCAAACTGTTATTTGTCAGGCCCGACGACGCCGACCTGCGGCAACACCAACGGGTTCTATCCGGGCTACCTGCTGGGTGGCTTTGGGCCATACGGGATGTCCGCCTTCCTGACCGAACTCAACTTCAGCGTCGGCTACGAAGGTGCATACCGGTATTCCATCTGGTCGAGCGTGGATGAGGTTGTCGGCTATGGGTGTCTTGTGTACGGACGCAACACCTGCCGTATCCCAGGGCAAACTGGCGAGCGCCGTTTTTCATCCGCGCCATACGGCCACTTTGGTTGTAAGGACCTGACCAGTTACTGGCAGTTGCGCATGGTCAAGTTTCACACGACAAGCTAGGCCTTGTCGGCGACGGTTGTGAACAGATCGCCGGGCCGTCGCCACCAGGGTCACGCGTAAGAGAGGACCACTCGCCCGGCAGGCAAACCATTACCTTACCGGAAGGGTAGCCAAACCGGGCGGTGGTGTGCCTAGGAACACAGGTAACAGGGCGTCCTCACCAGAGCTGACGCGCGTTATGCCGGTGTTTCCAACGTTTCACGCAGTACGCGCTTGAGCACCTTACCGGTCGGCCCAATCGGCAACTCACGGCGAAACTCAATCAAGCGGGGGTACTTGTACGCGGCCATCTGTTCCCGACACCACTCGCGCAGTTCATCCTCCGTGATTGCCGCGCCAGGCTTGAGAACGACATACGCCTTGACTTCCTCCCCCAACCGCTCATCCGGGACACCGATGACCGTCACTAACGATACCGCCGGATGGGTCATCATCACTTCCTCAACCTCGCGCGGGTACACATTGTAGCCGCCGCGAATGATGAGGTCTTTCTTGCGGTCAACGATTGTCAAGTACCCCTCTTCGTCAATGAAGCCTAGATCGCCCGTGTGAAACCATCCGTTGCGCATCGCTTCCGCCGTTGCTTCCGGGCGCTTGTAGTACCCTTTCATGACGCAGTGGCCACGGACGACAATTTCACCCACCGTGCCGGTCGGCACCGGTTGGTCGTTTTCATCGTGAATCCGAATCTCAATGCCCATCAACGGCTGCCCAACCGTACCGGGCTTGGGCGGTTTCGTAATCTGATTGTACGCCAGCACGCCGGTCTCCGACATGCCATAGCCTTCCAGCACGCGCGTCTTGAACTTCTCACTGAACGCGCGCATCAACTCAACCGGCATCGGAGCGGCACCAACGTTTGCAATCCCCAAGGTTTCGGCGATAGGCGATACGTCAATGTTGTGTTCGTTGGCATAGTTCAACAGCGCCCAGTACATGGTCGGGACGGCGGCCCAGGAGTTGATCCGCTCCTGGAGCATAGTTTCGATGGTCTGTTTGGGATCGAAACGCGGGAGCAGCACCGATGTCCCACCGGCGTACATCACCACGCCGAACTGCGCAATCAATGCTGTGGCGTGAAAGAGCGGTGCCGTTGACAGCACTTTGAACTCAGCTTCCAATCGGACATCCATCGTCGGCAGCAACACGTCACGGACATGGATGAAATTCAAGATCAGCTGCCAATGCGTCAATTCTGCTCCTTTTGGCTGCCCCGTTGTCCCCGATGTGTACAGCATCAACGCTGTGTCGAACGGACTGACCGGCGGCAGGTCACAACTTGTCGGCTGGTCGGCCATCAGCGCCGCCAGGGTGAGTCCACCGGGAACACCCGGCGGGGCAGCGGGATTGGCCGGCATGAGGACAAAGGTCTCACATTGCTTTGCTTCTGGCAGGGCCGCCTGCGCCATCTGCGCCATCGGCAGTTCCGGCATCCCCTCGAAGCACAGGAGGGCTTTGGCGTCACAATCGTTCAGGTGATAGGCGATCTCGCGCGGCTTGAGCAGCACGTTGAGCGGCACAACAACCGCGCCTGCTTTCAAAATGCCGAAAAAGGCCATTGGGAAGTAGGCAATATTAGGACACGACAGCGCTACGTGATCCCCGGGCCGGATGCCACGCGCACGAAGCCCGTTGGCAATTTGGTTGGCGGCTGCTGCCAGTTGGGCATAGGTCAGGCGGGTTGTGCCGGCGATGACCGCCGTTCGATTCGGGCGATGAACGGCGTGGTAATCAAGTATAGAGGCAATCGAGTACGAAGCCGCAGCAGGTAGCATTGCAGACCTTCCTCCGAAGTGTGACACAGGAATGACGCGCCGGAGCGCCAATTTCCACCATCGTCGTCACCGCGCCCGGCGACGTCAATGCTGTTCGTCAATGCTGTTCCTCAGACCCGTTCTAGAACAAAGCTGTTTGACGCGGCTCTACAGTCACCGGTGCGATGAGTGTTGGATCATCGTTGGCGACGCGATTGACGGCACGCGACACCGGATAGATGCGTATTGCTTCGGCCGGATATGGCTGCAACAGCTGTTCGAGGGCCTTCAGGTCGGTCTCAGTCAGCCAGGCACGTTCTGCGGCCGGTGTCAGGATGACCGGCATTCGTTCGTGCAACGTCGCCAAGAGCGCGTTGGCCCGGGTCGTGATCACCGTACAGGAGCGCTGTGGCATCCCATCGGGCCCAGGTCGTTCTTCCCACAAGCCGGCCAGCGCAAACGGGCCGCCATCGGACAAAACGGCGCGAAAGGGGGTTGTGGTCCCGTCCGCATTGCGATGCCATTCATAAAAACCGTCGCACAGCACCCAGCAACGGCGCAGGCGAAAGCTTGTGCGGAAGGACGGCTTGATGCGCAGGGTTTCGGCACGCGCATTGATGAGCGGCAGGCGTGTGGCGTCTGTCTCCCAGGCCGGAAGCAGCCCCCACCGCGCTGCATCAAGCGTCGTCGGGGCATCGTTGAAGACAACAGCCACCGACTGGGTCGGAGCAATGTTGTAGCGTGGCCGCACTGGAACTCGCACGTTGTCCAGGCCAAAGCGGCGTAACAATTCAGGTTGTGGCGTCGTCAACGTGTAGCGCCCGCACATAACCGACGTTCGACAACTGGCAGCGGTGGGTACACGGCGCGACTGCCATCCGGCATTACGCGCCGATCCTGGCAATTTCCATCGTGATTCGGGAAGCCGTATTGTCTCCCACGACACGCGGCAGACTGATGGTGAAGCGGCTGCCCTTTCCGGGGCCGTCAGAGGCGGCAGTAATCAAACCGCCGTGGGCTACAATGTAGCTTTTCGCGATGGTCAGCCCAAGGCCTGTTCCGCGGGTATTGAACTCAAAGCGCCCGGACGAGTGCCGCGATGTGTCGCGGCCTGTGTAAAACCGCTCGAAGATGTGGGGCAAGTCCTGGGCTTCGATGCCGATCCCTCGATCCTCAACCTCGATGATAACCTGTTCGGTATCGCCGACAATATTGATGAAGATGTCACCGCCGTCGGGCGTGAACTTGATGGCGTTTTGAATGACGTTGAGTAACGACAGGTTGAGCTTGTGGGCGTCGCCTTCAACGCGCGTGTCGCCGCTGACCGTCAGCTTCAGCCGCTGCTCGCGCTTAGTGGTAAAGACGCTGACTTCCTGTAGAATTTCACGCACTATGGCCTCGATATTCACGGTTGTCCGGTTGAGTTCGAGGTAGCCTTCCTGAATCTTCAGCACCTCAAAGATGTCTTCGACAATCCGCGCCAGGCGGTTCGTGGTCTTCAGACAAGTTTGCAGTGCCGATTGCTGCCGTTCAGTTGGCAGGTCAAACATCCCGCCGGCTAGCGCCTCAATGTACCCCTTGATGATCGTCAGCGGGGTTCGCATCTCATGGGAGGTGATGGCAAGGAAGTTGTTTTTCATCACGTCGAGTTCCTGTAACCGAGCGACGATTTCCTGCTCACGTCGGTAGAGGCGCTCGGCCGTCTCGGCAGCTTCACGGAGTTGGCGGTTAATCGCCGCGTTTTCAATGGCGACCGCCGCCTGATGGGTGAGTCCCTCGACCAACTCGCAGTCTGTTTCCGTAAAAGGTTCACGCCCGAACGGACGACGAATGTCAAGAACGCCGATGGTGACGCCATCGCGATTGCGGATGGGGACGTCCATCAGCCCGCGCGCGCCGTAGGTTTCCAGCAACTCCGGGTAGAGCAGATCGGGACAATCCCGCACCTCATTGACGATGCGTGGCTGTCCGGTGGCGACAACGCTGCCGGCGATCCCCTTGCCAGGGGGGAAATGCAGCGCAGCATCTTCCCAGGCTGCACCGTTCCAGACATGCCGGAGGACAAGCACACCGTTTTCGACCAAACCGATGCCACCCGGTTCACCGCGCACGAGCGCAGCGCTTTCCGAAGCGATTCTCCGCAGGACCTCACCAACATCGAGCGTTGAGTTAATGACGCGCGTGCTGTCCAACACTTGCCGCAGGGCAGCAATCCGCCCTTCCTGGTTGCGCCGAATCTGACGCACGCGAAAGTCATATACAGCGTAGCCTAGTCCGGCCAGCGCCAGAACGTACAGCATATACGCCCAGCCCTGCTGCCACGGCGCCGCTTGGATGGCAAAGCGCAGTACGACCGGACCGACCACCCGTCCCTGTGGATCACAGGCCCAGACCTTGAACAGATACCGACCCGGCGCCAGATTGGAGTACTCGCGGTGCGGGCGTGTCGTCCACGCCGTTGGTTTAAGGTCATAGGGAACTAACTGGGTCTGATAGACAATATCGGCACCGCGCCGCAGAACCGGTAACTGATATCGAAACACAAGATCACGGACGGTATGCGGCAGTTCACAGTTCAGTTCACGGTTGCGCTGCAGCGCCGGCAGCAGCAATTCATCCAGCCGCTCACCCGGCGCCGAAACCTCAACTGACAACGCTCCCGGGGAATCCTCCGGCAGATCATAGCGCGTGTCCAGCACGGCAAGTCCCCGGACTGTCCCTACCCAGGCTCGTCCCTGATCGTCACAATGGGCGCGGCCAAAGTTACACTCATTGCTCGGCAGCCCATCATCCATGGTGAACTTTTTCAGGATTCTTCGTCCGTCGGGTGCGCCGTCCAGCGCCAGGCATACCACGCCGCGATTTGTCGTCACCCAGAGCCGCCGGCGACCATCCTCAAACAGGTGATACACCACATCGTTGGGGAGCGACGGTGTTGTTCGGGTGTTGATTCGTTCCACGATGCGGGGTGGATCGTCCGGCGCCAAACAGACCAGTCCTCCGCCCTGCAAGCCACACCAGAGGCGAGGCGCTCCGGCCGCATCCACTGTGGTGTGGAGCGCGTTGACCATCAGACGACTCCCCAGGCCGGACTCAAAGCGCTTCCATTCTTGCCCGACCCGGTAGGCCAAGCCTTGATCCAGGCCGGCCCAGAGGCGTGGTGTGCCGTCTGGCCCGGGCGTCTCTGCAATGGCGTACACAGCTTCGTCGAGGCCAAGCGACGCACTGGTCTGCGTCCCGATCTGCATCACCCGCAGACCGCGATCTAGGCCGATATACAGGCGATCTGATTCGCCACCCGACTGTGGGTGGTAGAGGCAATAGACGTGGGCATCCGGGGGCAGCGTCTTCACCTGTGTGGCGCGTCTTGCCGACCGCTCGGCCAACCACCACAGCCCTTGTTCGGCCGTGCCGATCCACAGTGTCCGCTGCCCCACCGGTCCAGTTGTCAGCAGGGTTCGGACATCTTTGAGTCCACCCCCTTCCGCAGCGCCGATTGGCTCCCAAACGCCACGCTGCCACCGCACAAGTCCGGCGAGCGTCCCCGCCCAAAGCATTTCGTTTCCATCCGGCTCACGCCACGTTGCAGCACACCAGGCCATGTCGGACGGCAAGCCATTTGCAACCGAGAATGACCACCAGCCACCGTAGTGGAGGTAGGTCACGCCGCCGCCGCCACCCTGCCCAATCCACACCCCGCCACTGCGGGGCTGCCCGACGAACAAAGCCCGGACAATGTTGGTCGGCAGGTCCTGCGGTGCGGTGAAACGTCGCCAGCGGTCGGCGTGGTGCCAATACAGCCCCTGGCTCGTGCCGACCCAGAGCATCGGCGAGCCATCCACGCCTTCTGTTTCAAGCAGGGCATTGACGGTCACCCGCCCCGGCGCCGCCGGAGCGGCAATGCCGCCGAGCTGCGGACGTAAGCCGATGACCAACACCACCCCCTGCAACGTTCCAACCCAAAGCCCTTTCGTACTCCGACTCTCGGCCAGACAGGTAATGTTGTCGGCAGGTAAACCTTCGGCGATGGTGAGGCGCTCCCAGCGATTCGTCCCAAACTCATATCGCCATAGCCCGTGCTCCTGTGTCCCAACCCATAGCAGCGTGCCGGAAGAGCCATGCGTCACAGCCAGGCACTGGACGACCAACCCTTCCAGAGCCGAGGTATAACTCGACCGTTCCCAGCGCTCTTCACGAAACTGAAAGAGACCGGCGTGCGTCCCCACCCATAGCCCCTCTGCGCCGTTTTCCGTTACGTCAAGCAAACACGTAATGTTGTTAGCGCGCCCCTCACCCGGTAAATATATCCGCCACTGCTGAGCCGGATGTGTGCCGGCGGTATATCGGCACAGGCCGTTCGGCGTTCCGAACCACACACTCTCTCCGGCAACGGCCAGCGCCGTCACAAAGTTAGAGCCAAGGGCGTGTGGCAGGGAAACGGCCGTCCACGTCTGCCCGTCAAAGTAGGCGGCGCCGTCCTGGGTTGCCGCCCACAGATGCCCTCTCTGGTCACGCGCCAGGGCACGGATGGAATTCTGCGGTAAGCCGTCCTGGTCGGTGTAGCTCTCCGTCCCTGGCCGCGCCAGGGTCAGTGGCATTCCATGCTGTAATCCGGTTTGACCATCCCCTGCCAGAGCAAACCCCGGTGACACCAACCACCACAACCCGGCCAGCACACAACACAGGAGACGACAAACGACCAACGCGGCACCGACGCAGCACTTGCAACGACACGTCAGACCGGTCCGGCCTGCTTTTCTGAGAAAAGGTTTCATAGAAAGCCGTGCAAAGCAATGCCAGAGCCAACACGATTGCAAGACAACTGCAACCTAACAACAAGGTGTTAACCGTCAAGTGGCAATAGAGCAGGCTTGAGTAAGGTTTTTTCTGTGTGTGGCAATTGATTCTTCACTTTGCGCCTGACCGCCGGACAAGTCAAGCCAAAATTACCCCTGGCGACAAACTAAAGCCAACGTTTTGGCAGGACCCAAACAACCGTGCTACAAGCAACACAACAAACGGTTATCCCGGCCACCGTGTAGGCCCCAGATGAGTGTAGGCAGGTATGTCAACATCTTGTCAGCCTTCTCAACCCGCAGTTTCCACATCGAAAGGGACCGTTCTGGTCGTTGACGACGACCCCTTTGTTCGTCACGCAATTGTGCAGGCGCTCCGGTCCAAGGGCTATCAACTCCTGTCCGCAGCGGATGGATGCGAAGCCCTCAACCAGCTTGCAGCCCACCCCGACGTCATCATCTGCGACGTTGCCATGCCGAACATGGATGGGATTGAGTTGTGCCGGATGGTACGACGCGACCCTACATTGGCCGGCATTCCCTTCCTGTTTCTAAGTGCCTACCAGGATATTGAAGCCCGGTTGCAGGGCCTTTCTGCCGGAGCAGACGACTTCCTCGGGAAACCGTTTAGTTTGGACGAACTGGTGTATCGCCTAAACCGGCTACTTGTCCATCGCCGCTCGCCGCTTGTGGAAGACCGCTTTGAGGTCAACCCCAATCACCTCACGCAGGTTTCTTTCGAGCAGGCGCTGGCGTTGATTGCAATGCAGTCCCTGAGCGGGGTCCTGTCTGTCATCTTGGAGAACGGCGTGGTTGGACGGCTGTCCTTTGCAGAAGGAAAGTCCACGGGAGCCTTTCTTGAAAATGTCCAGGGCGAAGTCATTGCTACCGACCAGGCGGCGCTTGAGGCGCTCCTTGCCGGCCCGCGCCTGGCCTTTAGCTTCTCTGGACAACAAACGTTGGACAATGCGGCCTTGATGAGCCGGATTACACGGATCGTCGAATCAGAGACCGGTGCTTGAAGCGTTCGGAGCGTAGTCTTCCGGTTGCCCGAACGCACCGCTTTGGACTCATTTTGTCATGCAACGTCTGGGTGGGCTAGGATACTGAAGCCTTCCCCAGCCACTTCCTCAACGTAGGCTCCTGCACCGCTTATGACTGCGCCTCACACAACATCATCGCCGGTTGACATTCTCATTCTGGGCGGCGGATTTGCCGGTCTCAACACCGCCTTCCAACTCTCGAACTATCCCTGGACGCGTCCGGTTCGGATTACTCTTGTGGATCGGAACGAGCGTTTTTTGTTCACCCCCATGGCGTACGAAATCCTCACGGGCGAAGTCGAAGTGTGGGAAATTGCGCCACTGTACCGCGACATTCTCGGCAATCGGCCGGTGCAGTTTGTTCAGGGGAACATCGAACGCATTGACCTCGACAAACGGCAAGTGCAGGTTGGCGATGCTACCTACACCTATGACTACCTTGTGGTGGCGCTCGGTGGACGCCCCAACTTCCGCCAGGTCCCGGGGGCGGACCGGTATTCGCAACCGTTTTATGACCTCAGTCATGTCCTGACCTACCAGAAACACATTGCCCAGGTTCTCGACCGTGCCAAACAGACCGGCGATCCCAAAACCCGCAAGGCGCTGCTGAATTTCCTGGTCGTCGGTGCCGGGACCTGCGGCGTCGAGGTTAGCTGCAAGCTGGCCGATTACCTGGCAGAGCAAGCTCGCGTACGCGGGCTTGACCGCACGGAAATCGAAATCCATTTGATCGACCGCAATGAACGTATTCTGCGCGGCGTTGCACACCGACTCGAACCTATGGCCCTCGATGCCCTGCACCGGCGGCGCGTCAATTTGGTGCTGGACTGGGGTGTGACTAAAGTGACGCCGGAAGGCGTTGAAATCCGCTGTGATAAGCAGGGAACTATCAAGCAGATTGCAGCCGCCACGGTCACCTGGACTGGGGGCATTGAGATGTATCCACTGCTGGCCAACCTACCGGTCGAGAAAGATCCGCACGGCCGCCTCTGTGTCACCCAGCAGTTGGAGGTATCGAGCCGTCCTGGCGTCTATGCCCTTGGGGATGCGACACACTTCCCCACAGATGACGGCAAAGGGCTGCCGGCAACGGCGCAAGTAGCCGTCAGACAGTCGGAAATTGCCGCGTGGAACATCCGCGCCGACATCGAAGGTTGGGCGAAGCTGCCGTACATCTACATTGGATTGGGTGAGATGATCACACTCGGCATCGGTGAGGCCGGCGCCGATGCTTTTGGTATGTGCATTGGTGGGACGCTTGGTGCCGCCCTGCGGCGCGCCATCTACCTGACGAAGCTGCCGACCATCGGGCTCAAGGTCCGCGTGGGTGGAACCTGGGCCCGTGAAATCACCAAAAGTCTGCTAGCTACAGGCGAACGTGCGCTTGACGCAATGCGCCAAGCAGCCGCACAAGCACCATCCGGTCAGGCGGCGTAGCATATGCCTGCCACGGTGAGCAACCGGAAAGCAGCACCAAAGCCGTCTCAGGTAAGCCAGGGCGCGCCAGCAGTTCGCGGGCCGCTGCAAGAAGGTACGCAGTACCCGAGCCGGGCGCCGACAGACGGCAGCGCTCCGGTGGCAACCGGACGGATGACACCAGGGGACAGCGCACCTTGTGACGCCGATGGCCTTAGTCGGCAGGGGGGTCAGTCTTGAGCAAGCCCTCACGCTGCATGGCTTCACGCAGCCGCTTGATGGCGCGTGCGTGCAGGCGCGACCCCCACGAGCGCGATAAGCCGAGCTCCGCCGCGTAGTCGGCCGCACTCCGTCCTTTAAAGTACAGCGCCTCAATCGTTGCGCGGTCTTCTTCGGGGAGTTGCGCAACCAGCCGCATCATGCGGCCAATGAGGTCGTCGCGTTCTAGCGCACGGGCAAAATCCAGGCTGTGATCGTCTGCAATGGTGAGTTCTTCGTGGTCGAGCGACAGCAGGTAGATCGGAATTAGACTTTCGAGTTGCGCGCGCGCTTCGGCGATGTCGTCGTCCAACGTCGCGCCTGGCGTCGGCGCTCCGGTGTCCTCCTCTGCCAGGACTTGGAGAAAGTCCGTAGTGTTGGCTTCAGCGCGCACCCGGCCGCCGTCCAGGCGGGCGAAGTTCGCCATTTTGCGCACCTCATCCCAGATTGCCCCTTTGATGTAGTAGTGGGCAAACGTCACAAATGACACGCCGCGCGCCGGGTTGTATTTTTCCGCTGCACGGACCAGGCCCAGGTTCCCATACGCAATCAGTTCGTCAACCTCAACACTAGGCGGCAGTTTGCGCACGATGTCGTAGGCAATACTCCGCACATAGTGCAGGTGCTGCTCGATCAGGGCGTCGCGATTGACGTTCGGGAAAGATGGCTGCGTGCCACTCATGCCGTTTCGCGCCACCGTACAGAGAAGCCGTCACCCGGCGGCGGTACGGCGGCGCGCGACGCGAGCGACAATCTGTTCTGGATAGTTCCGAATCTCGACAAACTTCTGCGCAGCCAGTTTAGGGAAGTAGCGTGCGGCGGCCAACGCCAACGGTGAGTCTTCGCCGCCCATGGAGAGATGTTCCCACTTGGTAGCCCACTCACGCGCAAAGGCGACGGCTTCCGGTCCTGAAAGACCTTCTTCACGGGCGCGGGCCAGGCCGTCACGGTAGGCGTGGCCCATTGCCACGGCGATGGTTCCTTCCCCACCATTGTAGGCACCCATGACAAACTTCCAGTATTCCGTTCCCTGCGGCGTACCGTACCGTGCAAACGCCGTTTCGGCCAAGCGCTGGGCTTTGATGTGGAGCAATTGGGCAGCCGCCGGAATGGCCAGACTCGGATTGAGTCGTTCATCGCTCTCTGTGCCAGGCACGCCGACCGAAAGGCCTAGCTCGCGTGCTTCCCGCCGCCCGATCTGGGCAATGCCGGCGTAGCCATATTGATTCACGACATCCGTCCGCAGTCCTGATTCCTGCACCAACAGGCTCTTGAGCAACGACGGTGGCAATCCTGGGCACTGCGCCACTGCTTGCTCAATAATTGCGTCGAACTCCCCGGCCGTCATCTTGTCCTTGCCAGGGACGCGCAGGGGGACATCACCGGGTCCGCCGCCGGGCATTCCACGCGCCGGTTTTTCCTGCTCGGACGGCAACGCCGGCCGCTCCCCTTGCAGCGCCAGCAGTTCGTTGAGTGTTGGTTGGACAAGCTGGGCGCTAATGTCGTTCCATTCGTCAAGCAGCTCAGGGGACTGGGAGAGATCGGCGCCGGTCAGCTCGGGATGACGCGCCTGAAAAATCAGGTCAGTCAACTGCCACGGGTCGGTAAAACCCGCCTGTACTGCCATGACGATCGTTTTAAGTTCCTCGCGCGTCCGGCGCTGCGTCTGGGGGTCGGTTCCCAGGGCTTGTTCAAGGCGCGTGTCAAAAGCCGTCTTGCCGACCGTTCGTCCGGTTGCAGGCTGCCGAAGAAGTGCCTCGGGTCGTATCCGCGCCAGATCGGTCCGGTGAATACTCTGCTCGTTGGCCATGGCGTTGATCCCGTCGCTCTGAATCAGGGTACTTAGGTCAGGGTACTCAGGGCGTGCCGTACACCAGATGCGCCCTATCTCCGGTTATCGCTGAGAGCAATTCAATGTTGCGCAGCGTGCGCCGTGCATCCCGTGACAAGACGAACGCAATGCTGTGAGAAAGCCATGCTAGCCTGTCAATACTTGTGTCTAGCACAGAACTATCTGCATACGCGAGGAGTGAAGCGACCATGCGCACTATGCGTTACGCCCTGTACCTAGGACTTATACTGGCGCTGCTGCCCATCGCGGCCAAGGCGTGGACAGCGGATGAACCGAAAAAACTCCCGGCCATTGAGGGTGAGTACGATATGGAAATCACCGTAACGGGGGCCGGAATCTTTCCGGTTATGTTAAGGGTCACACGCGACGCTGAGGGACAGTTAGCTTGCGAATCAACGGATCAGATCGGCGTGTCCATCACGGCCATTGCAGTCGATGAAGAGGGCAATGTCACGCTCAAAGGTAACTACCAGGGCATGGAGTTTGAGTTCAAGGGCAAGCTCAAAGACGACACCATGCAGGGTGAGTTTGACATTTCAGGCTATGCCGGAACCTGGGTTGCCACACGTAGGAAAGGTGTCACGCCGTAGCAAGCGCCCTATTGGGACTGCCGGTTGGTGCCAGGCAGCCACCCCTTGGCTTTCGTCTGCGTCAAAGCCAAGGGGTAGCCCGCCGATTGTCTTCAGGACCGCGTGAAGCAGGGCGTTTTCGCTGCCCATGCACCTCTCGAGGGGGGGACTTAGAGACCACAACCGGCGGTTTGCCGGGCGAGTTCGGCAAATAAGCGGGCCATCGCTCCCATGCGGGCAAAACGCTCGTCCTGTGTAAAACCTCGAACGTAACGAAAGTAAATCTGCTGGACGATTACGGCGACCTTGAAATAGGCAAACGTCTGATGCCAGCGCATCTCGCACACGTCGCGCCCGCTGACGGCGGCGTAACGCGCCAGGAGTTCCGCCCGCGTGAGGTTGCCGGGCAGAGCCGTCAGCCCAAAGCTCATGGCGTGGACTTCCGGTGGATCATCCGGCTCGACCCAGTAGGCTAGCGTGGTTGCGACATCTGTCAGTGGATCGCCCACCGTTGCCATTTCCCAGTCGAGGACAGCGCGTAGCTGTGTGATGTCGTCCGGATCGAGAATGACATTATCGTATTTGTAGTCGTTGTGAATGAGTGTCGCCGCGCTGTCTGTGGGCACATGTGCCGTGACCCAGGCAATGACGCTCTCAACAGCCGGGAGGTCGTCGGTTTGGGCGGCGCGGTATCGCTTGACCCAGCCCTCGACCTGCCGCCGGACATACCCTGCGCCGCGGTAGAGGTCAGCCAGTTGGGCAGCACTGACATCTACCGCGTGGAGTCGGGCAAGGTTGTCAATAAAGTTCGTTGAGAGTTGGCGCATGGTCGCAGAGTCCAGCACCAAACCTTCCGGTGGACGTGCCCGCAGGATGACCCCGCGCACCCGTTCCATGACGTAAAACGCTGCCCCAAACGGTGAAGCTTCGGCTGGGACATAACATACCGGACGCGGGACACGCCCATACACCGGGTGAAGTCCTGACAAGACGCGAAACTCACGGTACATGTCATGGCCGGCCCTGATGTGTTCGGCACCAAACGGCGGACGCCGCAAAACGTACTCGTGTTCGCCGCTGGTTACTGCGTAGGTGAGATTGGAATGTCCGGCCGGAAACTGCGCAATACTGAGCGGCGCAACCAAACCGGGGATACGGTCCTTGAGACAGGCGAAGAGGGCATCGGCATCCAACGCCTCGCCGGGGCGCGGTGGACGTGGGACATCGAGGATGGCATCGGTCATAGTTAGATCGCAGGAGACCAGAAGAGAGTCCACCTGGGGTTGACCTGGTGTTAGCCTTGTCGCAGGCAGGCAGCGCTGCTCACTTGTATCATCCACCGTCAATACCGACAAATCATCCGCCGACCAAAGCCAGCTAGTTGGCGCCCTCGTTCATCCATAAGCTGCATACGTTCGTTAGGGGACGCTCCGGTGTGGGGTTGTTAGTAGGGTGGCTTCCCCCTTAAACTGACACCTGGTGCCGGCATGAAGGTAAGCGGTGAGGCATCCGACCGACCTCAAGGGTTATCATCGTACTCAGAAGCGCGTTTGCCCTACGGCGGTGCGCTTTGCCAAACCTACTCGATATCGACCTTGCTATGCTTTCCCGTCGCATGTTCTTGTTCGCTTTGTGGTCGGCATCCGGCACCAGGGCAGCGGTTGCCCACAAGTTTCACGCCAGTTTCACCACCATTGAGTACAATGCCGACACGCAATCTCTTGAAATCTTGCTGCGCACCTTCAGTGATGACCTTGAATCGGCCCTGAGCCGCAAGGCGCGCCGGCGCATCGAGCTTGACCGCATACCGCACAGCGCCGAGCTGGTCAGCGGGTACGTGCGGGAACATTTCAAGCTCCGCCATACAACGGGCGGCGACCTGCGGCTTCTCTGGGTCGGGATGGAGCAACGGGTGGATATGACCTGGATTTACGTCGAAGCGCCGACGCCGACCGGACTCAGCGGTGTGGAGGCGCTGGTGACTATTTTCTATGAATTGTTTCACGACCAAAAAAACAACGTCTCCGTCAAGGATGAACGGGGCAAGCGCCATGATATTCTGTTTCGCCCTGGCGCAAGCGCCTTCAAGCCGCTGATCCGTCCGTATGATGATCGTGCTCTTTGACTTTACCCAACCGGAAAGCACCGCTGCGTGGTTTTCAATTGGGGACGCCGTGATGGGGGGACGGTCGGTCGGGCAACTGCGGCCAACCGGCAATGGGAGCGCCGTTTTTGAAGGTTTAGTCTCTCTCGATCACAACGGGGGATTTGCTTCGGTGCGGTCGCGTCCCTTGGCGCACCAGCTACCGGACAATGCCCGGCTGGTTGTCGAGTGTCGCGGCGACGGCAAGACCTACAAGCTTGTGGCGCGAACCGATGCGGCCTTTGACGGCATTGCCTATCACGCGGTTTTCACACCGCCGACCACGGCTTGGGCGACGTGCGTGTTGAGCGCCGTGGATTTTACGCCAACCTTTCGTGGGCGTAGCGTTCTGGCCCCACCTCTGCGACCAGCGAACCTGGTCACCCTCGGTCTGATGATCGCCGGTAAGCAAGCCGGTCCGTTTGCTCTGTGGCTGCGGCGCCTGTACGCCATAACGCCAACGTAAGATAGGCTAAAAAAACAGCCCCAAAAGGGCAGCCTGCACGCAACATCGCCCCGGCGCTGCCGATAACCAGTATGGATGCCCGGTAAAAGCGGCATCATCACCGCCAATGGAGACTCACGCTATGGCAAGGACCAACGGCGTTACACGGCCATCTCCTCCGCCTGTACACATCTCGACCGGTACACAACATCTTATTCGCCGGGGAGAAACCCTGTCCGGTATTGCCCAGCGGTATGGGACAACGGTGGATGCACTAATGCGTGCCAACCGGCAGATCAAGAACCCCAACCTCATTTACGCCGGGCAGACGCTGACCATCCCGGCAACACGCAGTGGCGCTGCGTCAAGCCAAGGCGGGAGTCAATATGTTGTTCGCCAGGGGGACACGCTTTCCGACATTGCTGCCCGCAACGGCATCGAGCTGTCACCTCTGATCAAAGCCAATCTTCAGATTCGCAACCCGAACCTTATCTTTCCAGGGCAAGTGGTCAACATTCCCGGACGTGGAGCAACAACCACCCCACCGACCACGTCGGCACCGTCGCGTCCGACTCCGCCCGTGGCGCAACCACCTGTGACGCGCCAACCAACGCCAGCGCAACCGACACCACCGCGAGTGAATACTACGGCGCCGGTCGGCTCGATACCACGGACCGGCAACGCCTTTATTGACTCGATTGCCGCCGACGCCATCCGCAGCCAGCGCACAACCGGGGTTCCGGCCTCAGTGACGATTGCCCAAGCCATTCTGGAAAGCGACTGGGGGCGTTCTGGCCTGACACGTCAGGCGAACAATTACTTCGGCATCAAGGGCACAGGTCCAGCCGGTTCCGTCACCATGCGGACACGCGAAGTCATCAACGGGCGCGATGTGTACGTCAATGCCCAGTTCCGCAAATACAACTCGGCAGCAGAATCGTTTACCGATCACGCGCAGTTTTTCATCCGCAATCAACGCTATGCCACGGCCATGCAGCACACTCACGATCCGTGGCGCTTTGCGGCGGAAATCCACAGGGCCGGTTATGCGACCGACCCGGCATACACGCAAAAGTTGTACCGTCTGATGCGCCAGTATGATCTGACGCGCTTTGACGCCATTGCCCGCAACGGTGGGCAGGCACCGGCTTCGCCCCCGGCCGCAACCCCCTCCAACCCACCGACGGCCGGCGCACGCGAGCATCGTGTGCGGATTGGAGAGACCCTGTCCGGCATTGCCCAGCGGTATGGGACGACGGTGGCAGCGCTTCAGCGTGCCAATCCCAGCATTACCAATCCCAATCGCATTTATCCAGGCCAGCGCCTGACAATCCCGGCCGGCAACGCACCAGATGCGCCGAGTCAACGGACACCGAGTCAACCGACGCCGCCCAGAACACCGACACCAACACCCGGAACGCCAACGGCGGGCCGCACGGGGATGCCGCGCACAGAAGGCCTGTCCAACGCCCAGAAGTTTGCCCTGTACGCCGACTACATCCAGCGGTTTGGCTCCGACAAAGCCAAGGCCGACCTGGCTGCCGGGCGGGTTGTGATCCTCGGACTGCGCGCCACAACTAACACCCGGACCAACAACGGCGAAGGCGTGTACGATGATCGGATTGTCACCCTGCGCAAGTTGCCAAACGGGCAATTCCAGGTGACGGAGCTGCGCGCCAACACCGAACCAGGCAGCCAATATGAAGACGGCTGGTCAGGACGGACACGCCGCCCTATGGGTGTGGACAGCAACGGCGATGGGCGCCTTGACCTAGGGCGCCTTGTGGATGGAACGCACGAATACATGCGCGCCAATGCCGGGCCAAATTTCGGACCCAGGCAGCCTGACGGCAACAACATCCTCATGCCGACGACCAGCCGCCCGGTTGTCCGGGATACCAATCACGATGGTGTCTTCGATGAGCGGGATCGCAATCGGCGCAGCTTTGAGGGCCAGACAATGTATTTCCACCGTGGGGGTGCATCCAATACTTATTCGGCCGGATGTCAAACCATGCCGCAGAGTGAGTTCAACCGCTTTTGGGACTCACTTGGCAATCAGCAGCGGTTTCAGTACGTCTTAGTCACGGTCAGTTAGGTAACCTTGTCAATAGCCTTGGGCGTTCCATATAGGCATTCACAGAGGGAAAGGAAAACACGATGAGCGGACAGATTGGGGGCGTTTCCGCCGGCGTTCCTGCCGGCGTCCCGCATCAACCCACCAACACCTCGGCCGGCGGCAGCAAATCCTTTGAGTCGGTGTTGCAGCAAATGTCCGAGCAGCCGGGGAACGTTCTGCAGCAAGGCAGTGGTGTCTCCGGTGTAACGCTTGAACAACTGCGCGCCGACCTGATCAAGCGTTACACCGATCCAAGCGCCGGCGACTTCGGTTTACAGTTTGACGATGCCCGGCTTCGCCTTTCCGTGCTGCGGGACAGTATCCACGGTCTGAACCCGAACCAGCGCCCGGCAGACCTCCTCACCCGCTTTTCACAGGTGGAGAATCAGTGGAAACAGATTGAGGCAATGCTCAACTCTGACCACGAGCTGTCGAAGGGCGAGCTGTTGGCGTTACAGGCACGCATGTACCAGCTCACACAAAATATCGAGATTCTCAGCAAGGTTGTGGATCAGGTCACCGGTGGCATCAAGACCATTTTACAAACCAACCTGTAGGGTGCGTCCGGCCGGCGCTTGCACTGCAACTCCGGCCGGTAAGTTGACAGGCAGGTTGGAACCATTACAATCGGTTCTGGCTAGGGTGAGTCCAAGCTGTTACCAGCTTTTCACGAACTTGGTTGCACAGCTTACCGCAAGCTTGTAGGTGCATACGCCGTCTACCTTACGCCCCACGCCCCACATTCCACCCATTCGACACGAAGGGCATTGTGCCGATGAAGCAACACCGTAGACCCCGCCGAGGTGGTAACCACAACGGCAACGTTGCCAAAAACACCAAAGGTAAACGTGCAGGACAGTCGAACCAACCCAACGGTTTACCGCAGTATGCGGATGAAGTTTATGAGTCAGCTGTTGTTCCTCAATCACCGGCCGAACTGGAAGCCTATTTGGCGACCCAAATGCGGCTTCTGATCCACGCACGGCAGGAACAAGAACGTGCGCTACGTCAGATTCGTGCTTTGGGTGAACAACTCGCCCATGAGGGACAGGCATCTCAAATCCAAGAGCAGTACGCAAAGGCCGTTGCACTCTGGCAGGCTTCACGCCGCAATGGTGTGAGCGCCCGTCAAAAGTTGCTGTTCGCTATGTCTGAGAAACTCATGATTGACACAAATGTGCCATGACTAACACCGGGGCGTCGTCAGTTGTACTGGACACATTACTGGTTCATCGTATCCATGAGCTGGCGCGCGCCCTTGGTGTCGCTTCTGACTCATTCCTCTTCAACGACTTCACGACCGTTGACACCGAACTGGTGCACCAAATTGCAGACGGCTTAACCCTGGCGTTTGTTACCCACTGCTACCACCACCACCCACGCGGCGAAAACGTCTATGAGCTGATGGCATTAGAAGAACAAACGCCACCTAACACGGCGGAAGCCATCGCACTCGAAGCGCGGATTGAGCAGGCGGCAGCAGCGCAAATCCCCTTTGTCGTCAACACCAATCGGCTACTGGAGGACTACTACCATATCCGCCGTAGCTTGGATGAATATCTCGCCAACGCCTGACTACGAAGCCACCGCCGATCAGCCGCTCACAGGAGTAACGGAGATAGCAGGTCGCGTTACTCGGGCTGCACCGGGTGGGGGGGGAGTGACGGCAACGGCCACCCACGGCGGAGTGGGTAGCTACTGCCCGGCCGGTAGCTCATGCGGCTCACAACCTGAAGCACCGTTCACAACCCGTTACTGTCTATTTTCCCATTTCACAGACCTCAGAGGCGGGGCAAGCAAGGGGAGGACGAGCACACAGTGCGCACTCGCGAGAACAACCAGGCGATAGAGAGCTTCACCTGCACAGATGAAGCCGATAGCAACACTGATAGGCCACCGCCGGGACAGCCGTCGCAAAACAGTCGTGTCTCAAACGCGACCTAACCACGGGCGAATCCTGGCCGTGTTGTGAACGGGGAGGTACGTTCTCCCCCTAAGCCGGGGTGACGAACCTGACCGATGAGCCTGACTAGCGAATCAAACCGGTGGTCAGGAGCGGCACCAATGTCCCCACCACCACCAGCGGCAGATTGCGGGCCAAGTTGGACCTGATCACACCGGCTTCCGAGTGCGGCACATAGAGCACGTCGTTAGCCTGGAGGAAAAGATCCTTTTGTTTCCCAGATTGAATGGACGCCAAGCTGATTTTGATTTCTTCCCGTTCAAGTTTACCCGGCACGGTGCGGTACAGTCGGATGTCGTTGCGTTTTGCCCCGTCGGCAAGGCCGTTCGCCATGGCGATGGCCTGGGTCACGGTAATCGGGTTGCGCGTCGTCAGCGGCCCCGGTCGCCGGACATTGCCGGCCAGATACACCACATCGGCCCGTGGAACAGATACGATGTCCCCGGACTGAAGCAGGATGTTGTTCTGGGTGTTGCCGGCAATGATCTCGTCAATGTTGACAGAGATGATGTCCACATCAGGCGATACATCATCACCGGTCGTCGGCGACTGCCCGGCCGGAGGAGAGACATAACGGATGATGTTGACAAAGCGACTGGAATCTTCAACCAGTCCTCCAGACAGCGCAATGACATCCAGTAGACGCATGGCACGGCGGAGCGGCAGGCGTCCCGGTGACCGCACGGCGCCGATAACGGTAATCGCGCGTGAGTTGAACTCGACGACGCTCACATTGACTTCCGGCTGGCGCAAGTACTTCCGCAGTGCCTGACGAAGTACCTCGGCTGCTTCGTCCTCGGTCAGGCCCGCTAGTTGCTGCCGCCCGATAAAGAGCATGTCAATCGTACCGTTTTCCCCAACCCGGAACTTCCCGGTGAGGTCGGGTTGTTTGTACACCTTGATGTCCACCACATCGCCGGGGCCGATGACGTAGTCCCCAAGTGGGGCAGCATAGGACTGCGTCGCGCGGACTGCCGGGCTGGGCAATGCCATAGGCGGCGACGAGGTGGGCAGTTCATCCTGAGCCGCGGCCGAACCGACAAGCCATAGGACGGCAACCAACGCAATACACGTAGTGCGAAACAAGTTTGACATGGCAGAATCCGAATCAAAGAGTTGAAATGAGCGTTACCAGTGTAACGTACCCTGCCGAGTGGTGAAAACCACCGCCTTGCTTACCAAACGGCTTTATGGCTTCCACATCCTCAGGCTCACATATCCGGATCGGCATCGTCACGATTTCTGACCGCGCCAGTCAGGGCGTGTACCCTGACGAATCAGGGCCGGCGATTGTCGCCGTCCTGCGCGAGTTTATCGCCGGTGACTGGACGCCGATCGCTCGGCTCGTCCCTGACGAACGTCACCTGATCGAAGCCGAGCTTTGCCGGCTGGCGGATGACGACGGCTGCTGCCTGGTCGTCACCACCGGCGGGACGGGTCCTGCTCCCCGCGACGTGACACCCGAAGCCACGGCTGCCGTTTGTGACAAACTACTGCCCGGTTTTGGCGAACTCATGCGTGCAGTGTCGCTCAAGTCCGTGCCGACCGCCATCTTGTCCCGCCAGACGGCAGGTATTCGGGGGCGCTGCTTGATTGTCAACCTGCCCGGTAAGCCCAAATCCATTCGAGAATGCCTCGAGGCCGTCTTTCCGGCGATACCGTACTGTATTGACCTGATCGGCGGCCCCTGCATCACCGGCACAGACTGCATCCAAGTTTTTCGCCCTAAGGTTTAGTGTTGTTTGGTCTTCTCGCGGCTATGCGTCGCTTCAACAAATGGACGGTCGCTCTTGTTTGGGCGTTGGTTGTGCTCTGCAGCAGGCCGGTCGGCGCGCAATTGCCGCCGGACGACCCACAAACGCCGGACTTTGTCCCGTACCTGACGCAGGCCGACTTCGACCGGTTGGCGCGCATTGCCACCCAGGCCCGGCAAGCCCCGACGCCGAGTGTCATGTTCCTGATTGACCGTCCGGCCGGGCGTGTTTACTACGCCAATTCGCGACGGTTTCGCTTCCACAGCGACTTTGCACGGGCAATCTACTTGACGCTCGATGCGGGAGACGTGTTTTTACGCCACAACTACACCAACGAACAGCGCCGCTTCTTACTCGGCACGGTAGCGTTTCAGCCCCGCCTAGAGCGCTTTACCTACGAGTTTTGGGAAGGCGACCTCCTAACGCCCAAACTCCTGGCAGAAGCCCACGCACGGCTGACAGCAACGTTTTTTGCCCCCCTGACCTTCAAGGCCAACGGGCGCCGGCACGAGGAAATTGCAGCCCAGCTTCCAACAGTGCCCAGTGTGCATGCCGAGACAACGCTGCCGGAGACCACGTTTCTGGCGCTCAACCCCGGCCGCGCCACAGGTATCCTGCGCCTGGTGGAACACTTGCCACCGCCGCAGCCCTTTGAACGCGAAGACATCGTGATCTTCAAGGAAACACCGCTTTCGACAACCCCCATCCGGGGCATCCTCGTGACCCAGCCCGGTGCGCCGCTGTCGCACCTCAATCTCTTGGCAAAGGGGTGGGGCATACCCAACGCTTACGTCAAGGATGCCGACGCTCGCTTTCGGAGCTTACTCAATCGCTGGGTGACGCTGGTTGTCACAGACGACGGCGTTACGGTTGAGCCGGCCGAGCAGATCGTTGAATCCGACCGTGAACGTGAGCGTAGCCGCGAACTGCGGTTACCCGGCGCCGATTTACGATGGCGGGCGCTGACCGACCTCCACCGGCAACGTGCGCAGGATGTCATCCGGTTCGGCGCCAAGTCGGCGAACCTGGGGGAAGTTGCCCAGGCGCGCATTCCCGACATTATCGTGCCGCGCGGCTTTACGATTCCCTTCGCTCACTACAAAGCATTTGCCAAGCGCCACAGGATCGAGGAGCGTGTCTTGGCGCTGCTCAACGACGAGCAATTCCACCACGATCCCCGGACGCGACAGGTCGAGTTGGCCAAATTGCGCGATCTGATCAGTAGCGCATCGTTCGATCCGGCCCTGCGGAAGATGATTCTGTCCAAAGTACACCGTGAGTATCGGGGTAAAGGGCTGTTTGTTCGTAGTTCCACCAATGCTGAAGACCTCCCAGACTTCAGTGGCGCCGGGCTGTACACAACCGTGCCGAATGTTCGCGGAGATGAGGCGCTGATCACGGCTGTCAAGACCGTTTGGGCTTCAATTTGGAACTTTGAGGCGTTTGAAGCCCGCGAGGCGGCGCGCATTGACCACCTGGCGGTGTATCCGGCCGTCCTGATCCAGGAGGGGATTAACGCCGACAGCGCCGGCGTCCTCGTCACGACCAATCCGTTTGATCACCGCGACACAGAAGGGATTTACATCAATGCTAAACACGGGTTAGGGCTACCGGTGGTCGAAGGGCGGCGTGTACCGGAACAGATCATCTACCGCCCGGACAGCGATACGGCGCTCATCCTGACCCGCGCCGATGATGAGACCATACTGACCTTTGACGTAAAAGGCGGCGTGAAGGAAGTTGCCGGCACGCCTAACCAGCCGGTGCTTTCGGCAGCTATGATTCGGCGCTTAGGTCAGGCCGCACGGGCAATTGAGAAGCTGTTTGGCGGCGTCACACAGGACATTGAGTGGCTGACCTACCGGGGGCAGCTTTACATCGTCCAATCACGGCCGTTGGTTGTGCGCAGCGACTGCCTCGCAGAACAGACCAAGTAACCACTAAACACCATCATCCGCACTGGCACGGGTGCGGCGTGACGCGCCATCTCCCAAGCGATGCAGAGGGCGCGTCAGACACCGACCGTTCGAGTTCGGCTCCGGAGCAGCCGGCGCGTTACAACCGTGGTCTAGACGCCGGACAAACGGCAGCTGTCATTGTCGGCAGCTTGTGACCTGTGATACCAACGGCGACTTTGAGTCATTTTGCTCACTTTGTCACCGGTCGCGTGGATCGCTTCTGCAATCTGCCGGCGTCCAACGAACCAGTCCAACTCACCATGCGATTTCCCCTTCGATTCACCCTTGCGCAAGCCCGCCACCGCGCCAACATGAAGCGCCTCGGCCGGAAACGCTACCCGACCGTCCTCATGCTTGAACCGCTGTACACGTGTAATCTGGCCTGTTTGGGCTGCTCGACCGAACGTTACACCGGCAAGCTCTCCGACCGCCTGCCGCCGGAAAAGTGCTTCGAGGCCGTGGAGGCCTGCGGCGCACCGATTGTCAATATCTGTGGTGGCGAGCCATGCCTGTACCCTGAACTCCGGGAGCTACTCGAAGGTCTTTTTGCCCGCAAGAAGTACGTCATCTTCTGCACCAACGCGCTCAAGCTTGAAGAAAAGCTCCTCGGCGTTGTTCCTCCCACCGACCGTCTCTTGCTCATGATTCATTTGGACGGCATGCGCGAAACGCACGATTACGTCACCAACCGTGCGGGCGTGTTCGACAAAGCGATTGACGCCATTCGGAAAGCCAAAAAGCTCGGCTACAACGTCTATCTCAATACGACCGTTTTTCGCGAAACGAACATTGCGGAAGTTGAGCAACTCTGTCAGTTGGTGGACACGCTTGGTGCGAACGGCATTCTAGTCTCGCCTGGCTATGAATACCAAAGCGTTAAAAACGACATTTTCCTCAATCGTGAGCAAATCCATGTGAAGTTCCGCGCCATCCGTGCGTTCGCCAAAAAGTACAAAATCAACGCCACGCCGAAGTTTCTTGACTTTGCCGCCGGTTTGATCGAACTCCCCTGCGCGCCCTGGTCAACGGTCAACTACACGCCAAAGGGCTGGAAAGCGCCCTGCTACCTGATCGAAGGGGAGGGTTACTTCCAGGACTTCGAGACGTTCTGGAACGCGGTGGACTGGAGCTACTGGGAAAGCCGCCAGGACCCGCGCTGCCTCAACTGTAAGATGCACAGCGGATCAGAGCACAGTGCCGTTGAGGAAGCCATGAAAACCCTTCGGGGCAAGCTCCAACTCGCGGCTTGGTCACTAGGAATGGGTATATGAACCTCGCCTGGTGGCACTGCCGCCGCACCGGCGGGCCATTACGGATGAAACATCTCTTCCGTCAGACCAACGTCGAGGCGCAGGTCACGCCACTCGGTCAGGCTGACGCGGATACCATCTTCAAAGGCGATCAACTCAACCGGCAAACCCAGCTTAGCATCCACCACATAGAGCCGGACGGTGCGTCCGTTTACCAACCGCAGCGCGTAGGCATCCCCACGGGTCAGGACGCTCGCCGGCGCGCCGTTCATCAGCAGGCGATGGATTTCGTCAATCAGACTACCGAAGTCGCTGTGAGCAAAATCCTGCAGCGCTTCGCGCACCAGAAAGGTTGGGATGGGAAAACCGTTTTTCCGCAGGCGCAGTTTCCCGTCTGTCCCCAAGACAACCACAGCGCCCTGCGCCCGGCCGGTGCGTCCGACGAGTTTGATCAAACGCGGCTTTTTGAACGCATAGTCGCTTTCAGAAAACGCCTCGGTGTGCTTGAAGTTGCGTTCAACCAAGCGGCAGGTGTAATCCATGAGCCGATGGAACACCTCACGCATCCGCGCCACCAGGGCTTCTGGCGTAGGGGTGTCCGTGATCGACCTGTCCGTGGTCGGCACGGTCGCAGGCGCGCTGTGCTTGGCCAGTGGCATCAGACTCAGGCAGAGCAGCACCAGCCCCACACCACTGCGCCGCCACCACGCTGGGGTAGTGACGGACCTGCCGCCCACACACCGACTGCCCTGTTCAATCTCAGACATGAGCTTGCTTGTGCCATCAACTTCCGCGTCGCGGGCGTCCACGACGCCACAACCACGCGGTGCTGGAAAAGAGACCGAATTCTATGCCGATGAAAACGCTGCTTCTGAATCCACCTTCTTTCGAGGGCTTTGACGGCGGTGCCAGCTCACGCTGGCCGGCGACACGTGAGATCGCCTCCTATTGGTATCCTGTGTGGCTCGCTTACCCGGCCGGGATGATTCCCGGCGCACGCCTGCTGGACGCCCCACCGCACGGCATTGGACTTCAAGAAACACTCGCCATTGCCAAAGATTACGAGTTTATCGTTTTGTTTACGAGCGCACCCGGACTGCACAACGACCTCAAGCTCGCCCGGATGTTCAAGGAGCAAAACCCTCATGTCAAGATTGCCTTTGTCGGCCCGCACGTCACTGTTCGTGCTGAGGAAACACTGCGGATGGCAAACGGAGCAATTGACTTTGTGACGCGCAAGGAATTCGACTACAGCGTGACGGAGTTCGCCCTGGGCAAGCCGCTCGCGGACATTGACGGCGTTTCCTACCTTGACGCGGAAGGGCGCTTCGTCAGCACGCCCGACCGGCCCCCGATTCACGACCTCGACGCCTTGCCCTGGGCGACCGAAGTGTACGCCCGCGACCTAGACTACACAAAGTACAACGTGCCATTCCTGCTTCATCCATACGTCGCGTTCTACTCAACGCGCGGCTGCCCGGCGCTGTGTACGTTCTGCATGTGGCCGCAGACCATTTCCGGCCATCCATGGCGCAAGCGGTCGGCCGGCGACGTCGCCGCCGAGTTCGCCCGCGCCTGGGAGCTTTTCCCAAAGCTCAAGGAGATTTTCTTCGACGACGACACGTTTTCCTACCAGGCGTCGCGCACGATTGAAGTCTGCGAAAAGCTCAAGCCGCTGAAGAAAACGTGGTCGTGCACGGCGCGCGTGACGACGACCTACGAAGCCCTCAAGGCGATGAAGGAAGCCGGCTGCCGCCTGCTCATCGTCGGCTTCGAGTCAGGCGACGATCAAATCCTCAAAAATATCAAGAAGGGCGCGACGACCGACATGGCGCGGCAGTTTATGAAACACTGCAAAAAGCTCGGCCTGGTCGTTCACGGCGACTTCATCCTGGGCCTGCCGGGCGAGACACCGCAAACCATTGAAAAAACCATCCGTTTTGCCAAAGAACTCGACTGTGAGACGATCCAGGTCTCGATTGCGCATGCCTACCCAGGCACGGAACTCTACGACTACCTGGTTGAAAACGGTTGGTTGACGGAAGACGCCATGACGGATGACGAAGGCCACCAGCTTCCCCACATTGAGTATCCCGGCCTGACGAAAGCGCAGATTATGAAGGCGGTCGAAGATTTCTACGACAGCTATTACTTCCGGCCGAAAATCGTCGCTCGGATCGTCGGCAAAGCGATCTTTGACCAGGCTGAGCGGAAACGGCTGTACAGAGAAGCGCGCGACTTTTTACGCCTGCGCTCAAAGCGCCAGGCATATTACCGCAGCCAGGTGGAAACCGCCGGCACACACAAGGGTGTTTGACACCACAGGGGTGTTCGACGCGGCGAGAGGAGACGAGGGTTCTACCTGCCATGGGCACCGGACGGTCTTCAAAGTCCCCAGAGCGCCCCACGGCTGCGGAGCGCCGGAGCACCGGCAGCACGTCGGGGATCGCTCCGTGTCGGCACCGATCATCACGCCTGCTCATTATCAATGCCGATGATTTCGGCACCTCATCGGCTGTCAACCAGGCCGTTGCTCAGGCTCATGATGAAGGTATTCTCACCAGTTGCAGCCTCATGGTCGGCGGCGAGGCCTGTGACGAAGCAGTTGAGCTGGCTAAAGCACGTCCCCGCTTGGCCGTCGGACTGCATCTAACGCTCATCTGTGGTCGGTCGGTACTACCGGCCGCGGCCATTCCGCATCTGGTCGATGCGCAGCAGCGGTTTGCATCGAATCCATTCACGGCCGGCTTGCGGTACTTTGTTGACCCCCGCTGCCGGGCCGAGCTGCGCCGCGAAATCCACGCCCAGTTTGAGCGATTTATGACGACGGGGTTGAGGTGCTCCCATGTGGACGGGCATTTGCACTTTCACCTGCACCCGGCCGTGTTTCCCACCCTGGTTGACTGCGCCGCGGCGTTTGGCGTCCGCTTTGTGCGGCTGCCGCGCGAGCGCCTCTGGCGTAATCTCTCCATTCGCCGGCGCGGCTGGCCGATCAAGCTGCTGCACTGGGCGATTTTTGGGTGGCTCGCGCGCAGCGCGTCCCGGCGAATGGCCAGCCAGGGTCTGCGTTGCGCCGACGAAGTGCATGGGCTTTATGAGACCGGACGCTTCACGGAGGATTACTGGCTTGCGCTCCTCGATCGCCTCAGCGCGGAGGCACCCGAATGGGCAGCGGGAACGCGCGATCTGGCGCATGAAATTTATTGCCACCCGGAAGCGCCATCGCCTATGTTACCCGCGCATAACGCTCAGGGACCGGATGAGCTTGCGGCGCTCCTCAGCCCGGCGGTCAAAGCGCGGCTTCAGCAGGGCGATCTCCGGCTGGCGACTTACGTGGATTTGTCATGAAACTGCACCCCCTCGTCACCGTCTCGGTCATCGTCAACTCGATGGGCAACATTTTACTGACGCTGGCCATGAAGCGGCTCGCCCCGGCGCTGGAAGCGCACCTCGCGGCCCGCGACGCGGCGGCGCTGCTCCTGACCCTGGCGACCGACGCGACGTTCTTGAGCGGGCTGGCTTTGCTCATCGCGTTTTTTCTGCTGTTTCTCACGCTGTTGTCAAAGCTCGACCTAAGCTACGTGCTGCCTGTGACTTCGCTGGGCTATATCGTCACGGCGCTGCTGGGCGCGCTGCTGCTTGGCGAGCAGGTTTCGGCGCTGCGGTGGCTGGGCATCGGGGCCATTGCAGTCGGCGTCTATCTCGTGACGCGCAGCGCCGAAGCGGAGCGGGCGGCCGCGCCCGCGGAGGCCGGACTATGACGGCCTCGCTCCCGGTGGCGGCGGCGCTGATTGGCGGCATTGTC
Organism: uncultured Blastocatellia bacterium; assembly: GCA_937934745.1. Taxonomy (GTDB): domain Bacteria; phylum Acidobacteriota; class Blastocatellia; order Chloracidobacteriales; family Chloracidobacteriaceae; genus Chloracidobacterium. The sequence goes on from CALGZC010000028.1 coordinate 115,524, forward strand.
GTTTTCGGCACGCTCGGCGACCTCACGCTCAGCCGAACCATGAAAAGCGTCGGGCAAGGCAAGCTGCAAACTTGGCGCGACGCCTGCGCCCTGGCCTGGCGAACGCTTGGCGCGGCGGGCTTTTACCTTGGCGTCGCCTGCATGACCGGCGCGTTCCTTTCGCTCCTGGCGGCACTTTCCGTCGCCCCGGTCAGCCTGGTCGAGCCGGCCACCTCGCTAAGCTTCGTTCTCAACACGCTCGGCGCGCAGTTCATCCTCAAGGAACGGGTGAGCCGCGAGCGCTGGCTTGGCACGCTGCTTGTCACCGGCGGCGCTTATCTTCTTTTCTTCTGAAAGCTTTTCTTCTGAAAGCGAGCGAGCGCCTCGCCTGGCTACCGGCAGCCCCCCGATGTTACCGACCGACACCGCCACTGGAGACTAACCCATGGGCTTTGCGCTTTGGCTCTTCGCGTTTCTGGCCCTGCTCGTCGTCGCCTCCTGCGCATACCAGCTCGTTGTCACGCTGGGCACGCTTTGGTTTCGGCGTCTCGCGCGCCTGGAGCGGCGCGCTGCCGACGCCTTCACGCCGCCGGTTAGTCTAATCAAGCCGATTCGGGGCGCGGATGGCGATACGGAAGCCTGCCTGGAAAGCTTTTTTCAGCAGGATTATCCGCACTACGAAATCGTTTTCGCGCTCCATGACCCAAGCGACGTCGCGGTCGCGATCATCGAGCGCCTGAAGCGGGCCTATCCGGCCGTGCCAGCGACCTGCGTTTTCCAGCCGCCGCCACTGGGGATCAACCCCAAAGTCGCCAATCTGGCCAACGCCCTAGCCGCGGCGCGGCATGAGATTGTGATTCTGAGCGATGCGGACATCCGGGCGCCGCGCGACTACGCCCGGCTCGTGGTGCGCCCGCTGCGCGACCCGCGGGTGGGCATCGTCACCTGCCTGTACCGGGGCGTCGCCTCGCGCGGCTTGCCGGCGCGCTTCGAGTGCCTTGGCATCAGCGCGGATTTCATCGGCAGCGTACTGGTGGCGCGTCTGGTGGAAGGGTTGAGCTTTGCCTTCGGCGCGACGATTGCCACCCGGCAGTCGGTCATCACGGCCTTCGGCGGGCTGGAACGTTTAGCCGATCACCTTGGGGACGATTACTTGCTCGGCTACCTAGCCCACCAGGCTGGGTATGAAGTGCGACTGTCCTCCTGTGTGGTTGAAACCAATGTGCCTTGGATGACCTGGCGCGATCTTCTGAGCCATCAACTTCGGTGGGCGCGCACCATTCGGACATCCCGCTTCGGGGGGTATGTGGGACTTGTGGTGACGCATACCCTTGTGCTCGGCCTGGCACTTGTTGCGGCTTTTCCGACCCTCGCACTGGCCTGGCTCCTGCTTCTCATCGGACTGGCGCTACGGTTTCTTGCGGCCTGGCAGACGGCATCGGTCCTCGGCGATCACGCCACCATTCGTCATCTCGGTTGGTTGCCCCTGCGCGACTTACTGCATTTCGGGGTTTGGTTGAGTGGTTTTTGGGGAAGCGCCGTCACGTGGCATGGGCAGACATACAGTCTGACAAGGAATGGGTGTCTTGTGCCGGACCGCTCCTCATTAGGCGTCAATCGGTGATGGGCACCGACCTTGACCATCGGCACCGGTGGCCCTGGCAGACATCGTTCCCAGTTCTGTCGCGGGTTGTAATTTAGTCGCCTTTTGGTATGTTTTCGGACAATTTCTGACCATCCCCGCTTGTCATGTGCCACGCACCTGCCACCGTCTGCTGGATGCCACCTTGGCTCTTGTTGTCGAAAACGGTCTTTCCGAGGAAATGCCCATGCGCCGTTTGTCGCTTTGCTGCCCTACTTTCCCCTGCCTGGCGAGCGTCGCCGTTGCGTTGCTCACGACCATCCTGCCGGCGCTCTCTGCCTGCGGCTCGCGCAACATTGCCGGCAGTCAGGCCGTCATTACCCCACCACCCCAGACGCAGGCGCTCAACAAACCCCTGTGTCCAACACCAAACGAACGCGCACTCTCTGTCAACGACGTAACCCAGATCATCACGCAGGCCGTGACGCGGGCTGTGGCCCTGAACCTTCGGGCCACGATTGCCGTAACCGACCGGGAAGCGAATGTCCTCGCAGTGTTTCGGATGACGGGCGCCAATCCGAGCACGTTGATTTCCGGCGGGCCGCTCGGCGGGCGCGCCATCCCCAGTGAGCTGGCCGCCATTTCCAAAGCCGGAACGTGTGCCTTTTTTGCTACGACGGGCAATGCCTTCACACCACGCACGGCGAGCTTCATCATCCAGGAGCATTTCCCACCGGGGGTGGCGTTTACCCGGGGCGGGCCGCTGTTCGGCGTGCAGTTCTCGAGCCTGCTCTTCAGTGACATCAACCCGCGGCTGCCGTTGGGGCTGTCGGCCGACGCCGGCGGGGCGCCACTTTACATCGGCGATTCACCCGTCGGGGGCATCGGCGTCGAACTCGACGGGAGCTACACCTTTGACCCAGACCCCACGGACAACGACCAAGCGCCGGAAGAACTCATTGCCGTTGCCGGCACGCGCGGCTTTGAAGCTCCGGCCGACATTCGTGGTCACCAAATTCTGGTGGACGGTATTGCGTTGCGCTTCGTTAATGCCCCCCCACCAACCGCCGAACCGTTGGTCAACCTGGCGACACAGGGCACTTTCATGGTCATTCCGGCCTTTGGCACGCAGGCAACACCCCGGGCCGGGGTGCCGTTCCTCGGTCCAGGTAGCCAGTTTACCTGCGGGACACTCGGTGGGCGTCCGGTACGGATCTTTATGCCGCTTGCCGCTATTGTACCGAGCGCTCAGCTTTCGGTCGCCGAAGTCGAGCGCCTGCTGAGTCAAGCCATTCAGCAGGCTTACTCGACCCGCGCCGGCATCCGGCGTCCGATCAACAACTTTGCCGAAGTCAATGTGGCCGTCGTGGATGCCAACGGCAACCTCCTGGGGCTGCGCGGAACGCCTGACGCCCCGGTCTTCGGGCTGGATGTCTGCGTGCAGAAAGCGCGCTCCGCAGCCTTTATGAGCAACCCGAACGCCGGCGCGATTTTCAACGCCGCCGGGTTGGGAGCCTACGTCAGCCGGGCGGCAGCCGACGGCATTCAGCTCAACGGCTCGGTCGCCTTTAGCTGTCGCGGCTTGGGCGACCTACACCGTCCGTTCTTCCCTGACGGTATTGACTGCACCGGCTCAAATCCCTGTGTGCCGAACGCGCCGGGACCGTTTTCCACTGCCAGCCGCCTTTTCACCAACACGAACGTGTGGAGTCCGTTCAACACGGGGCTGCAACTTGACCTCATTGCCGGATCACTGGTGGACATTCTCTCCAACTATGTCAATCCAGGGAGCGTGCCGGTCACCCGGCGGCCGCCGGCCAACCTCCGCAACGGGCTTCAGATTTTCGCCGGCGGTGTGCCACTGTACAAAAACGGGGTTCTTGTCGGCGGCATCGGCATCAGCGGCGATGGTATTGACCAGGATGACATTATCGCCGCATTCGGCTCGGCCGGCTTTGAAGCGCCGGCCAACATTCGGAGCGATCAACTCATTGTGCGCGGCGTTCGGATTGCATTTGTCAAGTTCCCGGCGAATCCGAACCTGTGAAACCAACCCGGACACCGACGGCGGTGGCCGACGTGTGAGGGTAGCAAGATGGCTCAGCAAGGGTGGATCAAGCTGGCTTTTGTGTGGCTGGTGCTGCTCGGTGCCGGTTGGTTCAGCCTGGCGCAGCAAGCGCCACAGCAACCGCCGGTGACAGCAGTGGGCAGCACGGAGCCGATTTATCCACCGGCGCCGGAAGACAACCTACCGGATGGCATCTTTCGCCACGACCAGCACCCGACCGGCGAGGTCGCGGTTGTGGACAAGGCGTTGATCCGGTTCAATGGCGGCAAGCCGACCATCCGGCTCGACTGCAACTACTGCCATCTCGTGGATCCGAAGGAAGTGCGCGCCGACGGCTTTGGCACGTACCCACTGGAGACGCCGGCCTACCTGAAGCGCTTTACCGGGCGCAAAGCGCCGGTCAACCACTCGGCCTGTACCGGTTGTCACGACTTTACAGTGACGCCGGGCAATCGCGCCCGTCTGGCGCAGCTCCAGGTGATGTGCAGCATTTGTCACAACGGTCCACCGGTTGGACAAACGGCAAAAGCGATTCATCCGTTCCCCAATCCAACCCGCCAAACCCAGTTTGGGGTCCTGTACTCCCACGCCCTCTCGGCGCATGCGAAGGAAAGCTGCGAAAGTTGCCACCAAGTTCAGCCACGGCCGACGCTGACGGGGACTCAGGAGACGCCCATCCGCAACGTCTATGCGTCGCGTCCCGCACATCGTGAGTGCTTTGTCTGCCACATTGAAAACGCCAGGGAGCTGACGGGTCGGGAGCCCGCAGAGCCATATGCGACCCACTGTGCCGGCTGTCATCCACCAGAACGCGATCCCAACCGCCGTCTGTTGCGTGCCCCGCGCTATACGGCGCTCACAGCAACGTTTCAGCACGGCAGCCACCATGCCGTTTTCAATCGTCAGTGGAATCCGAGCAAGCCGTTTGAAACCATCGAGTTCCTCAACGGGCTGGGCAAGGTGACGCCGCTTGAAGCGATGACGCATCCCGATGCGGCCACCAAACAGACGGCGCTTTCCTGCAAGAGCTGCCATGGAAACCTCCTGGCCCTCACGAAGGAACTGCGTGATGCGCGCCCGAAGCGCGGCAAAAAGACCCCGGAAGCGTTTGCCGATGAAAAACTCGCCTGGGACCGGCTGGTGCAGACGACCTTCCGGCGCCATCCAACCTATCCCGCCAATCTGGCGTGCGCCGGCTGCCATGGCTTCGAGCGTATTGAGAAAGTCAACGAAAAGGACCCCAAAGAGCGCGCCCAACGACTCGGTCCCTTGCCTGCTTTTGCCCCAGAGCGGCATAATTTTATCTCGGTGTTCAACATCGGAAGTTGTGATCGGTGCCACCCGCCAACCGTGAGTAAGACGAAACCGGAAAGCCACAAGCTGCGTCGGCCGGGAACAGAGAACGGCCGGTAGTCGGGACAAATCACACCGTTGCTTATGCGCATGCGTATCTCGGCATCAGAATCACCGAATCTATCTGTGCCGACGACAGTGCCGACCGAGCCGCGGGCAATTAGCCGTGCGCGGCGGGCGGCTTTTCTGGCGCTGATCCGTGTCGAGAGGGACGATGCCTGGGCGGATGAAGCGTTAGATGCCGCGTTTGCGCGCGTTGCGCCAAGCGGTTTGACCGAACAACTGGACGCCGACCGGCGCTTGGCGACCGAAATTGTCCTTGGCGTCCTGCGCTGGCGCGGCAAGCTGGACGCCCAACTGCGGGGACATGTTGGACGTGAGCTAGCGGCCCTTGACCCGGCAGTACGAACGGCGCTGCGCATGGGGCTTTACCAAATCTTGTATTTGACGCGTATCCCTCCGTTCGCCGTCGTGCACGATGCCGTCGAACTGGTCAAGCAGTCCTCCGAAACCAGCCATGGGGCGGGATTTGTCAATGCCGTTCTCCGTGAGATTCTGCGCCAGCGCGGGGTTGATAACAGCCAGTTGGCGCCGGCTCGGCGCATTCTCAAGAAACCGCCGCCCCCGCCGACCCCGGCCAAGCGCGTTCGCCGCCGGACGATCCTGCCCCCGCCACCCCCTGCGGAAGCGTCCACCATCCTGGATCGGGAGGCAGAGTTATCGCACCCAGCCTGGCTGCTGAGCCACTGGGCGCGGGCGCTCGGTGAAGCCCGCGCTACGTGCCTTGCGGCCGCGAACAACCAGCCGGCGCCGACGTTTGTCTGGCTCAATCCCCTGCGCCAACGCCCGGCCACAACCCGGGAGCAGTTGGAAGCGGCCGGTTTGGAGCTTAAACCCGTCGCCGGCCTCGACGATGAAGGCTATGAGGTGACCGGTGGAAACCTGGCGGTGCTCGGCCCGTTCATTGACAACGGAACAGTGTACGTGCAGGATGCCGGCTCACAGCGCGTTGCACGCTGGTTAGGTGTTTGCCCTGGGCAGCGCGTCCTCGATATGTGTGCAGCACCCGGTGGCAAGACGGCTCAGCTCGCCGCACAAATGCATAACGAAGGGACAATTACAGCGCTTGACCTGCACCCCCACCGGGTCGCGGCAATGGAACGCAATCTTGCGCGCCTCGGCGTCCAGATTGCCCGGTGCTACACGGCCGACGCCACCGCGGAGACCTTGGTTTCGACCGCCGATCACCGACGGTCACGCAAGAAGCTGCCTTTTTCGTTGTTCCCCGACTCATTTGACGCCGTTTTGGTTGACGCGCCCTGTTCGGGAACGGGGACGCTCCGCCGCCACCCGGAGATCAAATGGCGGCTGACTCTGCGTAAGCTAGCCGAATTTGCCGGTCTGCAGACGAAACTGCTGTGGAACGCCGCGCGCGTCGTCAAGCCAGGCGGTGTACTGCTCTATGCTGTTTGCTCGCTGGAGCTCCGCGAAGGCGAAGAGGTTCTGCGCACCTTTCTCAAACATCACCGGCACTTTATGCTTGCCCCCCCACCTGATGCCGGCGATGCCCTCACCAGTGAGGGCTTTCTACGCCTCTGGCCAGACCAGGACGGAACAGACGGCTTTTTTGCCGCCCGCCTGTGCCGCCAAAGCTGAGGACGTCTCCGTGGAGAAACTCCCACTGTGAAGATCGGCATTACCTGCTATTCGTCATACGGCGGCAGTGGCATTGTTGCCTCTGAACTTGGGTTAGAACTCGCGGCGCGCGGTCATGACGTGCATTTCATTTGTGCGACCTTGCCGCTGCGCCTGTCGCCCCGGCCGGACCACTTGTACTTCCATGAGGTCGAAGCCACGAACTACACCCTCTTCGACGCCGCTCCCTACGCGCTGGCGTTGGCCGTCCGCATGGCGGAAGTCGCGCTCGAATACGAACTCGACCTCCTGCACGTTCACTACGCCATTCCGCATTCCGTGAGTGCCTTTCTGGCACGCGAGATGCTCAAGGAGACCCGTCCTGTTCCCTTCATTACGACTTTGCATGGGACAGACATCACACTGGTGGGAACAGATCGCTCCTACCTGCCGATTACACGCTTTGCCATTCGCCAAAGTGACGGGGTGACGGCCGTTTCCGAGTACTTGCGCGCCGAAACCTGCCGTGAGTTTGACATTTGCACCGACACGCCGATTGAGGTCATTCCCAACTTTATCAACAGTGAGGCCTACCGCCGGGTGGAAAACCCCGCCCTGCGGGCGACGTTCGCCCGCGACGATGAGCCGGTACTCGTTCACGTTTCAAACTTCCGCGCCGTCAAACGCCCCACCGACTGCATCCGTATTGCGGCGCGGCTGAGCCGCCACCTACCGGTGCAACTGGTCATGGTGGGCGACGGGCCGGAACGGGCCCAGGCACAATGGTTAGCGCGTCAGAAGGGCATCGCCGACCGGGTCCACTTTGTCGGCAAGCAGCCGGACATTGCGACCTACCTTTCAATTGCCGACGTGTTACTGTTGCCAAGCGAGTCGGAGTCGTTCGGATTGGCGGCCCTGGAAGCCATGGCCTGCGAGGTGCCCGTCATTGCGAGCTGCACGGGTGGACTCCCGGAAGTGGTTACGCCCGGGGAAACAGGTTTTCTGGCAGAAGTCGGTGACATTCAGGCGATGGCTGAGCACGCCGAGCGCATTTTGACCGACGCTGCCCTCCGCGCCCGGATGCGCACAGCCTGCCGGCGCATCGCGGTCGAGCGGTTCAACGCCAACGACATTGTTGCCCGCTACGAGGCCTACTACACCCGGATTCTCGACAACTTCACCGTCCGCCGCCGGGGCGGTGCATAAGACTCACCCCGCAGGCAGGCGCACTGCCGCGTGTACCGTCTGTGCGCCGGCTGGACTGGTGACCTGTGATTTTTTGCAAAAAACCCCTTGGAATGTTTGAAAGGTTACGCTAGATTGGCGTCGTTTCGTGAGGTAGCGCACGAAGCAACCCCTCTGGAGGTGGTCAGTGCCTTACCCTCCGCGCCACCTGATGCCACTGCGCTCGGTAAGCGAAACCCGCGCTCTTTGAGCGTCCATTGTGTGACCATTCCCCCCGAAGACAATCGCGTGAGGCGAAAGTTGGGATGCGGCGACTCGGTTGCCACCTGAAACAAACGTGAACACGTCCTGGCATAGAGAACTACGTCCTGTTGTCCCCGGCGTCCGTCCCCCGTGCGCCGGACGGCGTGTGCTGTGGCTGCGATGGGCAGCCATGGCGGTGTAAAGGGAGTTGATATGGCTCAACATTTCCACCGCAGCATGAACACCGTTGCGAAGGTTTCGATCTTCGGGGCGGTGTTCATTATCGGATTTGGCGCGTGGCTGCTGCTTGAGATTAATCGCTCGTCCAATGTGACCAATGTGGGCATTGCTCTGCCCCAACCAGTACAGTTCAGCCACCAGCACCACGTTGCCGGCCTCGGCATCGAGTGCCGCTACTGCCACACCTCGGTTGAGCACTCCGCTTTTGCCAACATTCCTCCGATGTCAACCTGCATGAACTGCCATCAGCAAATTTGGTTCGGTGCGCCGATGCTGGAGCCGGTGCGCGTGAGCTGGAAATCTGGGCAGGCGCTGGAATGGAACCGCGTTCACAACCTTGGTGACTACGTGTATTTCAACCACGGTATCCATGTACAAAAGGGCATCGGCTGTGTCTCTTGCCACGGGCGCGTAGACCAAATGCAGCTGGTGTACAAAGACCAGCCCCACACGATGGAGTGGTGTCTGAGCTGCCACCGTAATCCGGCCCAACACATCCGCCCGCGTGATCAAGTCTTCAACATGACGTGGAAACCGGAAGACATCGGCGAAACGCAAGCCACCCTGGGCGCACGTCTCGTCAAGGAATACAACATCGAGTCACCCCGCAAACTCACGAGCTGCTCGACTTGTCACCACTGAAGCGCGACGCTATGACCGATCATTCCGTACGTGTACCTGTCCCCACACCGCCTGTCGCCGAAACGCCCGAACCGGCCCAGTGGCGCGGCATTGAGCGCCTGCTGGCCGATCCGGCAGCCCAGGCAGCGCTCGTTGCAACGTTCCCCCGTCAGGCCGCCCTGCTCGGTGATGCCCTCGACCGGCGTCACTTCCTCAAAATCATGGGTGCATCGTTCGGACTAGCCGGACTGACTGCCTGCAGTGCCTATCCCGACGACGGCAAAATTGTGCCGTATGTCAAAGCGCCGGAAGAGATCGTGCCGGGCAAGCCGCTCTTTTACGCCTCAACCTTCAGCCTCGGAGCGCTTGTCACAGGGGTGCTGGTTGAAAGCCACATGGGTCGTCCGACCAAAATTGAGGGCAATCCCGACCATCCGGCCAGCCTTGGCGCAACGGACCTGTTCGCGCAGGCTGCCATTCTGACGCTCTACGACCCGGAGCGTTCCCAGACCACGCGCTACTACGGCGATGCCCGCCCCTACGACATGTTTTTGCGCGACCTGCGCAAAGTCCTCGACCAACACCGCGCCAACCAAGGGGCCGGATTGCGCATTGTGACCGAAACCGTCGTTTCGCCGACGCTCGGCGCCCAACTGCGGCGTGTGCTGAGCGACTTTCCAAAAGCTAGGTGGGTACAGTACGAGCCGTACAACCGCGACGCCGCCCGCGCCGGCGCAAAACTTGCCTTTGGCCGCGTTGTTGCAACGCAGTATCGGTTTGAGGCCGCCGACATTGTGGCGGCCTTTGACGCCGATTTCCTGGCGACCGGCCCCGGTCACATCCGCTACGCCCAGGACTTCAGCCGCCGCCGGCGTGCACGCCTTGGCCAGGAGGCGACCCAACACATGTCACGCCTCTACATGGTGGAGTGTACGCCGACGGCGACCGGGACGGTGGCCGATCACCGCATTGCCGTCCGCCCGAGCGAACTAATTGAAATTGCCAATGCCGTCGCCGTCGGACTCGGTGTTGAAACTGGCCGCCCGGCACAACCGCCAGCTGCCCATGCCAAGTTTGTCGAAACGCTCGTGAAAGACCTCCAGGGGCACGCCGGCCGGAGTGTCTTTCTGGTCGGCGACTATCAGCCGGCGGCGCTGCATGTGCTGGCGCATGCCGTCAACGCCAAGCTCGGCAATGTCGGGAAAACCCTCGTTTACACCGACACACCCGAAATCGCACCCACCGACCAGGAAGCTGACTTCCGGCAACTCGTTGCCGAAATGCATGCCGGAGATGTCGAAACACTCATCATTTTGGACGGCAATCCGGCCTACACGGCGGCGGCCGACGTTGACTTCGCCGGCGGACTCCAGAAGGTCAAGCTTTCGGTTCACCTGAGTCTGTACTTTGACGAAACCTCGGCGCGCTGCCACTGGCATATCCCGGCCTCACACTTCCTGGAAACGTGGGGCGATGCCCGCGCCCACGACGGCACAGCCTCTGTCCAGCAGCCGCTGATTGCACCGCTGTACCGCGAAACGAAGTCCCCGCTTGAACTCCTGGCGGCGTTTCTCGGCGAGTTCAACCAAAACGGTGATGAGATTGTCCGCAACTTCTGGCAGCGCAACCTAGGGCAGTTGCAGTCCGGGCGGGCTTTTGAACCACTCCTCACCGGAGGCGTCCAAATTGGACGCCATGCCGCCGGGCTACAGAGCGACTTTGACAAACAATGGCGGCGAACACTGCACGACGGCTTTCTTGCCAATTCCGCCTTCAAACCGGTGGACGTCGCCTTGACCGGCAACGTCGCCGACGTGATGCGCACCTTGCCCCCGTCCCCGCCCGCCGGCTTAGAAGTTGTATTCCGGCCTGACCCGACGGTTTATGACGGACGCTTTGCCAACAACGGTTGGTTGCAGGAAACGCCCAAACCCCGAACAAAGTTGACCTGGGACAACGCCGTGATCATGTCGCCCCGCACCGGGGCCACACTCGGAGTCGTGCGAACGCATGACGCCGATCCCTATGCCGTCGTTGAGGTTGCCGTCGGTGGGCGCAAAGTTCGGGGCGCGGCGCTGGTCGTGCCCGGGCATCCCGACGATACGCTGACCATTCACCTTGGGTACGGGCGTGAGCGCGCCGGCAGCGTCGGCAACGGGGCCGGCTTCAATGCCAACCTGCTCCGCACGGCAGACGCGCTGTGGCATGCGCGGGAGGCCAGTGCGACCAAAACCGGCGAGACGGCGCGGCTTGCCTGCACGCAGATGCACTGGGAAATCGAAGCGGCCGGCGCGTTTGAGCGCCGGCAACTGGTACGGGAGGCGACGCTGGCGGACTACCTCTCCGATCCGACCTTCGCCCGCACCGAGTTTGATGACCCACAAGCCCGCAAGCTCACCCTGTTTGAACCGCCGGACGATTACACCGAGGGCTATGCCTGGGGCATGGTTGTCGATCTCAACGTCTGCACCGGTTGTCAGGCGTGCGTGGTCGCCTGCACGGCGGAAAATAACATTCCCATCGTCGGCAAGGCGGAAGTGCTGCGCGAACGCGAAATGCATTGGATTCGGATTGACCAGTACTACGCCGGCGACCCGACCGATCCCAACCTGGCACTACACTTACAGCCGGTCATGTGCCAGCACTGCGAAATGGCGCCGTGCGAACTCGTCTGTCCGGTTGCGGCGACGACACACAGCCCGGAGGGCATCAACGAGATGACCTATAACCGGTGTGTCGGCACGAAGTACTGCGCCAACAACTGCCCCTACAAGGTGCGGCGGTTCAACTTCCTGCACTACTCGGACTACGACACGCCGGTTCTGAAGCTCGGCCGCAACCCGGATGTCACGGTGCGGACCCGTGGCGTGATGGAAAAATGCACGTATTGCATCCAACGCATCAACGCGGCACGCATTGAGGCCAAAAAAGAAAACCGCCGCATTCTGGACGGCGAAGTGATCACGGCCTGTCAGGCGGCTTGTCCGACGCAGGCCATCATTTTCGGTGACATCAACGATCCCACCAGTCAAGTTGCGCAGTTGCGCAAGGAGCCGACCAACTATGGGCTGCTGGCGGAACTCAACGTCCGGCCCCGCACCTCATATCTGGCCAAAGTGCGCAACGTGCATCCCGATCTGGCCCCACCCCGCAAGCAAACCGCCGGCCACGGGAAGCACCGCGACAGCGCAGCGACAGACGGTCACGCGCCGCGTCACTGATGAAGCACAGGAGCGAGGACTCGCATGGCAGTGTCGAACGAATTTGAACCATCCGTGTCGCCGACCAGCCGCCTGCCGGTCATCGGCCCCGGACACACCTACGCCAGCATCAACGAGAAGATCAGCGCCATTGTCCTGTTGCGCGGGACAACCTTTGGCTGGCTGGTCGGCTTCGGCATCGCTTTCATGATCTTCATGATGATGCTCGGGTCGATCAGCTACCTGATCTACAAAGGGGTCGGGGTTTGGGGCATCAACAACCGCGTGGGGTGGGGCTTCGACATTATCAACTTCGTCTGGTGGATCGGGATTGGCCACGCTGGAACGCTGATTTCGGCCATTTTGCTTTTGCTCCACCAGAAATGGCGCACCTCGATCAACCGTTTCGCCGAAGCCATGACGCTCTTTGCCGTGGCCTGTGCGGCGCTCTTTCCGGTACTGCACCTTGGGCGGCCGTGGTACGCCTACTTTCTCTTCCCCTACCCGAACACGATGGGGATGTATTTCCCGCAGTTCCGCAGTCCGCTCGAATGGGACGTGTTCGCCGTCTCGACCTATGCAAGTGTGTCGCTGGTGTTCTGGTATGTGGGCCTGATTCCCGACCTGGCGACGATGCGCGACCGGGCGCGCAATTGGTTTACCAAGACTGTTTACGGCTTTTTCTCGCTTGGCTGGCGCGGCTCGGCGCGACACTGGCACCGGTACGAGTCGATCTACTTGCTGTTGGCAGGACTTTCGACGCCGCTCGTGCTGTCGGTACACACCATCGTCAGCTTCGACTTCGCGGTCTCCATCATTCCGGGCTGGCACGCGACGTTCTTCCCGCCCTACTTCGTCGCTGGGGCCATTTACGCCGGGTTTGCCATGGTGCTGACGCTGGCGATTCCGGTGCGCTGGGTGTACGGGCTGGAAGATTTCATCACCGACAAGCACCTTGAAAACATGGGGCTGATTACGCTTGTGACCGGCAACATGGTGGGCTACGCCTACATCATGGAGCTGTTCTACGGCTGGTACAGCGCCAACGAGTACGAGCAGTTCATGGTGCACAACCGCGTGCTCGGCCCCTACTGGGCGCTCTACGTGGCGCTCATCGTATGCAACATCATTGCGCCACAGCTCCTGTGGTCGAAACGCATTCGGCGCAATGCCTGGTGGCTGTTTGCGATTTCAATGTTTGTCAGCGTCGGCATGTGGCTGGAACGGTACGTCATCATCGTCGTGAGCCTGCACCGCACCTTCCTGCCGTCGGGCTGGGGCACCTATGCCGGGACGTTCTGGGACTGGACGCTCTACATCGGCACGATGGGCTTCTTCCTGACGCTGCTGTTCCTGTTTATTCGACTGCTGCCGATGATCTCCATGTCTGAAATGCAAATGCTCCTGCCGGGCGCGAGCGGCGCACCGCAGAAAGGAGAGGCGAAGTCATGAAGCCGAGCACCCGATCGCGTTACTACGGCGTGTTGGCTGAGTTCGAGTCGCCGGCAGCGCTGGTCGCGGCCGCCCGCGCCACGCACGCCGCCGGCTATCGCAAATACGACGCCTATTCGCCCTTCCCGATTGAAGAGCTGGCGGATGCCATGCACGACCACAAGAACCCGATCCCCAAGATTGTGTTTTTCGCCGGTCTGACCGGCGCCTGCGTCGGGTTCGGCATGCAGGTCTATGCCAATCTGATTCACTACCCGATGAACATTGCCGGGCGGCCGCTCTATGCGTGGCCGATGTTCATTCCGATCACGTTCGAGTGCACGGTGGCCTTTGCAGCCTTCACGGGCGTGCTGGCCATGCTGGCGCTGAACGGCCTACCGCGACCGCACCACCCGCTGTTTGGTGTGCCCAGATTCTCCCAGGCAAGCCAGAGTCGGTTCTTTCTGTGTATTGAGTCATCCGACCCGAAGTTTGAGCTTGAGGCGGTGCACAAGTTTCTTGAGGGCCTCAAGCCGATGGAGATTCACGATGTTGAGGACGAGTAAACGGCCGGGCCGGTGGCGGCAGGCACTCTGGGCCGGACTGACGGCCATGCTTTTGGCCGGCGGTGCGGGGTGTAAGCAGAAGATGAGTTATCAGCCACGTTACGACCCGCTGGAGCGGAGTGAAATCTTCACCGACCGGACATCGGCGCGGCCGGCACCGGCCGGCACGGTAGCGCGTGGCTTCCTGCGCGACAACCCAGGGCTGTTTCTGGGGCGCAAGGAAAACGGCGACTATGTGACGGAGTTCCCCTTCCCGATTACCGAGGCGGTTATGAAGCGTGGACAGGAACGGTTCACCATCTACTGCACAATGTGCCACGGCTTCTCAGGCTATGGCGACGGCATGATTGTTCAGCGTGGCTTTTCACCGCCGCCGTCGTTGCACAATCCGGAGACCCGTGAGAAGTCCGTCGGCTATTATTTTTCGGTGATTACAAACGGCTACGGCGCCATGCCCGGCCATGCGCACCAGATTCCGGTCTCCGACCGGTGGGCCATTGTGGCGTATGTTCGGGCACTACAGTTAAGCCAAAACGCCCGTCTCGAAGACGTACCTGCTGCGCATCGGAAGGATTTGGATGCGCCGACTGCTGCTGCCCAAGCGACCACCTCAGCGTCAGGGCCACATTCGGGGGGGACACACCGATGAGCTACGACACGAAGCCACTACAGTGGGATGCGCCCGTACCGGCGGCAATTCTACGGTTTCAGACGCCGGCGCTCGTGATCGGCCTGCTGGGGGTGATCTTGGCTGTTGTTGCCGCAGTCCTCGATTTCCGGCAGTTCCTACACGCCTACTTGTTTGCCTTCACCTTCTGGAACGGCGTCACGCTCGGCGCCATGGTGCTGTTGATGATTCAGTACCTCACCGGCGGCGGCTGGGGCATTCTTGGGCGCCGGACAATGGAAGCCGCCGCGCGCAACATGGGCCTGATGGCACTGTTGTTCCTGCCGATTCTCGCCGGCGTCCTCCTCAACAAACTCTACATCTGGACGGATACGGCGCGCGTGGAAGCCGATCACCATCTGCATCAGAAAGCGACCTACCTCAACGTTCCCTTTTTTCTGGTGCGGTTGGTGTTTTACTTCGCGGTCTGGATCGCCTGGGCACATTTTCTAAGCCGCTGGTCATTGGAACAGGATCAGAGTGGCGACAAGAAGCTGGCGCAGAAACTGCGCAATCTGAGCGGCCCTGGCTTACTCATCATGGCGATTACCATGACGTTTTCCAACATTGACTGGTTGATGTCGCTGGAGCCGTACTGGTTTTCCTCGATGTATCCGCTCATCAACATGGTGGGCAACCTGCTATCGGCGATCTGTGTAACGGCTGCCCTTGTCGCGTTGATGGCCGACAACGCACCGTTTAAGGGACTGATCAGCTCTAAGCACTTCCGCGACTTTGGGAATCTTATGCTGGCGTTCACAATGCTGTGGACGTACACGTCGCTGTCGCAGTTTCTCATCACGTACTCCGGCAACCTGCCGGAGGAAACGCCGTGGTACCTGAACCGACTCAACGGCGGCTGGGGTTATGTGGCGGCGAGTCTCCTGGTAGGCCACTTCATGCTGCCGTTTGTTGTCTTGCTGCAGCGGCAGGTCAAAGACCCCGGCAAACCGCTGATCTATGTCGGTGGATTCATCATCCTGATGCGGATGGTGGATTTGTTCTGGTGGATTAAGCCGACCTACGATGCCGGGCAGGGCTTCCAGGCGGTCGAACACCTTTCGCATTTCAGCTTGTCGTGGATGGACTTGATCGCCCCACTGGCCATCGGTGGCGTCTGGGTTTGGTTCTACCTGCGGAATCTTCAGCAACGGCCGCTGATCCCGCGGCATGACCCGCACTTCAAGGAGGCGTTTGCCCATGGCGGACACTAAGCCTGACAAATCCGACCACACCAACGACCACCACCACTTGCCCAACGGCGTCGGGTTTGAACAGAGCGACGCCAACATCAAGGCGGTGTTCGGTGTTGGCATTGCCGTTCTCATTTTTACGCTGTGCTGCGCCGTGGTCATCAATGTTCTGTACAGTTACTTGGATGAACGTGGCAGCCGGCGTGTCGTCCAACCGAAGACAGAACGCGCTAAGGATGAACCACGTGTCATCAACGATCACGAGCCACCGCTTCAGGAGTCTCCAGAAGCTGACATGCGCGCGTGGCGGGCAAAGGAAGAAGCTCGCCTGCGGAGCTACGGCTGGATTTCCAAGGAGGCAGGCGTGGTGCACATCCCCATCGAGGAAGCGATGCGGCTCACACTCGAGCGCGGCTTGCCAACCAGTAACCGTGTGCCGGCGCTCACAACGCTGACCGCCCGGCAGCGGGCGGCCGCGACAGGACTGCCCCTCCTTGACAAAGAAGAAGTGCTACGCCATTCCGGCGACTCAAACGGTGGGCGGTGGCTGCCACGTGCAGCGGTGGCTGCCGGTCAACCCGATCACTGGCCACCGTCTGGGTCCAACGCGGTCCAGCCTGGCTCCCAAGCGCCATCCGGCACGTCCGGTGCGCACTAGATGCCACGAATTCCGTGAGGAGTCCTATGAAGTCCGTCCTCAACACCGCATGGGTAGTAGTACTGGCCCTGGGCTTGTACGGTGCAGCGGCAGCCCAGTACGGCGTCGGGCAGCAGGTCGAAATCCCGGCGCAAACCGGCCTCCCCTCCGGCTCGCCAGAGCTGCTCAAGCAGATCGGGGTGACGCAGAACCTTGGCGCACAGCTCCCACTGGATGTCCAACTGCGGGACGAAACCGGCATCGAGCGCCCGCTGCGCGCCTATTTCACGGATAAGCCGGTGATTCTCGCGCCGGTCTACTTTAGCTGCCCAATGCTCTGCACTCAGATCATCAACGGCATCATCAAGGGGCTGCGGGAAGTTCACTACATGCCGGGACAGGATTTTGAAGTCGTGATCGTCAGCATTGATCCACGGGAAACGGCCGAGCTTGCCGCCGGCAAGAAGAGTAGCTACCTGAAGCGCTATGGTCGGCCCGGGGCAGAACAGGGGTGGCACTTTCTAACCGGACGCGAGGAAGAAGTGTCGCGCCTGGCGGCGGCGTTAGGCTTCCGCTACGCCTGGGATGAAGCGACGCAGCAGTATGCCCATGCCAGCGCCATTATGGTCGCGACACCGCAGGGGCAGCTCTCGCACTATTTTTACGGGGTTGAGTACCGCCCGAATGATTTGCGCTTTGCGCTCATTCAATCCTCGCAGGGCAAGATTGGCAGTCCGGTTGAACAGGTCTTGCTCTATTGCTTTCACTATGACCCGGTGACGGGCCGCTACACCCCCATGATTTTGACAGCCGTCAAGATTTTCGCCGTGCTGACGGTACTCGCGCTGGGAAGCCTCATCGGTTACTTCCTGTGGCAGGAACGGAAAGCACGTCAGACATCGGCAGTGACCACCCAGGCGGTCGGTGCCGAGTAGGGGTTTTGTCATGATGGCATTGACTGTATCAACTGCGCATTTCGACCGGCTGGTCACGGCCTTTCGTGTACCGCTGTTTCCAGAGCAGGCGTCCACGCACGCGCCCAACGTAGATGCCCTGTATTTCTTCATGCTTGCCGTGTGCGGCGGTGTCTCAATCAGCATTGTGCTGCTGATCCTTTTCTTCGCCGTCAAATATCGGCGTCGCACACCGGATCAACTTGCCGAAGAAGCACACGTCCCAATCGCCCTGGAATGGGCCTGGATTATCATTCCATCGCTGTTTTTTATGTCATTTTTCGGCTGGGGCGCGTGGCTGTACTTCCAGGATGCCAAAGCTCCCCAAGACGCCCTCGAAATTGCCTGTACAGGGCGCCAGTGGATGTGGAAGTTCCAGCACCCTGACGGCCAGCGTGAGATCAACACCCTACACGTTCCGGTCGGCAAGCCGGTCAAGCTCGTTATGGTGTCGGAAGATGTCATCCACAGCATGTTCGTACCGGCATTTCGCATCCACATGGATGTCATTCCCAAGCGCTACACCGAGGTCTGGTTTCAGGCAACCAAGCCGGGGACGTATCACATGTTTTGCTCCCAGTATTGTGGCACCGAACACGCTAACATGATCGGCTCTGTCATCGCGCTTGAGCCGCATGAGTATCAGACGTGGCTCAACGGCGCGGCAACCGGCTCACTGGCGTTGCGCGGCGAGGCGCTGTTTAACAAGCTGGCCTGTAACGGCTGCCATACGGGCGATGCTGAAGCGCGCGGGCCGTACCTACCCGGACTCTACGGCCGCAACGTGCAACTGACGACCGGCGAAGTCATCGTGGCGGATGAAAATTACATTCGGGAATCGATCATCAAGCCGGGGGTCAAAATCGCGGCCGGCTACGACAACATCATGCCCGGCTATGACGGCCAACTAACCGAGGAGCAAATCATCGAGCTGGTGGCCTACATCAAACACTTAGGCAAAAAGTACGACCAGTTTGAACCGGTTGCACCGCCGACGGCACCGGCACCACGTCCGGCCGGTCAGGACCCAGACCAGACCTTGCCGATCGGCAACGTCAGGCCGAGTGTGCCTGCCGAGCAAGTTCCGACGCCAACCTCCCCGGCGGCAACCCCAGCCGTTCCTGGGTCGCGTCCGACCTCTAACTGATCAGCCCTCTGGCGGGCCGTAACTCGCGTACCGAGTGAAGCTATGATTGAAGAAAATGTCTCACTACCGCGCATTCATTATCTGAACTCTCACTACGGGTGGAAATCATGGCTGTTGACGACCGACCATAAACGGATCGGCCTGCTGTACATGGTGTCCATCACGCTGATGTTCTTCCTCGGCGGCTTTTTCGCGCTGCTCATTCGGCTCGAACTGCTTACGCCGCAGGCAGACATGTTCAATGCCGATACGTACAACAAGTTCTTCACGCTGCACGGGGTGATCCTCATTTTCTTCTTTCTCGTGCCTTCAATCCCGGCCACACTAGGTAACTTTCTCATCCCGCTGATGATCGGGGCCAAGGATGTTGCCTTCCCAAAACTGAACTTGCTGAGTTGGTACATCTTTGTGATCGGCTCACTGTTCACCCTGTGGGTCGTTGCTGTGGGGGGGATTGACACAGGCTGGACGTTCTACACACCTTACAGCACGACCTTCGCCAACACCCATGTCATCGCGGCAACCCTGGGCGTGTTTTTCACCGGTTTTTCCTCCATTCTGACCGGGCTGAATTTCATCGTCACCATCCACAAGATGCGCGCACCGGGTCTGACCTGGTTCCGCTTGCCACTCTTCATCTGGTCGCTGTATGCAACGAGCATCATTCAGGTTCTGGCAACACCGGTGCTGGGGATTACGATGGTCCTGGTTGCCGTCGAGCGTTTTGCCAAAGTCGGGATCTTCGACCCGGCGCTGGGCGGCGATCCGATTCTGTTCCAGCACATGTTCTGGTTCTACTCCCACCCGGCCGTGTACATTATGATCTTGCCGAGCCTGGGCGTGGTGAGCGAACTGATTTCGGCTTTCACATGGAAGCGCGTCTTTGGCTACAAGTTCGTCGCCGTCTCATCGCTGATGATCGCCATCTTCAGCTTCATCGTCTGGGGCCACCACATGTACGTCTCTAGCATGTCGATCTACGCCGGCATGCTGTTTTCGATTTTGAGCTACCTGGTGGCCGTCCCATCGGCGGTCAAGGTCTTCAACTGGACGGCGACGCTTTACAAAGGCTCGGTCTCGTATGATACCCCGATGCTCTACGCGCTGGGCTTCATCGGCCTGTTCACGATTGGCGGGCTGACGGGACTGTTCCTGGCCTCGATGGGGCTTGACCGCCACTTACACGACACCTACTTCGTCATCGCCCACTTCCACCTCATCATGGTGGGCGGTGCAGTTATGGGTTACTTCGGTGGGCTGCACTACTGGTGGCCAAAGATGTTCGGCCGGATGTACCCCGAATGGTGGGGCCGCCTGAGCGCGCTGATTGTCTTCGTTGGATTTAACCTGTCGTTTTTCCCACAGTTCATCATCGGCTACTTGGGGATGCCGCGCCGCTACCATGTCTATGCGCCGGAGTTTCAGGTGCTTAACGTGATGTCCACGGCAGGCTCATCCATCCTAGGCGTCGGCTACCTGCTGCCACTTGTGTACTTCATCTGGTCTCTACGCTACGGCAAGGTGGCGGCGAACCCCTGGAAAGCCAAGGGGCTGGAGTGGGAAACCGCGTCGCCACCACCGCCGGAAAACTTCCTTGAACAACCGATTGTGACCGAAGAGGCCTACAACTACCCGACACGTCCGGCGCAGCCGGTGAAGCACGGCGGCAAGTTGACCGGAGGATTCGCACAACCGGCGGGAACGGCCGGCAAAGGAAGGGAGGCCGAAGTTGTCTAACGCACACAGCCCTGTCGCCCACCACTTCTACACGATTGAGCAGCAGAAGGAGTCGGCCACCATCGGGATGTGGCTCTTTCTGGCAACGGAAATTTTGCTCTTCGGGGCATTGTTCACAGCCTATGCCGTGTACCGGTACAAATTCCCCGATGCTTTTATGGTCGCCAGTTCGCGCATGGACTGGAAAATGGGCGGACTCAATACGCTGTTTCTGATTATCAGCAGCGTCACCATGGTCTTTGCTGTTTCATCTGCCGAAAAAGGCCGGCGCGGCGGACTCCTGGGCTTTCTGGCGGCGACCGGTTTCTTTGGAACGCTGTTTCTGGTCGTGAAATACTTTGAGTATATGCACCACTATCACGACCACGATGTGCCGGGTCTCAACTTCCAGTGGACCGGTGCCCCTGAACTCGCCAACGGCGCCCAGATATTCTTCTTTCTGTATTTCTTTATGACCGGCCTTCATGCCCTGCACATGGTCGTTGGGTTGGGGTTGCTCATCTGGATTTTCCTCACTGCCTACTGGGGTAAGTACTCGCCGGAATACTACAACCCGGTCGAGATGTTCGGGTTGTATTGGCACTTTGTCGATTTAGTCTGGATTTTCCTTTTCCCGTTGCTCTACCTACTCGGCGCGCACCTCCCGCCGGGCGGCGGCCATCACTGACGAGGCAGTTCTATGGCACACGAGACAACACACTCCACCGGACATCCTGCAAATGGTCACGAGCCAGCCCACCACAGCATTTCAGCCACGACGTGCCTGCTGGTGTTTGCGGCGCTCGTCATCGGCACAGTCGCCACGGTTTGGACGGCGAGCATGGATTTAGGCGCGTTCAATACGCCGGTGGCACTGGCGATTGCCATCGGAAAAGCGACGCTCATCATCCTCTATTTCATGCACGTGCTCTACAGCAAATGGCTGACGCGGACGGTCGTCATCGGCTCATTTTTCTTTCTGATCGTGCTGTTTGGGCTGACCTTTTCTGATTACCTCACCCGTGAGAAGACACGCGAAATACCGGCGCTGTATTCCTCCGATCCGCTTCTCAAACAGCAGTAGCCCTGCACCACGATTGCTTCCGCACGATTGCTTCCGATATGCCGAAGTCCTTTGTCGTCGCTTCTCCAAGACCGCTTGTGACGTCCGTGCTCCGCGAGCGCCTGGTGGCATACTGGGCGCTCACCAAACCACGCATCACGTTCGAGGTTGTACTGATTGCTGCCTGTGGCTTCATCCTCGGCACACCCGGTGACTTTGACTGGCTGCGCTTTGTTCATGCGATGCTGGGCATCAGTCTGCTATCCGGTGGCATCGCGGCGCTCAACCAGTGGATGGAGCAGGACGCGGATGGGAAAATGCGCCGAACAGCGACCCGTCCGATTCCAAGTGGTCAGGTGACGCCGCTTCAGGCACTGCTGTTTGGCATCACCCTGACGGTCGCGGCCGAGGCCTATTTATGCCCAACCGTCAACCCACTGACGGCACTGTTAGGTCTGGCTACCGCGATTGGCTACGTCTGGATTTACACACCGCTCAAGACACGGACGTGGCTCTCCACCGCCGTCGGGGCTTTCCCCGGTGCCATGCCCCCACTGGTCGGGTGGGCTGCTGCTGCCGGTATGCTTTCGATGGAAGCGTGGACGCTGTTTGCCATTATGTTTTTCTGGCAGTTTCCACACTTCTACGCCATTGCTTGGATGTACCGCGAAGACTACCGGCGGGCGGGAATCGGCATGCTGCCGATCATCGAAGCCGACGGGCGCAGGACCATTCGGCAAATCCTGCTCACCGGGGCGGTGACGGTCGGACTCAGTCTCCTTCCCTTCTGGTGGGGACTGTCCGGCTGGGTGTATTTGTTCGGCGCTCTGCTGCTCGGAGGACTCTTTCTGCATTCCTGTCTGACATTGGCGCGAACGCGGACGAATTTGGCGGCCAAGCGGGTTTTGCGGGCGTCGGTGGTTTATCTGCCCGTGTTGTTTCTTATCATGGTGTTCAATCGCACCTAACGGCGCACACGCTGAAGCAAGGCCATCCGTTTTCACATCGGGAGCGCGACCATCATGCCGATCAGAGTCATCACCGTAGACGCCTTCACAGACAAGCCCTTTCGAGGCAATCCGGCGGCGGTGTGCCTGCTGGAAGAACCCATTGACCCGCGCCTGATGCAGGCTATTGCCCTGGAAATGAATTTATCGGAGACGGCTTTTGTCCTGCCAGAAGTGGATGGGACTCGGCAGTTGCGGTGGTTTACGCCGGAAGCTGAGGTGCAGCTGTGCGGTCATGGGACGCTGGCTGCCGCGCACGTCCTCTACGAAGAAGGCCTTGCACCGGCCGACGGGGTTGTGGTCTTCGATACGGCGAGCGGCCCCCTGTCGTGTGTCCGGCAGGCAGACGGAGATATTGACATGGACTTCCCGACCATTCCGGTCGCCCCGACGGTGGCGCCGATGGAGCTGTTTGCGGCGCTGGGCGTACCGGTGGCGTATGTTGGTGCAAGCGAAGCCAACTATCTGGTTGAAGTCGAAGATGAGACGACGTTGCGCAAAATTCGACCCGATCTGCGACTCCTCGAGCAACTGCCAAAGTGGGGGACGATTGTCACCTGTCGGGCGACATACGAAGGTGAACCTGACCACGACTTTGTTTCGCGCTTTTTTGCGCCGGCAAAAGGCGTCGGCGAGGATCCTGTCACCGGGTCGGCGCACTGCTCTCTGGCTCCATACTGGAGCGCCAAGCTCGGCAAGACCAAGCTCGTCGGTTTCCAGGCTTCAAAGCGCGGTGGCATTGTGCGTGTTGAGGATCGGGGTGAACGTGTCACCCTAGGTGGACGGGCCGTCACCGTCATGCACGGTGTGCTCCAAGTCTGAGTCGCCACTCCTGCCTCCCGTGGTTCCCTGCTCAGATGAGATTCGACGGGCGTGACTCGGAAAAACACTTTCCTATTCGTTCATATTGTGTTCACATAGGTACGAATAATGGCGATAAGTGTGGCCTCAGGTGCCAAACAAAACTTCGGGAAAAGGCTCCGGTGACGAAAAGCATTGGGAACACTGCTTTTTGGAAAGTAGCTGTTGTCAACGGATAGTGCTTTTACTCTGCCTGGAGTCCTGTTTTCCTTGCCTGTAATTAGGAGAATCATCATGCGAAATGTTTTGCGACTGAAGCGGCTTTGGCTGCTTGCGGTGGCGTTTGGATTGGCCTTTCCGGTGCAAGCCTGGGCGCAAGCCCAAGCAACGACCGGGCAAATCGCCGGGGTGGTTGTCGATCAAACCGGCGCCGCCATTGCCAACGCGACCGTCACGGCTGAAAATGTGCGAACCGGGTTCAAGCAAACCACAACCTCCAAGTCCAACGGCGAGTATGTGTTAGTGCAATTGCCGGTTGGAGACTACAACGTTACTGCAGAGGCATCCAACTTCACGGCAACCACTGTCGAGAACGTCACGGTGATCGTCGGACGGACGTTTAACCTCAATCTGACACTCGGCGTCGGGGCGATGACCGGCGAAGTCATCGAGGTGACGGCCAGCGGCGTCAGTATTCAAACAACCCGCAGCGAGGCGGATGCCATCCAGAACTCAACGGCCATTCAGAACCTACCCATCAACGGTCGTCGCTTTCAGGACTTCGTGACGTTGTCTCCTAATGCACAGGTTGAGCCGCGCCGACAGCAGATTTCGCTCTCCGGTCAGCGCGGTATCTACGGCGCAAACGTGAACGTGGACGGCATGGACTACAACCAGCCGTTCTTCGGCGGGATTCGCGGCGGTGAACGCTCCAACTCAGCCTTTACCATCCCGCAGGAATCCATCCGCGAGTTCCAGGTTGTCTCAGCGGGCTACTCAGCCGAGTTTGGGCGCTCCACCGGCGGCACGGTCAATGCCGTCACCAAGAGCGGCACAAACGAGTTTCACGGCACGGCCTTTTATCTCATCCGCCCCCAGGAGGCAGCGCGGAGTAACGATTTCTTCCGTGCCCAAGAGGCCCAGTTCCGCCTTCAGGGCATCACCGGTAACATCAATGCGGCTCCGACACAGCAGCAATTTGGTGGCTCGGTTGGTGGGCCAATTGTCAAGAACAAGTTCTTCTTCTTCTTTGCCTACGAGCAGCAGCGCCTGCGCCAAACGCGCAGTACCGCCTTCCCTAACCTGGCGCTGGTCAACCCTGCTACGCTGACCCCCTCACAGCGGGCGGTCTTTGACTTCTACAGCAATGAGCAGGGGAATTTCGAGCAAACCAATGACGCCTGGGCACCGCTCCTGCGCCTGGACTGGCAGCTTAGCAGCAAGAATTTGCTGACCGTTCGTTACAACTTCAGCTACAACCGTGCGCTCAACGCCAACTCGAACGGGCCACAGATTTTCCCGACCACCAACAGCTCGCTGGCCAACAACGGGGCCGAGCGTAACCGGAACAACATTGGTGTCGTCTCGCTCAACACGACGCTGACCTCGAATTTGTTCAACGAGTTCCGCTTCCAGTTCGCGCGTGAAGATCGCCCGCGCAGCTCAAACTCTACCCGCCCGACGTTCAACAGCTTCATCGGCAACGTGGGCGCGGTGGCCTTCCTGCCAACGACGCAGTACGACACCCGCACACAGTTCGTCAACAACCTGACGTTTCTGGCCGGCAACCACACCATGAAGTTCGGCTTTGAATACAGCCGGGTTTTCGCTAACCAGTTGTTCGGCTTCAACCAGTTTGGCGCTTACGCACTCATCGGCGCCAATACAACGCTGGCAGTAATCAACGGCGTCCAGGTCCCGGTCGTGGCCCCCGGCGCGCCACCGACAGCGCAGCGCGGGCGGTTCGATGTGTCGGCTACCTACACAATACAAATCGGCAACCGGTTTACAGAATACACGGTTCACCAGCTTGCTTTCTTCGGTCAGGATTCCTGGCGGATTCGCCCGAACTTCACCCTCAACTACGGACTGCGCTGGGAAGGGCAATACAACCCGACGCCGGAAGCGAACAACACTACGCTGGTGAACATTGTCAACAGCGTCCAGTATCCCATTGACGCGCCGGGCGTGCGGCGTGACCCGACCCAAATTCCCGACGTGACCAACCAGTTTGCGCCGCGCGTCGGCATCGCCTGGGACCCGCTCAACAACGGCAAGTCCGTCTTCCGTGCTAACGGCGGCATTTACTATGCCACCACACCGCTCCTGCTATTTGCTGACGCAATGAATAACTTCCGCACGCCTCCGGGAAACCTATCGGCGCAGATTCCCTTTGCCCTGCCGGCCGGATTCAACCAGGCAGCCTTCGACGCTTCGCCCGCGACAGCCGGCTACCGCGCAATTATGGGGACAGGTGCAGCGCCGAACACGGTCTTCCGCCAGTTTCTGCTGGCCGGCATCAATCTCAACAACTTCCAGCTCGGCGCGCTGCCGACTGTGACCCCGGCACAGCTGACGCAGATTGCCAATCTCTTGAACCAGTTCCTGCCCGCTGGGGCAACGCCCTTTTCGCTTTCGGCGGCCGCCGCGCCAACGTTCATCGCTGAAGACTTCCGCAATCCGCGCTCCGTGCAGGCGAACTTTGGCTACGAGTACCAACTGGCGCGCGGGCTGACGGCGGGCGTTGACTTCTCACTCATCAACACGGTTTACCTCCAGCGGAACCGGCAGTTGAATCTGCCGGCGCCGCGCATCAACCCCGACAACATCCCAGGTGACATCTCGCTGCGGCCCATCTTCAATCCGACCATCGCGCCGTTCGCCACACGGCCCAACCTGGGCGTCGGACAGCTCACGGTTCGTGAATCTACGGCGCGCTCGCTGTATCGCGCGATGGTGCTGCGAATGAAATTTGAGCGGCGGTGGGGACAGTTCTC
>CALGZC010000029.1 GCA_937934745.1 uncultured Blastocatellia bacterium
TCGAGACGCAACTGACCGAGATGGACGGCGAAGACGATGTGAGCCGCTGATGCCCGCCACCTCCACCGGCGCGTGGCATAGCCGCCGAACGTCGCCGTCTCCAACCCCGTCAACAGCCTGAAAGGCGTGTCCGGTCGCTTGCTGCGCAAGGAGCGGTCCGACATCCAGAAGCGTGATCGGAAGGGGGCGCTGTGGTCACCGTCCGACTTGGCTGCAAGCTCCGGCGGCGCGCCGCTTGCCGTCGCGCGCCAGTACATCAAGCAACAGCAGACGCCACACTGAAAACGAGCCGCAGGGGGAGTTTCGGCGCAGCCAAACCCCATAGGACGGCTCGACTCCATAAATCCTGGTCCGCGCTCGCCTTCCCTGCCCTGAACGGCGGGGCTTGCTGCGTAACGGGTCAGTTCATGCGGCTATAAGATTTTGCCCGCGCAAAGAACTCACTCAAGCTGCTCAGCATTTCACCCTGCGCGTCAACAGAAGCAATTTTGAGCTTAAGAGCGTTCTCCAAATGCTCATTCGGCGTCAAAGTGCGCAGGTTTCCCGTGTAGGGAAACATTTCCGAGCGGACAACAGAAAGATGGAACTTCTCACTCGACTTCCCGTCGTCGTCCGTTACAACCTCCTTCCAGCCGAACATCACGTAGCAAGCCATGTCCCCTTTGACGAGCAGGAACATTTCCACCGAGTCAAAGTTGCCGATAAAGCGGGAGTCATCCGAATCAATAATGTCTTTGGCAGCTTCGGCCGGGGCCGGTGGGAGCGCGGCCGTACGGGCCGAGGTGGCAATGCGCTCGTTAAGGCGCCGGTCGGGAACGGCCACGGCTTCGGTACGGAGGGTATCCGGTGGCTCAATGGTATTGAAGGTTGACTTGAGGTTGTCAAAAACGGCTTTGGCGTCAAGGTACGCCTGCGTCATCGACTTGTACAACGGTGAGTTTGGGTTGGTCCGGTAGACGCGGTCAATTTGCGCGTAGTAGGCCGCTAACCGCCGGTAACAATCCTCGATCTTCGCGCTGTAAGCTTCAAAAGTCCGTCGGTAACTTTCATAGTCCATCGTGCGGCGGCTCGGGCGTCCCGTCGCCCCCTTGCCGGCAACCTGCGACACCAGATCGAACATTTCACTCCGAAGCGCCCGCAGCGCAGCAATGATTTCACTATCACCCATCACCTGTTCCTGCGGAGGGGGTGTTCCCCACGCCAGGCTGACACCGGCCAGTAAGCACCAACTCACCAGC
The DNA here is from genome assembly GCA_937934745.1 of uncultured Blastocatellia bacterium. Classification (GTDB taxonomy): domain Bacteria; phylum Acidobacteriota; class Blastocatellia; order Chloracidobacteriales; family Chloracidobacteriaceae; genus Chloracidobacterium. The sequence continues at coordinate 1,239 of CALGZC010000029.1, forward strand.
ACAGATGACAAAGCCCACCGGGGCAACCACCATCCTAAAACCCAATCACGCATGGCGTTCTCCCTCTTCAGCGAAGCCGGGTAGTATGCTTTCGACGTCCACAAGCGGCAGAAACTACCCTGGTCTCGACCAAGGTCCCTAGACATTTGTTGATAAAGCCTGAAATTTTGCCAAGTGGCGTTCAGCATCATAGCTAAGCAGAACCGAGCGGGACAAGCCTGTCACTCAACACACAAAACCAAGACGTTGCCGCGTTCCCTGTCGGTTCCGTGTGCCCCGCCAAAGTTGCGTTTCTGGCCTAGTTTGTCCGCGAGTAGGATTTGGCGCGCGCGAAAAACTGCTTGAGGTCGGTTAGCATTTCCCCCTGCGCCTCGACCATGGCGATCTTGAGCTTCAGGGCGTTTTCCAAGTGCTGTTCCGGTGACATGGTGCGTACCTCCGGCGTCCAGGGAAACAACTCGGAACGCACGACAGAGAGGTGATACTCCTCGGTGGATTTGCCGTTTTCGTCGTCCACCACCTCCTTCCAGCCGAACAACACATAACAGGCGCTGTCACCACGAACGAGCAAAAACATCTCAACGGCGTCAAATGTGCCGATAAAGCGCGAATCGTCGGCATCAATGATTTCTTTGGCGGCTTCCACCGGTGCCGAAGGGATTGCCGCCGTGCGAACAGAAGCGGCGACCCGCTCGTTGAGTCGCCGATCGTTTGACACAACGGCTTCGTTGATGGTCTGTTCCGGCGGGTCCAAGGCGCTGAACGTGGACTTGAGATTGTCAAAGACGGACTTGGTATCGAGGTAAGTTTTCACCATCTGCTTATAGAGCGGTGAGTTGGGATTGGTGCGATAGACGCGGTTGATCTGCTCGTAGCAATCGGCCAGGCGGCGGTAGCAATCCTCAATTTTGGCGCTGTAGGATTCAAAGGCTCTCTGGTATGACTCGAAATCCATTCTTCGCCGGTTGAGACGGCTCAGCGTTGCTCCCTTACCGGCGACTTGGGACAGGAGATCAAGCATTTCACTGCGCAGAGCACGCAGTGTCGAAACAATCTCGCTATCGGTCAAGAAGCGTTCCTGGGGCGTCGGCGGCATGCCGGACACAGTCAGGGACAGTATCGGCAGGCAGAGCGCTACCCAGGCCAAGACCCGGCCTATGGGGTACCCTAAAAACCTCATCACGTTCATAGCCGCTACCCGTTCGTTACCACACTTCGCCTAAAAGCTGCTCAGGTGGCGTGTACTCACTTTTGGTTGGATTTTTTTGAAGTCAGTGACACAGTTGCGTTACATCAGCGTAAACTACGCCGGATTTTTCCCGAATCCGAATCCTGTCTTCCGAAAACGGCCGTCCGGATTTAGTGAACGCCTTCAACCGGCTCTTGCCGTCGCGTAGGCAGCACGGTAGGCCGCATACACTTCATCCAGAACGGCCTCCCACGACGATTGCACCGCCCGCGCCCGCGCCGCAGTGCGCATCGCAGCCCGCCGCGCCGCCGAACGCGCTAAATCGGCAACGGCTGCAACAAAGGTAGCGGCGTCCTGGGCAACGAAGCCCGACCGCCTGTGGTCAACTAAAAACTTCGGCCCTCCGTCCCCGGTCACGACACAGGGGACGCCAGAGGCAGCAGCCTCCAGGACGACATTGCCGTAGGTGTCGGTTCGAGAAGGAAACACAAAGACATCGAAGTCTGCATACTCCCGCGCCAATGCCTCCCCGTGCTGGACGCCGGCAAAGCTTGCGGTGCGCATGGCAGCAGCTAACCAGTCACGCTCACTGCCAACTCCGACGATGCGAAACTCGATCTGCGTCACGCCCTGCGCCAGAAGCTGGCGCTCCAGCTCGGCCAGAAAGCGGACGTTCTTTTCGGCGCTGAGTCGCCCAACAAACCCCAGCCGGACGACCGGTGCATCTGGCGGACGAGTGCGGTAGCGCGGATGAAACGCCTCGGCGTCGATCCCGCGCTCCATCAGGTAGGTCGGCCGGCCGGTCTGCTGCGCGACCCACGTCACCAGTTCCGGGTTCGGTGCCAGACACACGTCGGCATATTCGTAGAACTTCATGGTCGCCCAGAGTGACTGCATTTCTACCCACCGGGAGGTTCGTTCGCGCACCAGCGGCGAGATAAATCCGGAGATAAATCCACGGTCAAGGAGTCGTAACCAGCGCTGCCCGGCATACTCATGCAGATTCGTGTGCCACGACATCACCAGCGGCAGGTGCAACGACTTGGCCACATAAACACCGAGCTGCCCAACATCGCCCGGGCCGGTCACATGCACCACTTGGGCGCGGAACGCGCGGACCTGTTCCCGCACCTGCCATGCGTAGCGCCATAACCCCAGGTCAAAATTCAAACCGGCGTCCAGTGGGAACGACCACCGCCCGCGCTGCAGTTCAACGGCCGTCACAGAACCCACCGTGTGCGGCATCCCAGCGTTCCCGCAGCGAACGATGAGCAACGGCAGCCCACGTCGGGCGGCCACCTCCGCGAGGGTTCGAAAGGTGCGGGCAACACCGTTGGCCTCGTGGTAAGCGTCTGGGAAGAGTGCAATACGCAGCAAATCGGCCATAGAACGTGGCAAGGTGGGCGGTGCTGCGGTGGGGTTGCCGACCGGTCCGGCTGCCAAACACGGCGATGCAACCCAGATGGTCATTGTTCACCCACTTCAAGGTGGGACCTCGGCAGCACCATGCCCAATGCCGGACGCCACCGCTGTCGTCCAAGCTGGCGAAACACCCACGTTGCCACCTTGGCCCACAGCGGGCTGTGCGCCGCCCAGCATTCCCGCAGAGAACACGGCTGTCCCTCGGCATCCAGAAAGAACAAACGCTCCGGCCAGTGACGTTGCCCCTCGGGATTGTCCGGATACTCGTCAAGAATCTGCGCCGCCGCTTCAAGAATGCGCAGTATCAGGTTTTCCTGATATTCCGGCAGGACGACGACGTGACTGCGACCGTAGATGCGCAGTTCCTCGACCATCTCCGCAAAGGTCGGCGCATCGGTCAGATTGACAACCGTGTTGGGGGATAGTCCGTGCCGGTCGCCGCCGGACACCAACGGCAACTCGAGATCGCGCGCCAACTGCGCCACCGCCAGGTTTTCGCGCCAGGGCCGAAAGCCGTTAATTTCCAGAGCATGCAGCCACCGCCGGTAACGGTTGAGGAAATCCTTCAGCGCCGCCGCATGCCGCTCCGCCCCGATGTTTTCAATGTCCCATAGGGGATGGTTCAACACAACCAATACCCCCGGCAAAGCATTGAGCATCGAGAACAGCTCCTCCAGAACGTCCGGTTTGGAACGCGCTTCCGGATCGGCCGTAAAAGTAAACAGCTCCGCAGCAATTGCGCGGGCATGTTCCAGAGGTAAGTTGTGGACACCGACGTGAAAGTATGCCGCGCCAAACGGCGTTGTCCACTCCGTAGAAATCGGCGTGTCCTGGCCGGTAGCGCGCAGGCCACAACAGGCTTCGATTTCATCGTGGTCAGTAATGGAGACGATCCCCCGCACGCCAAGCGTATGTTCCAGGTGTTGTACCTCGGCATCGTGCAGCACACGCGGTGTCACCGGCGGCGTCCACCAGGCCTTTGTGAAATCCAGCGGACGCCCATGCCGGGCTTCAAAACGGCGACACAGGCGGGCGAAACGCCCTGCGATCAAGGGCATCTTTGCGACATAGTGGGGAATGAAATCAAGCACTTCGCGGGAGAATTTGGTATGGCAATGGAGTGAAACGCCGGTGCGTAGTCCGTGGTTGAAGACACTGCGCGGCTTGACGATGCTGAGGGTTGTTCTGTACGGCATGCATCCCCTTCCCTGCGGAATCTGTGCTGAGGACTGCTGTGGCGTCAGATAGACCCCAGCAGACACGGGGAATCACACGCACAAACCTCGATAATTCAAGGTGTAAGGTGCGATTCCTGGTGTCGGGACTTTCGTATAGGGGAGCTATGTGACGGCTATGTAGCGGGAAACTGAAATCGGCAACACACCTCCCGCCTACGTGTCCTGGTCGAGTTCCGGTAGGTGCGTCAGCAGTGGATTGGTTCGCCGCTGCAAACCGGCGTCAATCGCCTGCATCAGCAGGGACCAGCGCGCCGACTGCCCCTGCGCCGTGGACAGCATCCGCTGCACCGGCTCCGGCGACGCACGCCGGGCCAGGTCAATCACCTGAGGTGTGAGGGCAAAACGCCCGACGGGAAACGGAGCCGGCAAGTTTGCGTGGGTCATCGCGAGCAGATAGCGGCGGTTGAGGCCCAGCTTAACCATCCCAACCGTATGCCGCCAGGCGTTGCGTGAATCAAACCGAATGATCTCGGCAATGGCGGTAGCGACCGCCAACGGCCCAGACAGAGAAGGACGCAGTCGCGCAATTTCTACGATGTTTGCCTCCAAGCTGTAGGGGGCAAACACCCCCGATGGAGCTCTGAGCACGTACGTCAACTCCGTTGCACCGCCCAGCAACGCAACGGGTGTGAGCGTAATTGCCCCCTGATACTCGCAATCGAGCAAAGCCGCTGCCCAAATGGAACGGGCCAGAACGGCTGCGTTGACACGGCGCGGCACGTGCAACAGTTTAGCCCACGGGTCGAGGTGACCTGCCGGCGGCGCAAAAAAATCTCCAAAGAGGAGAACAATTTCACTCGCCGCCAGTATCCCACCCGACGAAGGTGATGGCGACTGCAAGGGCACCGTACTGCCTAACGCCGGGGGTGGCAAACCGGAAGAGACAGGGGCCGACGGAAGCCGTAGCGGCGGTCCAGACGGTGGTGAACCGGAAGTCGGCTTGCCGCACCGCATGCAGAACTTGGCTCCTCTAACCAGAGGTGCGCCACACACCGCGCACGACGGCCCGGACTGGGGGTGCGGAACGGGTGCCCCAGAGACAGGTGGACCGGAAGCAGGCGCGGCGGAGACGGACGGCGGAGGCGCAACTGCCGCTGCGCGCGGCTGGACGATGGTTGCATCCAGTTCATCGGTCGTACCCCGTACAGACCGAAAGGCCGCACGAAGCCGGCGCCGCATGTCTTTCGCCGATGGCAACCGTTCCTCACGGGACACCGTCAGGGCCTGCCGGATGACCTCTGCCACGGCCTGTGGCACCTGCGGGTTGACCTCACTGGCGAGTGGCAAGGGATCAGGCCGACCGTTCAGGAGCGCATCCGCCCGCGCCAAAGCGTCTACCGGCGGTTGCCCGGTCAGCAGACTGTAGATGGTGGCCGCGGCCGAGTAGAGATCGCTGCGCGGGTCGGTCGCCAGGCCTCGCATCTGCTCTAACGATGCAAAAATCGGTGTGTACCCCAGGAGGCTGCGCTGCTGCTGGGCAGCATCGCCCGACAAATCCCCTTTGGCCAGGCCGAAATCCAGCAGCACCAAACCGCCTTCCGGTGTCAACTTGATGTTCTGCGGCTTGATGTCGCGGTGAATGATCGGCGGCGTCCGGCCGTGGAGGTACTCCAGGGCATCCAGCAGTTGGTCGGCCCATTTCGCGACCTGCTCCAGCGGGAAGGGACCGCCCTGCACCGTCAGCATTTCGGCGAGGTCCTTGCCGGGGATAAACTGCATAACCAAGAAGTGTCCATCCCCCTCGGTGAAGTGATCAAACACCACCGGCAGCGCCGCATGGCGGAGGCCGTTCAGTAAAATCGCCTCCCGCTCAAATGCCGCGACAAGGGCTTCTCCGGTGACGATCATCTGTTTCAGCGCCACCGTGCTGCCGAACTTCTTATCCGTTGCCTGATACACCGCACCCATGCCGCCCTTACCGAGCAGCTTCACGATGGTGTAGCGCTGCTGAAGTACCGTCCCTGGAGCGAGTGGGGTCATGGTCGGGGAGAAGCAGACGAGGCGCCCCCAACAGGAGCTGGAATTTCGGTAAACGGGATGTCCTGCACCCGGTACAGCCGCCAGTCTTTGTAATCAAAATGCCACCACTCGTAGCGATGGACCGTGAAACCAAAGCGCTCCATCGCCGTCCGCAGCAGGTCGCGCAAGCGTCGTTGCTCTGCGGTGCCGCCAGCATAGTCGGCGTGGGCCCGTTCGCTCATCTCATCGTACTCACTCGGCATCGTTACAATCTCACCGGTTCGCAAATCATAAAGCGACACATCCACAGCGCACCCACGATTGTGGAGCGAGCCTTTGGCAGGATCAGCCACGTAATCGCGCTTGTCCGGCGGCGTTACATCCCAAAACAACTTGGTGACGCGCCACGGTCGGTAGCCGTCAAAGACCACAATCCCGTAGCCCTGTCTTTTCAGCCACCGATGTGCTTGGACGAGCGCCTCGGCCGCAGGCCGCTGCAAAAACGCCCGTGCTTCGTCGTAAACCGGCCGGCCGACAAAGTTGTTTGCCGTAGCATAGCGAATATCGAGTCTGATCGTTGGATCGAGACGAATGATCTCCACCAGCTCACTCGGACGAAAGATGCCGGACTCGACCGGCATCCTGTGGGAGGTCTCCTGCGCCAGGGCAACACCGCCCACCACTCCCACCGTCAGCACCACTCCCACCGTCAGGGCCACCGACCGGCCAATTCTACCGTAGCGTTGTTTCCACATGCCGTCCTCACCGAGGCATATCAGCCGCGCCGACTTGAGTCGGTCAGAAGAACGATGAAAGATGCGCCAGCCCCCTTGAACACGGCGCTCCGTTGACGGTGCTCGGCAGCGGATCGCTTTCTTGAAGGATGCCTCAGATGAAACATTTTCCCATTCAGAAAGACGAAGCCGAATGGCAAGCCCAACTCACACCAGAACAGTATTATGTTACACGGCTCAAAGGTACGGAACGTGCCTTTACCGGCAAACTCTACCGGGAAAAGCGTACTGGGACATACCACTGCGTTGCCTGCGGCGCACCGCTATTCAGCTCTGAGACAAAGTATGAGTCCGGTTCTGGTTGGCCAAGTTTCTGGGCCCCGATTGCACCCGACGCGATTGTGACAGAGCTGGACCTCAGCCACGGTATGCGGCGGATTGAAGTCATGTGCGCCCAGTGCGGCTCGCATCTGGGTCATGTCTTTGAAGATGGGCCACGCGAGACCACCGGGTTGCGCTACTGCATCAACTCAATTGCGATGGATTTCAAACCGGCCGAAAACGCCTGACACACGCATGACTGCTCCCCAAGTCGCCACAACGCCGGTGCCCGTTGATGTGCTGGCCATCGGCGCCCATCCCGACGACGTAGAACTTGCCATGGCCGGGACGCTCCTGAAGCTGACCGCACGCGGCTACCGGGTGGGGATCGTTGATGCGAGCCGAGCCGAGCTGGCAACGCGTGGGACACCAGAACAGCGCGCCGCCGAAGCTGCGGAAGCCGCCCTTCGACTAGATGCTGCATTTCGCGTCAATCTGGGATGGCCAGATGGACATTTTACACCCGATGACGCTGCCCGCTGCGCATTGGTGCAGGTGATCCGGCAAGCACGGCCGACGCTGGTGTTCACCCACCACCCTGCCGAAGAGCATCCCGACCACCGGCGGCTGGCGCAGTTGACGGCCGAGGCCGTTCACCATGCCCGCCTGGCGAAGTACGATACCGAAAGCAAACTCGAACGCTGGCGAGTTCGAGCGCTGCTGTACTTTCTCCCGCCCCGCCACCCCCACATCGCGCCGACCTTTCTGGTTGACATCAGCGCCCAGTTTGCCGCGAAGTACGAGGTCATCGGGGCCTACAGCTCGCAGCTACACCGGCCAGGCGACCGTGAGCCGCAGACGTACCTCTCTACACCTGATTTTCTACGTCAGCGCCGTGCGGCCGACATTTATCGGGGAAGCCTGATTGGGACGGCCGCCGCCGAAGGCTTTGTCACCACAGAGCCGCTGCCCGTTGCCGATCCGGTGCACCTCTTCACGGCAACATAACCCCCTGCTCCACACGGGGGCGAGCTTGACCGCGACACTCGGCCTTGCCGCTGCCCTGCCGGCAGCGTACAACCCGGGCCGACGCCCCCTGTTGCGCCGGCATCGAGCGCGGCCGGCCAGCACCGGGCAGGTGGTAGTCGGAAAACCAACTGCCGCCTGCCCACAGCAGGACGCAACCGACAGAAGCCGACTAGCGCCCCTTCTCGCGCAGCGCCGCCTGGACCTCCGGCGGTAGATTGGTGAAAAACCGGTGACCTGTTGCCCGCTCAATGTCGGCCACCGACACGCGGTAGTCCTCCCAGTTGTCATTACGAATGCCCTGCCGGTTGGGCATGTCCACGGCGATGACCTGCGTATCCCGGTTAATGCGCTCCAGGTCGTTATCGCCGCGCGGGATCAGCACGACCACCTTCCAAACGCGGTCGGGAATGGCGATGTTGGCGTCGCCGCCCTGCCCCGGAATACGCCCGACTTCGCCATAGCTGCCCATGATGGTGTAGGCTTCCATGTCGTTTTGCCGAATCTGGTCGCGGACGTAGCGCTCCATGCGCTCCCACGGTCCCTGGTTGTTGTCAGGGGCCTGGGGTATCACGTTTGTCATCAAGAACGTCCCGTTGTTCATCTCGCGACTGGCCGTCCGGTCGGCGCTCGGCAGGTGATGCCCACGGTCGTAGCCGCTGCCCGTGTAGTCAAACGTTGTGATGCGCCGCCAGCCCTCGGGGAGCTGGTTGTCGGTGCTGTTTTCGTCAAACTTGCCGCGGCCCTCGCGTCCCAGATGTGATCGATCGGTATGCCAGGCGACCCAGTTAGGCTTGGCGTCGGCGCGGCTGTACGAGGCCGTGAACTGATCGCGGACAATGAGATAGTTGTTCTCATTACGGACGTCCGGCGTGGCGTTGGACGGATTGCCCAGCAGGAGCGGGCTGTTGTCAGGCGGCGGCGTCGGACGCGGCGGCGTCGGAACGCGGTCGGCGCCCGTCACCGAAAGCGACCAACTGCGGAGCGTGCCGACATCGGCGCGCTCGCGATCCTCGACGATGAGCGTCCACTCGCCCTTGGCGTCCACGCCGTTGAAGTCGGCCGGGTTGGCCGTGAAGCTCACCGTTCCGGTGCCGCGCCCGCCCTCGCGGTTGCGCAGCGTCACTTCCTGTCCCTGCGGCGACCGGAGCTTGACGACCAGGTCGCCGGCGTAGGTATGCGCAATGTTGACATCCACGCGGACGCCGGTCGCTTTGATGTCATCGTTGATGACAATGCTCGAAGTCGTGGTTTGAAGGTCCCGAATGGCGGCGTTGGGCGTTGCCGTCTGCGTCACGGTCCGCTCGCTGGCAGCCGGCGGCGGCGGTGTGGGGCGCGTCCCGGTCAGCGCCAGCGACCAGTTGCGCAGCGTACCGATATCACCGCCCGCACGATCCTCGACGATGAGCGTCCAGTTGCCTTTGGTTGAAACGCCGTTGAAGTCGGCCGGATTGGCGGTAAAACTCACCATCCCGTTACCGCGCCCACCTTCGCGGTTGCGCAGTGTGACTTCCTGACCTTCCGGCGATCGGAGCTTCACCACAAGGTCGCTCGCGTAGCTGTGTGTGATGTTGACATCCACCTGGACACCGGTCGTCTTCAGATCGTCGGTGATGGCAATGGTCGAAGTTGTCATCTGGAAATCGCGGATGGCGGCGTTGGGTGACGCCGTGCCGGTAACGGTCTGCGTCGCGCCGGTCGCCGCAGCCGTCGTCGGCGCGGTCGCCGTTGTCGGCGCGAGTGCCGGGCGCAACATCCCGAACAGACCGGCGCGCAGCCGGTCGGCTTGGTTGAAGCCGACGCGCGCCGTGTGCGCGGCGTCGAGCGAAGCCGCGCTGAAAGCGGACGGCTGCCGGCTCGCGTTTTCGACTGGCGCAGGCATCGGCGCCTGGGCGCGGGCGCGCGGCGCAATGGACTGATCTTCCACCCGCGCCCGCTGGAGGCGCGAAATCAAAGCGGCGAAGGGGTTAATACGTGTCATAAGAACCTTTCAGCGTGTGTGTATGCCGGCAGAGCACCAAACACAAATACCTTCAACAAATACCTTCCGGACATACCTTCCGGCAGCGACGAGTTGCCCGTGATAACCTCATCCACCGGGCGGGCCGTCCAGCCTGGGTTATCGCCTGGAAACCAGTGTATGTTGCGTAGGCTAAAGTCCTTTTCCCAGAAAATTTATTTTTCGGCCGGACAGGCCCATACAGCGTTAACGAAAGCTTGCCGAGCGGCCGTATTTCGGCCCTGCCGTAACACGGATGACATACGTCCTCGGTGGCAGGTCAGGTTGGCATCGGCCGCGACCGTCGTATGTGATATGCACGCTTGTCATGTGCACGTGTAATATGCGCGCTGCGGCCGGCTTGCCGGCGTCGCTTTACTTGCTTGCCTGCGAGGTCAGCACCGGTGTCACGTCGGTCCTGGTTTGCCAGACTCTTTCTCAAAGATGAAGAGGTGTTTTTGTTCGGCATCCAACTTGTCATTCGCGCGTTTGGGGAGGACACGCTGCGGCGGCGACTGGCCGCGGTCGTTGCCGATCCAGACGGCGACTTGCAAGACGCTGCTGCTAAACAGCGTTATCTCAAACGCATCGTGGCGCTGCTCCTAGAGCAGGAACCCTACTGGACGCACGCCTACTGGGAGTATGTCCCCGGCGAAGAGGGACGGCGGATGTTTGAGGAGTGGTCGGCGGAACTGGCCGCCTCTTCTGCAACCGAGGAGGAAGAAGTCGGCCAAGAGGTCGATCACATGCGCCGGCTCTCCAACCGCAAGGACTACGTTGCGGCAACCATCTTGCTACTGTTGAGCGTCCCATACGCACCCGGTGAGGCCGTTACCGACGAGCGGCGTTACTGGCAGCGCGAAACCCTGCGGTCGCTGGTCAACGGCATCCTCTATGTCAACCCGGAAACGATCCTCGCCGATGCCGTCTTCGTCATGCCGGGCAGCGCCGAAGACGGTCTTTCGGAAGAAGACCTCCTGACCGGTGGATGGAGTCACCTGCGGGTCGTCATGTGAGCAAGTCACAGAAGCAAGCGGCAGAAGGAAGCTATGAGAGGTTTTGTGAGAGTGTTTTGGTTTGGACTGTTGGCGTTATGGATGGCGGCACCACCCATCAGGCCGGGGCTGGCCCAGGAGGGCGGACGCCTGCGTTCGGCCCCGCCGGTGCTTCCCGATGCCGGCGACGACATTGCCATTGTCGCCGATTCACGCGGGGTCGTCTTCAGCGTGGTGGATGAACGCGGGCGCATTGTTTCCAACTTGCGTGAGCAAGACTTCGAGATTTACGAAGATGGTCGCCGCCAGACGATTGACCTGTTCCGCACCGGCAACGATCTGCCGCTGATGCTGGCCGTCCTGATTGACGTGAGCGACAGCCAGGCGTCACTCCTGCCGGCGGAAAAGCGGGCGGTGGATGTCTTTTTCGACGCCTTTTTCCGCTCCGGCAAGGACTACGGAGCGCTGCTGACCTTTAGCGGCGAAGTCAGGCTCGCCAACGGTTTGAGCGGTCACCTGAAATCGCTCAAGACCGCGCTGGGACGCATTGAGCGTGAGCAGCGTTTCCGCGATGAGGACAATGCCACGCCCTCGCTGGGCACAGCCCTCTATGACGCACTGGACATCACGGCGCGCGAAACGCTCGACGGCCGAACGGCGCGCCGCGTTATCGGCGGCAGTGGGACGCGCCGCGCCATCCGGCGGGCCATTTGCGTGCTGACCGACGGACGCGACACTGCCAGCCAACTGCCCCCCGAGCGCGTGGCAACGAACCTGCGCCGGCGCGGCATCGTCGTCTATGCCCTGGGGATGGGGGACCGCTTCCGCTTCGGCGATGTGGACCGTGATGCGCTGGAACAGCTCTGCGCCGCAACCGGTGGCAGGGCGTTTTTTCCGACCGATGAAGCCGACTTGGAACGAAGTTTCAAGCGCATTGTGGATGACCTGAGTGGGCAATACATTGCCCTGTACCGCCCGACCGGGCCGCCTGGTACGGCCAGGCAACGCACCGTCGAGGTGCGCCCCCGTGACCGACGGCTGCGGGTCTTTTCCCAAACTGAGTACACTGCTGATTAGAGCCATCTGTAGAGCGATCTTATGCGTGCGTTACGTCACCTATCGGCCGTAGTGGCGAGTTTGGCGGCGCTTAGCGCCTGCCTCCTGAGCGGCGTCGTGCCGGGGCAACAGCGCCTCCCGATCCCACGCAGCGATGTCACGTTCCGCACCGTGACCATTCGCTATCCGTTTGACCGCGAAGTGCGGGTGCCGATGGTCGGCACGCAGCGGTTTGGAGCCACGGTCAGCGGCGAAGCGGTTGTTGAGCGCCGCAGCAGCATCACGAAGATTTCCCTGACGCTCAAGCGCCTGCCGCGCCCAGCGACGGTCGGCCCGATGGCGGCAACCTACGTGATGTGGGCGGTGACGCCGGAAGGCATCTGCGACAACCTGGGCGAATACCGCAAGCGGCAAAGCGACACGCTCGACGGCTGGTTCGGCTCGGAAATCAGCACGACGACGCGCCACCGCAACTTCAGCCTGATTGTGACGGCGGAGCCCCACTACCTGGTCGCGTCGCCGTCGCGCCTGGTTGTCGCAGCCAACGCGGAAGTCCGAACCGGACAGGTCTTTGTCGCCGACAACGAGATTGATTTTTCCGGCGACGCCGATGTGGAAAACCGCATCGTGAGTCCCGAGCCGCCGGCCGCCGGCCGCGATCCGCGCTATCCGCCGGAGCTATTGCAGGCGCAGCGGGCGCGCGACATTGCCCGGTACTACGAAGGCGACACGTTTGCGCCGCAGTTGATGGCGGCAGCCGGCGACGCCTTCGCGGCGGCGGAGGACCTCTACCGGCGCGGCCGACGTGACGAGGCGGCAGAAACGGCCGATACAGCCATTCGCCTGGCCGAGCGCGCCCGGCGCATCGCCGTCGGGAGAATGGCGGCGGAACGCCAGCGGCGCGAGACGGCGGCGAAAGACGACGTCATCGCCGAGCTTCAGGATCAGGTCAACCGCATTCCGGCCCTTCAAACGCAGCTTGAAGCCGAGCGTCGCCTGCGCCGGGAAGTCGAAGCCGAACGCGAGCGGATCCGTGACGAGTACAACCGACTGGTTGCCGACAAGACCCAGGGTGACGCCAATACGGCGAGCTTGCGGGAAGAAATCCGGCGGCTGCGCGCCGAATTAGACCGCGCGCAGGCGACGACCCGTGAGGCACGCATCAGAGCGTTGCGCGAAGAGCTGGCACGCCTATTTGGCGATGCGCGGTTTGAAGCCCGTGGCTCGGTGCTCATTCTTCCTGACACCGACTTTATTAGCTCGCCGCGCCAACCCATGGCACTGACGCCGGCGGCGATGGCGAAACTGGATCGGCTGGTGGAGTTTTTGCGCCTCACGGAAGCGGCCGTGCGTATTGAGTCCTACACCGACAACACCGGTACAGAGCAGAGCCGGCAGGACTTCTGCCGCGAGCGTGGGCAGCTTGTGCTGGGGTATTTGACGGCGCGTGGGATTCCAACCGACCGGGTCCAGGCGTTCGTCATGGGTAACACCAACCCCCGACAACCGAACACGACGCCACGTGGCCGCCAGGCAAACCGGCGGGTCGAACTGATCTTGCCACCGCCGTCCGATCTCGACGGGGCGACGGCGACGCCGTAGCGAGATAGCAGCAGGCGACCTTCCCTGACAACTGCCGGGTCGGTGTCAGCAAAGGCTAGCAATCACGGCACTTAGTGGTCACGGCAAGTTGAGACACGACCCTGCCATAGCCCCCAGGCGCGCGCAGCTGCCTCAGGCGCGTCCGTTGCAGCTGACAGTGTTGCACTGCGACTGAGAACCAATCTTGTTGCCGTCCCCTGCCTGGCCATGACCGTCGGATTGGCGAGTGACAGTACTGAACGCGCAGCCTCACCTGCTGCACCCGGCCGTCTCACCAGAGCCGCGCCGGGTGGACGTCAAGCCATCGTGCGCCAGTGGGACGGCGGTTCACTTGAAACGCCAGCTGCGGAACCTCCGCCCCATCAACCACAATATCGCAGTCTTTGACCGCGCCGACGGCAAACGCAGTCCACATCGCCGGCAGAGCCATCCGGGTTGCGCCCACAGTGCAGATGAACAGCCACCACAGTGGTCACCATTGACAGCCGCCCCTCAAAAGACGGGGTGCGGGCGTCCTACAGCTTTCGCAGCCGGTTGAGCCATCAACTCACGCAGCAGTGCAACAACACCCGGTTTGCCCTCGCCGATCAGCTGGGCGCGCCGGGCGCGATAGTGGCTCAGGACGGCAAGCGCCGCTGCGCGCAAACGCTTTTCTTCTTCCGTCTCGGTGTGGCCCTTCGGCACGGCCCAAGTGAATGCTCCGGTATGCCGGGCATAGCTTGGAATATGCACAAAATCGCGCGCGACAAACTCGCCCGTTGCGTCCTGCGACTCGCCGGCGGTGACAAAGAAATCCACCGCTGCATCGGGATAGCCGAACAGGTATCCATAGCCGCGCCAGCGCGGCACACGGGCAGCATGTTCCACCGTCTTGAGCACGTCCATCGGGTGGGCGTTTGGTGTAATGCCAAGGGGCGAAAAGTAGTCGGCATGCGCGCGTATGGTCTGCTGCAGCGCTCGCCGATTAAACACCACACCTTCTGCCTGCCGCCGACCGTCGTAAACGGCCGCAAAGACAAGCACATCGGCATACAAACGGCCACCACACTGAAAGTGCGCCAACAACCGCCGCGTCATCTCAATAGCCGTCAGGTCGGGCTGGGCGACATCGAACTGAAACCGGATGAACCCGCTGCTCAGTGGCTTGAGGTCACAGGCCACGGTGTACAGCGCCTCAGAATCGAGCAGCGCCAGAAACAGCGCTTCGGCGCGGACACGTTCGTCGGGCGTAAGGTCATCCAGCGCAAAGCAGTCTGACGCGCGCGTCTCAGAACCCGGGCGCACTGCGGCCCGTGTGGAGCGCCATCCGCCGGATAAGACCGGCAGCAGTACCACAAGCACAAACAACGCGCTGCGCAGGATGGACGCCAGGCGCGACCGCAGACAGCCTTGATCTGTTAGCATTGGCTTTCCCTCAACGTTTATCCAGCATGAATGGTGATGCCGTGCTGATGCTCGCTGCTTGTTGGACATTTTCCATGAGCTACCCAGTAGGTAGAGTGAGAAAGAACAGAAAGGCAAAACAAAGACCAAAGTTCAGAACATACCCATAAGTCGGGGAAAATCTCACCAGTTGACTACAATCTTTCTGATATTGGAGACCGTTGTCGCTCGGCATTGATAAGGCATAACAATTCCTGATATTGGTTTATCAATTCAAGTTGTTAAGATTTTCTACTTTCTCTGATTTATTTCGAAATTGGAAGTAAGTAATTTGAAATAAAAAGTTCGTTGCCTTTTTCAGCTTTTGACTTTTTGTAGTTATTCATTCCATACTGTAACTTCCAAGTGTAGATATTGGCAAACGAAAAATTACTTCTAACTTTAGGTGAGTCATCATAAGTGATAAGCCAAGAATGTTTACATTTTTTCATTTCATTTGCAAATTCTTGATGATTGAAATTCGTATGCAAAATGCCATTTTTACCGTAAAGTCTTGATTTAGTAGCCTTAAGGTATGGCGGATCAAGAAAGGTAAAAACTTCTCTTCCTCCGGAGGTAATAACCTGACGATAGTCTAAATTTGTTATTGTTATTCCCTCCAAAAGTTTTCCAAGCTTTGAAATGCGCATAACTGAAGAATCAGTAAATCTTTCTGTAAAAGCCAACTCTGAATAGCCACCAGACTCAACAACACCCGAAAAAGTAATACGGTTTAGAATAAAAAATCGGACAGCACGGTCGAATTCATCTAATCTTTCCACGTCAATATTAACCAATTCATTGAACAATTCCTGTCCACTTCTTCTTTCTAACTTAATCTTTAGTATTTCATTGGTTAACCTTTCAGAATCTTTTTGTGCGCATTTCCAAAAGTAATATAACTCAGAATTTAGATCATTTATCCAAATCTTCAATCCAGGATAGATTTGTCGCAAGTAAATGAAAAACGACCCTCCTCCAACAAAAGGCTCCCTGTATTCTTCAAAGTAATCCGGTAAAAGATATTTCAATTGCCTAATTGCACGAGACTTACCACCAGGATAACGCAGAGGTGTTTTTATCATTATAAATCAGGTTAAATCTTTGGGACTTATTTTGTATATTGTTGGTAGTTGTTGCTATATAATCTCTAATATATTTTTGTATAGTATTTCTAAATAAGTCTGGAGTATACGGAGTAAATTTTAGAATCATAAAACCTTTTATTCTGTTAAAAAGTTAGATAAAAAACTACATCTTCTCAAAATCTATAGAGGAAATATCAAGTAGCTTTTAAATATTAATACTTTGAGAGAAGAAATCTTAAAGACTTTACTCAAAAATTTTCATTCTTCCTTTATCTTTTTTGTCTAGATGAGGAGCGCTGCACCTTGGCGTCTCCTTCTGGCGCACAGTTGCGGAGTCGTCATTGATGAATCGAGAACGGACACCTATTCCCTGCCACTACGTCAGATTTCTAAGGATTCTTGGATCGCTGTGCAAAAGGTCGAGCTATAGCCTCTGTTCCAGGGAAACCCAAGGGCCATCACTTCCGGCTACCGGACTCTGCTCTGCTGCTTGTATCTGTGACTTCCAGGGTGAAACGCCGAGGCGACGCTCTCGTCCCAGGTATCTTCCGGCCCGCACAGTTGCACGCCAACGGTGCACCATACCGGAGAAGTCTACGGCGCACGATTGCTCTCAAAGGGCGCTCCCTAGACCCGGAGTGAAGACCACGAGCGCATCGAACCTCAGCCGTTTGATGTCCCGCTATCCCTTCAGAGCTTGTGTTGATGCCCGCCACTTTCTTCCGGCTTTCCCTTGAAGCCGTCTTTCTGAAGCCAGATGATGCGGCCAGTCCGGTCTATGTAGGCGGTTCGCCCGTTCGTTACGACTTGTGCGACGCCACCGATGAAGCGGTGAACGTGCGAAAACTGCGCCGGAATTACGAGTTTGCCCGTTCGGTCAATGTAGCCGTAAAGGTTACCGACCTTGACCGCCGCCAGCCCCTCGGAAAAATCTTCGGCGTTGTCAAACTGCGGCGCAATGACAATCTGGCCGGTCTTGTCAATGTAGCCGTATTTACCGTCCTGCTTAACCCATGCCAACCCTTCTTTGAAGGCATACGTGCCGTCAAAGATCGCTGGAATGACCAACTTGCCCGTTCGGTCAATGTAACCATGCTTGCCGTTGATGCGGACGCCGGCGAGGCCTTCGCGGAAGCCAAAGGTGTTTTCATACTGAACCGGGATGACCACTTTGCCTGTGTTGTCAATGTAGCCGTACTTACCCTCCTCTCGAATCCAGTACAACGGGGCTTCCTCGACAGGCGTGGCCCGCACGGCAGCCGACTCTGTACCGCCGGCTTTTTTGCCACCTTTTTTATTCTGCGCCGCCGTTGTTGTCACCAAGGTCAATCCGAGCGCCAAAACCAGTGCTGTGCCGATGAATCTGTGGGTCATAGGTGATACCCTCCGGTTGGATACGTACTAAACGACATAAATCTTACTTGGCCCATACTCGATCAGCAGCACCGAAGCAACCGGCCTGTTTTCCCGCCGCCTAAAACCACAACGCCCCCTCCTGTGCAAACAGGCTCCAGACCCTTTGCTTCGTGCCTGAGCAATCGGGAAAACGCAGCCCTCACACGCTCGTTGGGTCGGCGCAAGCAAGCTTGCCGTCTCCACCGGCATTAAGCAAATTGGCCGTCAAGGCGCCGCTCAGTACGGTGCGCCACAAGGTCTTCAATCCGATTGTCAGCTGCCGGGCATGTCTACCATCGCTTCCATTCTCAACGCAGCGGCCCGCTGTGAACCACTGTCGCCGCGTGCGGCACTACAACTGCTTCTGGAAACTGACCCGGCAGCACGGCGCGACATCTGGGCGGCAGCGGATGCGTGCAAACGGGTGCTGTTGGGGCCTACGGCGACTTACGTTGTCAATCTCAACCTGAACTTTACGAATGTTTGTGCCCTGCACTGCACATTTTGCGCGTTCCGGCGCGGGGCGGAAGCACGCGACGCTTATGCCCACAGCATTGAAGCAGTCGTCGCGAAGGTGGTTCGGTACCGGGCACAGTATGCCATTACGGAAGTCACCATTCAGGGCGGACTCAACCCGGCGCTGCCTGTCAGCTACTACTTCGACCTGCTGCGCGAGCTGAAGCGGGCCTGCCCGGAAGTTCATTTACATGCCTACTCGCCGCAAGAAATTGACTTCATCCAGCAGCGCAGCGGCTGGTCACTGGGGCAAGTCTTGGACGCGCTGCGCGCCGCCGGACAGGACACGCTCTGCGGCACGGCGGCGGAAATTCTGGTCGAGCCGACGCGCCGGAGCATCTGCCCGGAAAAGATTGCAAGTGCGCGGTGGCTGGAGATCGTCCGCGCCGCCCACCGCGCCGGGACGCGCTCAACCGCCACGATGCTGTTCGGTCACATTGAGTCCCCTGCCGACCGCCTGATGCACCTCCAGCGCCTGCGGGCACTCCAGCGCGTAACGGGTGGCTTTACAGAGTTTATTCCACTGCCGTTCATTGCGGCGAAGTCACCGCTGGGCCGCGCCGTTGGACGATGTGACATTGACGACGACGACGTACTGCACATGGTGGCCGTGGCACGGTTATTTTTCGGCCCTGAGCTACCGCACGTGCAACTGGGCTGGGTCAAGCGCGGCCTGGCGCTGGCGCAGCGCAGCCTCCGGTGTGGGGCAGATGACATCGGTGGCACGTTGCTTGAGGAAGAAATTTCCAACCGCGCCGGCTCGTGCTTCGGTTCACGCTTGGCGGCGGAGCAGCTGGCAGCGGCGATTCGAGAAGTCGGACTCGTGCCTATCCAGCGGACGACGACCTACGACTGCGTTGCACCGTTTTCGGCCAGCACCCAGGTATCCTTGCTGCCGCCGCCCTGGGAGGAGTTGACAACCAGCGAGCCGCGCCGCAGCGCCACGCGCGTCAGGCCGCCCGGCAGCACAAAGATTTCCTCTCCGTAAAGGATGTACGGGCGCAAGTCCACATGGCGCCCCTCAAGGCGGTCGCCAACAATTGTCGGCACACGCGAGAGACGCAGCGCCGGCTGTGCGATGTAATCCTCCGGGCGAGCCAGGATGCGCCCGCGGAAATCATCGCGCTCCAGCGCCGTTGAAGCCGGACCCACCAACATGCCGTAGCCACCCGAGCCGCCGGTCGTCTTCACCACCAGCTCCCCAAGATGGTCGAGAACGTAGGCACGCGCTTCCGGGTCACGGCACAGATAGGTCGGCACGTTGGGGATGATCGGCGCTTCGGCAAGGTAGTAGCGAATGATGTCGGGAACGTAGGCGTACACCGCTTTGTCGTCTGCCACGCCCGTCCCCGGTGCGTTGGCCAGGGCGACACGCCCGGCGCGATACACCTTCATCAAGCCCGGCACGCCAAGCAGGGAATCCGGGCGAAAGGTCTCCGGATCGAGGAAGGTATCGTCAATGCGGCGGTAGATGACATCCACCCGCTTGAGACCGCGTGTCGTTCGCATTTTGACGAATCCATCATCCACAACGAGATCGCGACCTTCGACCAACTCCACCCCCATCTGCTGGGCCAGGAAGGAATGCTCAAAATAGGCCGCGTTGGCGACGCCGGGCGTCAGCACCACGACGGTCGGATCGAGCAGGTGTTCGGGCGCCAGCCGCTGAAGTGTTTCAAGTAGTTTGCTCGGATAGGTGAAAACCGGGCGGATGGTCGCCGCTTCGAAAAGCTGCGGCAGGGTGTATTTCATCACCGACCGGTTACCCAGCACATACGACACGCCCGATGGACAACGCAGGTTGTCCTCCAAAACATAAATCTGGCCGTTGTGGTCACGCACAAGGTCGGTGCCGGTAATGTGACACCAGACCCCCTGCGGTGGTGTCAGTCCGCGGCAAGCTGTCAGGTAACTCGGATTCTTCAGGATCAGGTCCGGCGGAATCACCCCATCTTTGAGAATCCGCTGTTCACCGTACACGTCGGCGATGAAGGCGTTGAGCGCGCGAATGCGTTGTTGCAGGCCGGCCTCGATCCAGGCCCATTCTTGGGCGGCAACAACCCGCGGGATCAGGTCAAAGGGAAAGATTTTTTCAATACCGTCGCTGCTGCCGTAAACGTTGAATGTAATTCCCAAGTGCAGGAGGAGCTGTTCTGCCGCTGCTTGCCGGCGCAGAACTTCCTCACTGCGCAGGGTGGCGAGTGTTCGGGCCAAAAACGCCGTCTCAGGACGCGGAACGCCCGGCAGGAGAAACATCTCATCGTAAAAGTCACCGACTTCGTACGCCTCAAACATGGCCGGCGCATCTTGGCAGAGGGCGTTGACCATTCACAAACAACGGGTGGGATTCACGGCGCTAGGCCGTTCCAAGCCACCGTATCCTTGTTTGGAAGAGTCAACCATAACCGACTGCGGGAAAGCCGTCCAGCCTAACGCAAGTTTCCAAGGCAACGTGCAGATGAGGGCGACGAGGGCGCCGCATCGAGGGACTGACCCAAACAGTGTCCATCTCCGAGGCAGCGGTGCGCCCGCGCTGCAGTCAGTATCCCGGCCACACCTACTCAGGGGTGCCAGGCCGAGCGCCTGCCCACGGCCATTCATCCAAAATTTTGTTCCGAAGTTAGGATACCTCGGTGAAGTAATCCGAATCCACACGCTTCAATTCGTATGTGGCCGTCACGGCGACCCCAACGTTGTGGTCGATCATCAGTTGCGCCAGCGTGTGGCCATCAATCAGGACGATTCTGCTGTCAATTTGCTTGGCATAGTCCAGGGCATCCTTCGAGAAGTCAGAAGTTGTCAGGAAAATGCCTTTTTTGGCGCGCCGTCCCTGCAAGGCGCCGGCAAATTTCTGGATCTCAGGACGCCCCACGACGCCAGCCCATCGTTTGGCCTGCACATAAACAATATCCAGTCCCAGACGGTCCTCCTTGATGATGCCGTCAATGCCGCCATCTCCAGCTCCGCCAATGGCCGCGCCGGCATCCTCGCGCGTGCCGCCGTATCCCATGTTGACCAGCAAATCAATCACGAGTCGCTCGAAAAACTCCGGCGACCGCTCTTTGATCATCTGTAACAGCTCATCTTCCAAGGCTTGACGCAGTTTTTGATAAGCCGCTTCAATCACCTCTTCAGGCGTTTGCGCCGCATCGCTTGCTTCGGCTTGGCTTGCTTCAACTTGAGCTGCGTTTTGAATGGGCTTGATGCCTTTTGCCCTCTTAAGCTCGACGAACTCGGGAAATTGCTGAAGAAAGCCCTGATTAATCCAAGAAGGATTCTGACGGAGCATCACTTGGCCGCGTTCCGTGATCCGATAATAACCGCGCCGCGTGGTTTCCAGCAGTCCGGCTTTTCTCAGATAG
This sequence comes from uncultured Blastocatellia bacterium, assembly GCA_937934745.1. GTDB lineage: Bacteria > Acidobacteriota > Blastocatellia > Chloracidobacteriales > Chloracidobacteriaceae > Chloracidobacterium. Next base: position 22,563 of record CALGZC010000029.1, read on the forward strand.
GTAAGCGCCCAGCCGACGCGATTGTCAAAGACGGATTGCTGTCCGCTCGGAAGCAATGTTTTGCGTTCGGCGGCCCTAAGCTTAAACACTTTGGCCAGGGCTTCCCTGGTTTCTCGCAGCGAGTATTCCTTGCCATCGTTGGCAAACTTGAGCAATGGCAACATGATGGACTCAAAATCCGGAATCGGCATCAGGTTTCCTGGCTGACCTCCTGCTTTGGCGTGATAAGGATGACCGCGCCTGGGCCCGCGCAGCGCGCCATCAGGCGTGGGCGAGCCGAGCGCGACAAAAGCTCGCCGGTCGTTGAACATTGCCGGTTATGCTGCTCGCGCTGCGCGATGGCCGCTTCTGGCGGCTAGAACGGCTATGCTTCCCGAAGGCTTCGGTCGGATACCATCGGTCAGAATCAGGGAACGGCGCGGCGACCGAGGTCATCGCGCGCTTTCGGTATCCAGTTGACCCACTCGACATCAAGCCCGGCAAAGCGCTGCTCCATCACGCGCAGCGCCTCCGCGTGATGGTCCACAAGGATGCACTTGCGTCCAAGAGCGAGCGCCGCTTCGCCGAACGACCCGCTGCCGGCAAAAAAATCCAGCAGCAGATCGCCCGGCCGCGAGTGAACCTTCACGATCCGGTCCAGAATGCCGCGCGGCTTCTGGGTCGGATAGCCCGTTTTCTCGCGCCCGTTCGGACTCACAATCGTATGCCACCACACATCGGTCGGCGTTTTCCCGCGGGCGGCCTTTTCCGGCCCGACCAGATCGGGGGCCAGATAGGGTATGCGCTCGCAGGCTTCCAGATGAAATTGGTAGTTCTGCGGATCCTTGGCGTACCAGAGCAGGTTGTCGTGCTTCGTCGGCCATTTGCTCTTGGACCGCGCCCCGTAATCGTACGCCCAGATAATCTCGTTCAGAAACGCATCCCGGCCAAAGATCACGTCGAGCAGCACCTTGACGTAGTGGACTTCGCGGTAGTCCAGGTGCGCAAACAGACTGCCGTCGGCTTTGAGCACCCGCCGCGCTTCCTCCAAGCGTGGCTCAAGAAAGCCCAAGTAGTCATCAAATAGATCGGGAAACGCTTTCGCGCCGAGCTTGATCGTCCGATACCGCTTACCTTGAAAGCCGACCCGGTCACCCTGTTCATCCCGGACGGTTGCCAAGCGCTCGCGCCGCTGCATCTTCCCGGTGTTGAACGGCGGATCGATGTAGATCAGGTCCACCGAATCCGACGGCAGGCTCTGCAAGACCGGCAGGTTGTCGCCGAAGTAAATCTTCAGTTTCGCCATGGCCCGCCTCTCCGCGGCGTCGTCCCTCCACATGCCCAACAGGCAGACCGCGCGGCAGCGGCAAGCGCAAACCAGGTGTTGCGAGTCCCTTGCCCAAGCGCGCCGGCCCACTCGTCCGCCAAACCGAAGAAGCCCGCTAAAACCAACTCTCCCACACCCCGCCGACCCAAACGGCATGGAGCGTCGCCGAAATCCGGTCGCGGTCGCCGGTGAACGGCTCAATCCAGTGCAGGCGATAACTGTCAAACAGCAGCGCGTCGCCGATGCCGTATGTCGCCGTCACGCTCGGTCGCGCTAACTGCTCCGGCGATGGCTCATCCGCGCCCGCATAGACGGCATCCCACAGCCGCAGCCCGCCGCCGGCAACCGGCGGCTGAAGCATGACCACGACCGTCAACGCCGGCGCGCGCGCCGCCAGTTGCTCCGGCAACAGACCTTCCGTGTCAAAGTGGATGTCGCCTCCCTGCTGCGCCGCCCATCCCCCGGCCGGGAAAATATGCACGCCGGCGCCGCACCACCCTTCCCGCTGGATAACAGGATGCCCCACCGCCGCGCGAAGCAACTGCCGCATCCGCCGCTGAAGACCCGGCGCATACTGCTCCACCAGCGCATTTTGCAGCGCCGCCTCGGCAAAGTAGGTGTCTGCGCGCCCCATCTCCCAATCGGCGTACCACGCCCGCCCCAGCGAGAACTGCAAGCCGCCAAACGCTTCTACCCACTGCTCGCGGGCGGCATACACGCCTTCCACCATCCGGGCGCAGGAGGCAGCATCGAGCCAACCGCGAATGCGAACCGCCGGCTCGGTCCCTGCCGGAACGGCCGGCAGCGTCGTCTCTCGCAGGGGCTCCAAGACGGCCGGGGGTTCCAAGCCGCGCGCGAGCGACTCAAGCATAGCCTTGTTCCCGAAACCAGGTGACGGCTTCCTGGAGCGCCGTCTCGATGGGCGTTTGCGGCAGCCCAAGGTAGGTGACGGCACGCGCAGCGTCATAGTACATCGGATGCGCCGCCATCCGCGCCGCGTCGAACGCTACCGTCGGCGGCCGGCCGGTCAGCCGGCTCAGGACGAACTCATCCACTGCCCCGACGACGATGGGCAACCAGCGCGGCAGGCGGCGCGTCGGCGCCGGGAGGCCCGTGATGGCGGCCAGTAGGTCAAGAATTTCCTTGAGCGTCATGTTCCGATGGCCGAGGATGTACCGCTCGCCGACCCGCCCCTTTTCGGCGGCGCGAATGTGCCCGACGGCGACATCGCGAACGTGAATTAAGTTCATTCCCGTGTCCACATAGGCCGGCATGCGGCGCTGCAGAAAGCGCAGCACGATGTCGCCAGTCGGCGTCGGCTTGACGTCATAGGGGCCGATGGGCGTGCTCGGATTGACGATGACAACCGGCAACCCCTCGCGGGCGGCAGCGCGGGCCAACTGCTCGGCCAGAAATTTCGACTTCTTGTAGTCGCTTACCAACTCGTCGGCCGTCGTCTGAAAGGCTTCATCGGCAACCGCTCCTTTCGGGGGAACGCCGATGGCGGCCACCGAGCTGGTGTGAACGATACGCTTGACGCCGGCGGCGCGCGCCGCCTGCAAGACATGCCGCGTACCTTCAACGTTGGCGCGGTAGATCGCCGCCCGGTCGCGGCGCAGCAGACTATAGCGCGCGGCGACGTGAAACACCCACTCGCAGCCTTCCATTGCGCGCGTCAGCAACGCCGGATCGTCCAGATCGCCTTCGACGAGTTCAAACGAGAGACCTTCCAGGTTGCGCCGGTCGCTGTTGGGCCGCGCCAGCGCCCGCACGGCGGCACCGGCTGCCAGCAATTCGCGTAGGACGCTGGCACCGACAAAACCTGTACCACCCGTGAGAAACACCTGCATGACAGGGGAACAACTATCGGAACGACCGCTTACTCGACAATGCCGATGAGGTTGACCAGGCCGACCGGTTGGCCAGCAGTAAACTGTTCTTGCACAGCAAGCCGGTTCAGACAGGCCGCGCCTTCCGCCGTCAGCCGCAATTCCACATCGCGCAGCAGCATGACGCGCCCTCCGATGAGCCGCGCCGGCAGTTGTTCGCTCGGCACCGTCACCGTGCACAGGGGAAACGTTTCCGTCAGCTCGCCCTTGACAACCAGCGTCGTCCACAGCGCCGGCAAGCGACCGACGGTATCCAGCCGCAGGTTGCGCAAATCCACATCCGCCCGCGCCGTTTCCAGCGCCAAGCCGCCGCGCCACGCCATCGCGCCGCGCCCCGAAGCCAGATCAAACAGCCCGTCCGCCACCGGCAGCGTCAGGGCATCCCCTTCAGTCGCCGCAGCGCCGACCGCGTCGTAGGCAATGTGCGCCCGGCGGAGCGCGCCGCGAAAAGCGTCGGCAAACTGGATGCGCGCCCGTCCGCCCACCAGCGTGTGCAGCGACGTCGCCCGCGCCGGGCGCGTGCCGCCGTCCTGCTGTATTCGCCCTGCCGCCGTCAAGGGAAAGAGCAAGCTCGCGCCGCACATCAGCGCCCACAGGCTGCGGCGTCCCAATCGCCAAGTCCCCTTCAACTTCACGCGCGGGTTTCTCCTTCCGGCAAAAAGCATTGTTCCGAAAACCTGTGCGGGCAAGCTTGCCCCTTTCCGAGCCTGCCCGCAAGTTCTCTCAGGCGCCGTCCTGGCCTTGGTACAGCTCAAAGCCGTATTTAGCCGGCAAAAGGCGCGCCATGCCGTTGGACGCCCTCCGACTTGCGCGGAGACGCTGGGCAGCGGCCTCGCTCAAAAGCCGAGCCGCGGACTAAAACCGCGCTTTGACGCCCAACTGCAACTGCCGCGCGCCAAACACATCGCGCGGCGCGCCGAACTGAAGCGACGGATTCGGCGCCGCCGCCAGGCTCGCGCTCCCGTAGGCCAGGTTCACATCGCGGATGTTGACCCGGTTGGCCAGGTTGAACGCATCCAGCGTGATGTCCAGCCGGACTTGCTCGCCAAGCCGAACAGCGCGCCCCAGCCGAACATCCACCGTGGCGAAGCCGGGGCCGCGCCAGCTGTTGCGCGGCAACAGCCCGGGCCGGTCGCTGTTCGGGTTGCCGTCAGCGTTGAAATCGCCCCCGGCAAAGATGTTGAACGGCCGCCCGCTTTCCAGCGTCACGACGACCGCCCCCTGCCAGCCGCCCAGCCAGCCGGTTTGGCGGGGCGACTCGCCGGCGACCGTCGCCGCCAGCCGATGCGTCGCATGCTGCCGCGACAGAAACCGCTCTAGCGTCAGTCCTTCGGGATAGTCGGCCAGGTTGTTGACCGCATCCACGGTCGTGAGCGTCTTCGACCACGTATGCGCGACCGAAAGCGACCACCCGCTGCGCCAGGCGCGCCGCGCCGCGAAAAAGCCGCCGTGGTAGCCGCTCGCGCCGAGGTTGTCCGTCACGAAGAAATGCCCCAGCTCCGCAAACCGCCGCCCGCCCAGGATTGGCTTGCCGGTCGGCAGCGCGCCGGTCTGAAAGGCGTTGACATTGCCCGTGTGGCCGGGCAGCTTGAGCGCCAAGACGCGCAAATAACTCGCCGACCAGACCACTCCGGCCGTCTCATACTCGACGCCCAGCGCAATGTGCTGCGCGTAGGGGTTGCGCAGGCGGCGGTTGAGATTATCGGCAAAGCTTGCCGTCGCGCCGCTTTCCGGCGTCGGCAGCGGCAGCGTCCCCGGCGGCAATGCGCTGCCGACCGGAACGCCGTAGCCGGCCGGCGCGCTCGTCGTTCCGCGCAGGAAAATATCGGTCGCGCGCGCCGCGCCAATCGGCGAGGTCGCCGCGGGCGGCCCGGCAATGGTCGCCTGCCGAAACCGCCCGGGAAATCGCGCCACGTCCGCGAAAAGCTGCGGCGCAGTCGCCACGTCGCCCCGCGAAATCCACGCCGCGCCAAAGATGACCTGTCCCACGCTGGACGCGATCCGGTCGGTAAATACGCCATATCCGGTCCGCGCCATGCCGCGCCCGCGCCCGAAGCCCCACGCCAGCCCCAGCCGGGGCTGGAGGTTGTTCCGGTCGCGGCGGTCGAGGAATCGGCGCGGATAGGTTTCAACGTCATACCGCAGGCCGTAGGTCACGGTCAGCGTCGGCGTCGCCTGCCACCGCTCCTGCGCAAACGCGCCGTACTGCGCGTGCGTCAGGCGCGCCCGGACGTGGGGCAGCAACGCCTCCGGCACGGCTTGCCGAAACGGAAACGGAATCGGCGGCGCCGTCGTCGCGCCCGTGACAAACGGAAACCAGAAGACGCTTGGCTGCGGGTCGGGCTGCCCGTCGGGCGCTTGATTGAGGAACGCCGGCAGCAAGCCGCCGAAAATGATGCGCGCCGGATAAAACAAGTCCCACTGCGCCGCGTCGGTAAGCCGTGACCAGTCGCCGCCGACCTTGACCGTGTGCGCGCCCGCCAACTGCGTGAACGCGCCTGCCACTTGCAGGCGGTCTTCCCGGTAGGCGTCCACGTCGGACGTGCTCTTGCCCATGACGATCAGGTTCGGCAGCTCCAGCGCCGGCTCGGCAAAGCGCGGGCGAAAGCTGAAATCCCGCCGCGCCCACTGACCGCGCCACTCGCCAACGCGCGTCGGCGAGAAGGCGACCGTGTATGCGCCGCTCGCCGTCGCGTCCGTCGTCCGGTTGTCGCGCGCCGTTGTGGAGGCCGGGGAAGCGCGTCCGCCGCCGCCCAGAAAGCCGCGCGCCGTCCCGACCAGCGCCGTGACGCGCAACGCCAGCGATTGGCGGTCGTCGGGCCGCCAGTCCAGCCGCCCAAAGCCTACGTCGTAATCGCCCGTCCGCAACTGGTCGGTCGTTTCCGGCGTCAGACCGTAGTGTTGGCGAACCCGGTTGATTGCGGCCAGGTTGGCGAAAATGACCTGTGAAAAGCGATTCGACTCCGCCCGGCGCTGCCCTTCGTAACTGGCGAAGCCAAACAATCGGTCGCGCTTGAGCGGCCCGCCGAGCGTTGCGCCGAACTGCTGCTGGCGCAATGTCGGGCGCGGGCCGGCCAGCAGCGGCCGCGCATTGACGGCGTCGTTGATGAGGTAGCCGTACAGGCTGCCGCGCCAGTCGTTTCCGCCCGATTTCGTGAGAATGTTGACGCAGCCGCCCAGCGACCGGCCGTACTCGCTTTCAAACGTCGCGTTGGCGACGCGAAAGGCCTCGACGGCTTCGGTCGGCGGCGTTGCGCGCGGCAGGCCCGTCACGGTTTGGATGTGGTCGAGGCCATCGAGCTGGATGAGCGTGTGGAGTTCGGTCTGGCCGGCAAAGGCGATGCGCGGCGCGGCGGCCGCGCCGACGCCGATGTCCGGCTCCTTGAACGGCCCGCCGCCGACGTTTTCTCGTCCGGGCGTGACGCCCGGCGAAAGCTTCGCCAAATCCACGAAGTTGCGTCCGGCCAGCGGAAGCGCTTGAATGTCGCGCTCGCCGACGGCGCGGCCAAGGCCCGGGTTGGTCGTCTCCAGTGCGCCGGCGTCAGCGCGCGCTTCGGCGTCAAATTCGGCCGCGCGCAGCAACGTCAACCGGAGTTCGCGCTGCTCGCCCAGGCTGATCGTCACCAGGGTTTCCGGCGCGACGCCCAGCGCCGGATGCCGCGCCGCGACCCGGTAGGCAGCCGGCTCTAGGGCCGGCAGCGCGTAGCGCCCGCGGGCGTCCGTGATTGCTTCCCGCGCGACGCCGCGCCGCGTATCGTAAGCGATAACCGTGGCCCCCTCCGCCGGCGCGCCCTGCTCGTCCGTGACGAGGCCGGTCAGCGTCGCCAGGGTGGATTGCGCCGCCGCCACCGCGCCAAGCAGGGCGGCAATCAGCCACGCCGCCGCGATGGCTCGCCAGTCGCCGACGTTAGCGCGGGTGTGAGAAAGACGGATGGACATCATCTACAGTCACAGCAATAACTGGTACCATGCGGATTTTGCCCGGCGGCTCTACGCCGACCTGCCCGCCGACCTGCGCGCGACGACGCGCCTGCTCAACGTGGTCGCGTGGCTCGCCGGCGAGCCGCATGACCATGCGGTGGTCGTCAACTGGGAGGAAGTCGTCCGCGAGCCGCAGCTTGGCGCTATGGCGCGGCAGCTCTGCGCCCGACTTGCCGGCTGTTCCCGGCGCACCTTGCTCTCGGCCGAATGCGTCGGCACGGCGTGGTTTGACAAGCAGTTTGCTGAAGGCATCGCCTGGACGGAACTCATCGAGGTTGGCTGGTTCGGCTACGCGCTGCCGGAGGCGTACGGCGGACTACCCTACCACGTCCTTGGAACAGTGGCGACGCGCGCCGAACTGGATGACTTCGCCCGCCGCCGCGCCGCCCTGTCGTCAGCCGCGGAAGACCGCCCGATTCCGTGGGCGTTTGTCGGCATGCGGACGCCGGAGCGCATGGCCTTTGCCCAGGAGCTAGTCCGGTGGCGTCCCGGCGGCTTTTTGCTGCTGACCGAAGAAGGGCCGGCGCGGCCGGGCAGCGGACGCCTTACGCAAGCGGAACTCGCCCGCCTGCTGGCGCGGACCGAGCTGTACATCTGGCGCGCCCATCACCCGCTGCCCTACTTCGAGACGTTTCGCGTCCACGACGCGCTGCGCAGCGGCGCGCTGCCGGTCAAGATTGACCCCGACCATGCGGCCTGTTTCGCGGCGGCGCCCTGCGTGTTTCCCTCGCTTGGCGCGTTTGAAGCGGCCCTGCGGGCGCAGGGCCGCACGGCGTTGCTGGCGGCCGCCTACGCGGCGGCGCTGGCGCGGCCGTCCCTGGGCGAGGCCTTTGCCGCGATCCTGGCCGGAAGCCCGCGTCCAAGCGCATGACCATCCCGCCGACCGATATCGTGTACAGCTCCGCGACCGATTGGTTTTACGCCGACCTGGCGCAGCGGCTGTGGCGCGATCTGCCGCCCGCGTGGCGCGCGCGGACGCGCCTGTGGGACGCGCCGGCCTGGCTTGCCGCGCCGCTGCCGGCGCGCATCGTCATCGTCAACTGGGTTGAGACCACGAATGACCCGCGCCTGTCCCGCGCCGATGTCGCGGCGCTTATGTCAAAGGTCAATAGCGTCCCGGAGCGCGTTCTGCTCGCGGCCGAGTGCGTCGGAACGGTCTGGTTTCGGCGGCAGCTCGACGGCCCTGACTGGACGACCATTCTTGACCTCGGCCGGCAGCCGCAGGCGCCGCCGGAAGCCGTTCCTCCGGGCGTGTACCGGTTTCTGCGCTACGCGCCGACGGAAGCCGAAAAAGGCCGTCTGGCGCAGGTCTGCGCCCTGCCGCCCGAAGCGTTCCGGCAGCGCCCTCTGCCCTGGGCCATCGTGGGCGGCCTGACGCCGGAGCGGGCGGCGCTGGCGGCGGCGCTCGCCGCCTGGCAACCGAACGGGCTGGCCTTTCTGCCGCCGGGCGAGCCGTTCCAGGTGCGCGCCGACCGCGGCCGGCTGGGCAAGGCGCAACTGGCGCGCGTGCTGGAAAAAACGCGGCTTTACGTCTGGACTTCGCACCACGCGCATCCGTATTTTGAGTCGTTTCGCCTGCTGGACGCCTTGCTGGCCGGCGCTTGCCCGGTCAAGCTCGACGCGCGCTACGCCGATGCGCTGCGGCAGGCAGGCTGCGTCTTTGCCACGCCGGATGAGCTGCGCGCTTTTGCGGCAACCGAGGAACCGTGGCGGCTGGTCGTTCGCCTGTGCGCGGAGCAGCTTGAGCAGCCAAGCCTGGGAGCGGCGTTTGCCGCGCTCTGGCCGGCGTGAGGAGCGAGGCGAGCGGTGACAGGAGAGCCGTGACATGACAGGCAGGGGCATAGCAAAGCGGGCCGGCGTGTCGATCCTGATTCCAAACTGGAATCATCGCTTCTCCCTGCCGCGCGCGATCCGCTCGGCGTTCGCCGGCATGCGGCAACTCCAGGCGCGCGGCATCGCCTGCGAATTGTTGGTCGTGGACGACGCCTCGCGCGACGGTTCGCAAAAGTACCTCTTTCATCTGGCGACGCAGTATACCGACCTGCCGACGCGGATCATCTGGCTCGCCAAAAATGTCGGGCCGGGTCCGGCGCGCAATATCGGGCTGATGCAGGCCGCCTACCGGCATGCCTGCCTGCTCGACGCCGACAATGAACTCGAACCCGCCAACCTGTGGCTGTTTTACCGCGCTGCCCTAGAAACCGACGCGACGGTGACATACGGCGTGTTGCCGGTGCGGGGCGATGACCGGCCAGACTTGCTCTCGAATGAGGCGCTCCACGCGCGCTTCTACCGCCAGAACTACGTGGACGGCTTCGCGCTGCTCGACGCGCCGGCGGCGCTTGCGGCCGGCGGGTACGCTCCAGCGCGCGGTCTGCTGGAGGACTGGGAGCTGATGATGCGTCTCCTTGCGCGCCAGGCCCTGATCGTGTTTGTCCCGGTCGTGTTTGGCTATTACTACCGCATCCCCGGATCGGGACACACCATCGCGCCGGAACCGCTGGCGCATCACCTGCGGCGCATTTTCAATCAGGACGAACTGCGCAGCCGCGAGGGGCGGCTCATCGGGCGCATGTATCATCCCGACATCGGGTGGCTGGCATGACGAAGTTGCGCAAAGCGGACGGCGTGACCATCGGCATGGCGAACTGGAATCACCGGCTGTTTCTGCCGCGCAGCCTGGCCTCGGCGCGCTGCGCCCTGCGCGCGCTCGCCGCGCAGGGCGTGCCCGGGGAAGTCATCGTTGTGGACGACGCTTCGCGCGACGGCTCGGCGGAGTGGCTGGCGCATGCAAGCGCGGCGCTGACCGACATCCCGCTGCGCATCCTGTTTCACCGGGAACAACAGGGCCCGGCCGCGGCGCGCAACCAGATTCTCCGCCTGGCGCGCTACCGCTACCTTTGCTGGCTCGACGCCGACAACGAGCTCCAGGGCGATAATCTGTTTCTGTTCGTCCGCGCTATACGCGACACCGGGGCGGCCGTCGTTTACGGCAACCTCATTGTGCGCGAAGACGGGCAGATCACGGGTCTTAAGTCGAACCTGGCCTACCGGTCGTCGCTCTTTCACACGAATGCCGTTGACCTGTGCAGCCTGTGCGACGCTTACCAACTGCTCCAGTGCGGCGGGTTTCAAACCGAACCCGCCATCAACAGTAACGAAGACTGGGAGCTGTTTCTGCACTTGGTCGGCGACGGGCGGCTGCTCGTGTTCGTGCCGGCCGTTTTCGGAACGTACTACGTTCGGCGGCAGTCGCTATCCTATCGCTTCACGCCGCCCAATGAGGTTGTCCGCCGCATGCACGATCACCAGCGCCACCGCAGTCTTGAAGGACGTGTCCTAGGGCGCGTGTACCATCCCGACATTGGGTGGTTGGTGTGAGCCGCGGCTCCGGCGGCGGACCACAAACACTGCCTGCTCGGCCGGACGCCCGCCGTGAAGGTGGCCGATTGCGTTTGCTCACTGGATTCGATACGCTCCATGGCTTCTCTGCTGCGCAGGCAGCCACAACACGTGACAAAGGCTTGTTTGACACGTATGGATCGATCTGAAGCCCCGTCGGCAACCGGTTCACTGTTTCGGTCGCGCCGCACCCTGTTGATTGTCATCATCTGCTTTCTGGGATTCGTCATGGTTTTGGCGTACTCGCTGCCGTCACGCTCACTGTTCGGCGCGAGCGGACCGAAGGCCGTTCAACCCGTACCGGAAGATACCGTGATTGCACGGGTTGGAAACCGGACGGTGACAGCCAAGGAATACACCGAGTCGTTGAACAACCTCGTCGGTATGTATCGCCGTTATGCGGCCCAGCTCACTTCGGGCGGCGCCAACTTTCCCCTGAGCATCCAGCAACTCCGGCAGCAGGGGAGCGACCGCACGATTTTGCAACAGTTGGTCCGGCGGCGCATTATCGAACTTGAAGCCGAACGGTTGGGTCTGCAAGCAACGGAAGGGGAAATTCAGCAGCGTCTGCGGGAACAGTTCCGGGATGAAAACGGGCGCTTTATCGGCGTTGAAAAATACAAAAAGCAATTGGCGCAAATGGGCACCAACTATGTGACCTTTGAGCGCGATTTAGCCTACACTATCCTGGAAGAAAAACTGCGCAACTTCATCACAAGTGGGATTCAAATTTCCGACCGCGAAGCCGAAGAAGACTACCGTCGCCAAAACACACGCTTTGAGTTGAGCTATGTCACCTTGCCCGCTGCCGATTTTGAGAAAGACATCCCTGAACCAACTGACGATGAGCTGCGGGCATACTTCGATGCTCACAAGGAAGAGTTCCGCTTCACCAAAGAACGGCGTAAAGTTCGCTACATCTATGTCAATCAGGATAAAGTAGCCGAGATTATCCCGGTTTCAGATGATGAACTTCAGAGGGAATACGATCCAAACAAGCAAGTTAAGTCCATTCGCGTCAGCCAGATTGTACTCAAAGTGCTGACGCCCAAGGACGAAGACAAAGTGCTCCAGAAAGCCAACGATCTGGTTGCGCGGGCACGCGGCAAAGAAGGTGTTCCGGCAGAAGACTTCGCCGCACTGGCGCGCGGCAACTCCCAGGATACCGCCACGGCCGCCAAAGGCGGCGACCTGGGCCTGGTCGAACGGGCAACCGTCAAACCCACCGACCCGGTTGAGGCCGCCTTCAACTTGGGCATCGGTGAGGTCAGCGACCCCGTCCGGCGCGGCAACGCCTTCTATATTTTCAAGGTGACGGACCGCACGGTAAAAACCTTTGAGGAAGCCAAGCCGGGATTGTTGGCTATCATTCGCAATCGGCTGTCTTACGCCAAGGCATCACAGATCGCCGATGAAGCGGTCTCCTTGCTGTCGCGGACAAAGAACTTTGATGAAACGGCAGTCACCGTTGCCTCTAAGCTCAACCTCAAACCGGAGGATGTCAAACGCGAAACACCGTTTTTTGTGCCCGGCGATGATGTTCCCGAAATCGGTAGCAACCCTTCATTTGAAGAAAAAACATCCGCGTTGACCGAGCCAAACGAAGTCGGAGAAAAAGTTGGTATTCGGGGTGGATTTGCCATCCCCCAACTCGTTGAAATCAAGCCGCCAGGTGATGCAACTCTGGACGAAGTTCGCAACAAGGTTGTAGCCAAAGTTAAGCAGGAAAAGGCCCTTCAGAAAGCCTACGACCGCGCCAAGGAGCTGATTGCCGCCGCCAAGAATGCTGCCGGACTCAAGGCAGCCGCCGAGGCAATGAAACTAAAGGTTCAGGAAATCAAGGATTTCAACGATACGGCTTACCTGGACAACAAATCGTTTCCGGCGGCATTCCCGAATGCCGAAAAAGTCAAGGTTGGGGAACTGATTCCGATGCCGCTTTACGCCGCGCGCAATGCTGCTCCAACTGTGGCAGTTGTGGCCGTCACGGGACGAAAAGATGCCGATCTGACGAAGTTTGCCGAACAGCGCAAACAAATCTTCGACCGTCTGCGGGGCGACCGCGCCAACAACCTGTTTGAGACCTATATTGACGGTGTCAAAACGCGGATGAAGGAAACCGGACAACTGCGCATTGACCGCGCTCTGGCGGAACGGGTGGTCATCGCTGCTGCGGCGAATGAATCGCCGGCAGACTAGCCGTTGCCCCTTGAGGAATCCAACGGTGCGACTTCGGCGGTCAGCGCGGAGGCCACACTTGACGGCAACCGCGTCCTTTCTAGCGCAAGTATCCGCAGTAGGCAGCCACCGCCTGAAAGGCGCCGGTTCACCTACCGGATGAAACGTGCCGGTTGACCTGTCCCCCTGCGGCTCCGGCGTGCTTTAGGGCCGGCGGTCCCGGAGGCCGGTTGGCGGTTTTTCAGCAGGCTTGTGCCACCGCTTCTTCTCACCGACGCTGGGGTGGCACCGGAGGAGCGCGGACGTCGTGTTCATCGCGCGCGTCTGTCCCGGAGGTGCTGGGGAACGCTTGCCGTCCCGGCCTCACTCCACCATACTCGCACCGTTACAGCATCCTTCGGGAACAAATCAAATTACCGCAGGTTTGAACGCGCCGATGCAACTGGGAGCATTAGGGACGACAACGCGGGCGGTTACGCCGCGCACCTACTTGCTGGAACGTCTCCGCACCTGCCCGTTTGTACCTGACCCACGCCTGACCAATCCGCACCTACAGACCATTTTAGGGTCGGTCCTGCCGCGTCGCACGCCACTTGTTCGGCAGACCGGCCGCCTGCGGACATTTCAAACGCGACCGGATACGGCCGTCACCGGCATTTGTCACTGGCAGCCCGGACAAACACCGGACGCCCGCCCGCTGCTGCTGCTGCTGCACGGCATGGAAGGCTCGGTCGAGTCAGGCTACATGCGCGGATTGGCAGAGAAAGCCCTGCGGGCCGGCTTTCACGTGATCCGACTCAATACACGCACCTGTGGTGGAACGGAACATCTGTCGCCACACCTGTATAACGCCGGGCTGACCGAGGATGTCCACGCCGTCCTCGCCGAGTTAGGTGAGCGCGATGGCGTGACGGACGTGTACGTAGTCGGCATTTCGCTGTCGGGCAACGTCGTCCTGCGGTTGGCGGGCGAGTACGGCGCAAGCGCTCCACGCCATGTACGTGGCGTCGCCGCAATTTCACCCTCGGCGGACCTGATGGCGAGTACCGCAGCGATTGAGCGCCGGGGGAACTGGTTTTACCACCGGCACTTTGTCCGCAGCCTGAAAGCCCGCCTGAGACGCAAGGCCGCACTGTTCCCCGACCGTTATGACGCGCGTCACCTGGCCCAGATTCGGACCATCCGTGAGTTCGACGAAGTGTACACATCGGTCGCCGCTGGCTATGTCAACGCAACCGATTACTACCACCGGGCCAGCGCCGTCCGGGTCGCGGCAGCCATTCGTTTACCGACGCTCATCATTCACGCCCAGGATGATCCGTTCATCCCGGCTGCCCCACTGTGTCAGCCCCCCTTTGCCGACAACCACAGTATTGCCATCCTGCTGACCGAGCATGGTGGTCACGTCGGTTTTTTGGCGGCGGACGGAGAAGATGCCGACCGGCGCTGGGCCGAACACCGCATTGTGGATTTTGTCCGTGCATTGGACGCCATTCGGCGGCGGTGACACAACCTGCCGTCCTCTAAGACTCGCTCATGTTACCGGATGCCCTCAAACCGCTTTTGCCGTCCACGCCGGTTGACGCTTTTATTCAGCGGGCGCTGTCGGGACAAGCCGGTGCCTGGGACACGGGGCTTACGACGGCCGAGGTCATTCAGGCCCTGCACCTGCACCGCATCGGCCCTCTTGTTTGCGCCCAGGCTCCGCCGGATGCCTGGACAACGTGGCCGGCCGAGCTGCAAGCCTGGCTGAAAGCCGTCGCGCGCGGCCAAGTCTTGCTCGACGTACAGCAAACACTGGCCCTCCAGGAACTGCTGCCGCTGGCTCACGCCCAGCGTGTACGGGTCCTCTTGCTCAAGGGGGTGCCGGTCGGCTACCGGTATTACCCGGAGTCACACCGGCGTGTCAAAACCGACGTTGATGTTCTCATTCGTCCGGCAGACAGAGTAGTTTTCATGACGCTCCTTGAGAAACTGGGCTATACCCGCCTGCCGGGGATAACAGGGACGTTCATCAACCGGCAAACGACGTTCATCCGCGGGGATGTCACCCTGGACGTACACTGGAGCGCAGCCAACACTGCCGTCTTCGCCCGGGCACTCGATTTTGCCGGCCTGTGGAGCAACCGGGTTTCGATTCCGGCGCTGGGCGATACCGCCTACGGGCCCTCCGACGAAGACCTGTTCCTGCACGCCTGCTGCCATCTCGCGGTGCACATCAGCTACGAGTTTGCGCTGATTTGGTTGTACGACATCCACCAGATGGCGTCCCAATGGCCGCCGGAAAGGCTGGGGCAGTGCCTCCGACGCGCCGGACAACTGCGTGTGCTGCGTGTCTGTCTGGCTTGCCTCGCCCTGGCCCATGCCTGGTTTGCCACACCTTACCCCCAAGACCTTTGCACCACACTGCTGTGGCAGGCCGCCCCGGAACCCTCGGCCCACCTGCTGACCGGCCAGCTCAGTCGCTTCCGCCGCCTGCAACTCGAGCTGGCCGCGCTCAACCGGCGAGAGCGGTTGAGGCTTTTGTATGAAATGATGTTCCCACCGGCCGAGTACTTACGCTGGCGCTACGCCGACGCCACAAGCTGGTTACCCTGGCTCTACATCAAACGCTGGCTTAGGTGGCAGGCGCATCCCTCAATCTCCGAAACCGGCTCCCGGAACAGAAGCGGCTGTTGACGGCAAGCCACAGCACGACCGATACTGGCCGGACGTGCTTCCCAAGCACCACGCAACCGCACAGCCGGGTTGCGCGTACCGTCACCGATGTCACTGCTCAACTGAGGTGGGAAAGCATCCTTTCCCGCCGGACATCCGGTCGGCCGGAAAGCCTCTCCATCGGCGTGCGCTTGACGCAGAAACACACACCATGAAAAACGTCGTCGTCGTCGGGATGCAGTGGGGTGATGAAGGTAAGGGGAAGATCGTTGACCTCATCGCTCCACATTTTGACATCGTCGCCCGCTACCAAGGCGGGCATAACGCGGGGCACACGGTCATCGTCAACGGCGAGAAGTTCGTTCTTCACTTGCTGCCCTCCGGCATCGTGCATCCGGGGAAACGGTGCGTGATCGGCAACGGGGTCGTGATTGATCCAACGGCGCTCCTGACCGAAATAGATGAGCTGGCAGCGCGTGGGATTGACTTTACTGAACGACTCGCCATCAGTAACCGTGCGCATATTATCCTGCCACACCATCTCGCGTTGGAACGCAGCAGCGAACAGCGGCGGGGTGCTCGCCGCGTCGGTACCACGTTGCGCGGCATCGGGCCAGCCTACGAGGACAAAATCGGCCGGCGTGGCTTGCGCGCCGGCGACCTACAGCACCCTGCCCGCCTCAAACAACAACTTGAAGAAATCATCGGAGAGGCCAACAGCGTGCTTCAGGCGCGCGGCGCAGAGCCGATTGACTTGGCCACCGTGGTTGACGACCTCCTTGCCAAGGCCGACCGCATTGCTCCCTTTGTGACGGACACAGCTCTGCTCTTGGCGCATGAGATGGAGGCCGGAAAATCCGTCCTCTTTGAGGGCGCACAGGGCACCATGCTCGATATTGACCACGGAACATACCCCTACGTGACCTCATCGAGTGGAACAGCCGGCGGCGCAACGGTCGGCACCGGTGTGCCCCCGACAGCCATCACCGGGGCGCTGGGGATTATGAAGGCCTACGCAACGCGCGTCGGCAGCGGTCCTTTTCCGACGGAGTTGACAGATGCCATCGGGGAGCAATTGCGGGCGCGTGGGGACGAATACGGTGCCTCCACCGGACGCCCACGCCGTTGCGGATGGTTTGACGGCATGGTGGCGCGCTATGCCCGAATCATCAACGGCCTCACCAGTGTCGCGCTGATGAAGCTGGATGTGCTGGATGACTTTGACCTGATCCCCGTCTGCACCCACTACCGCCTCAACGGCGAACTTGTCTCAGGCATCCCCCACGATGCCCAGGACCTTGAAGCCGTCGAGCCGGTGTACGAAATGCTTCCCGGATGGCGGACCTCAACCGTTGGACTGACAGCGTTTGAACAACTGCCCACCAACGCACGGCGCTATGTTGCGCGGCTGGAAGAACTGGTCGGCTGCGAAATCGGCTTGGTTTCTACTGGACCCGACCGGCAGGAGACCATCCTGCGGGCGAACTCCAAGTTGGCCGCCTGGTTAACCTAAAGCGCCACTTTGACGATTCTTGACACGGCTGCAATAGACTTTGCCGGACTTTTTGTCCTCTGACGGCGTCTTCTAGGATAGCCGCCGACCAAGACACGGCGCGCCATCAAAACCTTCTCCCTTGGGCCTTCCCCAATGGAGTGCCAACAAGGAGTCTCATCTATGTTACGCCGTTTGAGTTTACAACCTTTGGCCGTGGTCGCAGCCGTCACGCTTGTGCTGACGGTCGCTTTCGGCGGCGTCGCCTACGCCACCGGGCGCGATCACGGGCCGGGCCGCTTCATGGGCTTTTTCCTCAAGCGCATGGCGGCAGAACTCAACCTCACCGAAGAACAGCAAAACCAGATTCGGCAAATTCTAGAGTCAGAGCGGGCAGCGGCCGAACCGCTGCTGAAGCAGCTCAAAGCAGGACAGGAGCAACTGCGGACGCTGGGCACAGACGGGATCTTTAACGAGCTTCAGGTGCGCACCATTGCCCAGCAACAGGCGCAAGCCATGGCTGAGTTGATTGTTTCAAAAGAGCGGACAAAGGCACGCATAACGGCAGTCTTGACACCGGAGCAACGTGAACGCGCCAAACTCATGATAGAGCGTGTTCACCGGCGACTTGACCACAGATGGCATCACCCGGAGCGCGGCTCTTTACTGCCGCCGATATAGTTCCCAGGATTTCTCAAAACAGCAGCCACACGGCGCGCAGGGAGGCTTGTCCGGCGCGCCGTTTCGACTGATGGGCCGCTCTCTCAGGGCCTAAGCCGTCGCAACTTGCGCAGCACCCCGGGTCAGATCGTCGTCAAAGTGTTGCTTTGCCGTCAGGCCGGTCGCACCGGTGTCTGATTCGGCCGACGCAAAAAATTGCTTTGCCCCGTGCTCCTCAGCGGATGCTGGAGAATCATCGTGAATATCGACCGGCAACAGTCCCTCACGGTACAGCGCATAGCCACTGCGCGAACAGGCAATGACAGACGGGATGCCGCGCGAAGCAAACCACTGCTGCCATTTCTCAAGATCACGATACTGTGGGGAGTTACGACTCTTGACGTAGGTTGAGAAACGGTTTTCCTCTGTCAACTTGATACGCGCCATGTTGCTTCTCTCCTTGATATCTCTTGCGTTACAAATTGTGGTGGCGACCGCCTGCACCGCGACGCTACCCGTTGCCGGCGCAGCGTCACGACGCCGCCACTACACAGCGATTGTTTCCGCACTTGGGGACGCACCATAAAACCTTACTTTATTGTAAGGTTTTACAGAGGAAAGTATACCCCCTAGAAACCGTGAGAAAACTCACATTCATCGCCTCACGCCCGGCATCACCCGGCAGCAAACCGGACGAATCAGGGAGCAGCGTATGGCAGCGCACAGTTTCAAGTGCCATTCCACAGATGATGCAACTCTCCCACCGCATTCTGGAAAACACGCTTAATGGTCGCGATTTGGCGACACACGTACGGTATGATCCAGCGGATTCCACGCGAAGTTCTGACGCAGCCGGTCAGTGGGTTGCAGCTTGCCGGCCCGACGCTGGCCGACCAGTTGACAGGCAGCAGCAACCTACTTGTTTTTTTACGCCACTTTGGGTGTGTATTTTGCCGCGAGGTCGTGGTGGATGTGCGGGACGCGGCAGCCGATCCCGACTACCCAAACGTCATCTTTTTCTTTCAGGGAACGATAGAACAGGGGCAGGCATTTTTTGCCAACCACTGGCCGGAAGCGCGCGCCATCAGTGACACGCCGCTGTTTTTTTACCGCGCGTTCGGCGTCGAACGCGGTGGCTGGCGTGAGATGTTCGGTCCTGAGGTCTGGGCATGTGGGCTGCGCGCGGTCAGCAAGGGACATTTCATCGGTTTGCCGGTTGGTGATCCGTTTGTGATGCCCGGTGCGTTCTTGGTTTCTGCCTCTGGAGACATCCTCTGGCGTCATGAATTCCAACACGCCGGCGACCATCCCGACTGGCGCCGGGTAGCGCTGGCGACAGCGGCCCAGGTATGACGCGCCCGACCGTGATTGCTATCCATGGGAACGGCGGCGGCGCGTTCCGCTTCGCGCGCCTGGCCCCATTGTTTACCGCAGACGGTGCCATTGCTTTCGAGGCGCTCACACTGCCCGGCTTTGGGGGGCGGCGGCGCGATGCTGCCTGCCGGACACTCGCCGATTACGCCGCCCACATCGAAGCAGTTGTGACGCGCTTCCCGCCGCCGCGGATTCTGCTCGGTCATGGCATCGGCGGCTCGCTGGTGTTGGAATACCTGCAACACTTTGCTCCGTCGGTTGCTGGCGTCATCCTGCACGCCCCGGTCGGCGCACAGCTTGACACGCGCTGGTTTCCGCGTCTGATGCGCTTCACGGCTGCCCGGGAACTCGGCAAGTTCTTGTTGGCAGCCCCGGCACTGCGCCCGCTGTGGCGGCGGATGTTTTTTTCCAACCCCGTTCCCCGAGCATTTCTCGATCAATTCTTTGCCGAATACGGACGCTGCGAAGCCTTTGGGGACATGTTTGACCTCATCACGGCAGACTGGTTTGCCGGTCTCCGGCCGGTCGCGTTGCCGAGCGTTCTCTTGTGGGGCGCGCGCGAACGTGTCTTGCGGCTTGAACAAGCAGCAGATTTCCGCGCCAAGCTGCCCCAGGCAGCGATTGAAGTGGTCCGGGACTGGGATCATTTTCCGATGGTGGAGCAGCCCGAGGACTACGCTGCCAAGATCACCGTCCTGGCCCTTCGGTTGACGGCAACAGCCGGCGTCGTCGCGTTTGACGAACCTGTACGATGATAATGCCTTCCCAGTACATCGTGCCGCTTGGGCAGTTGCGTCAAGTGCGGTTAGATGTCGGCCCAAAGGCTGCCCTGCTGGACCGTGCGGCCAGAGCTGGCTTGCCGGTTCCGCCCGGTGTGATCGTGCTTGACGAATTGCTGACGCTGGGCCTCAAACAGGGCTGGCTGCAACAGACGGCCGACGGATTCAGCCTACGGGATGCAAGTGCGCTTGGTCGGTTGCTGAACCTGCCGCTGACGGCACCGCGTTTTGCTGTTCGGTCGGCTTTTGCAGCCGAAGACGGCCTCACACACAGCTTTGCCGGCTACTTCAAGTCTGTCCTCAACGTGACGCCCGATGGCCTACCGAACGCACTCGGTCAAGTATGGAGTTCAAGTCTGCGCTATGGTTCGCCATTACGCCGTGATGTCCTTGTGATGGCTATGGTTGACGCCTGCCAGGCAGGCGTGGCCGTTACGGAAAGGGCCCATGAGGATGACCTGATTAACTACACCACGGGGTTAGCCGATCAACTGGTCGCTGGATCTGTCACCGGCGACACCCTTGATCTGGTCAAGCTCCAAGCTGGTGAACCACCGACTGAATGGGGTTTTGCCGGCCGGTTGCAGGTTCTCTTGAGAGACGTTCGCCGTGTTTTCGGGGATCGTGAGTGGGATGTTGAGTTTGCCGACGATGGTCAAACGTGCTGGTTACTTCAAGTTCGCCCGCTGACGCGGCCTGTGATCCGCAATGAGTGGTTCACATACGCCAATCACCGCGAGATTCTTCCCCCGTTACCATCGCGCCTGATGACGAGCCTCATCGCCTCGTGCGCCGGTGATCTGTTTGCCTACTACCGTTGCTTTGACGCGCGCCTGCCGGCAGATCGCCCTTTCATCGAGGTTTTCGCCGGACGGCCGTTCATTAATCTGTCGCTTTTGCTCGATATGATGCGGCGGTGGGGATTGCCGACGCGCTTGGTGACCGACTCCATCGGTGGGCGCGATGTGGCTGCGCAGGGGCTGCGCTGGGGGCGGTTGGGGCGGTCACTGCCAACGCTGATCCGACTCGGCCGGGCGCAGCTATCGGCAGTTCACGCTGCCCGGCAATGCACGGCTTGGTTGGAGCGGACGGGTGTCCCGTCGGTGCGACCCGATAGTTTCACAGCCTGCATTGACGATCTTCAGAGGACTTACACGGCGCTTGTCAAAGCGATGTTTGCACTGACGCAGGCGCTGAGCGGGCCGCTGTTCATCTTGCGGCGACTGGGCCTTTTGGCGGCCTTTGCAGCGCGTCATGAAACCATCACGACGCGCCTGTTCACCGATCTGGTGCCGCTTCGCAACTATCTCCATGAACATCCGGCAGTAGCGGCGGCCATCGCCCAGGGACGACTGCCAGCCGATGAAGGGTTTCATCGGCTGTGGCGCGACTACCTCGCCCGCTATGGTTTTCGGGGCGTCTTTGAAAGCGACATTGCCCAACCGCGTTATCACGAGCGGCCGGAGACGCTGCTCGCCGCGCTCCTCAAGCCGGCGCAAGTGTTTCCCAAACCGCCGATGCCCTGGTGGGGCTGGCTCCTGTACCCAATCTGGATGCAGGCACGGCGAGCCCTTGACGCACGTGAGCAACTGCGACATACCGCCATGCGGACCTTTGATGTTATCCGGCAGCGCTTGCTGCGCCTTGCTGCTCAGGCCCAGGCAGACGGTCGGCTGCCGGCGGCTGACGACCTATGGCTGTTGGAAGTGGACGAACTCCGGCAGCTCGATCAGGGACGAAAACTGACCTCAGCCTTCCTCACCGTTCGGCGGCAGGCGCAGGCCGGCTTTGCCCGGTATGACTTCCCGGATGTGTTCCGGCGGTTTGACGACTTTACTGCGTTCCAGTCTGCCCTACCGGAACGAACGGGGCGGCCCTTGCTTCAGGGCATCGGGCTGACCCGTGGCACCGTCGAGGGCTGTGCTTGGGTGTGCGCAACGCCGACTCCACCGCCACCCTCGACAATGCCGCTCATTCTTGTCGCACCCGCCGTGGATGCGGGTTGGATTCCAGTTTTTACAGCCGTTGCGGGCGTCGTCGTGGAAATTGGCGGTGATCTGTCCCACGGCTCCATTGTTTTGCGCGAGATCGGACTACCGGCGGTGACCAATGTGCGTCACGCGATGCGGGTTATTCAGTCCGGCGACTGGATCCGGCTCTGCGCAGAGGCCGGTACGGTTGAGGTGATGGCACCGGTTGCCGACTCGCCGTCGCTTGCGTCGGCGACAAAGGGTGGATAAGAATAGCCGCACCGTACCAACACAAACGTCGTCTGTCCTGTGGGGAGTGTCCACCCATGCTGACTCGTCCGCTCACCATGCTGTGTTTGGCCAGCTACGAAAAAGGCGCTGAATTTATGCGCGAAGTGAAGCGCCAGGGCTGGCGGGTGTACCTGGTCACGTCGGAAAGTATCCGGGATGCCAACTGGCCGCGCGAGAGTCTCGATGACATTTTTTTTATGCCCGACGAGAACAAAAAATGGAGACTCAATGACGTCATCTTGGGCGTCAGCTATCTGGCACGGACACACCACATTGACCGTATTGTGGCGCTTGACGATTTTGATGTGGAAACGGCCGCCGCGCTGCGTGAACACCTCCGTGTGCCCGGTATGGGTGAAACCACAGGGCGCTACTTCCGCGACAAGCTCGCCATGCGTGCCAAGGCCCGTGAGCAAGGTGTGCCGGTGCCACCCTTTACAGCCGTCTTCAACGATGAGGTCGTCAACCACTACTTGGCCGAAGTCCCCGGGCCGTGGTTGGTGAAGCCGCGTTCGGAAGCTTCCACCATCGGTATCAAGCGCACTGCTGCGCCGGAAGAAGTCTGGAACATCTTGAATCAACTCGGCGACCGCCGCTCATTTTATTTGCTGGAAAAATTCATTCCCGGCGAGGTCTATCATGTGGACTCCATTGTATCCGAGCGGGAAGTCGTTTTCGCAGCAGTGAGCCGGTACACACGTCCGCCGATTGAAGTCATGCACGACGGCGATGTGTTCGCCACGCGCACGGTGGAACATGACTCAGACGATGAGCACAGGCTTCTGGAGTTCAATCAGCGGGTGTTGAAGGCCATGGGCCTTGTGCGCGGCGCGTCCCACACCGAGTTCATCAAAGCGCACGAGGACGGAACGTTCTATTTTTTAGAGACTTCAGCCCGTGTGGGCGGCGCGAACATTGTCGAACTTGTCGAGTCGGCAACCGGCGTTAATCTGTGGCGGGAATGGGCGAAGCTTGAGTGCACCGAGCCGCCCGGCAGCTACCGGCCGCCACAGGCGCGACGTGATTACGCCGGGCTGATCATCTCACTGGCGCGGCAACAGCGGCCGGATACCGGCGCGTACAATGACCCAGAAATTGTCTGGCGGCTTGACAAAGATTTCCACGCCGGGCTTATTGTGAAATCCTCCAGCTATCACCGTATTACACAGTTGCTGGACGATTATCTGCGACGCTTCCGCATTGACTTTTTTGCCCGCCAACCCGTCCCTGAACGCCCGACTAACTAACCGGGCCTGCGGCAAGCCTGTGACGAGCTACACCTTCACGTTCAGCCCTGAAGGCGCCCCCGAGACGGCCCGGCGTCCAACCGCAACCCTTCGGAAACCACCCTATAGCGTTGCCGGCGCAAAGTGTTCCGCGTGCCAACTCTCCGCGAAGGGACGTTCCCACCTGCCGGAGCGAATGTCGCCAAGCGTGCGCACCGATCCGTCAAACACCCGCGTCTCGGCACGAATCACCCCCTCCCGCACCAACCGCCGGAAGGTAGCACGATCCACAAGCTCCACCCCCATCCCGGTGCGGTAGGCAATGTCGGCAGTGTCGGCCAGCGCCCCGCCGGCGTCCCGGACGACAGCCTGGACGGCATGGAACATACTGTCAATCGAGCAACCCGACACGTCATTGTGTGCTTCATCGGCGGCGACGACAATAAAGCGACGGTCGTAAACGGCAAAACCGCCGCGAACACGCCTGCCGTGCGACATCCAATCGGCAACAAACGCCGCCAAGGCAGCTTCAACGGCCGTTGCGGCTTGCTCAGATAACGGTTCAGCGGTCGTAAAGACCCAAACTCGGGAACGGTCGGGCAATCCATCTAGCGTCGGCATAGACTTAAGGAAGACTGCTATCGGGTATAACAACACAAGTCTGCCGACACTGTACCACATTGCAGCA
The DNA here is from genome assembly GCA_937934745.1 of uncultured Blastocatellia bacterium. Taxonomy (GTDB): domain Bacteria; phylum Acidobacteriota; class Blastocatellia; order Chloracidobacteriales; family Chloracidobacteriaceae; genus Chloracidobacterium. The sequence continues at coordinate 46,457 of CALGZC010000029.1, forward strand.
GCGCGGCCCGCATCCCTATCCCGTACAACTTCCGCCGCTACGGGCGGCAGAGCTGAAAAAAGTGTCAAAAAACAAGGGCGCACTCCGGTAAGCGGAGTGCGCCCCCACACACAGATGACCGGTTAGCGGAACTACCAGCCGCCGCGACCGTACCCACCGCGCCGATGGTTGTTACCGTTGTAGTGGCTACCACGCCGGCCGCCGCCACCATTGTAACCGCCGCGATCTTCTCGGGGACGCGCCTCGTTCACGGTCAGCATGCGACCGTTTAGTTCTGTCCCGTGAAACATTTCAATTGCCCGGACCCCATCTTCTTTTGAAGTGAACTCCACAAACCCGAAACCGCGTGAACGGTTGGTGTCGCGGTCTTCGATAACCAGCGCTGATTCAACCGAACCGGCCTGTGAAAAATGACTTCTCAGCTCTTCACTGGTGGTTTCAAAGCTCAGGTTGCCGACATACAGTTTCATAGATGCGTTTGTCCTCTTTTCGGATAAGAAACCCAACCGGACATGGACTCTAAAACGGTGCAAAAAAGACGCAGTCCGGGCCGGCAAGCAGCGGGTTTCGCATAACCAAGTTTTCCTATCTCTAACCAATCCGAAACCGCCACGCCCAACCAGTATCCGAAACGAGGCACGTCACCGTTGATGAGCAAGAGAAGGGATACACAGTGCAAGCATAGGGGACGCCGGCCGGAAATGCAACCGATCTTCCGGTGTCCACTGCCCGAGTCAGGACGCGGTTGCAGATTAAATTGGCGGTTGCCATGCTATTTCAGCAACAGCTCGCATGAAGCAAATCGTATGAACCAAACCTGCCCGCACTGCCAACTGCGCCAGCCTATTGTGCAGACCACTTGTGTCCGCTGTGGACGGCCGCTGCCGCTCGGAGTGGCGCACCAGGCCGCTTGGCAGCATCGGGCGCAAGCAGAGCCTACCGATGTGCAGGGCTACCGCGCCGTTCTCGGGGGTGCCGCCCTGGCAGGGTTGGTGGTTTTCACACCGTTTTTCGCGTTTGTGACGTTCCTCCTACACCCGTTGGTGACACTTGTTCACGAGCTGGGCCACACCATAGCCGGCTGGCTATACGGCTACCCTTCGATTCCGGCATTTGATTTTGTGTACGGAGGCGGCGTCACGTTGCACCAGGAGCGCCAGTGGCTGCTGATTGCCGTTTGGTACGGTGTTTTTGGTTGGTTGCTCTACCACTTCCGCGCCCACCAGGAGATCGTGTTGTGTCTCATTGGACTTGTCGCGGCTTACACGGCCACCATGGCTACGGCGCTGCATGAAGCGATTATCATCGCCATGGGTCACGGTGGCGAACTGATCTTCGCCATCGTTTTTCTCTACCGCGCCTGGAGCGGTCAGGGACTCGTGTATGGGCTGGAGCGTCCGCTGTATGCTTTCGCCGGTTTCTACATTCAGTTCCATGACCTGCGGTTCGCCTTCCAGCTCTTCACCAGTCAGGAAGCACGCTTAGCGTACGAAGAGGCCAAGGGCGGTGGCCACTGGATGGACTTCAGCCGGCTGTCAAACGAGTTCTGTGGAGGGCGGTTTCTGCTGGTGGTCCTGGTGTTTTTTATTGCGAGTTTGTTGCCGCCGCTGATCGCGTGGTTGGCGCATCGCTTCTCCCGGTACTGGTGCCGGTGGGTGGACGGCAGACTGACCGTTTGACGTCGAGCTGCTTCCCTGAGCACGGAACACTCGTTTTTTCAATGCCTGCGTTTTATTGGGATAGCCCGGCACCGGTTACTGCGGCGACAGCCGCCTTCCGCTCTTCGCCCGCCCACCCTCACGGCCCAGACAACGGCCAAATTAGTTGGCAAAGGCACAAAATGATGGTTGCATGTGGTGGAATAACATTCCATCACTCCCATTGAATTGTACGTCCCAATGCCTACGTCTTTTCCGCTTGCTTCTCTTTCGGCAATGGCCGGGCAGGAACTTGCTGTCAGCAACTGGCTGACCGTTGACCAAGCCCGCATTACCGCTTTCGGCGAGACGACCGGGGACATGCAGTGGATTCACTGTGATCCGGTGCGCGCAGCGGCCGAGTCACCTTTCAAAACCACCATTGCCCATGGCTTTCTCACCCTGTCGCTGATTCCCCATCTGGTGGAGCAAAGTCTGCACTTTGAAGGCGCTCGGTTAGCACTCAACTACGGTCTCAATCGGGTTCGTTTTGTGACGCCGGTGCCGGCCGGGAGCCGGATTCGTGGCCGCTTTGCGATTGCCAATGTCAAGTCGCTCGACAGCGGTCTCGACATCACACTCAACTGTACGGTCGAGCTGGAAGGCGCAGAAAAGCCGGCCTGTGTCGCCGAGTGGATTCTGCGGGTGATGGTCTAGGTGAGGGGTTACACGAGATTGACAACAGACATGTTTGTGTTTTCACCTCGAGCCGTCGAACTCCGTGAGCGCTTGCTTGCCTTCATGGACGAGTACATTTATCCCGGCGAAGCTGCATTTCGGGAGGAGCTAACCCATGGCAACCGGTGGCAACCGACGCACATCGTCGAGACGCTCAAGGCTAAGGCCAAGGCAGCCGGGCTGTGGAACTTGTTTCTCCCTGACAGTGAATACGGTGCCGGACTGAATAATCTGGATTACGCGCCGCTGTGTGAGATCATGGGGCGGTCATTTCTCGCGCCGGAAGTTTTTAACTGCTCGGCACCGGACACCGGCAACATGGAAGTGCTGGTTCGCTACGGGACGCCCGCGCAGAAACAACAGTGGCTTGAACCACTGCTGGCCGGTGAAATCCGTTCCTGCTTTGCCATGACGGAGCCGGATGTCGCCAGCTCGGACGCCACCAACATTCAAGCCCGCATTGAGCGCGACGGCGATACCTATGTCGTCAACGGGCGCAAGTGGTGGACAAGCGGCGCCGGCGATCCACGCTGCAAGCTCATTATCTTCATGGGCAAAACCAATCCCGATGCCCCTAAACACCGGCAGCAGTCCATGTTGCTGATTCCGATGGACACGCCGGGCGTCAAAGTGGTGCGCATGCTGGATGTGTTCGGTTACGACGATGCACCCCATGGGCACGCCGAAATTGTTTTTGAGAACGTGCGCGTTCCGGTTGAAAATTTACTCCTCGGCGAAGGGCGCGGTTTTGAAATTGCCCAGGGACGGCTTGGGCCGGGCCGGATTCACCACTGTATGCGGCTGATCGGGCTGGCCGAACGGTCGCTTGAAGCCATGTGTCGGCGCGTCAGCACCCGAACGGCATTCGGCAAAACCCTTGCCGAACAGGGCGTACTCCGGGCAGCGATTGCCGACTCGCGGATTGAGATTGACCAGGCGCGCCTGCTCACCTTACAGGCAGCGGCAATGATGGATCGGCACGGCAACAAGGCTGCCCGCGCCGAGATCGCCATGATCAAGGTCGTCGCGCCCAACATGGCGCTGCGGGTCATTGACCGGGCGATTCAAGCTCACGGCGGCGGCGGCGTTTGTGCAGATTTTGGGTTGGCCTATGCCTGGGCACAGGCGCGTACGCTGCGACTCGCCGACGGTCCTGATGAAGTGCATCGTGAAACCATCGCCAAGCTGGAGTTGGCAAAATATCGTTCCGGGAGTGGGGAACGTACAACTGGAGGACAAGATGGCCAAGCTTGAGCTTCCGGCTGTCGGCATCATCATGGGGAGCGACAGCGACTATCCGGTAATGAAGGACGCCGCAGCAATCTGTGCGGAATTCGGCGTGGCGCATGAAATGCGGATTGTGTCTGCGCACCGCACGCCGCGTGACATGTTTATGTATGCGGAGACCGCCCACATGCGTGGGCTGCGGGTTATCATCGCCGGAGCGGCCGGGGCAGCCCACCTGCCGGGGATGGTGGCTTCGTTGACGCCGCTGCCGGTGATCGGTGTTCCCATTCAGTCAAAGGCCCTCAATGGCCTTGACTCGTTGCTGTCCATCGTCCAGATGCCGGTCGGCGTGCCGGTGGCAACGGTCGCCATCGGCGCAGCGAAAAACGCCGGCATTTTGGCCGTGCAAATCGTGGCCGCCGACAATCCCGAACTACAGCGCGACCTGGTAGATTTCAAGGCCCGGATGGCCGAAATCTCACGCAACAAAAACCAACTCATCAACCATGAAAACTGACCGGCACGGGACAGACGCCCGTCATCAAAACGACCATGCGTTTGAATGGTAAAACGGCCCTCATCACCGGTGCAGCCGGTGGCATTGGCGGTGTTGTGACGCGGATGTACCTCCGCGAAGGTGCGCGGGTGGCGATCTCAAGTCGCTCTCTGGAACGGGTTGAACAATTTCGCGCAACGCTCATGGGCGAAGGGTTTATCGGCGACGATATTCTGCCGGTGGCGTTTGCAGCGAATGACTTGGACGCCATGCAGGCCGCCCTCGAAACCATTGCCGCACGCTGGGGCGGGCTTGACATCCTGATCAATAACGCCGGCTCGGCCGGGGCCAAACAGCCGCTGTTTCGGATTCCTTTCACGTCCGAGGACCTGGTGCAGTTGGCAGCCGAAGGGTTGACCGAAAGTGAAACCATGCGCGAATCGGCAGCCAACCTCCTGGCCATGCCGTGGCACTTGACGCGCCTGGCCCTTCCCTACCTGCGCGTTGGCGCCAGCATTATCAACGTTTCAACGATTTTCTCGCGGACAAACTACTACGGCCGCATCCCCTACGTGGTGCCCAAATCGGCGCTCAACGCCCTGTCCCTCGGACTTGCCAAACAACTCGGCACAACTGACCGCGCCGTGCGCGTCAATACGGTGTTTCCGGGCCCGATTGACTCTGACCGCATCCGTACGGTGTTCAGCGCCATGGATCGCCTCAAAGGTGTGCCGGAAGGTACAACCGCGCAGGAGTTCTTCGACATTATGATCTTGGCGCGCGCGCAGAACGCAGAAGTACCGGTCAAGTGTTATCCGACGCAAGTTGATGTCGCCAATGTCATGGTCTTCCTCGGCTCGGACGAATCCGCCGCCATCTCCGGCCACAACTTCGAGATTACCCACGGCATGCAGGTCAAGGCGCAGAGCCGCACCAAGCTCACTGCCTGGCCCGACCAACGACTCATTGACCTCAGCCGCCGTGCAATCCTCATCGTTGGCGGTGAACAAGTCGCCGAGGCGGTGACGGTTGCCGTTAGCCAACAGGCCTACGGCGCAGCGGTCATCCTGACCTTCCGCCAACCGGAAGCCGTCAATGCGGCAAAGACCCAGCTTGAAAGCTACGGACTCAACCACGCCGTCGCCGTCACCCGGCTCGATCCACTCCGGCGGGAATCGGTCACCAGCGTGTTTGATCTCATTCGGGAACGCTATCACCGGCTGGACACGGTCATTGTCTTTCCTCCGCACGCAGCCGGCCACTACGGCTCAGATCTCGTTGCCGCCGACCCTGAGCACATCCGCCAGTTTATTGACGAAGCCATCCTGGGCACTACAGCCTTTGCTTCCCAACTGTCACGCTTCCTGCTTGAGTTTGACGCCGAAAACGAGTTGCAGGAACCGGTCAACGTCCTCTTTCTGACCAACGAACACGACGGGGCCACGAACGCCTTCGAGGACATCTACCGCGCCGCCGTCGAACAGCTCTTGCGCGTCTGGCGGCATGAGGACGAGCAACAGGTAGCGGCCGGCACACGTCGCTTTGCCATTCGCGCCAATCAACTCGTCCGGTATGCCAATGCTGAACCAGACAACCTCAAGTTCACAGCTGACTGGCTGGCAACCCTGGCCAACCGGGTGCGGATCTTTGACGAGCTCAACCTCTACGTGCCGGAAAACATCCGGCGCACGACGGGCAAAACCGAGTTACCGCGCGACATCGCCCGAACCCTGTTGGGCCTGCACATCGGTAAGGTCGCCGTCATTACGGGCGGCAGCGCCGGCATTGGCGGTGCCATTGGCCATTACTTGGCGCTGTCAGGCGCAAAGGTTGTGTTGGCAGCCCGAGACGCCGAAAAACTCGCGGCGCTCAAGCGCGAGATTGTGGCGGAACTTTTCGCCATCGGCTATCCCCAACCGGAAACACGTGTCGAAACCCTGGCTGGCATTGACGTAGCCGATGAAGAAGCCCTGGTGCGCCTCACAAAATTTGCCGTCAACAAGTTCGGACGGATCGATTTCCTCATCAACAATGCCGGCATTGCCGGTGCCGAGGAAATGGTTGTCGATCTGCCGCTGGCAGCCTGGCGACATACCCTCAAGGCAAACCTGTTGAGTAACTACTCCCTGATCTACAAAGTGGCGCCCCTGATGAAAAAACAAGGCGCCGGCTATATCCTCAATGTCAGTTCTTACTTTGGCGGCGAGAAGTATGTTGCCGTCGCCTATCCAAACCGCAGTGACTATGCGGTGTCCAAAGCCGGCCAGCGCGCGCTGGCCGAGATTTTGGCGCGCCATTTAGGGCCGGAAATTCAAATCAATGCCCTATCGCCAGGGCCGGTCGAAGGGCAACGGCTGCGCGGTGAAGGCTCGCGTCCGGGACTCTATGCGCGGCGAGCGCGCCTCATACTTGAAAACAAGCGCCTCAATGACATCCACGATGCCGTCATTCGCGCCTGGCGCGATGGCACTCCCGTTCCGGTGACGCTCAACGCTCTGGCGCGCAATCAGTTTGACGACATCCTGGCCGCCCAACCGCCCGAATCCGTCCAGCGCCTCATTGCCCACTTGCGTGCGAGCGCGGCTAATGTCGGCCATTCCGACAGCACCTACCTGATGACGCGCAAGATTGCTGAGAAGCTACTGCGCCGCCTGTTGGAAGGCGGCTATGCCCGCGAGATTACAGAGCGGGAAGCGTTTATGACGACATTTCTCGCGCAGCTTCCAGAGCCGCCCGATCCGTTCTTCGACCCGGCCGAAGTGGAAAAAGAAGCCGGACGGGTGCAGTCGAGTATCCTGACCATGCTCAACCTGGGACGGATGCCGACCGAGGAAGAAATTGCCATTGCCACAGTGTTTTATCTTTCCGACCCGAACGTCAGCGGTGAAACCCTCCACCCTTCAGGCGGCCTCAAGTTCGACCGGACGGTTACCGAAGGCGAATTCTACGGACTGCCGCGCAATGAAGACCTCCTGGCATTGCGCCGCAAGACTGTCCTCCTGATCGGAGATTACCTCGAAGAGGAACTACGGTGGTTGGTCGGAGCCTTTGCCATTCAGTTAGTGGTGCGCAACTGCATCATCCTGACCAAGACGGACGAGCGGGCGGACGCACTGCGTCACTACTTTTCGGCCCAGCGGCTCAACAACCTCCATGTGTTTAGCGGCGGCGCCAACATCGAAGCGGCAATGGATGACCTCATTCAGCGCTTCGGGCAGTTGGATGTCGTCGTTTCAACACCGTTTGACCCGCTGCCGCTCAAACCCCTGGCCGCTGCCGGCGATGACTGGCGCGGCGTGCTCAACGAGAAAGATTTCGAGCAACTGGTAGAAGCACATATTACGCATCACTTCCGCGTCGCCAAAAAAGCGGCGCTGCAAGACAAGGCGCAGATCGTTTTGGTAACACCTAAAACTTCACGCAACTCATCACGTGAAGAGTTTGCGCTGGCGCTTTTTGTGAAGACGACGCTGCATGCGCTCACAGCCACGCTCGCCGTGGAGTGCGAGCGATTTACCCACTACCCGACGGTCAATCAAGTCGATTTGACGCGCCGGGCGCGGATGGAAGAGCCGCGCAACGAACGTGAGGAACGCGAGGAACTGGCACGGTTTGTAGACGCCGTTTTGCTGGCAGCCGCGCCCGCCCCGGAGCCGGAGCAAAGCCGCTATCTGTCACGCATCCACCGTGGGAACGCCATCACAGTTTGACCGACGGTAGGGAAACCGAAGCCTCGGTGTTGCAGGCGCCTGTTTCCGTAGGACGATCAACGGAAGCTTGCCCTACGGGCTTACCCCTGCCCTGCTCCCCACAGGGGGTCTTACTCAACCCGCGCATAGCTTCGCGCCTTGGTTAGTTCATTGAATAGCAGTTCAGAGACATTGCCGTCTTCAGCGAGTAAGCTGAATTTTTGCTGAAGCACGCTTTCGAAGTGTTGCTCCGTCTGGCGTCCGACGGCCTGTTTGGCCGGAAAGAGGTCAGAGTACAGAATAGTTTGCCGGACCATTTCCGTAACGACACCGTCTGCACCGATGACACGTTCGCGCAGACCGGTCAGCAGGTAGCAGGCCTGATCCTTCAGGGTCACCAGGTACACTTCAATTGCGTCAAACCGACCGATGTATCGGATGTCATCGGCCTCAAGGAGTGTGCGCCCAACGCTCTGGTCTGATTTGACCGGCGTCGGCTCCGGGGCCGTCTGCGCCAGATGCTTCGCAAGGCGACCGTCCATGACCCGGACTTCGGCAACTTGCATCATTTCCGGACGAGGGGCGGTGCTAAAACTCGAAGCTAAAGCGTCGAAGTCATTTTTCGCATCTGTGTAGGCTTGGCGCGCTGCCAAATAGAGCGCGGAGGTCGGCATCGTGCGATACAGTCGCGTGACCTGTTCGTAGAAAAACTGCAAACGCTGCCGACAGTCCATGATTTTATTTCCCAGCGCTTCAAACTCTTTTTGATAGGCACCGAAGCTCCGACTTCGTCTAGCCTTGCCCACTTCGCTAATTGCAGCCGTGTAGTTGGCCACCTGGCCTCGCAGAGCGGCGATTTCCCCGTGCAGAGACTTGATTGCAGCCGGCAATTCGCCGTCGGTCACACTACCTTCCTGAGCGTCGGCCGGCTGCGTGACCCAGTAACCGGCAAAGGGTAGCAACCAGAGAAACAACGCAATGGGTATGTGCCGTTTGTGCAAGATTGTATAGGTCATGTCGTTCCTAACCAACTTTCAGGAAAGAAGCAGACAAAGGATAGGGCCTAACGACAACCTAAAGAGGCAAGCAGAACAGGATTTATTGGTTAGTCCTCTGTGATATTATGGTTCCCGTTACACCGATGTAAAGGGGTTTCAGACCGAGCTTGTTCAATCCGGGCAAGTGATCGGACAAGCAATCCAATCCCTCGGCAGATAGGGGGTCTCAACGGTAAGGGTTGCCAAGCGTGACTTGCGCACGGCTCTCTAAAGCGCATCGCGTGCAAGGCAGCGGTGCAAAACGGTAACGAAGAGTCCCCGGCCAACTTCGGCGTGAGGTGGTCTGCGCCATACATGGGAACACACAAACCGGGCTAGGACAGGTTTGCCTGGGACGTGTAACCGGCAAGAAGTCGTTCGAAACCGGACGTATGCTCCTCAAATGCGGCAGCAGACCGCAGCAGGTCACGGCCCTGTCCGCACACGCTACGCGCGACAGCCGCTGTCAGCGCTCTTACCGTACCGGTTTTGCGCCGGGTGTTTCCGGGATAGAGGTGGGGGCAGGGCCGGCAACTCAGGGCCGGCAACTTATGGCTGCGCCCGCGCACGCAGTTCGGCGTGAAGGGCAATCACCTGCTGCCGGGTCGCCTGGAAACCATCCGACGTGTCAATCTCAAAGTCGGCGTAGCGCCGCTTTTCATCCGATGACATCTGCGCGGCAATGCGTCGTTCCGCGGCTTCACGTGACAAGGCGTTACGCGCCATCAAGCGCGCTACCTGAATATCAAAGCGACACCACACCACGACCACCACATCAAAGCGTCGGTAGCCGCCGGACTCAATCAACAGCGCCGCATCCACCACAGCAATGCCGGACGGATCACGCGCGGCAACTTCGCGCAGCAACCGGTCTTGCTCGGCATGAACGCGTGGATGGACAATTGCGTTGAGACGGGCCCGCGCCTCCGCGTCGGCAAACACCAGTTCCCCTAACTTTGCGCGGTCGAGCGTCCCATCAGGCGCAAGCACGGATGAGCCAAAAGTAGCGACAATCTCTGCCAGGGCCGGTGTGCCCGGTTGCACGACGGCGCGCGCAATCTGATCGGCATCAAAAACGTGGCAACCGAGTTCGGCCAGCACCGAGGAGACAAATGATTTGCCGACGGCGATACCGCCCGTCAATCCCACACGAAGCATACGGGTTAGCTTGCCGACCAACACCCCAGGTGCGCGCTAGTTGATGCCCATCAGCATGTCGGCGGCTTGCTGGTACGCGGCAAACACGCTTTCGGCTGCCGCATTGCCGCCACAGATCAGCGCCACAGGACACTCGTATTTGCCCAGCGGCAAGCCGCTGTCCAACAGCGCCGCCACAACGGCTGCGCCGGCCGGTTCGACAATCTGGTTACACTCAGCCCAAAGCCAACGCATTGCCTGTACCATCTGGCGGTCATCAATCAAATGCACCGTGTCCACGTACTGGCGCGTGATGCCGTAGGTCAAATCACTTACGCTACGTGGGGCCAGGGTGTCGGCAATGGTACGGACTTGTTGCACCCCCGTCCGGCAACCGGCGGCGAGGCTCTTGCTCATGGACGGTGCCCCGACCGGCTCAACGCCGATGATGGTTACGTCCGGTTTCTTTTGGCGAATGGCGGCCGAAACGCCTGCGATCAGTCCGCCGCCCCCGACGGCAACCAGCAAACAGTCCATTTCCGGCAGGTCTTCAAGGATTTCCAGGCCAACAGTGCCCTGACCTTCGACCACGGAGATACCGTCAAAGGCCGGTATGTAAGCCAACCCCTCGGCCGCTGCATGTTCCAGGGCCTTTGCGTTGGCGTCGTCCCACGCTTCGCCGTGCTTGATCACTTTTGCGCCGTAGCGGGCAATGCGCATGACGCGATCTTCACTGGCGCGTTCGGGTAGATAGACAATGGCGGGTACATCTAGGCGATTCGCGGCATAAGCCAGCGCTAAGCCGTGATTACCGCCGGACGCCGTAATCACGCCTCGGCGGCGCTGGCCTGGGTCGAGTTGCAGCAGCGTGTTGAAAACGCCGCGCGCCTTGAACGAACCGCTGACCTGCATGTTCTCCAGCTTAAAGTGAATGCGCGGCGGGACATCACGGTGCACCAGTGGTGGGGGCAGCATCGGCGTGTGGCGAATGTATGGAGCGATGCGTTCCCGCGCCGCCATGAAGGCTTCAAGAGGAATCGTGTACGACATAAATCAATTCGCGTGTCAAAGAATAGGCAAAACCCTGTCGCATTCAGTAGTCTCAAGCGTTTCATTGTCGCTGTCCAGCAAAATCTGGACACCACACTAAGCGTTGCCGATTGACCGTGAGATGAAGGACCAAGAACACACCACATTACGCCGCAGCGGGCAATGCTGCTACCGGCTGACACTTGAGTATGACGGCTCGCGTTACGCCGGATGGCAGGAGCAGCGCCACGCGCGCACGGTTGCCGGTGAACTGCGGCGGACGTTGTGCGAAGTTTTAGGAGACACCGAAATTGAGTTGGGGGGCGCAGGACGCACCGACGCCGGCGTCCACGCCCTCGGACAAGTTGCCCATTTGCGAACAACAACCCGTTTGGACGGTGAAACGCTCCGCCGGCGCGTCAACGATCTTCTACCGAGCGATATTTGCCTGCTCGACGTAGCGCCGGCACCCCTCAGCTTCCACGCACGTCACGATGCGCTGGCGCGGTACTATCTGTACCAGATTGCATTGCGCCGGATGGCCTTTGCCAAAAAGTATGTTTGGTGGGTGCGCGATCCACTCAATGTCGAGAAGATGCGCGCTGCAGCCGAGGTACTCCGTGGCTTTCACGACTTCACGGCCTTTTCGCAAAAAGGGCCCGCCGATCACAGCCTGGCCCGCGGGGCACTGACGCGCACGGCATCCAAACTGGTGGATGTCCACGAGCTGACCGTCCACCTGCGCCCGAACTTGGTCGTCGTTCGCATCGGCGCATCACATTTTTTGTGGCGGATGGTCCGGCGGATCGTCGGCGCCCTTGTCGCGGTTGGAACGGACAAACTCACCCTTGATGACATTCGCACAGCCCTGCACAGCCGACGGCCAAACGAAACAATTGCCCGGTTGACAGCCCCGGCATCAGGGCTGTTTTTGGAGCGGGTCAAATATGCGCGCGAGCCGGCCGGCCGTGAACCGGTGGATTTGATGTCGCGTCTGGGGATCCCGGCCGAGCGCGAGGCGCTGGTTCAAGCGCGTAAAAAGGGTCGGCGTCATCCACCGAGTCATTCCCCCAACTGAGACAACCACCACTGCCCAGCACACTGCACCAGACATCCGCTCCTTTGTCTGTTCCCTGCACAGGGTCTATTCCGGCGCGCGGACCGTGATCTGTAAGCGTTGCCCATCGCGCGCAACCGGAAGGCGTGCGCGGAGACGCACAACACACTCGTCAATCCGCACCACGGGAACGGTGACGACCAACCGGTTACCGTCAAGCTGCGCCGTGCCGCCACATGCCTGGGCGATGGCCGTTGCTTGCCTGACAGCTTGCCTCCGGTCCGCCACAACGCACTGCAACGTGACCGGTGATGACGGTGACGCCGTTTCGGCGGTTGAAGCCGGCGTCAGGTCGGCCGGCGCTACGGCACGTTTCTGGGCGTTTGACGCTGTAGATGCCACAACCGCTTCGGTGGGCACAGCCGGCTGCGCTTCTTCTGGACTCTCTGGCTGCCTGCCGGACATAGCCGGACTCGACGACGCTCCCCGGTTGACGTGCCTGCGCCCAGGCTCTGCCGTGTCGGTCGGCGGTGGAGGTTCGCCCTGGCCGGAGAACATAGGCGAATAGGTGGGAGGCCTGGTCGGCGCCGGGGATGGGATATCCACCGGTACCGGCGGCGCTGCGTCTGGCCGTCTGTTTCCGGTTGTGTCGGTTTTCAGGGCCGGGTCATTCTGCGCGCGCTTCGGTGACGCGTGCTCCGCTGCCGGCGAGGCAGCTGGTGCATCCGGCGACGAAGCCCGTGTTGGCAGCTCGGCGATAGTTTCCGGCAGCCGTGACGACGTCTTCAATGGCGCTACGTCATTGGGTGATGGTGGGGCGAGCATCCACCAGAGGCTACCACCTACCAGCAACACCAGTCCGGCCGCCGCTCCTACGGCCCATACCGGCCGCCGAGAGGTTATGCTTTGGCGCCGCCACCACCCCGGCGGCCGCCATCCGGCGCGGGCTAAAATTGCTTCCGCGGACGGCCAGCGGCCGGGTTCAGGGATGTCCCACCGGGTCTCCCACAACCACGAACGCGCCGTCTGCAACTCCTCCAACAACGCCCGCGCCGCCGCCGAACGCGCCAGCAACGCTTCGACTTCCTGCCGGCGCGCCTCAGAAAGCACACCGTCCAGATAGTCCTCAAAGTCACCGTAAAGTGGATTGTCGAGCTTGGTTTCCTCCGGCACGGTGAGTCCTTTGCACGAAGCCGTAATCTGAAAGTTAATTGTCGCTTTGGACGACCGTAGGGTTTCGGTCGGTCGCTTACCTATGTTATGAAACGCGAGTAGCCTAATGCGGATAGCCTAGCACGGCGCGCACCGACGCCAAGGGTTAGTGACTACTTGACAACAGTGTAGCGGATACATGCCACAATGAACGAACCCGATGCGTTGCTGGCGGCCCGGCACCGCTTCACGGCGTCTGAGCGCTGGCTGGCGCTGGCAACCGTTGTCAGTGTCAGCGGCTCGGCCTATCGGCGACCCGGCGCACGTTTGCTCATCACCAAACAGGGCGAAACGGTCGCAATATCGGCGGTGGGTATCTCGAACAGGATGTCGTCTACCGAGCGCAGGTAGCCATGCAAACGGGGAAGCCGCAACTGGTGACGGACGATATGCGCGACACCGTTGCCGATACCACGTGGGGCGTTGGTCTCGGTTGTGAAAGTGAGATACGCATTTGCATCGAGCCGTTTCAGAGCGGAACGCATCATCACCCACTCGACCTGCTGGCGCTGGCCGCAGCAACAGGCGAGGACGCCGCCCTAGCCCATGTCTTCCACGCCGGGGGCAACGTGTCCGTCTGCAGCGGCTTTCGGCTACTACACACCCGCGCCACGCCGCCGGTTGAGAATGGTTCGGCGCAGCACGCCGACTGGTTCATTCATCTGAGCCGCGAGTTACAAACGTGCTTGACAGAGCGCCGTTCACGCCAAACAACGGACCGCACTGAGCAGGGACGTTTCGACGCCTTCATCGAGTTCTTGCCACTGCCGCTTGAGTTGACCGTACTCGGCGCCGGCAACGATGCGATACCGCTTATCGAGATGGCCGGCCGCCTTGGCTGGCGGGTGACAGTGGCCGCTTGGCGCCTGGACCGCACCATGCCGGCGCCCTTTCCCACTGCCCGGCGGGTGCTAAAGATGCCAACTGTTGACGAATTCCCGATCAAGGCAACAGATTGCGTCGTCGTCCTCACGCACCACTACCTCACCGACAAAGCCATTGTACGCCGTTTGCTGACCATCCAACTGCGCTATGTTGGGCTACTCGGGCCGCGCCGCCGAACCGAACGTATGCTCCGCGAGCTGGCAGAGGAAGGCGTGACCATTCCTGAACACGTTGTTGCCGACTGGCACTTTCCGGTCGGCCCTGACCTGGGGGCGGAAACCCCGGCCGAGATCGCGCTGTCTATTGTCGCCGAAATTTTGGCCGTTGTTCGTCACCGCCGTAGAGCATTCCTGCGTGGCCGCCCAATGCCTATTCACGCGCCACCGCTAACATCCGAGACAACCGCGTGAAGACACTTGCCCCCTCTCCCTGCGCAGCCGTCCTGTTGGCAGCCGGTGCGGCACGGCGGATGGGCGGCCGTCCGAAGTTACTGCTACCGATCCAGGGCGAGTCCCTGCTGCAACGGGCCGTACGCTTGGCGCAGAGGGTGCAAGCCCACCCGCTCATTGTTGTGGTAGGATACCACGCCGAAGATTATCCTGCGGCGCTTGCAGGCTGGGACGTTACGGTTGTCCACAACCCAGACTGGGCAACCGGGCTAAGCAGTTCACTGCCGTGGGGCGTCGCAGCGCTACCCGCGGATTGGCCAGCCGAAGGCACATTTTTTGTGCTGGTGCCCGATCAACCGCTGGTTTTGACCGAACACCTGAAGGCACTGCGCCGACGGCTGGCGACCTGTCCTGGCGCGACGGCAGGCGCTTGTGCCTACGCTGGGACGGTAGGGGTTCCGGCGCTGTTCCGCAGCGTTTGGCGAACGCGCCTGATGGCAGCGCAGGGCGATGCTGGTGCTCGGCATTACTTGGCAGCGTACTCCCGGGAAGTGGCAGTCCTGTCCTTGCCTCAAGGGGACTGCGACATTGACACGGAGGAAGATTACGCAGCAGTTTTTGTGCCTTAATCCTCTGGGTATGGTGAAGCCTCTGCGACATTGACA
This sequence comes from uncultured Blastocatellia bacterium, assembly GCA_937934745.1. Lineage (GTDB taxonomy): Bacteria > Acidobacteriota > Blastocatellia > Chloracidobacteriales > Chloracidobacteriaceae > Chloracidobacterium. The sequence goes on from CALGZC010000029.1 coordinate 61,655, forward strand.
CGGAGGAAGATTACGCAGCAGTGCTCGACCACCTCTTAGGCTTCTCGCATGGCGCAACCAACACCGAATCCAGCGTCCCTTCAGCCCGGTTTCGTCATCGGTAGTTACCGCCTTGAAACTCCACTGCTGCCCGACGTCGGGGATGGGGCCTGGTGTGCCCGAAGCCTGCTCGATCACAGCCCGGTACGCCTGGATGTGTTTTATGCCGCACCGGCCACGAGTCCGCTCATTCGCATGGCATTTACGCTGGCCAAGCTCCCACCCCACCCACACATTGCACCGGTGCTGGACATCGTCATCCAAGGCGAACAAGCTTTCCTCGTGACGCCGTATCATCCGCACACGCTCGCCGACCTGCCGCGCCCGCTAGAGCCGTTGGACGCTGTCACCCACGGACAAGCGATACTGGAGGCGCTCCACTTCCTGCACGAACACCACATCGTTCATGGGGCACTGGCGCCGGCTTGTCTTGGTTTAGAAGACGGCCAAATCAAAGTCCGCGGCTACGGCCTGATGATAGATCGGCTGCCGCCGGCAGGGCTTCTGGCTTATACCTCGCCGTGGGCGCTCGAACATCCACCAACGCTGCATGATGACCTGTGGGCGGTGGGCATTATCTTGTTTGAGCTACTGAGCGGGGATTTACCCTTCCCGCACCACAATCTGGCCGAACTCCGGGTGGCAATTCGGACGCTCTATCCCGATCCTCTGCCGAAGACACTGCCGAAGCGGTTGCGGCACATTGTTGCCCGGGCGCTGGAACGTAACCTACGGCGGAGCTATGGTTCGGCCAAAGCCATGCAAGAAGAACTGGCCGCCTGCGCTGAAGACATTGCACAAGGTGCCACCGGACAGCGCTCTTCAGGTTCGTGGCCGACGTTTTCCGTTGAGCCGGCTGAACTGCCGCCGCGGCACGCCGGATGGTGGGGACTCCTCATCATTGCGCTGCTCAGCCTGGTGATCGTCGTCGCCATCTGGCTGACCGTGCGGTATTTTGAGACCAAAAGTACCTGGCAGATGCGGCCGCCGGAAACCATCGTTGCACCGGCGGGGGGTGATTTCTCTACGCTTGCCACCGCCGTCAATGCTGCGCGGACAAACACGCGCATCCTGATACGGCCGGGCATCTACCGCGGCACGGTTACGTTGACGAAAAATGTAGAAATCGTCGCCGAGGGACCGCCGGGCGCCGTCGTGCTGGAAAGCGACGCCGGGCCCTGCATGCGTCAGCAACTGGGGTCACAAATCGTACGTGGTGTCATCCTGCGCAGCACAGACTGGCCGGCCGTGCAGCTTGATGGCGGCGCTTTGACGCTGGAGGACTGTGGAATGACGACCCTTCGGGCCGACGGCGTGGTGGTGAGCGGTCAGGGAACACGGCTTGTGCTGCGACGCACCCATCTGAGCAACGGGGGCGGCCATGGACTGCGGGCGACGGACGGTGCGCAGATTGAACTGGTCGAATGTGACATTACCGAGCACAACGGCGACGGGGTTCGACTCGAAGGGCAATCCCGGCTCATTGCCCGTGAGAGCCGCATTGCCGGCAACCGACAAGCCGGCGTCGCCGCCCTGGAAAACGCCCTGGCCCGCCTGGAACGCTGCCTTGTGGAACGCAATGGGAAGGCTATGTTCGGAAATGTAGAGGTTGCGTCGGACGGCAAGCTGCGCTGAACATGGCCACCGGCCGCCGCGCCGATCTTGCTTGGGAGCGGGCTACAGCAGCCCACATTACTCACTACATTACTCACTATGGGCCTTAACGACATTTCACTTGCCGGCAAAGTTGCCATTGTGACCGGCGGCGGGCGTGGCATTGGCAAATCTATCACCAAGCACTTTGTTGCGGCTGGGGCAAACGTCGTCATTGCCAGCCGTAAGCTTGAAGTTCTTAAGGCAACGGCAGCCGAATTGGCCGATGCACCGGGACGTATCCACTGCGTGGCTTGCAACGTCGGACGCCGGGAAGAGATTGAAAACCTGGTCGCCGAGACGGAAAACACCTTTGGTCCGGTGGATATCCTCGTCAATAACAGTGTGACCAACATCGGCCAGGGTCCGTCGCTCGATGTCACCGACGAGATGCTTGACAAGATGGTGGATATCAACGTGAAGTCGGCTCTCCGCCTCATCCGGTTGACCGTCCCCAGCATGATCGAGCGGGGTACGGGCGGGGCAATCATTAATGTGGTGTCCATCTCCGGCCTGCAGCCGCAGTTTCAGGGGTTGCTCTACAGCTTTACTAAGGCCGGGCTGCTGATGATGACGCGTAACTGGGCACAGGAGTTCAGCCCCTATGGAGTGCGCGTCAACGCGCTCGCGCCGGGACTGATCCGAACCGACTTCAGCGAGTTCTTCTGGAAGAACGAAACCTTCATGCGGCGACTGGAAGCGACGCAGCCCATTCCGCGCATCGGCGAGCCGGACGAGATCGGCTTTGCCGCGCTGTTCCTGGCATCTGACAAAGCCTCCTACATGACAGGTCAGGTGCTGACGATTGACGGCGGCGCGCTGATTCAGCGGGTGCTGTAAGCGATGGCGGCCCCGGAGGCAGTGTTCCAGGCGCGCTTTGGGACGGCAGGCCGGCGGTTTTCCGCGCCGGGGCGGGTCAATCTCATCGGCGAACACGTGGACTACAACGATGGCGTGGTGCTGCCGATGGCCATTGACCGGCGGATGCACGTCTGGGCCAGTCCGTGTGGCGGACGGCGCTTGTCTGTTGTCGCCTATGACTTTGGCGAAGAAGCCGAACTGGATTTAGATGTACCCGTCCGCCGAACCGGAACGTGGCGCGACTACATTGCCGGCGTTGCCTTCCACCTAGAACAGGCCGGGTTTCCGCTGTACGGCGCATGTTTGTTGGTGGCCGGTGATGTCCCGGCCGGCGCGGGTTTATCATCTTCGGCAGCGTTGGAGGTCGCTGTCGGCTTTGCCCTGCTGACGCTGGCCGGACACAAGGTTGACCTGCTGGCGCTTGCTTGCGCCGGGCAGGCGGCCGAACACGATTTCGTTGGGACGCGCTGCGGGCTGATGGATCAGTTCGTTGTGGCACATGCGCGGGCCGGGCAGGCGGTTCGGTTGGATTGCCGGGCCAAGAGGTTCGATCTGGTGCCGGTGGACACGAGGCAATGCGCCGTGGTTGTCGCCGATACGGGCATTCGTCACCGACTGGCAGCATCGGCCTACAACACGCGGCGCCAGGAATGCGAACAGGCGCTGGCGATCCTCCGGCGACAGCGGCCAACCTTGTTATCTCTGCGCGATGTGCGGCCGGATGAGCTTGATGTGGCGACCACCGAGCTAGACCCGGGGTTGGCGCGGCGCGTCCGGCACGTCGTGACAGAAATCGCCCGAGTCGAAGCGTTTGTGCAAGCGTTGGTAAGCGGCGACTGGACGCGGGCGGGCGCGCTGTTGACGGCTTCGCATCGGTCGCTGAAGGAAGACTATGAAGTGAGTTGTCCAGAGCTAGACGCGCTTGTGGCGGCGGCACAGTCCGTTCCGGGCTGCTACGGAGCGCGGATGACAGGCGGCGGGTTTGGCGGCTGTACAGTGAGCTTGGTGGCTCCCGACGCGCTGGAGACCTTTTTGCACGTCGTACCGCCCGCTTACGAGTGGGCTACCGGCCGCGTGCCGCAGTTGTGGGTCGTTATGCCAAGCGACGGCGTCGGCGAAACAACTTCAGAGTGACGATAATGCTGCCACAGACGGCGCGCAGCAGCTTCTTCACACCTGCTTGTTCACACCTGCTCGGCAACTCAGCAAACCCCAGGTTGGCAACTCCGCCGTCTGTCACCCGGTGCGAGCAGCCAACCTTGTTAGCCCTACGCCAAGCGACCGGTCAGCCACTTGGCATCAGGACGTGCCGGCGCGGATAACCAGACGACAAACGCGCGCACCATCAATTTCCTGCCCAAAGTTGACTGTCAAACACCGGTGCGCCTGAGCTGTACTGGCGACAGGTTTACCGAATTATGCGCGGCTTTGGCGACGCGGTACAGTATTCGGTGTTCCGCTGTGATTTGTCGCCGACAGAACGCGTTTTGTTGCTGATGGCGTTGACGGAAGCCATGAACCAGCGCGAGGATCGGGTGCTGCTGGTGAACGTCGGTCCTGTGGATGGACGTGGCACGAGCTGCATTGAGGCACTTGGCAAGCCGTTGGAATCCAGCCCGAGCGAGCGCCTTGCGGTCATTGTCTAGGAGTGGGGATAGCGTTTTGCGAGCGGTTCGGTGGTGCGGGCCGTGTCGGGGATCGCTCGCAGGGTCTAAATAGTTATGGGTGAATACTTTGCAAAAAGCGTCTTGACAACTTGGCGAGGGTGGGCGAGTAATTTTGGCAACCGCTCGCATAGTAGGCTGGAGGTCTTTGACAGGACAGGGGTTAGGCGCGCGGGCTTTTCCCGCTTGAAAAAAGCGGGCTCCATTGAAGCGGTTCATACCAGACCTGCCTTCCAAGAGGAAATGCTTTTCCCGCTTGAAAAAAGCGGGCTCCATTGAAGCAACGCTTCCGTCAGCGTCATGCGCGGTGATAACTGGACTTTTCCCGCTTGAAAAAAGCGGGCTCCATTGAAGCTCATCCGCTTGGAATCGGAAAACGACCACATGGGCTTTTCCCGCTTGAAAAAAGCGGGCTCCATTGAAGCTTCATTCCGAAATCCGAACGTTTCGTTCGGATAATCCTTTTCCCGCTTGAAAAAAGCGGGCTCCATTGAAGCGGATCTACTAAAAAAATATGTGCCGGAAGTAGAGACCTTTTCCCGCTTGAAAAAAGCGGGCTCCATTGAAGCGTGTTGAGCATTCACTACTAACGGACACGGAGGAAGCTTTTCCCGCTTGAAAAAAGCGGGCTCCATTGAAGCTTTCGATCCGCCGGATGATTGCCCTTATCTCGAGGCTTTTCCCGCTTGAA
>CALGZC010000030.1 GCA_937934745.1 uncultured Blastocatellia bacterium
AGTGTTACTCGGGCCGGTTCGTCTTACTCAAGCGGAAGTGGTCGGTGTCATTGCGGGATTGGCAAGCGATCTGCAACACCGCGTGAGCATCCTGCCTGGCTATCGCGCGTTGCCCTGTCCCAACTCATGTCTGAACTTCAGCTTACATAGGTTGTCGTATGCCAGGTACATCTGCCAGGCACACCTCGCAGATGAGTGCCCGCTGCCGGTGTTACACGCTACCGAGCAGGGTGCCCCGCAGACAAGGAAGCGCTGTGCTGCCACACCTGCGTACCCGGCTCACCTTCCTTCCGGCGTGCCAACGCCGACCAGCTCCAACTGAATCTTCGCGCTGCCAAGGCCCACGGCTGCGAGGGCGAGTTTGACCGGCAAACGACTGTCTTTGGCAATCCAGACCAAGGTCTGTGCACCGTTTTCGTCAGTCAGCGCAACCTGATAACAGGAGAATGTCCCCCAAGCTGCGTGTGTCTCTTCTTCGCCGACGACCTTGAGTTGCACCAGCAGCGGGCGTCCGTTCTGAACGTTAAAGTTATGCAGGGTCGCCGTATAACCGACTGCGAGTGGAAGGCGCCCGATAACGAGGTAGCGTCCCGCTCCGTCGGCAAGCAGGTCACCACCCAGATCGGCATCCAGTGAACGCGACATCCCGTTGAGCGTGACCGAGCCACTGGCCCGGCCGTCCTGAAAGGTGATATCGACCGTCAGCGGCCCTTGGCTGACCTGCCGCGCCCGAACAACCAGCGAGGACTTTTCCAGCTTTGTGGTTTCAACGGCTTTGCCGGTCGGTAAGGTTGTTTCTTCGCGTATCTCCCATCCACCGTCAGTTGCCGTGACCCTGGTCTCAACTGTCGTTGGGATGGTTTGTCCCGGAACGGCAATGGTGCCGCGATACGTGAGCTGGACGGCCTGCAAATCGGCTTCCGGTTTCACGACGCCGACTGCCGCCGGACGGGTGCGCTCCGGGCGCGTGACGGTCTTCACATCCACGGTAATTGCCTTGAGCCGGGCGGCAACCTCCTCCGGCATATCAGGCTGGAAGCGCCCTTTGAGATAGGTTGCCAAAAAGCGTTCGGCTGCCGCATAGAGCGCCAAGTTGTTGACCGGGCGCGCAAAGCCATGGCCTTCGTCCGGCGCGCAGAGATACTCGACCGGGAAGCCTCGGTCGCGCAGCGCCGCCACAATCTGATCCGCCTCGGATTTTTTCACCCGCGGGTCATTCGCGCCCTGCACAATCATCAGCGGCGTCTCGATGCGGTCGGCGGCGTTGAGCGGCGACTGGCGCTCCAGGCGGGCACGGTCTTCCGGCTTGCTTGGGTCGCCCATGCGCGTGTGAAACAGGCGGCGCGCTGCCTCCCAGTAGGGCGGGATTGTGTCCAGGAGCGTAATCAAGTTCGATGGTGCGACAATCGCGATCGCGGCCGCGTAGAGTTTTGGCGTGAAGGCGACGCCGGCCAGTGTCGCGTAGCCGCCATAGCTGCCGCCCATGATGCCGACGCGCTGCGGGTCGGCGATGCCCTGCGTAATCAGATATTTGACGCCCCAGGTCAGATCATCCTGCATCAGGTCCCCCCACTGGCCGTTGCCAGCATTGAGAAACCGCTTGCCATAACCGGTTGAGCCGCGGAAATTCGGCTGCAAGACGGCGTACCCACGGTTGGCTAAAAACTGCACCTGCCGGTTATAGCCCCACACATCCCGCGCCCAGGGCCCCCCGTGCGGCATGACCATGAGCGGCAAATTCTTAGCCGGTGCGCCCTTGGGAAGTGTCAAATAGGCTGCGATTTCCAGCCCGTCCGAGGATGGGTAGCGAATGGCTTGCATAGGCGCCAGATGCTGCCGGTTAAGCTTGTCGTAGAGCCGATACTGAAACGTCAGTCGCTTTGTTCGGCGGTCAAAGAGGTAGGTCTCACCCGGCTCGGTGTCGCCAGTCGCCGTCACCAGCCACACCTGCTCGTCGCGCGTCCCGGAGCTGAACACGATCTCTTTCCCCGGCAGGCGCTTTTGAAGCTGCCGGTAGTCGCGCTCATACGCCTTGTCGCGCCAGTAGATGCGCGTCCGCTCGTCAACATAGACTGTGGCAATCAGATCGTTTTTGACATCCGAAAACGAGGCGCTGCCGAAGTCCACCCGCCCCAGCGGATCGCTTTCAACGAGTTCCTCCGTGCCGGTCATGGGATCAAAGAGCATCAGGCGCGTCAGGTCCACCTCCCGTCCGCGGTTTGTCACCAGGTACACGCGCCGGCCATCGGCGTGCATGCGGAGCGGGGTCGCCGATTCAAATACGTTGCAGGTATAGACCTTCACCAGCCGGTCGGCGTCCACGCGCAGCACTTCCGTATCACCGTTGGGTGCAATCCGCAGTGCGAGGCGCAAGTTTCCGGCTTCGTCGAAGAACCAGCCAGAGATTTGCTCTTGGTTTTGTCGGATGAGCGTCCGCTCGCCGGTTGTCAGGTTGAGTTGATACACATCGTGCCAGGCCGGATCGCGATCGTTGAGGCCGATGCACACCACATCAGGTTTGTCCTTGGGCACGGCGTAAATCTGCACCCGAGTGCCCTTCAGTCCCGTGAGATCGCGCGCCACCGGGACATCGCGCCCGCCGTCCGGCGCGCCCGTCGGATCAACGGCGTAGAGGTTGAAGTTCTCATCACCGCCCTGGTCCTGGACGTAGAGGATGAAGCGGCCATCGCGCGTCCAGAAGAAATTGCGGATGGGGCGCGTCGTCGAGTCAGTCAGCGGGCGGGCGCGGTTGAACGGCTCCTCCACGCGCTTGACCCAAATGTTGAGTGTGTCTCGGTAGGGTTTCAGAAATGCAATGAACTTGCCATCCGGCGACAACTGCGCACCGGCGACTTCGGGGTTGCCGAAAAGCAGCTGTCGGTCAATAAGCGGCGGCAACTGGGCAGGCACGACAGTACCCGTCGCCCACCAAACGGCAACGAGCACAATCCAGCGCGTCCAAGTAAACAGGGGGAAAGACATCGCGCGACAATCCTCTCAGCTGAAGCACAACAACGTGAACTGCTCCCATTGAGTGGAGCACCAATTTCTGGTGTGCTCTCTGGTGCGCAGCGCCGCGGCCAATCCGGGCCCCAGACGGCACGCAGAGCGGTGCCTGCACACACGGCGTTAAGCCAGGTTGTTCTGGGGAGTGCAGTCCTTTTTTGCAAAACAGTGTACGGGTGGGCTGGCTCTGCGTTAGAGTCAGCCGAAGTTTTTGAGCAAAACGTTTTTGAGTCAAAACACCGAGGTGTGACGAATGAACCGCCGGCAGGCTGCATTAGATTACCATGCGCAGGGACGCTGTGGAAAAATTGAGGTCGTCCCGACCAAACCCTGTTTGACGCAGCGCGACTTATCGCTTGCCTACTCACCAGGTGTCGCCGAACCCTGTCTCGAAATTGCCCGCGACCCGGCTACAGCCTACACCTACACGGCAAAGGGCAATCTGGTGGCTGTCGTCTCCAACGGTACGGCCGTTCTCGGTCTCGGAAACATCGGCCCGCTGGCCGGTAAGCCCGTTATGGAAGGCAAGGGCGTCTTGTTCAAACGCTTTGCCGACATTGATGTGTTTGACCTCGAACTGGCAACCGAAGATCCTGACGAAGTCATTCGGACGCTCAAAGTCCTCGAACCTACCTTTGGCGGCATTAACCTTGAAGACATCAAAGCGCCAGAGTGTTTTTACATTGAGCGCCGCCTGCGTGAAGAACTCGATATTCCGGTGTTCCACGACGACCAGCATGGCACGGCCATCATTTCGAGCGCTGCCATCCTCAACGCACTCGAACTGGTCGGGAAATCGCTTGACAGCGTCAAGATTGTCTTTTCCGGCGCCGGTGCCAGTGCCATGGGCTGCGCCCGGATGTACAAACGCTTCGGTGCCCGGCCAGAAAACATCATCATGTGCGATACGAAAGGCGTCATCTACCGTGGGCGGACGGAAGGCATGAACGAACACAAAGCCGAGTTCGCCGTTGAAACTGACGCGCGGACGCTGGCCGATGCGCTGCGCGGCGCCGACGTTTTCATTGGGCTTTCGACAAAGGGGCTGGTCACGGCCGCCATGCTCAAGACCATGGCCGAACGCCCGATTGTACTCGCCATGGCCAATCCCGATCCGGAGATCGGTTACGAAGCGGCGCTTGCTGCACGTCCCGACTGCATTATGGGCACGGGCCGGAGTGACTATCCTAACCAGGTCAACAACGTCCTTGGGTTTCCGTTTATTTTTCGTGGTGCATTAGATGTCCGGGCGCGCACAATCACGGACGGAATGATGATGGCGGCGGCACGGGCGCTGGCTGCACTCGCCAAGCAGGATGTTCCTGAAGCGGTAGCTAAAGCGTATGGTGTCGCGCATTTGGTCTTCGGTCCTGACTACATCATTCCAAAACCTTTCGACTACCGAGTGCTCATCTGGGTCGCCTCGGCGGTCGCCGAGGCCGCCATGCGCGACGGCGTTGCACGGGTTCAGCTTGATGTGGAGGCATACCGTGAAGACCTTGCCAACCGCCTGGGCAAATCGCGCGAAACACTGCGGATTATGTTCACCAAGGCACGCCGTGCGCCGAAGCGCGTCGTCCTGCCGGAAGGCGACGACGACCGTGTGATCCGCGCGGCCGCGGCGCTTGCCGAAGACCGCATTGCGCAACCGATCTTGCTCGGCGATCCAGTGTTGATCAGGTCGCGCGCTGAAGCCCTGCGGCTGGCACTTGACCGGGTTGAGATCATTTCACCCAGACAGGCGACGTGCTTTGACGCTTATGCCCAGGCGCTCCACCGCCTGCGTCAACGGAAAGGGTTGACCCTCACTGGAGCACGGCAACTGCTCAAACGCGCCAACTACTTCGCAGCCATGATGGTCCGCCTCGGCGACGCCGACGCACTGGTGACCGGTGTGACAAGCGCCTATGCCGAAGCACTCAAGCCCGTGCTGCGCGTGTTCGGTACGGCACCGGGTGCACGGCGCGTCATGGGGTTGCATTTGATGGTGGTCAAAAACCGCGCGTACTTCTTTGCCGACACAACTGTCAACATTGAGCCAACGGCTGAAGACTTGGCCGATATTGCCGTTTACGCGGCGCGGACGGCCGAACAGTTTGGCGTCGAGCCGCGCGTTGCTCTGCTGTCATTTTCAAACTTCGGCAGCGTGCGCCATCCCCTGGCCGAAAAGGTGCGGCAGGCGGTTGAACTAGCGCGCCAAAAACAGCCGGCGCTCGTTATTGACGGTGAAGTGATGGCCGATGTGGCGTTGTCACCAGAACAGCTCGCGCGCGACTATCCATTTGCGTCACTGGGTGACAAGCGAACGTCGGTGCTGGTGTTCCCCGATCTTCAGTCGGCCAACATTGCCTATAAACTCCTGGCGACACTAGGCGGCGCTGAAGCCGTTGGGCCAATTTTGATGGGCTTGTCGTATCCGGCGCACGTCCTCCCCAACAACGCCGAGGTCAAGGACATTGTCAACCTGGCGGCCATCGCCGTTGTGGATGCCCAGGAGCGTCAGCATCAACCGGCAGCCTATGCTGCCGGGCGAATGTGGTGAGCCAGAGCTGTGACGCCGTATGGTGAAAGTTGTCTTGACCGGCTTTGAGCCGTTCGCCGGCTTTCCTACCAATCCGACTCAGACGCTGGTGGAGATGGTAGAGGTGCCGGCAGGGATGCATCTGGTGCGGCTGGTACTGCCGGTTGTCATTGGAGAGTGTGCCCCCTCTCTGCTGCGCGTCATTGACGTTGAGAAGCCAGCGGCGGTGATGTCACTCGGTTTGGCTGCTAACCGCCAAACGATTGCGTTGGAACGGATTGCACTCAACTGCCACGACTTTCAAACGCCTGACAACGCCGGTCACATACATCGCGCCACGCCGATTGTCCCACACGGCGCCCTTGCCCTACCGACAACGCTCCCGCTGCGCGCCATGGAGGCTGCGCTGCGCGCCGAGGCAATCCCGGTGGAGATTTCCTATTCCGCCGGGACATACGTTTGCAACCACCTGTTCTATGCCGTTCAGTATGAACTACTTCGGTGCGGCATAGCGTGCCGCTACGGGTTTGTTCACATGCCACCGACGCCGGAGCTGGCAGCACACGGGATGCCGCTGGCTATGCAATACCGTGCCATCATACGGTTACTTGAAACGCTCCGTGACACGGACGAAACAGATAACGTCTGGCCGCTTCAAGCCACACCGATCGCATAAAAAATAACTTCGGCCGGCGAACGGCAAAGCCCGTTTTCGGGCATCGAACCCAAGGTAGTTTCAGCGATGGTCTCAGATCGCGCCCCCACCGGCACCACGTTGGACAATAGGTATGAACTACTGACGCAGGTCCACACCGGCACAGTCACGACCGTCTATCGGGGAAGAGACCTGCATACCGGTCAGTTGGTTGCGGTCAAGGCCATCGTGCAGCCTGCCCTTGGTCAATCCCAGAGCGTTGTTGCGCGTTTTCGCCGTGAAATGGCTCTGCTGACGGCCATCCGCCACCCGAATATCGTTCCCGTTCAGGCGCACGGTGAAACCCCTTCTGGGATTGTTTACTTTGTGATGCCGTGGCTTGAGGGATATCCTCTGGTGCGTGAACTCGATCACGCTGGGCAGTTGCCGCTGGCGCGGATTCAGGTCTTGCTCCGTCCGATTTGCGATGCGGTTGCGGTGATCCATGCAACCGGTATTGTCCACTGTGACTTGAAGCCCGGTAATGTTTTTCTGAGTCGGAATGCAGACGGCAGTGAACACATCAGACTCTTGGATTTGGGCATCGCCCAACCTTTCCGTGAGATAGCCGCCGGCGGCTTTGGACTTCCAGACCCTTCTGGGACGGTTGGGACAGCAGCGTACATGAGTCCTGAGCAATGCCGTCGGCAGCCCCTGACGCCCGCAAGTGACATCTACAGCCTAGGTGTTTTGCTTTACCGCATGCTCGCCGGCCGGCTGCCGTTTGTTGGCCCGTCGCAGTTTGTCCTGGCGCGACATCTGGCTGATGAGCCACCGCCGCTTTCTCTGTTCCGTCCGATGTTGCCGGAAGCAGTGGCATCGGTTGTGGCATGCGCAATGGACAAACGGGCCACGGCCCGGTTTCCTACGGCGCACGACCTGTATGCGTCCTTTGAAAAGGCCGTCGGTAACGTCGGCGAGGATGTTCTGTACTACCGCCCGCAGCCGCCAGAGGTCGATGAGGCCGGTGCACGGTATCGCACGCGCAAAATGGCGGCCGTCAGGCTGACAGGGAAGGAGGGCGCATCCGATGACAGCGAAGCGGATGCGTGCGCGCCGGTTGAGTGACGGTGTCAGGAAGCTTTGTACACATTGATACTCAGGATTTTGTCGTAAAGCTGCTGCCGCCGTGGGTCAAACAGCAGCCACATGTTCAGCAAAAAGCAGAGATTACTGAAGAAGCTTTTAAGGAACTCGCGCAGAATCGCCTTGCCGAAACTGATGTACTGCCCGTCCTCGCCGAGGACGACCAAGCCGAGCATCTTCTTCCCCGGCGAGCCACCGGTGTTGCTTGTCATCAACGCGCACAAAATGGCGTAGCCGATTACGCCAGAGTACATCAAAAGGTACCCCAAAATTGCTTGTCCACCTGAGTCTGCGCCGCGGCCTGCCGAAGGAGATGCGCTAAAGATCAAGATCAATCCCGGCAGTGCGCACAAAAACGTCAGAAATAGATCCACGATGGCCGCGAGTAAACGTTGTCCGAGGCCGGCCGGCACGCCCGGCAGTGAGATATTAGACGACAGGTACATTCCGACCTGCCCGTAGACCGGTGCGTAGGGGGTGGGCGGCAGTGTGTATGGAGACACATAAGGCGCGGGCATCGTCGGCGAATAGGGCGACATCCCAGGAGGCAGCGGCGTTTCAGGGGGAGCGGACGCCATCATCAACACGCCGGGTGGAAACCATTCCTGAAGCTCCCGGAGCTGTCCGGCCGTGCACCAGCCAACGCCCGGTTGAAACACCTGGTCGTTGGGGAGGATACGGCCCTCGCGTACCCACTGCTTGAGTTCTTCCAAGTTGGTCTCATAGGTCTGTCCTTGGACAACAACGCGCCAGGTCATCAATCGTGCCGCCCTTTCTGCTGACTATGTGGACACTGTTTGCGGGTTCGGATCGCCGGAACGCACACAACTGTGCACATTGTGAAGTGCTCGCATCGTAAACCATCGGCGCTGCCTGTCAACGAAGTCATCAGGAGCAGGTGAGGCGCGCAATTGCGTTCTCGGCGGGCATTCGTATAATGCCAAACTTCCCCTGCGGAAGGTGCATCCGCCGGTCTCCCGCTGGATGAATGCGCTGCGGGCAACGCGCTGAGCAACGAAGGATCGCCACCGGTGGCGCAACTCAGGCGGCTACATTCATAAGGATTGCTACAATGATGAAGTCTTCTTTTTGGTTCTGGATGCTTGCCGTTGTTGCGGTGAGCTTTACGGACGTCTCGGCGCAGGCGCTCCCGGCCGGCTCCTCCCAACCGACTGCGCCGGCTAAAACCGCTACGATCCCGACCGGCAGGGTGGTCATTGTCAACACACTGGTGTTCGGCGACAAGATTGACGAGTTTCGGCGACAGGCACAAAAGCTGGAGGACAAATTCAAACCGCGCACGACCGAGCTGGAAAATATCAGGAAGCGACTTGAAGAGTTGAGTCAAAAGGTGCAGGACGAAAAGCTTTCGGTCGAGGTGCGGCGGCAAGCCCAGGAGCAGGGGGTGGCGCTTGAAAAGGAGTACAAGCGCAAAGATGAAGACCTGCGGGCAGACATTGACCGGGAGCAGCAAACGGTGCTCAACCCGCTGCGGGAAAAAGTCTTCAAGTTTATGGAAAGTTACGCTGCGGCACGTGGGATCATTATGATCATTGACATCGGGGCGCTGGCTGCGAACAACACCTTGGGCATGCTACCCTACGTGGACAACGCAGTGGACATCACCGAAGACTTTGTCAAGGAATACAACCGCGCTAACCCGGTGGCGCCGGCGCCGGCAGCCAACAACACCAAACCTTGACCGTGCCGCATGATGAAGCCCCATGATGAAACTGGGCGACCTCGCCGCCGCACTTGGGACGCCATGCCTTGGTAATCCAGAGGTTTGCATTACCGGTGTCGCCGAATTTGAAACGGCAACAGAAGCACAGGTGGCGCTGGCCATCGGCCCCCGCCGGGAGCAGCTCGCTACGTCTCAGGCCGCAGCCTTCATCGTGGCGGCGGACACGGTGACCGACGCCGACCGAGGACGGTATAACCTGCTGCCGTCTGCCTACCCGAAGGTTGCCTTTGCCCGCGCGATCCAACTCCTCCACGTCCCGTCGCGTTTACCGGAAGGCATTGCTCCAGAAGCCTGTCTGGCACCGGATGTCATCGTCGGTGCGGAGCCGACCATCGGCCCGCGCGTTGTCATTGGTGCCGGTGTCCGTCTGGGGGCGCGCGTCACAATTCATCCGGGCGTTGTCATCGGACGCCACGTGACCATCGGTGACGAAACGACCATCTTCCCAAATGTGACGATCTACGACGGCGTTCGCATTGGCGCACGGTGCATCGTCCATGCTGGCGCTGTCATCGGCGCAGATGGGTTTGGCTACGCCCGTGATGCCGATGGAACACACGTCAAAATCCCCCAAATCGGCACCGTTGTCATTGAAGACGATGTGGAAATCGGGGCGAACTCAACCGTTGACCGTGCCACGCTGGGCGAAACACGCATCGGACGCGGAACAAAGATTGACAACTTAGTGCACATTGCCCACAACTGTACGATTGGCGAAGAAAGTTTGCTGGCAGCGCTTGTTGGGCTTTCGGGTGGCGTCAAGATTGGGCGGCGCGTCACCCTTGCCGGGCAGGTCGGTGCGAACCCGCAAGTCGAAGTCGGCGACGGGGCGACAATTGCCGGTAAGGCCGGCATTACCAAGTCAGTGCCCGGCGGCGAGACATACGCCGGCATGCCGATTACAACGCTCCGGGAATGGAAGCGTGAACGGATTTATGCCGCCCGCCTCCCGTATCGTCTGCCGGACATCGAGGCTCGGTTGACGGCAGTTGAAACCCGCTTGGCAAGCGTTTTGCCGATGTTGGCTCAGTCACCGGCAGAAAGCGAAGAGTGACCCGTGGAAACCATCCTCAACGTCGCCCAAATTCAAGCGTTTCTTCCACACCGCTATCCCTTCCTACTGGTGGATCGAATTATTGAGCTGGTTGCCGGCGAACGCATTGTCGGCCTCAAAAACGTCACGATCAACGAGCCTTTTTTTCAAGGCCATTTCCCCGGTATGCCTGTGATGCCCGGTGTGCTGCAAATTGAGGCAATGGCGCAAACCGGTGGGTTACTCCTCCTTAACCAGATTGCTGAGCCGGAGAAAAAGCTGTTGCTCTTTGCCGGTATTGACGAAGTGAAGTTTCGCCGCCCGGTCGTGCCCGGTGATACGCTCCACATCACCATGACGCTGTTACGGTTCAAGGGGAAAGTGGCCCGCTTACGCGGTGAAATCAGTGTTGCAGGGCAGGTGGTATCCGAAGCGCTGATTACGTCTGTGCTGGTTGACCGGGACAGCCTGACAGTCGGCTAACGGATTCTTGCTGCCAGAACTCAGGCCCTTCCATCCCTCCGATGAAGCGTATCCCCGCAGTGCCAGGGTTCGGGCAGGTGATGTCAGGTGCGTGGCGCGAAATAGGATGGCAACCGGCTCACGCCGGTTCCCGTCCGCTTGATCACCTCACCTGTAGTACACCCAGATCGCTGTGAAAACCACCCAGGGCCTGCCCGGTCGTAACATCCACGGGGCCTGCTCCCACAGCAGGCACATCCTACGGGCAAGGTGCGGCTTGTGATTCGACCCGGCCAATTGCGGCAATCAGTCGCCCGACCGGACCCCGTCTGCGCTCCCGCCGGTACGAAAAAAACAAATCTGTCCGGGTCATCGTGCACCAGCCGGACGCATACACCCGCTCAGGACGCACACCAGCCTGCACCAACTGCCAGGTGTTGGCTTGCGGAATGTCGAGGTGTAACTGACCGGCTCCTGGCGGCCGCCGAAACCAGTCACCGGCCCTGGTGGGAAAAGCCGCGTGGAAAGCCTCAACAACTTCTTCTCCAACTTCGTACTGCGCAACGCTGGCCGCCGGACCAAGTGCAGCCACTAGGTCTTCTGGGCGAACGCCGAACTCGGCTTCTAATCTGGCCACCGTGTGTTCAACCACCCGCGCCAGCGTGCCGCGCCATCCGGCATGGACGGCAGCAAAGGCGCCGGTGCGCGGGCATCCCAGTAACACGGCCTGGCAATCCGCCGTGTACACGGCCGCCCACCGCGTTGGGTCACGTCCTACCCAGGCATCACCCACGCGCGGCTCGGTCTCGGTTGCAGCGACATCATCCAGGGCATGCACAATCTCCCCGTGAACCTGCCGGAGCGTATGCAGCCGATCCCGATCTTCCCCGAGAACACTGAGAAATCGTCGCCGATTCTCCGTAACATTCTCCGGGGCATCCCCTGCGAAGTAGCCCAGGTTGAGGGCATGAGAGGGCAACGGACTCACACCGCCCAGGCGCGTGCTAAAGCCATGCCGAAAACCGGCCGCTTCCAGCGGCCGGCACACCAGCACGGCAACTGCCCCCTGACGCCGAAAGGTAAACGCCTGACTGCTCATCTCACGCCAACGGCAAGTGACCCAACAAACGCTTGCCTTTCCCGACCTGCATGGCGCGCCGCATAGTCTCGCAGACGTAGGCTTTAGCCTGCGCAACGGCGTCCGCGACGGTCAGTCCCCGCCCAAGCAACGTTGCCAGTGCGGCCGACAGCGTGCAGCCCGTGCCATGCGTCTCGAGCACAATGCGCTCGCCGGGAAAATGACGAATTTCCTCGCCGTCAAACAACACGTCTATCGCGTCGCCGCTCAAATGACCGCCCTTGACCAGCGCATACCGCGCGCCCAGGGCATGCAGCCGCCGCGCCGCCTGTGCCATGTCGGCGAGCGTCTCGACCGGGAACCCGACGAGTTCGGCTGCTTCCGGCAGGTTTGGCGTGACGACGGTCGCCAGTGGCAGCAATCGGGCTTTCAGCGTCGCGATGGCGTCGGGCTCCAACAGCAACTGCCCGCTGCTCGCCACCAGCACCGGGTCAACCACCAGCGGCGCGCGCCAGTTCGCTTCCAGCCAATCAGCGACAGCAGTGACAATCGCACCCGTCCCCAGCATGCCGGTCTTAGCGGCAGCGATGGCCACGTCCTCCTGAAGCGCATCCAGTTGCGCCGTCACGACCGCCGGCGGCAGCGGATGAAAGCTCTTCACGCCGACCGTATTCTGTGCAGTCGTCGCCGTCAGAACACCGACGCCGTGCGCGCCAAGCGCGGCAACCGTCTTCAGATCGGCGAGAAGCCCAGCGCCCCCGGCCGGGTCCAGCCCTGCAATCGAGAGAATTACGCTTGGCGTCATCACGGCAGTGTGTCGAGGATGGCATCCACTTTGTCAGGCGTTAGATGCTCGTAAAAGTCGAAGTTGATCTGCATGGCCGGCGCACCCGCGCACGCGCCGATACACTCAACCTCGGTGAGGCGAAAGCGCCCATCCGGCGTTTTCTGCCCCGGCTTGATGCCGAGTCGCTTTTCGAGATGCTCGCGCAGTTGCGACGTGCCGCACAGGTAACAGCTGATCGTCCGGCAGAGCTGAATGTGGTACGTCCCAATCGGCTCGGTAAACAGCATCGAATAGAACGTCAACGTCTCGTACACGTCGTTCATATTCAGCCCCAGTTTCTTGGCGATAAACCGCATGCCGTCTTCTGGGATGTAGTTGCAGGCGTTCTGCACCAGATGGAATAACGGCAAGATCGCCGACCGCTTTTGCGGATAGCGGGCGATGATGGCGTCTGCCCGCCGCTCAAGGTCGGCGGTCAAGACGTCGGCAAACATGAGGGGCTTGGTCATCGGTCAATCTCCCCGAGAACGATGTCAAGGCTGCCGATAATGGCAACGACATCTGCTAGCAGCGCGCCCTGACAGAGCTTCGGAATCGCCTGCAAGTTGACAAACGACGGTCCCCGCACATGGCAGCGGAACGGTCGTTCTGTCCCGTCGCTGATAATGTAAAAGCCCAGCTCGCCCTTTGAGCCTTCAATCGCATGGTAAGCCTCGCCGGGTGGAACGCTAAAGCCGTATGCCGCCAACAGGAAGTGATGGATGAGCGCATCCATCTGGTGCTTCATCTGTTCGCGGTCGGGGAGGACGATCTTGGGTGAATCCACTTTGATAGGACCCGGTTTGAGCCGGTCGAGCGCCTGCCGGCAAATCTTCAGGCTTTCTTCCATTTCGCGCATGCGGACGAGATAGCGGGCGTACACATCGCCATCACGCTCAACCGGAATGTCAAAGTCATACGTCTCATAGCCGCAGTATGGCTCGGCCCGGCGAACGTCGTGAGCGATGCCCGAACCGCGCAACGTTGGCCCGGTCACCCCGAGCGCAATCGCATCTTCGCCGGATAAGATGCCGACACCGCGCGTCCGTTTCTGGAAAATCGGGTTGTTGGTCAGGAGCGTATGGTATTCCCTGAGCGCTGCCGGAAATTCGTCCAGAAAGTCCCGAACAAGTCGGTTGAAGTTCGGGGGGACGTCGTAGGGCAGGCCGCCGACGCGAAAGTAGCTCACCGTCATGCGCCCGCCGCAAACAGCTTCATAGATGTTGAGGATCTTCTCACGCTCCCGGAAGCAGTAGAAAAACAACGACATAGCCCCTAGGTCGAGGGCATGCGTCCCCAGCCAGACCAAATGCGACGCAATGCGCTGTAGCTCGGTCAGCAGGACGCGCAGCGTCTGGGCGCGTGGTGGAATGTCATGCGTGATGCCCAACAGCTTCTCAACCGTCATGACATACCCCAGGTTGTTGCCCATTGGGTTGAGGTAGTCCATCCGGTCGGTGATCACGATGTTTTGCTGGTACTTTTTCGTTTCCATCTGCTTCTCCATGCCGGTATGGAGATAGCCGATGTCTGGTTTGGCGCTGATGACCGTTTCACCGTCTAAAATGAGTTCAAGCCGCAAGACGCCGTGCGTCGAAGGGTGTTGCGGCCCCATGCTGATGGTAATGGCGTTATCGAGCGCCGATTGCTCGCGCAGCAGCTCGCGAATTTTCCGCTGTGGTGCGTAATCCAGCTCGATGACGTTCGAGTGCCGTAGAGATGCCATGGCAGGGGCTGACTCCGCCGGACACCGACGCGCCCAATCGGCGGCGCCTCAGTAGCCTTGAAGCGGAAAATCCTTTCGGAGAGGATGGCCTTCCAAATCGTCGGGGGTCAGTATTTTGCGTAAGTCAGGGTGATTTGTGAAACGAATGCCCATCAGGTCGAAGGTTTCACGTTCATGCCACTCTGCCGTTGGGTAAACGCCGACCAGGGTTGGCACCTCACAGTCGTGTTCCGGGACACGCACCTTCAACCGCAAGCGGTAGCCGTGGGGAATCGAAAACAGGTGGTACACGACTTCAAAGCGTGGGTCGGCTTCCAGGCCGCGGTCCACGCCGCACAGATCGGACAACAAGTTGAACAACAGCTTCGGCTCGTCGCGCAGGTAGCGCGCCACATCCACGAGCGCGGCGCGCGCGACGTAAACCGTCACTTCCCCGTTGTGCGCGATGACCTGCTCGATGGCATCCTGGAACTGCCGGCGTAACTGCGCCAACGTATCCGCCGCACCCTTGACCAATGCCACGTCGCCAGGGAAGCCGGTCGGCGTCACCGCAGCGTCACTCATGCAGCGGCTCCTTCGGACAAAAGGTTGCGGTCGCGCCGGTCGGTGAGACGCTCGGTCATAATTTTCTCCTGCAACTTCATCACGGCGTAGATGAGCGTTTCCGGCCGCGGCGGACAGCCTGGCACATAGACGTCTACCGGCACGACCTGGTGGACGCCCTGCACAATGGCGTAGTTATTAAAAATCCCACCGGCCGTAGCACAAGCCCCCATCGAAATGACCCATTTGGGATCCGGCATCTGGTCATAGATGCGGCGCAGCACCGGTGCCATCTTCCGCGAAACGCGTCCGGCAACAATCATCACGTCTGCCTGGCGGGGACTGGCCCGAAACACTTCTGAGCCAAAGCGCGCCATGTCGTTGCGGGCAGACGTCGCGTTCATCATCTCAATAGCACAGCAAGCCAACCCAAATGTCGCCGGCCAGAGGGATGATTTCCGAGACCAGTTAATCAGGTCTTCAAGGCGCGCCGTCAAAATTTCCGGCAGCACCGCGCCGAGAGTGGTTTCAAGACCCATAACGGTGTGCTCCTTCCTCGGACCAGACGCTACTTACTCCAGTCAAAGACGCCTTTCTTCCAGACATAGATGTAACCCACAAAGAGCGTCGCGACAAAGATCATCATCTCGGCATAGACAAACAGCTTGTTACCCAGTTCCTCCGCCAGCGCCCGATACACCACCGCCCAGGGAATCAGGATAATCGCCTCAATGTCAAACAAAATAAACAACAGACAGACAAGATAGAACTTGACGGAGAAGCGGTCGCGGGCGTTCCCGACCGGGTCGTTGCCACATTCATAAGGCATCAACTTTTCACGGGTTTGGATTCTCGGCCCTAGTAACCGCGAAGTGATGAGGAGCGTCGTCGCGATGAGCGAGGCTAATCCAAAGCTCATCAACAGCGGAATGTAGTTTTGCAAATCATTGGACATCCGGCTGATTCTCCATCGAGCAGGGCGGGCGCCGGGGTACAAGCGCCGCGCGTTTGTGAGGCGGCATACGCAAGCGATGGTAAAAAGGTGCTGTCATTCGGTCAAGCAAGGCGGGCGTGGTTGCACCTGAACTGTTTGTCAGGTAGGGTTCGGCCAACCTCCACTTGCTTGCTGCTGAGGCAACAAACAACCTTCCTGAACTGACCCGTGACGGTGCTCCTATGATTACGCGCTACGGCAAATGGGATGGTCTTGACCTGGACCACTTTGACCTTGAAAAACTGCTTGAAAAACTCTCCGATTTTTTCCTGCAAAGTGGTTTCTCGCACGGCGGCTGGTCGCGGCGCATCCAGGAACCGGACCGGTCACTTGAGGCGTTGCGCGGCGCTATTCGGGAGCTGATTCGCTCAGGTAACCTGCTTGACCGAACTGAAATGCAGGCGCTTGAGAACGAATCCGGCGAGTTGGACGAGAAAAAGCTCGACGAGTTGGTCAGCGCACTGATTGAGCAGTTGTTCAAGCAGGGCTACCTGCGTGCGAAGCCGGACGAGGGCGGCACAGATCAGCCGAGCGCAGGGCGGGGTTACCTTGAAAAGGACACCGGGGCGCGGGTGAAGTTCGAGCTGACCGAAAAGGGCATGGACTTTCTCGGTTACAAAGCGCTCAGTCAACTGCTGGGTGCGCTGGGTAAAGGATACGCTGGGCGGCATGACACCCAGCATCTCGCGACCGGCATTGAGGCGTTTCAGTCGAGCAAGCCCTATGAGTTTGGCGATACGCTCAACCTGGATGTCAATGCTACCTTGCTTTCCGCCATTCAGCGAAATGGGCTGGGTGTTCCGCTGGAGGTTGAATACAGCGACCTAATGGTTCACCAGTCAGAGTACGCCAGCTCATGCGCGACAGCGCTGATGCTCGATTGCAGCCACAGCATGATCCTCTATGGCGAGGATCGCTTCACGCCGGCCAAGCGGGTTGCCCTGGCACTGACGCACCTGATCCGAACGCAATATCCCGGTGACACCCTCAAGCTGATTTTGTTTCATGACTCGGCCGAGGAAGTGCCGCTAGCCAAGTTGGCACAGCTCACCGTTGGACCCTACCACACCAACACGGCCGAGGGCCTGAAGCTGGCCAGGCGCATTCTGCTGGCCCAGCGGGTGGATATGCGGCAAATCATTATGATTACCGACGGTAAGCCGTCGGCGCTCACGATGGAAGACGGGCGGATTTACAAAAACTCCATGGGTCTTGACCCGATGATCATGGACGCGACGTACAAGGAAGTTGCCCAGTGTCGGCGGAGCAACATCACCATAAACACCTTTATGCTGTCCGACGATCCGTACTTGGTGAACTTCATCAAGCAGGTGACGACCATTGCTCAGGGCAAAGCCTATTTCACGACTGTGATGACGCTGGGCGAGTACATTATGATGGATTTCCTGCGTCGCAAGCGGAGGAAGGTCCGCCAGTGAAGATCGCGTCGGCCGCGAATAGGCACTCACGCTGGCTGGGACGCAGCTTACTCCTGCTGAGTTTGGCAAGCGCCGTCCTTGGCTGTGCCGGGACGTTCGCCTACCGGCAGCCGTTAACGGTCGTCAACTGGTACGATGGGTGGCGGCTCTGGTGGTTCGGGATCGCGGCGCGCGAAGTCACCGTGGACGGCATCCGCCTGCACTACAAGGAGGGCGGCGCAGGTGAACCGCTGGTGCTCATTCACGGTCTGGGCGGCAGTTCGGATGCAGACTGGGGGCAGGTGCTGGTCCCACTGGCCAAACAATTTCACGTTTATGCCCTTGACCTGCCGGGTTTCGGGCGCTCGGACAAGCCGCCTCAAGCTACGTATGCCATTCGGTCACAGTCTGCAACCTTGGTACGCTTCCTCGATGCCGTTGGCGTTCGGCAGGCGCACTTGTGCGGGCTTTCAATGGGTGGATGGATTGCGGCTTACACCGCAAGCGAGTATCCCGACCGCGTCGCGCGGCTGATTTTAGTGGATAGTGCCGGCGTGCGGTTCGAGCCGGCCCCGGAGCGCACCCTACTCGATCCGGGCACGACGCCTGAAGATTTCACAAACTTCCTGCGCGTCCTGTTTTACAACCCTCCACAGTTACCCGCGCCGTTGATTCGCGATTTCCAAGCCCGAGCGCGACGGCAAGCGTGGGTCATTGACCGGGCGTTGGCGGCCATGCTGACCGGTGAGGACGTTCTCGAGCCACGCTTGAGCAAGATTCGCGCCCCGACGCTCATCATCTGGGGCAGGCAGGATGCTCTATTGCCGCTGCATTCCGGCGAGACCATCAGGATGGCCTTGCCAAGGGCCAATTTTACAGTTGTCGACCGGTGTGGTCACATGCCGCCCATTGAGCGGCCTGACGCCTTCTTGCGCGAAACAGAACGCTTTTTGCGGGCAGTCCCGCCCCCGCAGGACGAAGAAACACTGCTGCCGTAGGCCTATGCCGATCCACCCAACTGCCATCATCCATCCACAAGCGAAGCTCGGTGAGAATGTCTCCGTTGGGCCTTATGCTGTCATCGGTGCGGATGTGACGCTTGAAGACGATGTTACTGTTGGGGCGCACTGCGTCATCGAAGGCCCGACCTGCATCGGGTGCGGTACACGTCTGTTCCCCTTTGTCTCTGTCGGGCAGGACCCACAGGATTTGAAGTACGCTGGCGAGCGCACGGAACTCATCATCGGTGAGCGCAACGTTATCCGTGAGTTCGTAACATTGCACCGCGGCACTGGGCTTGGTGGTGGTGTGACGCGCATCGGCGATGACAACCTACTGATGGCGCAGTGTCATGTCGCCCACGACTGTACGGTGGGTAACCACATCATCATGGCCAATGGGGCGTCACTGGCCGGGCACGTCGAAGTTCACGACCACGCGACACTTGGGGCGTACGTCGGTGTTCATCAGTTTTGCCGAGTCGGAACCTACGCCTTTATCGGTGCCTATTCGGTTGTGGTCAAGGATGCCCTGCCTTATGCAAGGAGCGTCGGTAATCACGCCAAATGCTACGGCCCAAACAGCCTCGGACTGCGCCGCGCCGGTTTTTCAAGCGAGGATTTGCAGGCAATTGAACAAGCGTTTCGCTTGCTGCTCAACTCGAAGCTCAACACATCACAAGCGGTTGCTGTCATCACGGACAGGCTTGGCGACCACCCACGTATTCGCGTTCTACTTGATTTCATTGCCTCGTCGCAGCGCGGCGTTATCAAGTAGATCTTGACATCCTCCCCGGTCTGAAGGACCGGAGATTCCTCCGGCGCTCAGGCGCGGCATTGCACCACCCCGGAGTCACTGTGGCGCGGGCGCTGCTTCCCACTGCGGTTCGCTCCACAGGCCATCCGCTCAACGAGCGCCCATTGGCGTGTCCCGCCCTTCTCGCACC
>CALGZC010000031.1 GCA_937934745.1 uncultured Blastocatellia bacterium
CGATCCTTCCCATCAGGCCCATCGTACACCCGAAACACAAACACCCCGTTCAGCTTCTTCCCCTCTGCCAAAAAACGCGCGTCCGTCGCCAACCGCCGCGCAATCTCCTCAACCCACTCACGAGAATAAAACTTCAGCATCACTACCACCTAACGAGCTCGCTAGCTAACGAACTCTCTAGCCAAACGACCCGACTACGCCCGCGACGACAACGCTTCCTCCAGAGACCTCACCGCCCAGGGACTGTAGCCGAGAACCCGCCAAACGGCGCACAGGTCCGCACATTATAAGCAACGTTGATCGTTGTTGTCACCGCATGCCCGCAGCTTTGCCCACATTCCATCACCTCGGACGCGAAAACGGCAGCCGCTCGCATCCAAACCGGCTCAAGGATGAGGAGGTGAGGTTGCTGCTGGCGCAGAGCGGGGTTACCTGTTTGCTTGGATTTCGCACGCTTGGATTTCACATGGATGATATACACGAGATTGTTGCGTTATTTTTTTCGTGTCAAGCAGGGTGTCTGGTGCATTATGGTAGCCCTATACACCTGGTCGTCCGTGCGTATGGCAGGCGGCGGCCCCACAGCGTGAGGTACCGGCAATGTCGATTCGCATCATTGTGATTAGCGATACCCATGGCCACCACGATTTCAAGGTGCCGGAAGGGGATGTTCTCATTCATGCCGGCGACTTTACCCGGCGTGGCACATTGGACGAACTGCGTTTGTTTGACGCTTTCCTGAAGCGGCAGCCGCATCCGCACAAGTTTGTTGTGGCAGGCAACCATGATCATTGCGCTCAGGAAAATGGAGCAGGGACGGATACGCTGTTAGAGAATGCGGTGTACCTGATGGACCGTACGGCAGTGGCTTGTGGGTTGAAGTTTTACGGCAGTCCGTGGCAGCCGTGGTTCATGAATGGAGCGTTCAACCTGTGGAAAAAATCGGCGCTGCGTGAGAAGTGGGCTTTGATTCCTGAAGATACCGATGTCCTCATTACCCACACACCGCCGTATGATATTCTCGACAGAACACAGTTTGGGTGGCGAGTTGGGTGTGAGGAGCTACGCGCCGTTGTAGAGCGGCTTCCTTTGCGACTACACGTTTTTGGTCACATTCATGAAGCCTACGGACGTGTGCGACTTGGGCAGACGGAGTTTGTGAATGCGGCGCTGTGTAACCTGCGGTATCGCTTGGTGAACGCTCCGGTAGTTGTTGACCTGGACCTGTAGTCGGTAAAGACAGAGCATGGTGCAGCGAATTGCCATTCTAGGGGGCGGTCAACTGGCGCGGATGTCTGCCTATGCAGCATATCGTCTAGGGTGTGAGGTGGGAATTGTCGCCCGTCCCGGAGACGACAGTCCGGCGCTGTTGACGGCGAGCGAGCGATTTGTCGGAAAGTGGTCAGATCGGGCCTTGCTCAACGCCGTGGCGGCGTATGCCGATGTCGTCCTCCTGGAGAATGAGTTTATTGCGCCTGACATTTTGCGCTATCTGGAAGAAATGGGGCAGGCAGCCGTTGTTCCTTCGGCGCACACAATTGCACTCATTCAGGACAAATTGCTTCAGAAGAACGCTTTGGCACAGGCAGGGCTGCCTGTGCCCCGTTTTGCGGCAGTTGACTCGCCGGATGCAGTTGCCGAACTGAGCCAGCAATTTGGACTGCCGTTGGTCCTGAAGTGCCGCACCAACGGCTACGACGGGTATGGCAACGAACTCATCCGCAGTGTGGACGACATTGTCCGCGCCTGGGAAAAGCTGA
The DNA here is from genome assembly GCA_937934745.1 of uncultured Blastocatellia bacterium. Classification (GTDB taxonomy): domain Bacteria; phylum Acidobacteriota; class Blastocatellia; order Chloracidobacteriales; family Chloracidobacteriaceae; genus Chloracidobacterium. The sequence continues at coordinate 1,761 of CALGZC010000031.1, forward strand.
TTCAACGCGGTAGTCGGCTGATGGTTGAGGAGTTTGTCCCTTTCACCAAGGAACTGGCTGTGCTGGCCGCGCGCAATCAGCGTGGCGATGAAGTGGTCTATCCGGTGGTTGAGACCATTCAGGAGGCACAAGTTTGCCATACAGTCCTTGCGCCGGCGGATGTATCCGCAACGACGGCGGCCGGTGTGACCAGGCTGGCCCGACAGGTGCTGGAGGTCATTGCAGGAACGGGCATCTTTGGCATCGAGCTGTTTTTGCGCGACGATGGCGCAGTGCTGATCAATGAGATTGCGCCGCGCCCGCATAACTCAGGCCACTACACAATTGAGGCGTGTGAGACATCGCAGTTTGAGAATCACATCCGCGCCGGGCTGAACCTCCCGCTGGGCGCAGTGCGACTGCGGACGCCGGCAGCCGTGATGGTCAACTTGCTCGGTGGGGTTGACGCACCGGCGCGTCCGACCGGTTTGGCAGAAGCGCTCCAGGTACCGGGAGTGACGGTACACCTGTACGGCAAGAAGATCTCGCGTCCGAGACGAAAGATGGGCCACGTCACAGCCCTGGGAGATGACCAAATGGAAACCCGCGAGCGCGCCCTCCGCGCCGCACGTGCCATCGCCATCTAGCCGGTGTCTCGCTTTTCGGCCGCTTGCCAGGCCAGCAGCCATCCGGTGACTTCGTGGTAGTTCGCAAGACCTGAAGTGACACCGTTTGCCTGAAGATAGGCGTGATTGATGCGCGCCGACAGGGCAGCCAAACGCCCGTGGGCATAGCGTGACCAGTACCGCGCCTGAGCTTGCCAGTCGGCGCGGAGGGCATCGCCTGCGAGTGCGACAACGGCTGCATACCGCTCCGGTGCCCGCGCTAAGTCGCGCAGGACGTACCGCGCCGCACCGGCCCATCCGCTGTACCGAAGATACGGATGCTGTGCCCGAATACACACAACGGCGGCAACAAAGTTAGCCTCACTTTCCAAGGCGAAACCCCGCTGATGAGCCATCTCGTGCGCAATGGTAAACGGCAGGCTCACAGCCGGCTGGTCGGCGTCGTAGTGGGGCTCACCGGTCAGGGGCACGAAGATACCGGCAATACCGGCGCGCGCCATCAAGTGCGACGACCAGGGCGCTTTCGGTGGTGAAAATCGCACGGAAGAGAGGGCGGACAGCTCTGGGCAGCGGTTAAAGCTTTCCGTGAGCAGTGCGATTAATTCGGGGGGCGACATAGGGAGCCGGCTGCCCCGTTCGGCGTCCCAATGCGGCGCGGCAGCGGCCAGTTCGGCATTCGCCTGCTCGAGACAAGTACGCGCCAACCGTTCCAGCGCCACCACATCCGGTGGCGGCGGTGTCAATCCAAAAGTATTGCGGACGGCCGGGCGGAGGTAGTGCAACCCGAACAGCAGCAAAAAAGCGTGAGCGCCCAGGCCGAGGGTCAGCACGACAAGGGGAATGCCCCGCGCCAGCAGGATACCCAGGCGTGGGCGACGGCGCCGGCTTTCCCAGCCTGCCCACAGGATGAGCATCAGGCTGCCCAGCACCAGCCCCCCTAACAAGCATTCGGCGAGAGAAAACGAAACCAACCGGGCCGGCCCGGCTATCCCGTGCGCCAAGACAGGGTAGAGGCGCTGCGCGTAAACCGCTTCAACCCAGTCTGGATGGCGCACGGCTACAGCACGCACACCATAGGCACCGGCGCTCACCAACCCGGCAAGCAGCCACAAAACCCATGTCACCGTGGATGACATCAGCGGTGGAATACGCTTCACCGTCCGAATTTACTCAGATGTCAGGTTGTCTCCCGGCACAGACGGGGCCTTTTTCTTCCGTGACGATGCCGACTTGCGAGGTGGTTTCGCACTATCCGCTGTCACCGACAGTTGGGCCGTCAACGCTTCAAGGCGCTCACCGATGTCTTCAAGTTGGCCGGCAATGGCGTCCAGTTGCCGACTGAGCTGCTTGTAGTCATCGCGGGTGGGAATGTTCATCGTATGCAAGCTTGCGCTGACCAATTCTTGCACGCGATGGGCCAGATTCATCGGCTGCTCAAGCGCAGTCGCCAACGCAGCAGCAAACTGTGGGTTGTGAACGAGCTGTTCCCACCGTTCGGTTGCCTGCTCGACGACATTTTCAAAGATCGTCGGCGCCGAGCTTTTACGCTTGTCTTTGAGTTTTTCTTCCCTGGGTTTTTCGTCTTTAGCTTTGTGTTTGCTCACGGTGAGGGCCTCGGCTAGTGGAAAGTTGCGCAGGTGCGTTTCTTCAAACGCAAACTGCTTCAAACTGCGCGAAAACATGAGCGAAAACATAACACGTCGTCCGCACAAACCAAGACGGTCGTGTGGGACACAATGCGTGTGGGACACAATGCAGGCCGCGTCAGCCTGGGGGCCAGTACGCACGGGGTGCTCCGACCCCGCCGGCGCCAAGGCTTCCCGACGGCGCAAACCGGGGACAGACCGGCTCAGCGAAACATCAAGCTCGGCCACGGGCAACCGGCACGATACGTTCAACACGGCGACACGGCGGCCACGGCGTGCTGGCAGAGGTACTTGAAAATGCCCTTTGACGAAAGAAAGCCGAGCGGCCTTTCCTCGTCGTCCACAATCGGCACATGCCGGTATTTGTGCATCGCCATCAGGTTGAGTGCTTTGGCCAGCGTGTCTCCGTGGCGGACCACACCCGGATTCGGCGTCATGATCAGGTCCACCGGTGTTGACTCCAACTGCGTAATCCGGTTGGCCACCTTGTAGAGCATATCGCGCTCGGTGACGATACCGACTAACTTCCCACTGCGCACCACCATCGCGCACCCAAAGCGCTTGTCCTGCATCGCACGCAGCGTTGCCGCGATGGACGTGCCGACCTCAACCGTGATCGGCGGATAGGGAAAAAGATGTTCAATGGTGTCTTCCCCGAGGGTCTGCCGAATCGGAAGCCCAGGGTCGCCGACTTCAATATCCGTCAGGTCTGAGCCACAGGCTTCACAGATTTCTGCGCCGGGCAGGTTTTCAAAACCACAGGCAGGACACTTCATGGATGGCCCCTCCTCAGATTCGGATGGTGCGCGCCGAAGCAGACCACAACTGAGAGATGAGAAAAACATTAGCACAGTCCGGCCACATCTGCCACCTCGCATCGGGGTTCCGCTCCACGGGCCGGGTTGCGCGGCCGTGGACTCTTACCTGGCCACCGACAGTGGTCCGGGGCTTCTCGGCTTGCAGTCCGGCCGGTCTGCCGACGGCGCAGGCCGACCGGCTATGCTCACGGTCGGCAGGGCATCCGGCTCACACGCCACCGCCGTCGGTGAACACCGTCCAGGCACAGGTTGTGCCCGAGCCGGCCTCAAGCTTGTGGCTTGAATGCGCCTACCAATGCAGCGACGGTCGTGTGGCGCTCGCGACAGTACGCCTCCAAACCCTCAATGACGCGCAGTGCAGCGCAGGGGTCGGTGTAGTTGATCGTTCCCAGTTGAACGGCCGTTGCGCCGGCCAGGATAAACTCCAGTGCGTCCATCCAGGTTGTAATGCCGCCTATCCCGATGCGCGGAATGCTGATCACCTGCGACACCTCATACACCATTCGTACGGCCAGCGGCCGAATCGCCGGCCCTGATAACCCGCCGGTTGTGTACGCCAGGCGCGGCCGGTGTGTGTACACATCAATCGCCAGCCCGACAAATGTGTTGACCAACGACACTGCATCCGCGCCGGCGCTTTCAACCGCGCGGGCGACATCGGTGATACTCGGTGCATTCGGTGAGAGCTTCACGATGACCGGCCGCGTCGCCGCGCGCTTGACGGCTTCCGTCACCCGCGCCGCCAGAGCCGGGTCATTGCCGAACTGCGTCCCGCCCTCTTTGACGTTTGGGCAGGAGATGTTCAGCTCATAGGCCGCCACGCCCTCGGCATCATTGAGCGCCGCCACGACTTCGAGAAAATCTTCGATGGAAAAACCGAAGACATTGGCGATGACGTGTGTATCGTAAGCGCGCAACAGCGGCAGCTTTTCCGCGACAAACGCGCGGACGCCGATGTTTTGCAAGCCAATGGCGTTGAGCATCCCGGCCGGCGTCTCGACAATGCGCGGCGGCGGGTTGCCCTGGAGCGGTTGCGGCGACAGCCCCTTCGTGCAGAAGCCGCCCAGCCGCGAGAGGTCAAGAAAAGGCAGGAACTCCAGCCCGTAGCCGAACGTGCCGCTCGCCGGAATGACCGGGTTTTTGAAGCGCAGACCGGCAATGCCGACAGCCAGCGGGTGGTCGCTCATGACGCGGGCGGCTCCGGCGGCGGTGCGTTGACCATCAGCGGCGGCTGCCCGGTCGTGGACAATACCGAAAGCCAGAGACTGCTCTTCGGCGAGAGCCGCTTCTTCTGGCTGGTGACCAAGGCCATCGGCACGTGAACGAACAAGCCATGCCAGTAGCCGATGAGCAAATCCGTCTTGCCGGCCATGGCAGCGTGTACCGCATAGCGGGCGAAGCGGTCACTGAGTTGTGCATCGTCGCAGTTGGCCGGCACACTCCGAATGATGTAGCTCGGATCGATATACCGGACATTGGTCTCGATCCGGCGCTCACGGAAGTACGCCGTGATGCGGTCGCGCAAATACACACCAATGTCGTGGTGCTTGATGTTGCCCGAAGCATCGCGCTCTACGGGCAGGTCTCCGAACAGATGTTGCCCGGCTCCTTCTGCGACAACGATGACGGCGTGTCCGCGCCGCAGAATACGCTGCTCCAGATGCGCCAGAAAGCCGTTCGGCGGCTCAAGGTCAAACGGTAACTCAGGAATCAAGGCGAAGTTGACCTCTTGGCTGGCCGTCGTCGCTCCGGCGGCAATGAAGCCGGCGTTACGTCCCATGAGCTTGACGATAACGATCCCGTTCGGCGCGCCCTTGGCCTCAGCATGGGCCCCGGCAATGACTTCCCGCGCCTTCTCAACTGCCGTGCCGTAGCCGAACGAACGAAACACATAGGGGATGTCGTTATCTATCGTCTTGGGAATGCCGACGACGGCCAGCGAACGCCCACGCTCACGGGCGGCGCGGGCAATGGCATCGGCACCGCGCTGGGTGCCGTCGCCGCCGACGCAAAACAGCATGTTAATGCCCCGGACAGTGAGCGTGTCGAGCATAACGTCAACCGGCTGTGGCCCCCGCGACGAGCCAAGCACCGTCCCCCCGTGGAGATGGATGTTTTCCACCATCTCATGCTTCAACAGGATGAAGCCGTCCCCGTGCACCGGATTCAAACCCCGGTAGCCGTAGCGGATGCCGTAGACTTCTGGGACACCGTAGTTGTACTTGAGCGTCAGAAACACCGACCGGATGACGTTGTTCAGGCCTGGACACAGGCCACCGCAGGTCACAATCGCCGCCTTGACTTTGCCCGGATCGAAAAACAACTGCGCACGCGGCCCGGCGCGCTCAAAAAACAGATCGTCCGGGCGAGTGGCGAGGTTGTCTAACTCGACGTGAAAGCGCACCTTGGCAGCGTCCGACATAAATTCGCCGTGGTACTCGCCGGAGGCCGTGCCCAGTTGCAGCGGCGATGGGTAGCGGCACTCACCCAGCGACCGGATTTCCAAATCTTCAGGCTTCGGCAGCGTCATAACGGACTCCGTGTCATAGGCCTGGCCGCTTTGGACCGCCGTCCGACCGGTGCGCGCGGGGGGATCGCGCCGGTCGGTTGCGCGGTTGTCTGGCGGCTTACAACCGTGGCCCGGCTCGGTGTTATCGGCACTCGGCGCCGCTGCTGGCCTCTGGCTTTCCCGGTCAGACGCGGCTTACCGAGCTTGTGCGTGCTCACGCGCGGAACGATCTTCCGCGGCGAGAAAAAGCGCCGCACTTCGGCTTCGGTCAGTTCCCGCACTGCTCCGACCGGCAGACCGGCATCTGTCAGATGACCAATTGCGACACGCCGGAGTTTCAACACCGAATGCCCGATGGCATCAAACATGTTCCGAATCTGGTTGTTTTTGCCCTCGTGCAAAACAAGTTCAAACCAGGCGTTGTTGTGATCGGTTTGCTCCAGCGGCGTCAGTTGCGCAATGCGATGGAATTCGCCTTTGATGGTCATCCCATGCCGCAGCCGCTCCAGTTGGTCGTCATTGGGTGTCCCCTTGACCTTGACATGGTAAACCTTTGGGCAGTGGTCGCCGGCTTTCGTGACCAGGTGGGTCAGTTCACCGTCGTTGGTGAGAAGCAGCAAGCCTTCGGTGTTGAAATCCAGGCGTCCCACCGGATGGACGCGCGGTGCATGCTTCGGCAGCAGCGCCGTCACCAACGGACGGTTCTGTGGGTCGGCAAGACTGCACAGATACCCTTTCGGTTTGTTGAGCAGGTAATAGACGAGTTTGCGGCGCGCCAGCCGGGGATTGATCAACTTCCCGCGCACCTTGATGGCGTCCCGGTCGGGGTCGGCTTTTGTCCCTAATGTATCCACCACCTGGCCGTTGACCGTCACCTGCCCGGTGCGGATCAGGTCTTCCGCCTGCCGCCGCGATGCCAGTCCGGCTGCTGCGATGATTTTCTGCAATCGTTCCAGCATAGCTTCGTTACGCATCCGTTTCCGCCGTGACCGCCGGCGGCGCCTCGGCCGGAGCACCCAACCGCTCGGCAGCGTGTCGTGCGACCGCATGGGATTCCATCAGCTCCTGCATGAGTTCCTGGGGATGCCGGCGGATTTCCAAACTCTGGCGTTCGATTTCCTTGCGGTAGCGGCGACGCAGTTGCGCAGCTGCCCACCGACGCCGGTCGTCGTCATTTTCTAAGGTCACCGGTGGAATCCGGCGCGGCCGTCCCTCTTCATCCACGGCGACCATGGTGAAGTAGCACGTCATAACATGCCGTGAGGTGCGCTTCTGGATGTTTTCCGCCTCAACCCGAATGCCCACTTCCATCGAGGTCGTCCCTGTGTAGTTCACCGACGCCCGGAAGGTGACCAGCTCGCCGACATGAACCGGCTCACGAAAGATGACCTGATCGACCGAAACCGTCACGACGTAGCTACCGGAGTAGCGCGATGCACAGGCGTAAGCGACTTGGTCGAGCAGCCGCAGCATGGCACCGCCGTGAACATGACCGGAAAAATTTGCCATATCCGGTGACATCAAAACCGTCATCAACAGTCGTTTTTCAGACATCGGGTACTCCTTGTGGCGTTGTCCACCGCCCAGGGTAGGTTTTGCAGCAGCGGCAAGGCAGGCGCGTACGCTCCGGGTTAGGGTGCCGGGGCATCCAACTCTGCCAGCTCCTCTAAACTGGGCAAGCCGCTCAAATCCTTGAGACCGAACTGCATGAGAAACTCTTTTGACGTACCATACAAGATCGGCCGCCCGACGCATTCCTTCCGTCCCTTGGGCACGATGAGTTTCCGATCCAGCAGCGTCTTAATGGCCGATGACGAACTTACACCGCGAATTTCAAGGATTTCAGGAATGGTGATGGGCTGTTTGTAGGCGATGACGGCCAGCGTTTCCAGCGCCGCCAGTGACAGGCGTGCCGCCGGGCGCGCACGATGGTAGCGGCGGACATACTCGCTGAGTTCGGGATGGGTTGCCATCTGCCAACCACCGGCAATCTCGCGCAGGACGAGACCTCGGTGCGCGTAATCGGCGACCAGCGCCGCCAGGGCTGTTTCGATTTGGTCTGGCGTTGCTTCGGGCAGCAACGCCGCCATCTGCTGGCGGGTGAGCGGCTCTTCGGCAACGAAAATTAGCGTCTCCAAAATAGCCTTCAGCGTGTCGGGTGTCATAGAGCGGAGCACGCCTCCACCGGGGGCGATAGACGTTCAAGCAGGATATCGCCAAACGGCTCTGCCTGAACAAAGCGTACCGTGCCCTCCCGGAGCAGCTCCAGGATTGCCAGGAAGAGGCACACCATCTCCCGCTTGCTGCGGGCGACCTCAAAGAGGTGCGTGGCGTTCAGGCGCGGCTGAGCAACGAGGAGCGCACGCAGTTCGGCAAGCTTGCGCGCCTGCGTCAGGGTGTCATACGCAAGTACCTGTTCGAGCTGCTGGCGGCGGCGGTCAAGCAACCGCTTGAAGGTCTCTAGCAGATCAAAAACCGTGACGTTGACCTCATCAGCCGGCGACGGCGGTGCCGGCCGCGTATATATCCCCTGTTCCACTTCGTAACGCAGCCAGAGTTCCTGCGCCGCCGCACGGTAGCGTTGGTGTTCGAGCAACTGCCGTACCAACTCTGCCCGTGGGTCCTCACCCGCAGCTTCCGTTGTCGCTTCAACTGTCGCCGGCAACAACATCCGCGACTTAATGTGAATCAGCGTCGCTGCCATCACCAGGAACTCCCCGGCAACGTCAAAATCCAAATCGCGGAGCGCTTGAATGTAGGTCAGGTACTCAGCCGTAATACGCGCAATGGGAATATCGGTAATGTCAATTTCGTGACGCTTGATGAGGTGCAGGAGCAGGTCAAGCGGACCTTCAAACATCTCCAGCCGAATCCGGTAATCCCCAGGGACGGCGTCCGGCGGCGGTACGGCCAAGGAAGCTTCGGAAACCGGTGGAGGGAGCGGTGACGACATAGCCAATGCTGCGTGGGTCAATGCTGCCTAGCGGCACCCCCGGCAGGGTGTGCCGGTTCACAACAGACTGACCAACCACCCCAGGAACGTTCTGACGATGGGGCGGTAGATCAGCCCGAGCAATCCTGTCAGTGACGCCACAATCAGGATAATCAACCCGTACGGGCGTAGGCTCTCGTACGCTTCCATCAGGGGAACATGCACCACGCTCAGAAGACTCGACAGAATGTGACTCCCGTCCAGAGGGGGGATGGGAATCATGTTGAAAACGGCGAGCAGGAGATTGATGACGATCATCATCCACAAAAAGGTCAGGACCGGTTCGGCAAACCCAAACAACGCCTCGGCGTTCGCCAGGCCCGCGCCCGTGAGAAAGCCAAACACGTCCTCCCGCCTCAAGCCGCCAACAATCAGGAGTTTGATCAGCAGCGTTGCACACAGCGCCAGCAACAGGTTACTGATCGGACCGGCCGCCGAGACGGCAATGTTCGCCACAACCTTGTTTTTCCAACGACTCGGGTTCACCTCCACCGGCTTTGCCCAGCCGAAGATGAAGCTACCGCTGATGAAGCCACCGCTGATGAGGCCGATCAGCGGAAAAAGAATTGAGCCAAACAGATCAATGTGGGCGCGTGGGTCAAGTGTAATCCGTCCTTGATAGCGCCCCGTGTCATCACCGAAGCGCTCAGTCGTCCAAGCGTGGGCGAACTCATGAATGCAGAGTGAAAACAGGAACGCAACAAAGCCCAGGACGATATTGTCTATGTCGATGTTCGGCATGCAGCTCCTCAGACAACGTCAGTTCAGGTTCGATAGCTCAGGTTCGATTCGGGTCGTAACCGCTTACACCAACCGGAACGCGATAGATTTCATGGCTGGAGGCCAGAATAGCTGCACCCCGGTCATCAAACGTCAAACCGACCAAACGCACGCCGGCAATGAACAACTCAGCTTCCTTGGCATCTGGTGTAATTTTGACCACACCTGGCAATCCATTCAGGCTAGCGCAGACGTAAGCATTGCCAGCTTGGTCGAAGGACAGCCCCTGTGGGCGCCCCAAACCCACGAACCACGGCTCAACCTTGCCGGTCGGCGTAACGCGATAGATTGCCTCCCGCGTCCCGGCTGCCATCGGTGCAGTGACGTAGAGATTCCCGTCCGGGGAAAAGGCCAGGTGGTAGGCTGCCATACTCGGCGCTAACCGTGCATGAGGCGTGACATCACCTAACGGCGTCACCCGGTAAATCGTCCCCTGGCGGTCACCCACAAACAGATTGCCGGTGCGGTCAATTGCCAATCCCGTCGCAATCCCCAGATTCTCGGCAAACGGAATCACTTCGCGGAAAGGTGAAACCCGATACAAAACGCCGTCGTGACGGCTCGTGATGTAGAGCGTCCCTTCGCGGTCAAAGGCGAGGCCAGTCGGGTTCATAATGTTGTCTAAAAAGGGGGTTGCTTTCCCGTCCGGCCCAATCCGCCAGACAGAAACCTCGACTTTCTTACCGCGCGACCCCGAAAGAGTGGTGAAGATCGCCTCGGTTTCAGGGTCATACGCCGGATTCGCTACCGGGTGGAGACTGTCCGCGAGGAGTTCGGCAACCAGAAACGGCGCGCGGGAACTCATCTCACCGGCCGCTAGCAGTTGTATGCCCGCCGTGCGATCACGTTCGTTCAGCTCGCCTGGCACCCTGACGAGTACCCGGTCCGACGAGGCGCTCACAATCCGCGCCGGCGTCTCACCAAAGAGGACATCGCAGGCTGCATAGTCTCTCGTGTCAAACCCGCGGCATTCAATGATGACAAGACCGCCCGGAGCGCCGGCCTGCGGCCGAAGATGGAGAATTTCAAGCATGGTCTAGCATTGAAACGATACGGGATCCTGGGGTCAGGACGGTGGTCGCCGCACGTCCACCGGAGGAAGTCGTTCTAGTGCTTTGCGCGCGTCCTTGACCAACTCGCTTTCTGGGAAGCGCTCAATGAGTTCGACAAAGTAGCGCCGGGCTTCCGCTTGGTTAGCATCGGCTTCTTGCGTTTTGAGGTGGGCCGCCTGCGCCTGCTGTTGCTTATGCAAGCGCCTCGCTTCTTCTTCCAACAAGCGTTGCTGACCAAGATGGTACTTGCCAAGCAGGAAGAGAATTTTGTCAAAGCGGGTAAACTGCGGGTACACCTCGTAAATTTCCGTCAGGCGGTTGATCGAGGCCCGGAAATTCTTCTGACGGGCATAAAACTCGGCAACTTCGATGTTCTTCCGCGCGCGTTTTTCCAACAGTGGATCGCGTGTGCCGAAGTCGCGGAGGTCTTCCATGGCGTCAGCTTCGTCCGGTGGGGTGGTGGTCGGCTGCTGTGGAGACTGGACGCCGAAGGTGACCACCGCCGCAGGCGTACCGCCTGAGGTCTGTGCAACGATCGGTGCCCACATCCAACCACCCAAGGCCATGCCAACGCCAACGATCATGCGAACCGTACCTGGACACATCGTAACCGTTCTCTTGCCACCGTCCCCAACGGCAGCCTCTCCCAACCCGCGCGATGCCTCCAGGCGCACGCGCGCCTGTACCGGCGTAGTGTGTGCCGCCGTATTTAATCACTATACCAAGGTCGAAGATGGTCGAAAACCCAAGATCGGCGCTTCGGATAACTATTCAACGGCAAGCTGGGGGCTGCACCCTACTTGTGAGACAAACCCGTCTCAGACGTGTGGAGCGGCAAGGTGACGCTAAAACACGTTCCCTGCCCGACCTGACTTTCAACAGTAATTGTGCCTCTGTGGGCTTCGGTGATGCGCTTAGCAATGAACAGCCCTAAGCCGACGCCGAGATGTCGCTTTTGGCAGGACGACACCTGGCGGTACGGATCAAAGATATGTAGCAGTTCGGCAGCGGGAATGCCCTCCCCTGTATCGGTCACCTGGATGACAACCTGTGACGGCGACCCGGCGTTGCCCACTGCCTGGCAGTGAAGCCCAATCGATCCGCCTACCGGCGTAAACTTAATGGCGTTTGAGGTCAAATTGGTCAGCACTCGCCGCAGCCTCTGCCAGTCGCCCGGAACCGGAGGGATGGGATCGCAGCCAAACGTCACGGTAATCGCCTTCGGACGCGCTGCCACCCGCACTTCTTCAACCAAAGCCGTCAAGCACGCGCCCAGATCGAGCAACTCGATGTCCAAGTTGATATCCTGACTCTCCAGGCGTGAGACATCCAACATCTCATTGATCAGTGTTAGTATCGCCTCCGTACTGTGGGTGGCCGCCGTAACCAGTTGCGCATAGGGGCCGTTCGTTACGACCGGCTCTTCTGCCAGCAGCTCCAGGGTCGCCTTGACAACGCTCAGCGGTGATTTCAGGTCGTGAACGAGCATCGCCGTAAACGTAGCTTTGGCGCGCGCAAGCTCCTCAAGACGGTTATTGACGGCCTGCAACTCGGTGTTGCGTACGTCGAGCTGCGCTTGCGTCCGAACCAGGCGCTTCTGGATGGCATCTCCTGAAGCGGTGATCTTGATGGCTTGGCGAAGCAGTCGCTCATATTCCCTGAGCAAACCTTGGTAATGCCTGTGCCAGGCTTCTGCCGTGAGGTCTGCCTGGTGGAGGACTTCCCGAGCCGTAGCGACAAAAGACCACTCTTCGGCAAACAACGCCGATGCATGGGTAGATGCCTGGGTATGAGACGCCTGAGTATGATTGGAGTCTTGCGCCATTCAGTTTCCACAGATGACCGTGCTGGCTCCGGTGGTGCGCCCGCCAAAGACAGGCCAACCTCTGTCTGCCTGTCCTTGGCGCCGAACTATACACCGGCGGCAAGCAATGCTTACGTGAACTGTTTATTGAACTTGGCAATCCGTGCCGTCAGCACAAAAAACGCCCGCCCGTCAGGAATCGGGCGCATTTCGTACTCGAGCGGAAAATCAGCCTTCCGGGCGATGTCTAAAAGCCCCAGTCCGGCTCCTTTGCTGTCGGACATGGACCGCCCGGCTTTGCGCTGGTCCTCATAATACTGCTTGAGTTGACCTGGGTCAGCACGATGAATCCGCTCACATTGCTCACGCAGATAGGTCATTTGTTTGTCCGTCACAACATTGCCGGCCGAAACCAAGTAGTCATCCGCCGACTCGGAGACCACGATCACCCCAACGCCGACGGGCTGTGCTGTCCCGTTGCCACTGAAGGGCACAGTCTCCGTCTCGGCAGAGTAGTGCAGGATGTTCTGGGCCATTTCGACGAAAATGGCGAAGAGTCTCTTCACCTTGCGGTCGAGGACCGACTTGCTTTTGAGCAGCGTTCCCAGCTCAACGAGGATGTCCTGCGAAATTGCGCCCTTGAAAGCCAGCCAAATCTTGCGTTGGCTCAGGTCTTGGTAAAGCCCGAAGAGGTCTTCGGCCATCATGTCGCCCCCAAAGTTACCACTGAGGTACTGTTCTGTCACCGGCCGCCGACGGCAAGTAGCGGTGCCAATGAAACGCAGTTCCGTCCGGCTTCTTTTGCTGCGTACAGGGCTCGGTCTGCCGCGGCTACCAGATCGCTGACACCATATGGCTCACCGGCAGCTGCCGTTGCCGCACCGACACTCACCGTCAGTAGGCCGTGGGGCGAGCCGGAGCTTGGAATGGCCAAGCCGATGATGGCCACGCGAAGCTCTTCTGCCAACGTCATCACCCAGTCCGGCTGGGCATTGGGGAGAACGATGGCAAACTCCTCCCCGCCGTAGCGCGCCACAAGATCGCCGGCGCGCCGGATGCTCGCAGCCAGGGCTGCACCCACGCGCCGGAGGCAGTCATCGCCATACTGATGTCCATCTAAGTCGTTGACCTGTTTGAAGTAGTCTATATCCACGAGCAACAACGACAGCAACGCTCCCTGACGCCGGGCACGATGCCATTCCTGCTCGAGGTACTCGTCAAAATGGCGACGGTTAGCGACACCAGTCAGGGCATCGAGGTAAGACAGACGGTACAGCGCCTGGTTGGCCTGTTCGAGGCGAACCTGGGTTAATTCTAGCTCCGCATTGCGGCGTTCTAGCTCTTGTTGTACCCGCAGCAGCTTTTTCTGAAACACGTCGCTGACGTGCGTCAGCTTGATCAGCTCCCGAATGGCGCGATGGTATTTCTGCGCCAAAAAGCGATAGCGTTCCCGTAAAACCGCAGGTGGCACATTGCGCTCACCAGCAACACGCATTGCTTCCAACGCAATAGCTTCTTCTTCCGCGTAAATTGCTTCCGCGTTTCGTTTCGCCGGGTTTTGTCCAACCGGTGACTCTTGCTTCACAAACGTCATTCCTTTCACCAGCGCGCCACAGATACGCCAGCAGGCGGAATCGGCATCAGTGCTTGACGAACTGAAACGCCAAACTCAGGTCTTCGGCAAATTCTTCACCACTTTCCCGAATGTCTTCATCATCTTCGCGGTAATGCCAGTACAGGCTAACCTGCCGCCCGCGCCGATATGCTTCGTCTAACCTCTCCAGAATGTTGAGAATGCACTTCGAAGAGCTGGTGTTAAAGTAAAAAAGCCTGAAATGGAATGTGATGGGGAGGGTTGTCTGCCCGATGAAGTCATCCAGCCACGTGAATACTTGCTCGTAAAACTGAAGAGAATGCTCTGGATAAGAGTCACCGGCAATCTCCAGAACGCCGGAGGTGGCGTCAAAGTGCACCTTTGGCGTAATCTTAGTTGCTTCCAGCACCAAATTGTCCATGCACACACCTTTATTGTCCATGCACACACCTTTGGAAACACAGTGCTGACGACTTGCCTGCCCCCAGCTTCCCGGCCACGATGCACTGCACATCCAGGACGCACCGCCTATGGTGCATCATCTACCCACACCACCCAGCCAATGTGACGTATGGGCGATGAGACAAACGTGTGAGTGGTTCGGGCAAACTAAATGCAAATGCACTATAGCAGGTTAGTTGTCGGCTTCAAGGTTATTCTTAAGCCAACCACAGACAGCGCGGCCGAACACGTAAAGCACAAAAACAAAAGCACCGTACCTGAGACATAGTACCTAAGGCTGTGAGCCCAGATCGCCGTTTTCCAATACCTACCAGTGAATCTACTATGAGATTCTGCGCTTGGTTCCTGCTTCATCGAGGCTTCCAACCAACACTACTGTTGGTCTTGCGTCACTCTCCGCAGGCGTAACTTCCAGCAGAACTCGCCGTCCGGCAAGATTCTTGAGATTGATTACAGCGTTTTCGTCACAATCGAGCACTGTGCCACAATCGCAAATCTAAATTCTATCGGATAACTTTAACTCTGAATTGATACAACTACAGAATCAGCATAAAGCAGGACGACGGGAAGAATCTATCTGCAAGCAGTAATTCCTCTCCATACCAGGCCGTCTTATATTCCAGTTGCCTAAAAAACTCAGCGAATCCAACATCACTGATTGCCTTTGACAGGTAATGATTTGCCAATATTCCAGATACATTCAAGTCTTCAAATGCAACTACAATTGGACGTTCATTATTGAGCTTGATTTTCGCAACAATAACAGAAATTACTTCGCGTATTACATCATGGCGAATATTGGACATTCATTGATGCGATTTGGCAACTTTTTCACACGTTTTTTCCAGATTCCTTTTACCTTTCTTTCGGCACAATAGCTCACATTGAAGCTGCTTTAATTTGCCTTGGTACGATTCAATAACTTTGGTTTTTTCTTTCACCGATTAAAGTCCTTAATGCCCAAATCAATACCTACAGGTTCTCTGATTATCTTGGTAATATCAATCTCTTGTTTGCATTGAACAAACACAAATCACTAACCTGCCGATTCTGAGATGGTAACAGACAAAATATAGATGCCATCGGTCGGGATGTAGCCATGTTCTTTTAGCCTAAACCGCCGATACGTTTAATGTGTGTCTCAGTGATGCAAATTTGTGCCTGCCAGCCTAAAATCTGCAATACCATTCTTGCGACTTTTAAACCCGTGGAAGCCTGGTTTTTCTCTATTCTTCAAGCGACAAAAGAAATTCCAGTAGGCTTTATCAGGGAGAGCTTCTTGTGGGGCTGCCTTGCTAACCTCGTAGAGCCAGGGGAAGTCCTTCTTTTCAGGATAGCTAACTACTGATACTGCTCTATCACGTTGCTTGACCGGCCGGTTTCCTCATACTCCTGCTTTCGCCGTGCAAGGCTCTACTTCCAAGCAAAATGGGCAGCCTCTGCGTGTTTTAGCAACGTAGTCTGCTGAACATTACTTGGGTTGAGTTCTGTTTTGTATGCTCTAAGCATCTCCGCCGGCTCTCTTGCTCGGCGAACATTTTCCGTTCTTCTAATGGTTCTGTTTCGTATAACTTGGGCGTGATTTCCTCACACCACTTAACAGCAACACTGTGACTCTCAAGCAACCTAACGAAAATTCCGAAATTGAATCCAAAAAGTCTATCCTTGTGATCTATGACCAACCGATCGATTTTCCATTAAACTACCGAATCAATCAACTTATATAAATTCGGACGATTGTCGTTCATCTCCGACAATATTTCCTCAAATATACAGCCTACTCGGTACTGTTTGCCATGACAGTATTCAAGAAGTCTCAGCTTCTGCCGTTCGAGGTTCGGTTTCTGCTTTTGATCGTGACTGCTGACGCAGGCGTGGATCGCGGCGTAATCGTTCGGCAGATTACCTTCTAGCACTATGCCTTGAAGCCACTCGATGTCTTCAATACGGTATCTTCGATGCCTGCCTTTCATGCGCTCTACTTATGCGCTCTACTTTTAATACGTCAGATTTTAATGCGTCAGAATCGTCCAACGCCCTGAGCGTAGAGATTCCAACAACAAGCAGTTCAGCGGCTTTCACGATTCCAATCAATCGCTTGCTTGTCATTCAATTCCTGCTCGAAAGGTTCTCTCCGTGATACATCAAGATTTCGGCAGTTTAGGTAGATTATAATAGGTTATTGACTAACAGTTATCCCCCCCGGTGGGAACGGGACCGCAGGACAGGCAGCCGGCCGGCGTCGGTTACAAACGAGGGCCGGCGTATGTCATCACCAGATAGGCTCGTACCTCCTCTGTTCCCTGATTGGCGTAGATGTGGGGAACATCGGCACGGAAGTACACCGCATCACCGGCCGGCAATCGGACAGGGGGATGGTCGCCGATGGTCAGTTCCAGACATCCCTGCTGGACAATCAAATTCTCGTACGTTCCTTCGGGGTGTGGCTCTGCCTGTTCGATACAGCCGACCTTCATGCGCAGTTCGTAAAACTCCGCCCGTCGTTCCCGGTCAAATGGAAACAACGCGCGGCTTTCAAATCGTCCGTCCTGCGACCGGAGGACTTTCGCCGACGCCTGGGGGAGGACGACAACGGCCTGCTCCGGCTCGTTGCCCAGTAGGTCGGCGAACCGCACACCCAGACCACGTGCAATTTTCCACAACACGGCAATGGTTGGGGCGCTTTCACCGGCTTCGATCTGCCCCAGCATGGCCCGACTCACGCCTGCCCGCGCAGCCAGTCGTTCTAAGCTCAGCCCACGCTGGCGACGCAGGAGTTCCAGGTTCTCGCCGACCCGCCGCTTCAGCTCAACTGCTTCTGATTCCGTTGCTTTTTCAGTTGCTTTCGTCTTCGGTTTCACCGTCCGCCACCCACCCTGTGCACGCCGGCCACCGTTCGGCGGAAGCCGGGCGAGTATTGTTGACGAAAAAGTAATGTATTCAGTAAGGTGGAAAGCATAAGAATCCGCCACCGTCCACAAGCGGTGGCCAGGCTTGAGTTTCACACCGATGCGAATCACAGCGCAAGAAGAATACGGCCTCCGCTGCCTCATCCAACTCGCCCGCCAGCCTGAGGGTCAGGGTTTGACGCTTAAGCAGATTGGCGAGCGCGAGGGCATTTCTACGGCCAACGCCGGCAAAATTCTCTGGCTGCTGAGCAATGCCGGCATTGTCAAGTCGGCGCGTGGTATCAAAGGCGGCTACATGCTGGCGCGTCCGGCTGCGCAGATTACGGTCAGTGAGATCATCAGCGTTTTTGAGCATGCCGACCTGGAGGAACACTGTAAAAACTTTTCCGGCATTCAAGCAGTCTGTGTCCACAACGCCGATTGCGGCATTCGTCCCGTGCTGCAAATTCTGAACGAGACTGTCAAGCAAGTGTTGAGCCAAATCACGCTCGCCCAGCTTGTCCATCACGAATGCGAGGTCAGTCAGCGGCTGTTCCAGCTTCAGCGCGCCACATCGGCGCCCGATGTCAGGCTCAGCCCGGCTTGTGCGCCGGTAAGTCTGTAATGCTGACCGAATGATTTTTCGACAATTTTTTTGCGAAGGAAGTATGAGGTAGGATTCAACCCATGAGCGCCCTTGCTGCCACCCTTTCCACGCAGGAGTACAAGTACGGTTTTACAACTGACATCGAAGCGGATGTTGCGCCGCGTGGCCTCACCGAAGACATCATTCGGTTGATTTCCGCAAAGAAGGAAGAGCCGGCCTTTATGCTGGAGTTTCGGTTGAAGGCCTATCGGCAGTGGCTGAAGATGACCGAGCCAACCTGGCAGAACGTGGTGTACCCACCGATTGACTACCAGGACATCATCTACTATTCCGCCCCGAAACCAAAGAACAAGCTCAACAGCCTCGACGAGGTCGATCCGGAGCTGTTGGAGACGTTTGAAAAGCTTGGGATTCCACTCCACGAGCAGAAGCTGCTGGCGAACGTCGCCGTGGATGCGATCTTTGACAGCGTCTCGGTGGCGACCACGTACAAGGAAAAGCTCCGTGAGCACGGCGTTATCTTCTGTTCATTTTCCGAAGCGGTGAAAGAGCACCCGGAACTTGTCCGGCAGTATTTGGGAACGGTCGTGCCGATCACGGACAATTATTTCGCGGCGCTCAACTCGGCTGTGTTCAGCGACGGGTCATTTGTTTTCGTCCCGAAGGGCGTGCACTGCCCGATGGAGTTGTCGAGTTACTTCCGTATCAACAACGCCGAATCGGGGCAGTTTGAGCGGACGCTCATTATTTGCGAAGAAGGCGCCGCGGTGTCGTACCTCGAAGGGTGTACCGCGCCGAAGTACGACAAAAATCAGCTCCATGCTGCCGTGGTCGAACTCGTTGCGCTTGACAACGCCGAGATTAAGTATTCGACGGTGCAGAACTGGTACGCCGGCGATGCAGAAGGGCGCGGCGGCATCTACAACTTCGTGACCAAGCGCGGCAAGTGCCTAGGGCGCAATTCGAAGATTTCCTGGACCCAGGTGGAAACCGGTTCAGCCATCACGTGGAAGTATCCCAGCTGCGTGCTGATCGGCGACAACTCGGTCGGCGAGTTTTATTCGGTGGCGCTCACCAACCACCGGCAGCAGGCAGACACCGGCACGAAAATGATTCACATCGGGAAGAATACCCGCTCGCACATCGTGTCGAAGGGTATTTCAGCCGGCAAGTCGAACAACAGCTACCGTGGCTTGGTCAAAATTCTACCCAGCGCGGAGAACGCGCGTAACTACACGCAGTGTGACTCTATGCTTATCGGCCAGGAGTGCGGCGCAAACACCTTCCCGTACATCGAGGTTCAGAACAACACGGCCAAGGTCGAGCACGAGGCGACAACTTCCAAGATTAGCGAAGAGCAGATTTTCTACTTCATGCAGCGTGGCATTCCACAGGAAGACGCCATCTCGATGATCATCAGCGGTTTCTGCAAAGAGGTCATCCGCGAGCTGCCGATGGAGTTTGCCGTTGAGGCGCAGCGATTGCTCGGTCTGAAATTGGAGAATTCGGTCGGCTAGCGGCTTTGCCGTTGCGCTGGGTCCCACCGCACAACGACTGCTAAGGAACACATTTTATGCTTGAAATCAACAAT
Source organism: uncultured Blastocatellia bacterium (assembly GCA_937934745.1). Lineage (GTDB taxonomy): Bacteria > Acidobacteriota > Blastocatellia > Chloracidobacteriales > Chloracidobacteriaceae > Chloracidobacterium. The sequence continues at coordinate 21,109 of CALGZC010000031.1, forward strand.
CTCCACGCAGTTATTGACGATCGGCCCATCTTGCGCGGTGTCAACTTGACGGTTCAGGCCGGCGAGATTCACGCGATTATGGGCCCGAACGGATCGGGCAAGAGCACGCTCGCGAAGGTTCTGGCCGGTCATCCTGATTACACAGTCACCGCCGGTGAAGTGCTTTACTTTGGCAAAAACCTGCTTGCCCTAGAGCCCGACGAGCGGGCGCGTGAAGGTGTTTTTTTGGCTTTCCAGTACCCGGTTGAAATCCCCGGTGTCAGCAATGCAACGTTTTTGCGCGCAGCTTACAACCAGCTCCGTAAGCATCGCGGTGAAGAAGAACTCGATCCGCTGGAATTTGACGATCTACTCCAGGAAAAAATCAACATCGTCGAAATGGACAAGTCCTTCATCGAGCGTTCTGTCAACGAGGGATTTTCGGGCGGCGAGAAAAAGCGCAACGAAATTTTACAGATGGCCATTCTAGAGCCGAAGCTCGCTATTTTGGACGAAACCGACTCCGGTTTGGACATTGACGCCCTGCGCATTGTGGCCAACGGCGTCAACAAGTTACATACCGACGACAACGCCATCATTCTCGTCACGCACTACCAGCGGCTGCTGGCGTACATTCAGCCGGATTTCGTCCATGTGTTGCTCAACGGGCGGATTGTGAAGTCAGGCGGCAAGGAGTTGGCGCTTGAACTCGAACAGCGCGGCTATGACTGGATTCGTGGGGAAGTCGAATCCAAGGTAGCAGGAGTCGGTGTATGACGGCAGTAGGAGCAGAAACCGTCAGGACGCCTAACCCGTTTGCCGACGCCTTTGCCGAGTTCCTGGCAGCGTCTGCTACCACGGCGCTCTGGGATCGGCGGCGCGCTGCCTTTGCCGTCTTTGAACGGCTGGGTATCCCAACGGTCAAGGAGGAAGCCTGGCGCTACACAAACTTAGCCCCGTTGAGCAAGCAGGTTTTCCGGTTGGCAACGGCGGATGGGTTAGACACGGCGCTGGTACGGCACAGCCTGCCACTTTTTGATGAATCGGCGACAACGTGCTTGGTGTTTGTCAACGGGAGCTTTCAGGTGGCGCTTTCCGACCTGCGCGATTTGCCCTCTGGCGTCGCGGTGACAGCACCGGGTGAGGATCTTCATCTTCCGGCAGAGGAAACGCCGTTTCGGGCGCTTAATACAGCTTTCGTGCGCGAAGCCGTGGTCATTCGCATTCCGCGCAACACCGTTGTCGTCCCGCCAATCGGTCTGTTTTTCGTGACGGCGCCCACGGTGGATTTCACGATGACGCACCCGCGCGTCATCATCGAACTCGGCGAGGCTGCCATTGCCACGGTGGTCGAAATTCACACCGTACTGTGTGACGACGAAGGTCGTTTCGGCGCACATCCGTACTTGACCAACGCCGTGACCGATGTTCAGCTTGGTCAGGGGTCGAACTTGACGCACATCAAGATTCAGACCGAAGGCGGACACGCCTATCACCTGGCCGACCTGCGGGCTGTCATCGGGCGTGGCGCGGCTTTCACCGGCCATGCCCATGCCATCGGAGGCCTACTGTCGCGGCAGAACATCCAGGCTCAGTTTACGGATGAAGGTGGGGAGTGTCGGCTGTATGGGTTACAGGCCATCGCCGGGCATCAACTTGCCGACACCCACGTGGTTGTGGATCACGCCGTTCCAGATTGCACAAGTGAAGTGCTCTACAAAGGCATCTTTGACGGGCAGGCACACGGTGTCTTCGATGGACGCATACTTGTCCGGCACGGTGCCCAGCGCACGCATGCGCTGACCACAAACAAAAACCTCTTGCTTTCGGCGACGGCGCGCGCCGATACCAAACCACAACTCGAAATCTTCGCCGATGATGTCAAATGCGGTCACGGGGCGACGGTCGGCCAACTCGATGCGGACGAAATCTTTTACCTGCGCAGCCGGGGTCTGCCGGTCACGGAGGCGCGGCGATTGCTGACGTTCGGCTTTGCGCGTGAAGTCAGCGAGAAACTCCCCATCCCTTCGCTGAAGGTTCGACTCGACGGCGCGTTGGCGGCGCGTGTTGAAGCATCCCCAGTGTCATTTCGAGAGGCTGAATGATGATAGCTCAGGCAGTAGCGAACCCGGTCAGGCTTGACGCCGTGGCGCTTCGGGCCGATTTCCCTATGCTCCGGCGCACAATCAACGGTTGTCCTCTGGTGTATCTCGACAATGCGGCGACCAGCCAGAAGCCGCAGGTCGTCATTGACCGGATGCAGCGGTTTTACACAGAGGAGTATTCAACCGTCCGGCGCAGCATTCACCTCCTGTCTGCCGAAGCAACGCGGGCGTATGAGGAGACTCGGCGGACGGCGGCGCGACTGCTCAATGCGCCGGAGACGCGCCAAATCATTTTCACAAAGGGCACAACCGAAGGCATCAACTTGGTGGCGCACGGTTACGGGCGGAAGTTTGTCAGGGAGGGTGATGAAATCATCATTTCGGCGACCGAGCACCATGCCAACCTCGTGCCGTGGCAAATGTTGTGTGAGGAGAAAGGCGCGCGGCTGCGCGTGATTCCGGTGGATGACCGGGGTGAGTTGATCCTTGAGGCCTACGAAAAACTGCTGAACGACCGAACGAAGCTGGTGGCGGTCGGGCATGTCTCCAATGCTCTGGGGACAATCCACCCAGTTGAAGAGATAATCCGGCTGGCGCATGCCCAGGGTATTCCCGTGTTGGTGGACGGTGCCCAGGCTGCGCCGCACATGCCGGTGGACGTGCAGGCGCTAGACTGTGATTTTTACGTGTTCTCCGGCCACAAGGCCTGCGGGCCGACAGGTGTCGGGGTGCTCTACGGCAAGACGGAGTGGTTGGAGCGGATGAATCCTTTCTTGGGCGGGGGCGACATGATCGAGAGTGTCACCTTTGAAAAGACAACCTATGCGCCGCTTCCGCACAAGTTTGAGGCCGGTACGCCCCCCATCGCCGAAGTTATCGGCCTGGGGACGGCGCTGGACTACCTGTGCCGCGTCGGGCTGGAGGCCATTGCCGCCTACGAGCAGACCTTGCTGGAGCAGGCCACCGCACGCCTGTTGGCCATTCCCGGCGTGCGGATCCTGGGAACGGCACGGCGGAAGGCAGCCATTGTGTCGTTTGTCGTGGACGGCATTCATCCACACGACATCGGAACGCTCCTCGATCAGGAAGGGATCGCCATTCGCGCCGGCCACCACTGTGCGCAGCCGGTCATGACACGGTACGGCGTCCCGGCAACGGCGCGGGCGTCGTTCGCGTTCTACAACCTGCCGTCAGAGGTTGAAGCCCTGGGCGCGGCGCTGGAAAAAGCTATCGCCATCTTTGGTGGGTAGAGACCCCCTACCGCTCTGAACGAACCATGAGCAACAAGAGTCTTTACGGCGAACAGATCATCTACCTGAGCAAGCACCCGAAAAACTTTCGCCCCATTGAAGGCGCGGACTACAAGTGCGAAGGGGCGAACCCACTCTGTGGTGACCGGGTGACGGTGTACGTCAAGATGAAAGACGACGACACACTGGACGACGTTGCGTTTCAGGGGAGCGGTTGCGCCATCTGCATGGCGTCTGCTTCCATGATGACTACCAGTGTCAAGGGCAAAAAGAAGGTCGAAGCCGAGCAACTATTCGAGGAGTTTCACCGCTTGGTCAAAGGTGAACTCAACCCAGCGCAGGAGACGCACCATTTGGGAAAGCTGACCATGTTTGAAAACGTCAGTCACTATCCGGTGCGTGTCAAGTGCGCCAGTCTGCCGTGGCATGCCCTGCGCAACGCGCTAGAAAAGAAAGCCGTCGCCTCCACCGAATAAGACCCCTTTTGGTGTCACGGCAGCTATCGGACTCCGCAGCCAGCGGACGGCACACAGGGAGGGGGGACCCTGCTCCCTGTCACAGAAGCTTACCCAGAACGGTCGCAGCGCTTGTTGTCATCAGTCCAGCCTGGCAGGCGCGCTCGCTTCGCCGGGAGCGGCCGGATAGGATGACAAAAGCTGCGCATGGGCATACGGTCGCGACAGATGCCACAGTCGGAGTTAGCCCCGGTTGCTCTGCGTCAGGTTCACCTGATCCGCGGGCAGACGCCCGTTCTCAACGACGTGAGTCTCACCGTTGAGCGCGGTGAAATTGTCATGCTCTTAGGCGCGTCGGGGAGTGGAAAAACTTCCCTACTCAAACTTGTCAACCGGCTACTCGAACCAACCAAAGGCGAAGTGTGGGTGGCAGGTCGGGTGACGACAGCCTGGGATGCTATTCGCTTGCGACGGCGCATCGGCTACGTCATGCAGGATGCTGGACTGCTGCCACACTACACGGTCGCCCGCAACGTCGGGCTGTTGCTCGAATTGGAACGGCGTCCGGCGGCGGAGCGCCGGGCGCGGGTCGCGGCGTTGCTGGAGTTGGTCGGACTTGATCCGGCGATCTACGCGCAGCGGTTTCCGGCGGCGTTGTCGGGTGGTGAGCGGCAGCGGGTCGGCGTCGCGCGGGCTCTGGCGCTTGATCCAGCACTCTTGCTCATGGATGAACCGTTCGGTGCCCTTGACCCGGTGGTGCGGGCGCGACTCCAACAGGAGTTTGCGGCCCTGGCGCGCACGCTGGGAAAAACCGTCTTGTTTGTCACGCATGACTTACAGGAGGCGCTGCGCATTGGAACGCGGATTTGCCTCCTCGCGCGGGGGCAACTGGTCGCCGATGCTGTGCCCGATGATTTTCTCCGGCACGATGCGCCGGATGTACAAGCCTATGTGCAGGCAGCAGGCTTTGGTGCACCGGCCCAGCGATAATGTGGTGGTCATTTCTCGGTGAAAACAAAGCTGCGCTCTTGGTTGCCTGGCGCGAGCACGTCTGGCTGGTCATCGCCGCGACGACCTTGGCGGCAGCGGTTGGTGTTCCGTTGGGTGTCGCAGCGGCACGGTATGCGAAGCTGCGCGGAATGGTGTTGACGGTTGTCAACGTTGTGCAGACCATCCCGAGCTTGGCGCTCTTTGGGCTGCTGCTGCCGTTACCGTGGCTGGGCGGCATCGGGGCACGGACGGCGATCATCGCTCTGACGCTCTACGCGCTGCTACCAATTGTTCGCAACACGGTGACCGGCATCCTGGATGTTGAGCCGAGCGTGCGGGAAGCCGCCGAAGCGTTGGGACTCACCGGTTGGCAGCGGCTGCGTCATGTGGAGTTGCCGCTAGCAGCAAACGTCATCATAGCCGGCGTCCGAACGGCCACCACACTTGCCGTTGGGACGGCAACGATTGCCGCTGCCATCGGCGCGGGCGGCCTCGGCGCGTTTATTTTTCGCGGCCTGCGGCAAAATGACCACCGGCTGCTGATTGCCGGCGGCGTCCTGGCAGCCCTGCTGGCGCTGCTGGCCGATGCCGTTTTCATCGCTTTTGAACGGCGTCAGTGGCCGGCTGCACCACGACCTTTTGCCCGTCCGGTGGCGTTGGTGGCGCTGGCGCTGATCGTGCTGCCGGTCGCGTGGAGCTATTGGCTTGCACCACCGGTCGTCGAACGCACCGGGCGGCCCATTGTCATCGGTTCAAAGGATTTTACTGAGTCGGTCATTTTGGCAGAGATTCTGGCGCAGCGCCTTGAAGCACAGGGCGTTGCCGTCGAGCGGCGCTTTGAGCTAGGCGGCAACTTGGCGCATGAGTCGTTACTGGCAGGCGCAATTGATGTCTATCCCGAATATACCGGAACGGCCTGGACGGCCATTCTCGGCGAACGCCCGCTGACCAATCCGGCCGAGGTGTACGCTAACGTGCGGCGGGCTTACGCCGCCCGTTTTGGCCTGACCGTCGGGCCGCCACTTGGATTTCGGAACGACTTTGCCATCCTGGTACGCCGCCAGACGGCGACTGCTTACAAGCTCCGAACGCTTTCCGATGCAGCGCGCGCACCGATTCGGTGGCGGGCCGGCTTTGGGCAGGATTTCATGGCGCGGGCGGATGGCTACGCCGGGTTTTGTGCAGCCTACGGCTTTCACTTCGAGTCACCACGGGAAATGGATTTATCCCTCACGTACCGGGCCCTGGCCGTGGGCGAACTCGACCTCATTGCCGGTAATGCCACCGATGGTCGAATTGCTGCGCTTGATCTGGTCGCGCTTGAAGACGACCGCCGTTATTTTCCGCCCTACGAGGCCGTGTACGTCATCCGCCAGGCCGTGTGGGAAGCTACCCCTGTGGTGGCAGACACCATTCGCGCGCTCGACGGTGTGATTGATACGGACACGATGCGACAGATGAACGCCGCCGTGGACGGCGCGCAACGGTCGCCACGCGAGGTCGCAGCAGACTTTCTTGCGGCCTGCTTTCAGTCAGGCGCATTGGCCCCCTAGCCGCGACGACAAGCCGGACAGGGCGGCCGCGGCAAGGAGCCACGTCCTCGGGAAAATCCTTGTCAGGGCAGGAGTGTTATGACCGGGTGGTGGGCCCGGCATTGCGCCGGGGGTGGAAGTGGAATAGGCGGCTCGGCAATGGCTTGCTTGAGTCGCCGCATAAATTCAGCGCGGGGAATTTCCTTTGCACCGAACATCGCCATGTGTGGCGTCATCACCTCGATGTCAAACCACGTCATGCCGTGCTGACGAAAGTAGGCGACGGTTTGGATGATGACAAACTTCGAGGCGTGTGACTCGCGGTAAAACATACTTTCGCCGGCAAAGGCCCGTCCGATCATGACGCCGTACATCCCGCCGACAAGCTCGCCGGCTGTGTTGCGGGCTTCAAAGCTGTGTGCATACCCTGCCTCGTGCAGCCGTGTGTAAGCGGCTTCGATCTCGGGGGTAATCCAGGTGCCTTGCTGGCGCTTACGCACGCTGAAGCGACAGCCGCGAATCACACCGCGGAAATCGGTGTTAATGTGAAAGGTAAAGTCTGCTTTCTTGAGATAGCGCGCCAACCGCTTGGGAATGTGAAAGTCTTCAAAATCCAGAATGGCCCGTTCGGCCGGCGCAAACCACAACATCGGGTAGCCTTCATGCGGCCACGGGAAGATGCCATTGCTGTAGGCTAACAGCAGCGAACTGATGTCCAAGTCACCGCCGACCGCCAAGAGGCCATGTTCGTCGGCTTCTTCGACTGGTGGAAACAAAATCGGCATAGTCAGCAGTCGTAGGTCTCAGGGGATGGAAATCTCTGGCCTGGCAATCAGACCGGCGTCCGGTTATTTTCGCCCGGCACGAGCCTCTGCGGTGGTACAAGGCTTCGGCGTCAGTATGCGCAACAACTCGCCTTCTCATCGTAAAGCTGATGATACTGCAGATTACGGTCAAGCCCAATGCGCGTCAGGCCCGGCTCGAACAACTTGATGACGGCACATGGTGCGCTCACGTAACATCGCCGCCGGTGGACGGGCGTGCCAATGCTGAATTGCTTGCGCTGGTTGCCGAACACTTTCGGGTACCCAAATCGGCGGTGCTCCTTCAGCACGGGGTGCGCAGCCGCCACAAGCTGGTGCGTCTTGTTGCAGGCAGCGAACCCAAAGCGAAAAACGCGGTCAGGCGCTGAACCAGGCACGCCCGGCGGCCGCCAAGCCGGTCTGTGGATGTCACGCCTACTCTTCACCGTCCGTGAGCTTCAGGTCTTCGGCAAGGATGGCGACGCGCAAACCGGTTTTTCCAACGCACGTTGCACAAGCGCCGCTCCGTTCCGGTTCGGCGCGGCCGCGCATTGCCGACCGACAAAGTTCAGCTTTGTAGATTGCTGCGCCGCCGCGGCGGACACGGTACACCGGGTTGGGGACGTCGTAGGCGCTCCCGTCCGTCGGTGTGTAGTCGTAGTCCTCCACAAAGGCATCTTGACACCACTCCCACACGTTGCCGTGCATGTCAAAGAGTCCAAAGGCATTGGCAATCCCCAGCGCCCCAACCGGCAATAACCGGCCGGCCGTTGGCGTCGGTTTCCCGTTGCCGTAGGGAATGTCACCGTTGATGTTGGCAACGCGGGTGGTCAGGGTGTCGCCAAAGGCAAAGGGTTTGGAGGAACCCGCCCGACAAGCATACTCCCACTCGGCTTCTGTTGGGAGCCGAAAACGCTTACCGGTGATGCTCTCAAGTCGCCGGCAGAACTCAACCGCCTGTGACCACGTGACGTTTTCCACGGGCAAGGTGGCGGTCGCCTGTGGCAGAGGGCGCTGGGAACGGCTCGGCCGTCCGGTCTCAAGAACGGACGGGTCACGCGGTAGATCGTCCTTTACTTTGGGCAACACTGCAACAAAGGCCCATTGCTGCCGGGTAACTTCATAGCGGCCCAGGTAGAACTCAGGGACGGCAACATCGTGCAACTTTTCATTCGGCAGCCGACCGATCTCGTTCTCCGGCGAACCCATCTGAAACTCGCCCGCCGGAATCCGTACCAACTCCAGAAAAATGCCGTTCTGGCGGTCGAGTTCAATGGCGACCACCTCAGATTTCAAGATGCGCGGGTTGATAATGTTGCCCTCGGGCGTGAGGTCCACCGTCTGGAACTCGTCGAAGGCCAGTTCACGCATGATGAGTGGCGCATCCACACTGCGTTGATCACTGCTGCGCAAGCGTTCCCGCTCGGCGTTTTCGGCCAGCCGCTCGGCGAGCCGAGCGTACTTGCTGCCGGTGCCGTATTGCTTCAAAAACGTTTTGAACACTTCGGGATCGCTGCTGTTCCGAATCGCGTTCCAGGTCCGGTCTTCTTCCGTCAGGCGGGCGACCGTCGCCGCCCGCTTTGGCGTTACGCGCAGCACCCGTACCGGCTCTGAGATGCCGACGCGGGTACTGATTTCTTGGGGCCGGGCCACCAGCGCAGCCGGCTGCCACAACCCCATCCCGACGACCAACAGCAGCCCCGGTGCTACTCGGCGCACCCAACTGCCGGATGACCTCGAGCGCTGCAAATCAGGTAGCGAGAACAATGGCCGCATGGCTGTTTTCTCCTGCTTGTGTGAAACGTTACTGAAGCAGCTTACGCCTGCGTATGCGCCTGCGTAGTTGCCTGCAAGCTGATCGGCGTTGTTCGGAGCGCCGCTTGCAGCCCCCAGCCTACTACCCCACGCGGCAACTGCGCCTCCTGCACCCAACGGTGACGCCACAGAGTGGGCCGGGGGTGGAATCTACGGCGTCGCACTGCATCTGGTGACTGTCAATGTTGCCGATTTTATCGTAGATTAGAGGCAATACACTTCGTAGGCGCATTGCTCCGGCGTCGTTTTCGTGAGGCACAGCGTATCATATGAAGGGTCTCCCCATTCTTTGGGTTCTGTTCGCTTCATTTTGCACGGCCGCCGCCATTGTCATCACAGTACGGTGGCTGTACCACCGCAGCGCCAAGCCACGTCGGCGTTCTCTTCAGGAGCTGCTGAAAAACCTGGACCATGAGCGTCCGACGCGGCGCATTCGCGCCGCCAGTGAGTTGGCCGAGCGCTCGGGGCCGGAAGCGCCAGAAGCCGTGGATGCGTTACTCAAACGACTGTCAGACCCGGAACCAGAAGTGCGCGCCGTCGTGGTGGACTCGCTGGGAAAGCTCGAAGATCCACGGGCCAGTGAACTCCTGCGGGAACGTCTGTATGACGACTCAACAGAAGTCCGCGGCCTGACGGTCTCGGCGCTGGTTAGCCTCAAAGACTTTGCAGCGCTGCCGGAGATTGTCCGCCTGCTTGACGACGAAGATTGGACGATTCGCGCCTGGACGGCTTCGGAAATGGTTCGGCTGGGCCGCGAGGAAGCCCTGGAGACCTTACTGGCGGCGCGTAATCGGGAGGTTTGGCGGGCCCACCTCCGGCTGTGCGATGCGGCGCTGCGCGTCGTGGACGAACGGGCGGTTTCCCCGCTGCTCATTGACATGCGCAAAGCCAAGGAGTTGGGTGTGCGCGTCGAGGCGATGTTGGCGTTGGCGAGTTTCGGGTATATCCCTGACGAAGAACCTCGTTTGGTCGAGAATTTGGTTGCTTCGACGGAAGAAGACCACCCCAACCTGCGTTTTCATGCGGTTGCGATGCTGAGCACGATGGAAATGCGCCGAATTGAACCGTATCAACAGGCGCAACGCATCCTCGAGCGACTTGCAGCCCGCGACGAAAACGCCCTCGTGCGCGCCGCAGCGCGCCATGGGCTGAAAAACTTCACCATCGCCCGTGAGCGGATGATCCGGACCCTGCCGCCGCCCCCGACAGCCAAGGCCGTGGCGCCGGTGCGCGTCGAAATGCAGGATTTGACCACCCTCATGGCAAACCTCAAAAACACCGAACTCCCGATGCGCTGGCGTTATGTGCACGCCTTGGCGGCGACGCGCCATCCGAAGGCCGTTGTGCCGCTGGTGGAAGCCACCCATGACAAAGAATGGCGTGTCCGAGCTGCTGCCGCCCGTGGTTTGGGTTTATTGGTTGGGATCGGTGACACCGATGTCCGTCCGACGTTAGAACGCGCAGCGATTGAGGACGAGCACTTCAGCGTCCGTGAAACAGCAGAACTGGCCCTGGCGCGGATAACGTCAAGCTCGACCCCGCCTTTGGGCGAACGCTTGTCCTGAAGACCTCCAGGAAGGTCTGCAGGAAGCGTGACGAGTAGTATCTGGGCCGGTTGAGGGGTATCTGCCGGTTGCGAGGCTTCAGCTAAGGGGGTGGTCATCGGCTTCCCAGCGACTTCCCCGAACCGGTGGCTGTACCAGCGCACCGCTCCCCCGAAGCAGAGGTGCAGGTAGTATGGGCAAGTTGACTGCGGCGGCATCTGCCGCCGAAGCGGCCACCCACGTTAGCCCGCTTGAAGTCGAGATCAAAATGGCTTTACCGGCGGAGCGCCTGCGCCGGTTGAGACGGCATCCTGTTGTTTCTCACGCACCACGGACGTGCCGCCGGCTGCGCACCGTCTATTTCGATACGCCTCAGGCAACATTGTTCAAGCAAGGCATCGCCGTCCGCCTGCGCCGCCATGGACGACAGTGGATTCAAACCGTGAAGGGACAGAGCGATACCGGCGGTCTCCTCGCGCAGCGCTTCGAGTGGGAAACGCCGGTTGTGGGTCGCAACCTTGTTTTCACCGCGCTACCGCCGGACATCCAACCCTATTTCCGACCAGAAGTCACGCTGGCGCTGAAACCGTGCTTTGAGACGGATGTTTGGCGCGAAACCTGGCAGGTCATCCAGGACGGGACGCACCTTGAAGTAGCGTTTGACCGGGGCGAAGTGCGCACCACAATGCAAAGCCTGCCCATTTCCGAAATCGAGCTAGAACTCAAGTCCGGCACAGCAGATGTTTTGTTCAAGGTCGCGGAACAACTGGCAACGGATTTGCCCGTCTATCTTGAACCCCGCAGCAAAGCGGAGCGCGGGTACGAACTGGTCGGGGCGCTTTCACGTTTGCCTATCAAAGCTCACCTACCGGTTCTGGATTTTGACGGTCCGGCAGCGACAGCCTTTCAGCGCATTGTACGGAGCTGTATGCAACAGTTTGAGGCCAATCTGTCCGGCTTTGTAGGCGCTACGGAGCCGGACCCAGAGTACATCCACCAGATGCGGGTTGCACTGCGCCGGATGCGGGCGGCATTTGGGTTGCTGCGCTTTATGGATGGTGTGCGGCCGGACTGGTTAGACGAACTCAAATGGCTGATGGGCGAGTTGGCGGCCGCGCGGGATTGGGATGTCTTTGTGACGGAGACGCTCGTGCGCGTTCGGAAGCACATCGCACAACCGGAACAGCTCGCCGACTTGACAAACGTAGCGGAGAACCTGCGCCGGATGGCCAATGCACGTGCCCAGGCGGCTCTGCGTTCGCCCCGCCTTGTCCGCTTGTGGTTTAAGGCCGAGCAAGCACTGGCTACTTTGCCGCCCGCTACAATCTCGACCGCCGTGTGGGCGCAGACAGCATTACAGCGTCGGTACCGCCGGCTGCTGCGGTTAGGTGAGCATCTCCAAAGCCTCACCGCCGTTGAGCGCCATGCGTTGCGCATCGCGGCCAAGAAACTGCGCTATGGGGCAGAATTCTTTGCCGGACAGCATCCGAAAACGGCACAGCGCTTTATTCGCCGCTTGGCAGCGCTGCAAGACGTCCTGGGTGTACTTAACGATGCTGCTGTGACGGCCCATTGCCTCCATGAAATCAGGCAGAGCGGCGGGCCAGCCCTTGGGGAAGCCATCGGACTCGTCGGCGGGTTTCTTGCCTGTGAGCAGGCGTACCGGTTAGAAGAGCTGAAACAGCTGTGGCGTGACTTTCATCGCACGCCACCATACTGGACAGGCAAAGCATAGTTGTCTCCTAAACCGACAGGCTGAGCGACCCCACCGGACAGAGGCACTCTGAAGGCAATTCACGATGCCGTGTGCGGTGAGAGGACACTTCACCGTTCCCGGCAGAGTGCGGTAGAGAAGGCACCCACGGAGCGTGGGGTGATCCTCTACCGCCCTACTTCGTCTGTGGCTACCGTCCTCCGGCAGCGCGGATGGCGTTGATGATTTCGACGTCGCCCTGCCTGACGGCCAGGTTGTATGCCGACATCCCGGAGCGATTCCGCAGATTCACATCGGGCCGGCGCGCCAAAATGGCCCGCACTGCCGCCCGATGGCCACGGTCAGCGGCATGCATCAATGCCGTCATCCCATTCGCATCTTGTAGGTTGATCGTTGCCCCGCTGCGTGCCAGCAGAGCTGTGACACATTCGATGTTGCCGTTGCGCGCGGCGTACATCAGCGCCGTCATGCCCTGCATATCGGTTGCTTCGGCGTCGGCCTGCGCCTGAAGCAACGCCTGCACGATGCGCCCGAAGCCGGCGTCGGCGGCAGTCATCAGCGCCGTCATGCCATTGGCGGCGACGACGTTGGGCGTTGTGCCCTGCTGGAGCATCTGGCGGACGCGCGCTTCATTGCCGTCGCGCACGGCGCGGAGGAAGTCAAGCGCGCGCTGGTTGCCGATGCTGGAAACCGCGCCAGCCGGCGGACGCCCGGCGCCGGACGGCGTCCGCGCCATTGACCGGCTGCCGGCCGCCGGCTCGTCGTCGGAAGGGTCGTCGCTCGGAATTGGGCGGTTGCGCGACGGCGGGTCCATTGTCCGCGGCTCGTCGGCGGCATCGTCAGCCGGATCGCTGACCGGCGGTCGCCCTGGCGCCCGTCGGGGACGCCCGCCGACGGGCGGGTCGTCGGAATTGCTCGGCGCGGGATTGCGGGGGACGGTTCGGGCGGGCGGCTCGGCGCGGGGCGGTGGAGTCGGCGGCGCAACCTGCGCGGCAACGTCCTCGGCGGCCTTGCCGTAAACATCTCTCTGCCCAACATCAAGCGCAAAGCACTGCTTGAAATCCGCATCCGCGGCGGCCGGCTGCGCCAGCTCGCGATGGGTCATCGCGCGATAGCAAAAGACTTTGCCGACGTTCGGATCAAGCTCGATGGCACGGTCGAAATCAGCTTTGGCCAAGGCGTAATCCTTGACCTGGTAGCGGGCAAAGCCGCGCCCGACGTAACCGCGCGCGTTGTTGGCGTCGAGCCGGACGAGTTCGTCGAAGTCCTTGATGGCGCGGTCGAAGCGTTTGAGTTCGAGGTTGGCCTGACCGCGGTAAGCGAGGATGTCCTGGTTGGCTGGCTCAGCGCGCAAAATGGCATCGAAGTCGGCAATGGCGCGCTCATATTGGCCCTGCCCGTAGAGCAAGACGCCGCGCCCCGTCCGCGCGCGGAGGTTGTTTGGATCAAGCAGCAGGGCTTGCTCAAAATCGGCCAGCGCCCGCCGCGCGTCTTGCTTGGCGTTGTAGGCGTTGCCGCGATAAACGAGCCACAGCGCTTCGCGCGGGCTGGCTTTAATGGCGGCGTCGAAATCGCGGATGGCGTCGTCATACTGCGCGAGCGCAAAGTGACACAGCCCCCGGTAGCCGAAGATAGTCGTCGCCTTGGGGTCGAGCTTGAGCGCTTCGTTGTAGTCCTTGATCGCTTCGGCATACTCGCCCATTTCGTAGAGCGTCAGGGCGCGATTTTCATACGCCTTGGCATAGTTGGGGCGCAGTTGGATGGCGCGGTTGAAATCTTGTCGCGCCTCCTCGCGGCGACCGAGCGCCCGGTAGGCGAAGCCGCGCCAGTTGTGGGCTTCGGGAAAGTCGGATTTGCGCTCGATGGCCTGCGTATAAAAGCCTATGGCTTCCTCGTAGCGTCCGGCGGAAAGCGCTTGATTGCCCTGGTTGTAGGCGGCAATGGCGTCGGGCGCGGCAGCGGCCGGAGCTTGCGCGCCGGAGACGCCCAACGCGCCGAGCCACAGGACGGCGCAAAGGATAGCGACAACACGCATGGCGGCATTCCTCGTCTGATGGCGTTTGGCGGATGGCGGCACAGCGACATAGCGACGCCCTCGAGCACCGAAATGTTGCTTTCATCCGCGCGTCACCGGACACAATACTAGACCAAAATCAAGAAGCGCTGCGGAAGCGTCGCATCGAGTCCGGGCGCAGCCGGCCTGCGGGGGTTGGAACATGTTTTGCGCTGCCCGCGCGACGGTCACGCCTTAGTCAACCGCCATTCGGACAAGCAGATAGTGAACCCGGCACTGTGCGCCAACGACTGTTCCAAAGGGCCCGAAATGGCGACCTCTCTTCAGAAGAAGTCGAGGATGCAAGGACATCGTTACATATCGGCTGCTGTTGCGGGAGCCGGTCTCCAAGACGGTCTCATAAGTCGGCTACCACCCGACAGCACGCGCATTACCCGCAGGCGAGCCGAGCGCAGCAAAAGCGAAGCCTGTCGGCGTATGCGCTGGCTATTCGCTCGGAACTGAAATTCTAATAATATTAAAGCCAGAAGGGTATATTTCCTTCTAGTGTTTTTGGATTAATTCCGCGAAGTAAAAATTCTCCAATCTTATCGCTGTAATGGATCGTGACCGGCAAACGCGGCTCTCTCACTGAACCATAATGCAAGAGTGTTAACGATAGCACTGAATGAATGGCCCGTTCAATGGTGAAAGGTGGCTCTGTTCTGATGTGAAGCGGATGCGGCATGCTACCTTTAAAAGGAGGCAGCGAAGAAACTAAAAATGCTTCTGTATCGCTTAACTTGAACGCTGACCCTTTCGGGGGTCTATCTATGTTAGACTCAGTTGTCATCTGATAAAGGCGGGGGACTTCAGATTTAATGACTTCAACCAAATAAAACATTGCTTCAATTTCGTTTGCCCGTTTTTTCAGTGCCAACTTTTCATTGCCACGAAATGGTCCGTCACGATGGATCACAACTGTTTTCTTTTTGAATTTTTCAGAAGGAAAAAGACTACGCAGAATATTACTTGGTATCTCTTCTCCTTCAATTGGGAGGTTATTAATGGTGTATTGTATAAATTGACCATTTCCACCATAGACTCTTGTCATGGCAACTGCATTCACAGTTCCAGGCAATTTCTGTTTTATTCTACGAGCAACATCAATTCCAACAACAATATCAGCATAAGGAAGCGACTCCCCTAAAACAAACGGCACATTCCCTGTCTTGGCTAATATACCCAGCACAATATTGTCCATAGCATATTGGTTAGAGAATGTGTCTTCGTAGATCACTTGACTTGGGAGATCGTGTTGCATTGTCAAACACTTGAAGTCGTGATAATTATCATTTTCTATGTCATCATCTTGCCATTCATTGTACTGCGCTTTTCCAGGAAATAAAGCAAGTATGATATCAGGATTTCCTTGCTTTAGATTTAATACTGATTTTTCTAAATTTTCCCATGAAATTTCACGTATCTTCTGTTGACGCTGATCACCAACTCTAACCGATTCGATAGAGAAATGTAGTTTCTTCATTCTTTCCTTAAGTTCTTTTAGAAAATCATAGGTATTATTGGATTGTCCTTCATAATCGTTCGGTAATGCATTAACTATACCTATCTTTATTGGGATTGTTTCATCGGGAAATTTGCTTGAACGACTGAATAAACCATGTTTTGTCAAGCTTTTATAGATACTCTGATCTCCAGAATAGATTTGATTTTTACCGATGCGTAATTGGGATCTGAAATTAACACTACCTGAATCCAAGAAAATTGCTTTCTGCGATTGTGAGTTAAAACTCTCTTCAAGGATTTTTGTATCTTGACCAATCTTGGCAATTTTGCGAATAAGCTTGTATCTATGTGATGGAGCAAGTTGTAGGTGTTTATAAATCTCGACTGGCTTCACTCCAAATTTTTTATCGAGATCACCCATCCGTACGATGGGGCGTAACATACTGGCAATATAGGTGTACTCCCCTTTACGTGTTCTGATATTGACAGTCAATTCATCATCAGGAGCTTGTCTGATCCGATTACGTGTCTCCTCATCGCTTGATTTATCGAGCAGCTGTTTGCGACATTCTTGAATTTTACCGACAATCTTGCTGACTGTCCCTTTGAAATCTTTTCCATCTACAGCGACCATCATTCCAATAAGTTCTTGTTCATCTTTTCCCTTAGCGAACTCAGACAGTGATTGGGTGTGCAATATGTATGATGAGATAGTAATGGAAACCGCTGGCTTGTTGCCCACCACCCGGCCACGTAGATCATATTTGCGTTTAATCTGGATTTTGCTAAATGTCTTAGTTTCGGATTCAAGCGCTTTTCGCATCTCTTTTTTGTAGTTAGCAAGTAGACCTCGAGCTGCAAATTCACTTAGATCCAAAGGCGAAGGTTTCCATTCTGAGTTAGGAGTAATTCCTGTCACGTTATTCAGTGGCTCTGATAGTTTTTCCAGAAATGCTTTAATTTTTTCTTTTTGGACTTCTTTATCTGTGACAATTTGACTGCCGCACCATATCCAGTTCCCTCCAAACTCACTCTGTAAGCGGTAAACCAACTTTCCGCCTATCTCTGATACATCATTGCTCATTACTTCAATCTTATAGGCAAATAATTTGGGCAATGCTTCAGGAGTAACAGGAAAAACGTCAACATATGTCGTCATATTCGTCCCAAGTTTCTCCTTCTGCTAGGTTTGGACACGGTATGGGTGGGGCATAACAGCTCGCGCTTCACCAACGCCGCCCGGGGCCAGGCGCAAGCGCATATTAGGTAGCGCTGTCGAAAACAAAGGAAGGCGTCTGCTGCTCAATCAACTGAAGTTGGACTGCTCGATTGAAAGGATAATTGGTCACCACCAATTCAGTGACCTTGCCGCGCTTTGCTCCGTTGCAGTTAATGGCGCGATTTGCTAGAACTTCATCAATAGTAAAATATCGAGACTGGTATAGAAATCGAACAGCAATAGTATCGGAGTTGGAAACCGTAATATAAACGTTTTTTTGACTCAAGGCAACACAAATATCTCGCAATCGTTCATGGTCTTTCAAATCAAAGCCATCTGTATAGTAAGAGGTAAAGTTAGCCGTTTGAGAAACGGGAACGTAAGGAGGATCAAAATACACCCAATCGCCTGATTTCGATCTATCTATGACTGTATCAAATGAAGCGCATAGGATTTCCACATTTTGCAATGCCTGAGAGACTGCCAGCAGATTCCCCCGATCTAGGTACTTAGGTGACTTATAACTTCCGAACGGGACATTAAATTGTCCTTGCTTATTGACCCGGTACAAGCCATTGTACCCTGTTTTATTGAGATAGATCATCCTTGCTGCCCGTTCAGGAAGACTTAGTTTCCACGGGTCTTTCCCGCGAATCTCGTAATAGAACTCTTTGCTGTGGGGAAATTCCGACAAAATACTGATAACTTCCATCACATGGTCGCGAACTGCCAGATAAGTATTGACAAGTTCATGATTGATGTCTGAAAGGATTGCCTGTCGGATATAATTTCCTCGATAAAGGCGAAAGAAGAGCGCTCCGCTACCGACAAATGGCTCATGATATACATTGAAAGAGACCGGTTTGCGTTTGAGCAGCGCATCTGCGAGTTGAGTCTTGCCGCCGGCCCATTTCAAAAAAGGTCGTGGAACAGGTAAGTCACTCATTTTACAGTCCAAAATACAGGCGTAACCAGTCTTCCAGTTCGTCAAACCAGACTACCTTGCCTGTGGACATTAAGTAACCACGCATATTGGCAGAAAAGCCTTCGCCATCAATGACGACTATACCTTGGATTGGCCAATGGGCGATGTCTTGAATTGTAGCGGGAATTTTCTCTTCTGCTGTTCCCAGCGTGGCTTGGAACTTACATTCAATGCCTAGGCGTTTGCCGCTTTTGTCATCAGTAATCACCACGTCAATGTACCGTTGTTGTCCCCATAGTCTTCTTGCCGCTCTCACTTCGGTTTGCACTCGTCATCCAAGACGTTGAGTAAGATCAACAACTCGTTGTCTTAGTTCATTGCCACGTCTTGGAGCAGTTTCCCTTCCCGGCATAGTGTAACACCCGTGGAAATGCGTCGTCTCTACTGTTCTACTGCGATTGGGCTGGAGACAATATATCCCAGGGCGCCATCAAGCTTGTATCAGACAGACTGGGCCCCTCATCTGAAATGCCATCCGAACGACCTAGGCCGGTCTGAAATCGAAGCTTTCCCGGACCGCCTTGCCTGACCTGCCTGGCAACCCGGGAGCGCGTCGCTACTTGATCCAGCATCAGGCGCTTGCTGCATGGCCGCCCTTGCTATCGCAACGCGCTCTATCCGCGGCAACTCGACCCTCTTCAATTCGCTCAACATAGCGTGCGCCGCAAAGCCCGCCCGCTGTGCTGACCGGGGAGAGCGTGACACGAAGGTTATCGTCAATCCCGGACGCATACCGCCTCAGGTCGCGCCTGCTCTACGGCAGCGGGCTGCGGCAGATGGAACGCCGGTGCAACAGAAGACCTGGCCCTAAAAGTATATAGCGACGTTGACCTGCATATGCCCTAGCCCGCAAACAGCTCAACGTCAAGGCTGTCGTCGCCGCCCTGAGGCATAACCCAACCACGCCGCACAACCGTCAGAAGCGGCACTCCACCCGGCCCCTTTTGCTTTTCCGGCGTTCTACAGCGACACTGGTTTCAGGGAATGTTTTGAACCCAACGACGCCCCGTGACCCTACAATCGTTTTCTGCGAGACCTACGATGAATATTCTTGTTCTCAACTGCGGCAGCTCCTCGGTTAAGTTTCAAATCATCGCCACCGATCTTGACGCCATCGAGCGCAACGCCGACCGCCGACTCGCCACCGGAATTGTCGAGCGCATCGGCGGCGAGGCCGTCCTTAGCTTTCGCGTGGACAGCAAGGTTTCCCGCCAAACTGCGCCTGTGCGCGATCACCGGCAGGCAGTGGAGCAAATCCTGCGCTGGGCCTGCTCGAGCGACTCCGGCATCGCCGAGGTGCAGAGCGTTTCCGATATTCACGCCGTTGGCCACCGGGTGGCCCACGGGGGCGAATGCTTTACCCACTCCACGCTGATTACCGATGATGTGATCCGTGGCATTGAAGCCTGTATTGATCTGGCCCCGCTCCACAACCCGGCCAACCTCAAGGGCATCCGCGCCGGGGTCGAGGTATTCGGCCCCGGCTTCCCGCAAGTCGCCGTCTTCGATACGGCCTTCCACCAAACCCTTCCGGAAACCGCTTATCTCTACGCTTTGCCCTATCAACTGTACCGCCGCCACCGGCTGCGCCGGTACGGCTTTCACGGCACATCCTTTCGCTATGTCGCCTATCGCTACCGTCAGATCACGGGCAAGTCACGCGAGGAAACCAACATTATTGCCCTCCATCTGGGCAACGGCTGTTCCGCCTGCGCCATCAAGGCCGGCGCGTCGGTGGACACCTCGATGGGATTTACGCCGCTCGAAGGCCTGATGATGGGGACGCGCACCGGCGATCTCGACCCCTCGATTGTGGACTTCCTTGAGATGAAAGAAGGCTTTACGGCACGCGAAATCGAAGCCCTGCTCAATAAGCAATCGGGCTTGCTCGGCGTTTCGGGCTTGACCAATGACATGCGCGATCTCCTGGATGAAATCCGTGAACATGATGACCGCCGGGCCAAGCTCGCCGTTGGGATGTTTTGCTACCGGGCGAAGAAGTATATTGGCGCTTACCTGGCCGCGATGAGCGGGGCCGATGCCGTTGTCTTCACCGGCGGTATCGGCGAAAACGCCCCCGAGGTCCGCGCCAAAATTTGCGAGGGCTTGGAATGGTTTGGCTTGCCCCTTGATCCGGCTCGCAACAACGAGTGTGTCAACCGCCGGGAAGGTCTGATCAGTCAGGACGGCGCCCGATTGGCCGCCTACGTCATTCCAACCGATGAAGAGTTGCTGATCGCGCGCGATACGGCCCGGTGCGTGGTCGGCGCACCCAATCCCTACTGAGTTTGGTGATAGGCGGTGCATCTTTCGCTGCCCATCTTTTGCTATGCTAGTGTCCGTATGCATGCTAGGCTGCCGGTGTTCGACCACAACTTCTTTCCGGGAGACAGGCTTTTTCCTATGCTCACTTACCCCTCTTTCAGGGTCTCCACGCTCTGCCTTGGTTTGGCGCTGACAGCCGGCCTCGCGTTGACCGCCGCCTGCAGCTCAGAAGAAAAGAAACCGGAATCGCCCCCTCCTGCCCCGCCCGCCGCTCAGCCAGAGCCACCGCCGCCTGCGCCAGAGCCGCCAACGCCCTCAGCCGAGGACATCCAGCTTCAGAGCGCCATCGAGGCGGCCCTGGAGAAGGCGAAGATCACCGGCGTGACCGTGACGGTTATGAACGGCGAAGCCACCGTCAAGGGCACGGTGCCGAAAGGCAAGAAGGCCGCCGTTCTGGCTGCGGTTGGCTCGGCCAAGCCCAAAAAAGTCACTTCAACCGAGCTTATGGAGCAATAGGAGGTCGCTCCGATGTCCGTAACCGAGAAATACCGCGCTTTGATTGATATGGCCCATCGGCATGGGGTGAGGGACTTTTCGGCTTCAGAAGTGGACGGCGTGTTGACGCTGTCCGGCTCGACGACGGCCGAGGTCAAGCAAAAGCTGCTCGATGCCTGGCAAATCATTGACCCTTCGCTCAGCGCCGGCGATCTGGTGTTTGCCATTACCGACGATGGCGCCGGCGGACAGACCTACACGGTCAAGGCCGGCGACACGCTGAGCAAGATTGCCGCGCAGTACGGCACGACGTGGCAGAACATCTACGAGCACAACCGCGACACCATCAAGAACCCCGATCTGATTTACCCTGGGCAGGTCATTCGCATTCCGTAACTCGGCGCGCGGCATCCCTTGCCCACGGCTCAACTGCCTGCAGGCGCGTCACCCGGCGCGCCTTTTTTTGATGACCACTTCTTGGGATTGCCTTGTCATCGGCGGTGGTTTCGCCGGCCTATCCGCAGCAACTGCGCTCGCCGAAGCGGGCGCGCGCGTCCTGGTTCTCGAACGCCGTCCCCGCCTCGGCGGGCGCGCCTATTCGCTCCGGGACGAAGTGACCGGCGACACCATAGACAACGGCCAGCACCTCATGATGGGCTGCTATCACGAGACGCTGCGCTTTTTGGAGCGCATCGGCAGCCGGCATCTGGTGCGCGCCTTTGACGCGCCGCGCGTGGATTTCCTTGCGCCGGATGGCGCGGCCTCGCTTGTCTGTCCGCCGCTGCCCGCGCCGCTCCACATGCTGGTCGGATTGCTCCGTCTGAACGGTCTGACGCCGTCCGACAAGCTTGGGTTATGGCGTGTGGGATGGAGCCTCCTGCGCGCCAAGCGCGATTACCGCGCCCGCTACGCCGAGGCGACGGTGGCCGACTGGCTGCGCGAGTGTCGGCAGTCGCCGCGCATGCGGGAGCGGTTCTGGGATCCGCTCGTCATCGCCACGCTCAACGAGCCGCCCGAGCGCGCCGCTGCCCCGCTGCTCATGCGCGTTCTGCATCAGGGGTTTGGCGGGCGCTTCGCCGACTCGCGGATGGTCGTCGCGACCGTCGGACTCAGCGAGCTGTACGTCGAGCAGGCGCGGCGCTTTATCGAGGCGCGCGGCGGTAGCGTCCGGGCGCAGTCCGGCGTCAAGGCCATCGGCGTCGAGCGCGGGCGCTTCTGTGGCGTGACCCTGGCCGATGGCGAGACCATCTCGGCCACCGCCTGCATCAGCGCCGCCCCGCCCCAGGATGTCGCCAAGTACGCCGGCGCGCTGGCGCCCGCGGCCGCCCAGCTCCATAGCTCGCCCATTGTGTCGGTCAACTTGTGGTTCGATCGTCCGCTTTTTGAAGCGCCGTTTGTCGGTCTGATCGGCACTACCATGCAGTGGGCGTTTGACAAGCGGGCGCTGACCACCCCGGCCTCTGACTTACATCACCTCGCGCTGGTCGTCAGCGCCGCCCGCGACATCGTCCACATGTCGGCCAAAGACTTGATTGACTTGGCTTTAGACGATCTAAGGCGAGTTACGTCAAAGGTCAATAGCGCGCGGTTGGCGCATGCGCGGGTCATCAAGGAACGGCAGGCGACCTTTTCCGCCACGCCGGCGGCGGAAAGGCTGCGCCCTGCGCATCGAACTGCCATCCGGGGGTTTTACCTGGCCGGCGACTGGACCGATACCGGACTGCCGGCCACCATCGAGAGCGCCGTCGTCAGCGGACATGCCTGCGCGGCGCGCGTTTGGCAGGACTTACAGGCGATGGCGCGGCGCCCTCTGGACGGCGGCGCTTCCTCGGCGCTCTCCGCTCCTGGCTCGGCAAAGGGCGCTCCGCGCGATTGGCGGTGAAGCCTGACGTAGGTCGAGCCGTCTAGAGGCTTTCCGCGCAAAGCGCGCGAACTGTCTGCGCCAGGTCCTGCCGTTGGCGATTGGCTTCGGCAATGTCTCCGGCCCGTTCGAGGGCTTTGATCAGCAACGGCGTCAGATACAGCGTGTCCAAGCTTGGCTGCGCCAGCGCGCGCCGCGCCCACGCCGCCGCCCGGCGCGGACTGGCCAGCTCCGGCGCTTCATCGCCGAGATAAATCGTTGCCGCCAGAGCGCAAGCTGCGTGGTCGGCCTGCGCGGTGGCGTTTTGCGCCAGCCACTGCGCCAGGCTGGATTGCGCTTGTTGCGCGCCTTTGAGGTCATTCATCTGGCGGCGCGCGAGCGCGAGCGCGAGCCAGTAACGGACCCGTTGGGCGCTGTCGGTCAGGGAATCCAGCTCGCCTTCGAGCTTCTGCTCTGCCGCGCGCGCCAGGCTGGCTTGCCCGCGCTGCGCCGCCAGCCGCATCAGGTTGAGCAGCGTGTCACGGTATAGGTGCTCTGCCTCCCGCGCGTTGTAATCGGCTATCTTTTGCGTCAAACGCTCAATCCGTCGCCACTGCGCGAGCGCGGCTTCGGTCTGTCCGGCCGCTTCCTCCATGGCGGCGAAGCGACCAAGGAGGGAAACCATATCAAACAGCAGTTCCCGATTGTCCTGGTCTTCGGCCGCCAGCGCCTCGAATTGCTTGAGCGCTTCCCCAAACCAAGCGCGCGCTGCCGCATAGCGGCGCAGCCGGCCGTTCAGTTCCGCCTGATCGACCAGGCTGTCAATGACCGACCGCCGCCGCTCGACCGAACCCGGCTGCGCCGCTGCCAGTTGCTGCCGCATTTCGAGCGCATGCTGATGCATTGCCCAGGCTTGCTGGTACGCTCGCTCCGCCTCGGTCGCCAGCCCCGCCCGTTCGGCCAGTAGGCCAAGGTTGAGCAGGCAGTACACTTTGCGCTGCCTGACCGCGGCGAGCTTCTGGCGGTAGCAGGATGCCGCCCCAGTCGCGCCGGCCAACGGCTCAAGCCGGCGCTGCGCCACGGTAAAGCTCTGGAGCGCCGCACCGACAGCGCCCTGCATGTGATGCCAGTCGCCTTCGAGGATGGCCGCCGTCGCGGCGAGGTACTGTGTCTCAGGGTCGGCGGAGCGCGTCTGCGCGACGCTTTGGCGAAGCGCTTGCATGCGATCCAAGTGCAAACGGGCCGCCGCGAAATCGCCCAGGCGATACATCAGCAACTCGGCCAGTCGCTCATGACCGATACTCAGCTCCCGTTGGCAGGCGATGTCATCCGGCCGCGCCTGATGCGCCTTTTCTAACCACCGCAATCCCTGGTCATAGCTCTTTCGCGCTCCCGACACGTCGGCAAGATTTGGCGTGTACGGCCGCCCCTGGACTTCGCCGACGCGAAGGTAGGCGCGCCCCAGCTCGCGGTAAAATCCCGGGTCCGCGCCGGCTTCCTGGCTGAGCCGGTCAAGGTAGCCAAGCGTCTGCTGAACGAGCAGGCCGCGCGTCCCCGTCGAGCGGGGGAGCTGCGCGATGGCGTCCTGCAGCTCAAAGACATTCGACCGCGCCAGTTGCCAGATTTCCTGAAAGCGCCGCTCGGCCTGCGCCTGCGCCTGACGCGCCACCCGGGCCTGCTGCCGCGAGATAGCCGCCGCCGCCGCCAGCGCCGTGACGAGCGCCAGCGTGAGCGCCACCGTCAGGCGGTGCCGGCGCAGAAACTTCCGCAGCCGGTAGCGCGCCGAAGCGCCGCGCGCCAAGACTGGCCAGCCCTGCAAATATCGCCCGATGTCGGCGGCAAGCTGTTCCGCCGAAGCGTAGCGCGCCGGCGGATCCTTGTGCATGGCGCGCAGGATAATGGCGTCCAGGTCGCCCGCGAGTTGGCGGTTGCGCGCGGCGACGCTCGGCAGCTTGGGCGCGGACTGCTGAATCTGGCATTCCAGCGACGGCTGCCCCTCGGCGGCCTGAAAGGGCAGGCAGCCGGTCAAAAGCTCGTAGAGAACAACGCCCAGCGAATATACATCCGAGGCCGTGGTCACCGGCTCGCCCCGAACCTGCTCTGGACTGGCGTAGGGAAGCGTCATGGCGCGCTGGATGGTGGTCACGCGCGGCTGCGGGCCTTGCTCCTGTTCGGCGAGGAGCTTCGCGATGCCGAAATCAATCAGCTTTGGCGCGCCGTCCTCCGTGACGAGAATGTTGCTTGGCTTGAGGTCGCGGTGGACGACCAGATTCTGGTGCGCAGAGTGAACGGCGTCGCACACGAGCTGGAACAGCTCCAGCCGCTGCCGAATCGTCAGGGAATGCCGATCGCTATAGGTCGTGATGGGGACGCCCGGCACATACTCCATGACAAAGAAGGGCAACCCGGCGTCGGTCGCGCCCCCGTCGAGCAGGCGCGCGATATGCGGATGCTCCAGGCGCGCCAGAATCATCCGCTCCACGCGCAAGCGCCGCTTGAGAAAATCGGCATCGGCCGCGTATTGGTTGACGACTTTGATGGCGACTTGCTTTTCAAAGGCTTCGTCATCCCGGACGCCCAGATACACGGCGCCCATGCCGCCGGCGCCCAGCTCGCGGACCAGGCGGTAGCTGCCGATTTTGCTGCCCGCCAAAGACGCCGACCCCTGCGCGGCCAGCGCGCGCAGGGCGTAGCCGAACAGCGGCGAGGATTTGAAGCTCCAGGAGGCTTCGTCCGCCTCGTATGTCTCCAACAGCGCCAGGACTTCCTGACTCAGGCTCGGATGGTCGCCGCAGGCGGCGGCGATGAAGTCGCGCCGCGCCGCCGGCGACAACTCAATCGCCTCTTGCAACAGGGCGTGAATGCGCGCCCAGCGTTCGTCCGACAAATCGTTGGCCATGGGGGGACGGCCTCCGTTGCCAGTCGCGGCAAGCGCCCGCCTGTCCTCAG
>CALGZC010000032.1:0-30000 GCA_937934745.1 uncultured Blastocatellia bacterium
AATCACGACGGCGTCCACGCAGGCCAGCGCCGCCAGAATTTCAGCGCGTTCGACATCCGGCATGATCGGCCGCCCAGGACCCTTGAGTTCCCGAACCGCCGCATCACCGTTGACGCCGACCACGAGCGCATCACCACAGGCACGCGCCGCCTGCAGGTAGCGGATGTGTCCGACGTGGAGGAGGTCGAAACAGCCGTTCGCCAGGACAATCCGCCGACTTGCGCGCCGCCACGCCGCGACGTGTGCTGCGAGTTCTGATAGAGAGTAAATCTTTTCACTGCTGAACATACGACATAGTTCACCAAAGCTGAGGGCGCTTGTGCAACCAAAGTGGCGTAGCGTGCATCGCGGACCTGGGAGCGGTTGGGCCGGCTTGAGGGGCGTTCATTGTATGCGTAAGGTGGGTTCGTTGTTTGTCCTAACGGGTTGGCTGTTTGGTACGGCAGCGTCAAGTGCTTTTGTGGGCAGCGTCGCCGCGCAGGTGACCGAACCGCCTGTGCCGGCAATCACGGCGCAAGACGACACACAGGACAGATCACCCGACGACAAGAAAAAAGAGCCGCGCTACATTGACAAGAAACCGAAAGACGAAAACCGCAGAGACGACGACAAGCAAGACGACACCAAGAAAAAGGAGCGCCGCCCGCAGAATGACTTATGTCCGTAACATGACCAATGTCATAGCCGTTTGGGGCAAATGATGGCGACGGTGGATCTGAACGCGGACGTCGGCGAAAGCTTTGGTCAGTGGCGACTGGAACAGGACGAAGCGCTACTGCCCTATGTGTCTTCCGTCAACTTGGCCTGCGGTTTTCACGCGGGCGATCCGCACACGCTGCGCAGAAGCATTGTACTGGCCTTGGCGCACCGGTTAGCCATCGGCGCACATCCGGGTTATCCCGATCTGCTAGGCTTTGGCCGGCGCGATATGGCGCTCACGGCGGAAGAAGTGTTTGACTGCGTTCTCTATCAGATTGCCGCCGTCAAGGGCGTGTGCGAGGCGCTGGGCGGTCGCCTGCATCACGTCAAGCCGCATGGGGCGCTTTACAACCGGGCAGCACGTACGCCTGAGATTGCCGCTGCGATTGCGCAGGCCGTGGCCAAGGTGGACGGCACGCTCGTCCTCTACGGGTTAGCGGGGAGCTGCCTCCTAACGGAGGCTGAGCGAATTGGTCTGCGCGCGGTAGGGGAAGCGTTTGCCGACCGTCGCTACCGGTCCGACGGGATGCTGGTCCCCCGCTCTCAATCCGGCGCACTTGTTACCGATGTGCAGGAAGCAGTCACCCAGGCCCGCCAGATCGTTCATACACAAAGCGTCGTCGCCGACGACGGGCAAGTGGTCACCGTGCAGGCAACGACACTTTGCCTGCACGGTGACGGCCCACAGGCACTGATGTTCGCCCAGGCCATCCGGCAGGCGCTCGAAGGCGATGGGGTGTGCATTGCTGCGCCCTGACAACCATGACCGCAGACCGGACACCCCCACGCCTGTTTCCTCTCACGGACAACGCCCTGACGGTTGAGTTCGGACAAGCCATTTTACCGGAACTCCACGAACAGACGCGCCGCCTTGACATGGCACTGGCCGCACATCCCTTTGTGGGCTATCAAGAGGCGGTTCCGGCCTATGCGTCGCTCACAGTGTTCTACGCACCTGACGCGGTACAACGCGCCTACCCTGCGTTTCCGACGGCCTACGCTGCAGTCGCTGCCTATCTTGAACGCTTGCTCTCCCGCCCTGTAGCAACCGACAGTTCTCCCCAGCGGCGGGTTGCAATTCCGGTTTGCTACGACCTGCGCTGCGCCCCTGACCTACCATTCGTCGCCGACCAGCACGGGCTGTCGGTGGAGGAGGTCATCGCCTACCACTGCCGTCCGATCTACCGCGTTTTCATGCTCGGTTTCCTGCCCGGCTTCGCCTACCTCGGACTGGTTGACGAGCGGATTGCCACACCACGCCGGGCCACACCACGTCCACAAGTACCGGCCGGCAGCGTCGGCATTGCGGATCGGCAAACCGGGATTTATCCGACAGCTTCGCCCGGCGGCTGGCAGTTAATCGGAAGAACCCCCCTGCGGATGTTCAATCCCGCGGTGCCGTCGCCATCCCGATTAGCACCGGGAGACGAAGTGCGCTTCTATCCCATCCCTTACGAAGCGTGGCTGGCGCACAATGCGTACGACGAGAAGCTGCGCTGCACAGCCGTGCGGTGACACTGACAGGGTGCTCCTGCAACAATCAGCTCTTTTCCGGGGCTTGTTTGTACCGCCCACGCCAGGTGTCGTCCCGCCCGGCGGTGAAAGCCTCCCGGCAGCCCCGAACGTCCACGAATGCCAGGCTAGGCTGCGCTGGCGGCCGATTGACCAGGCGTGGACACAGCCGGCTGCGCCGCGGCCGGCGCGCCGGTCTCTTCCATCGGAGGCGGCGCTTCAGCAAGAGCTTCGGTGGACTTTTTGGCCGCTCTGGTCATGCGTGGCACCTCAGTCCAGCCACATCTTTCCTTGTCGGCGCAGTAACGATACGCGCCGCTGCGCTTGGTCGTCTTCTCCAGCGTGAACGGTGCGCCACAGTTCGGACAAGGCTCCGGAACCGGTTTATCCCAGTACACGACCTCACAAGTGGGGTAGTTGGTACAGCCGTAAAACAACGACCCGCGCCGTGACTTACGTTCAATGATGTCACCGCCGCAGCCTGGTCGCGGACAGCGCACATACTTGACGGTGTCACGCTTGACATATTTGCACTTTGGGTAGGTGGAGCAGGCCGTAAATTCGCCAAAGCGCCCGTGTTTGACCGCCAGCGGCTTCCCACAGTTCGGACAGGCCTCGTCAAGTACAATGTCCGGTGGTTTCGGCACGCCGCTTTTCGTCAGCCGCCGTGTTGTTTTGCATTCGGGATAACCTGTACAGGCCAGGAACTCACCCCAGCGCCCTTTCTTGAGCACCATAGGCCGCCCGCACACCTCGCAGGTAATCTCACCGTGAACGGCAGCTCCACCCGCCGTTTCGCCTTCTTCCGCGCCGCTTGTCCGCTGGCCGTAGTCGCGTGTCGCCTTGCACTCCAGATTGGTGCAGGCAAGGTACTTCCCAAACCTTCCCAGCTTGAGCACCATCGGCGCGCCGCATTTGTGGCAAGTTTCGTCGGTGGCTACGCCGGCTTTGGCCTTTTTGATGTTCGCTTCTGCTGCCCTGAGGTCTGCCTGAAACTTTTCGTAAAACTCATCGAGGGCATCACGCCAGTGACGCTTCCCCTCTTCAATCTCATCGAGCTGTGCTTCCAGCAGGGCGGTGTAGCCCGGATCAAATAAGTCGGTAAAGTTTTCGGTCAGAACATCGGCCACCACCATCCCTAAATCAGTTGGGTAGAAACGACCATCGCGTTTTTCCACGTACTCGCGCGCCTGAATGACCGACAAAATTTGCGCATAGGTGGACGGTCGCCCAATGCCTTGCTCTTCCAGCGTCTTCACCAGTGTGGCTTCTGTGTACCGCGCCGGCGGTTTGGTAAAGCTTTGGTTGGCCTGTAGCTGATGGCACACGACAACCTCACTGGCCGTTACTGCCGGTAGCTTGAGCGCCAGGGCATCATCCTCGGCGTCGCCCTCATCCTTGCCTTCTTCGTACACCGCCAGAAATCCTGCAAACCGCAGCACCGAACCGGTTGCCCGAAATACAAAGCTGTCGCCGCCCACAATCTCAATCGTCGTCGCGTCATAGACGGCCGGAACCATCTGTGAGGCCACGAACCGCTGCCAGATCAACCGGTACAGCGCCAACTCATCGGGTTCGAGATAGGGTGCCACCTGGTCCGGGGTTCGGACCACCGAGGTAGGACGAATGGCCTCGTGGGCATCCTGGGCACCTTTCTTGTTCTTGTACTGATTGGCCCTGGCGGGCAGTTTGTCCTTGCCGTAGTGGGCGGCAAGGAACGTGCGCACCTCACCCAGCGCCGAGTCGGCAATGCGTGTGGAGTCCGTCCGCATGTACGTGATCAATCCGACGCTGCCTTCCGCGCCAAGCTCGACACCTTCGTAGAGCTTCTGCGCGATCTGCATGGTTTTCTTGACCGAGAAAGACAACTTGCGAGCCGCTTCCTGCTGGAGGGTGGAGGTGATAAACGGCGCAACAGGGTTGCGTTTTTTCTCTTTGGTCGTGACCGATGCTACCCGCCATTCGCCCACCGCACGCAGTTGTTGCTCAACGGCGCGGGCTTCCGCTTCATTGCGGATGTGACGCTCGTTTTTGCGAACTTTGTCGAAGTCGCCTGTTTTGAGTGTTGCGCCTGCAATAGAGAACAGATGCGCGGTGAACGCCGGCGGCAGCTCGGCGGCAAAGTGCGCAGTAAAGGTCCAGTATTCGGTCGGTTTGAAGGCTTGAATCTCGCGCTCGCGTTCGACCACCAACCGCAACGCGACCGACTGCACGCGCCCGGCCGAAAGCGCCATCTTGCCGCCCCCCAGGCGCCGGTTCAGCATTGGGCTCACTTGATAGCCAACCAACCGGTCCAGCACACGTCGCGCCTGCTGAGCTTCCACCAGCGCCGTATTGATCTGCTGCGGATGCTGGAGTGCGGCTTGGATGGCGTCCTTCGTGATCTCATTGAACAGCAGCCGATAAACCGGCTTGTGGCCTTTGTCGCCAACCAACTCCTCACGCAAGTGCTGGCAAATTGCCTCGCCCTCGCGGTCCGGATCGGCAGCGAGGTAAATGGCGTCGGCGGCACGCGCAGCAGCTTTCAGCTCGCGCACAGTCTTGGCGTTGTTGCGCTTCTTGGTATCGGGAATGAGTTCGTAGGTTGGCTCAAACCCATGCTCAATATCCACACCCAGTTCCTTTTCAGGTAAATCCTTGATGTGGCCG
The DNA here is from genome assembly GCA_937934745.1 of uncultured Blastocatellia bacterium. Taxonomy (GTDB): domain Bacteria; phylum Acidobacteriota; class Blastocatellia; order Chloracidobacteriales; family Chloracidobacteriaceae; genus Chloracidobacterium. The sequence goes on from CALGZC010000032.1 coordinate 4,861, forward strand.
TAGGAAGCCAGTACGGTAAAGTCCTGACCGAGATACTTCGTGATTGTCTTCGCCTTGGCCGGAGACTCCACAACAACCAAACTTTTTGCCATGACGTCAAAACTCGCCGATGGAATACCCCACTGACCGTTTCCCCTCCGCGACGTCCGGTGGTCACAACCCACTGCGGCAAGTGGGGAAGGATGGCGATTGTGGGCGTCCGGTCGCTATTTGGCAAGCGCTGTAGGATGGTTGCTCTCCTAAAAAGCACAGGAACAGATGTTTCTATGCCGGGAAAACACGTCAATGACACAGGGCCGAGAAACAACCAGGGCACTCACCGATGAGGCCCGCACCGGGGACGACGCCTGGATGTGCTTGGCGCTGCAAGAAGCCTATGCGTGCCTTGAGCGCGATGAAGTGCCGGTTGGGGCCGTGGTCGTCGTCGGCAACCAACTAATTGCCCGGGCCGGGAATCGGACTCGTACCGCTTGTGATCCTACGGCACACGCTGAAATTGTCGCCCTGCGGGCGGCAGCGCAGCAATTAGGCAATTATCGCTTGACCGAAGCCACGCTCTATGTGACGCTCGAGCCTTGCGCCATGTGCGCCGGAGCGCTGATTCAGGCGCGCATTGCCCGCCTGGTTTTCGGTGCTCTGGATCCGAAGGCCGGCGCCGTCGTCAGCCACTTCGGGTTGTGTACAAGCCCGGTACTCAACCACCGTCTTGTTGTGACCGGTGGGGTGCAAGCGCTACGATGCGGCGATGTACTGCGGGACTTCTTTCGCAAGCGCCGGCAATGATATGCTCTTTGAACGATTATCAGATGGGGTGAGGTGCGAGAGTGGCTGAATCGGTCGGTCTCGAAAACCGATGTACGGGTAACTGTACCGTGGGTTCGAATCCCACCCTCACCGCCAGAATTCTTGAGCATGGTGGGGCGGAACGCTCGGCTGGGAGGCGACGTTCCGTTGTCTCATCAGAGGGCCGCTTGTAGGAAGCGTTGCTTGTCGGAGGGGTGGCCGAGTGGCTGAAGGCGCAGCATTGGAAATGCTGTATACGGGAAACTGTATCGAGGGTTCGAATCCCTCCTCCTCCGCCAGCCGCCTGCGCCGGTCGGGCCTTGAGTTTGGGACGGATGGGACGGTCGCTGCCTGTACTGCCGCGCTTGCGGCGGTGCAGGGAGAGGAAAGTCCGAACACCGTAGAGCAGCGAGCCGGCTAACGGCCGGGCGTGTTCGGCACGGCACTGCCGTGCCGGGCGCGACGACAAGTGCAACAGAGAACAGACAGCCTGACTTATACGCTCCGGCACCAAGGGCCGGACGTAGGAGTGGCGATGGTGAAACGGTGCGGTAAAGGCGCACCAGCGAGCGTGGTAACACGTTCGGCTAGGCAAACTCCTCGTGGTGCAAGACCAAATATGGAGGTGACCGAGGGCTGCTCGTCCGAGTCCCGCCGCCGGCGGGTGCATCTCCGGGTAGGTCGCTTGAGCCGACGAGCAATCGTCGGCCTAGATGAATGACCGTCGCCGTCGTTTGACGGAACAGAATTCGGCTTACACATCCGTCCCAATCTGGCGCGCGGCAGCATCGGCGAGATGCTGCCGCGCTTACTTTGTGTCCACCTGCGTCCCGCCACACGCCTAGTACCCGACAACCAGCAGGAGGTGCCGGGGGTGCTAACCGTACCGATTGCGCACCCTGCACTATGGGCTGTCCGTGGCTTCAATCAGCCGCTCCAGCCCGATCACGCCGGAAACATTCCGAATCGCCCGCATCACCCGCGACAGATGCTTGGCATCATGGATATCCAGCGTGATGGTGATGCGCCCAAAGCCGTCTGGGCTAACATGGGCATGCGACTCGCGGATATTGGTTTTGATTTCTGCCACAGCCGTTGTGACACTGGCTAAGACGCCGGGACGGTTTTCTGTCGTCACGGAAAGCGTCACAGGGTACGTCGTTGTCCCCTCGGTTTCAATGACCCAATCAACGTCAATAATGCGTTCCCGATTGATCATCAGGCTCGCAGCGTTGGGGCAGTCAGCCCGGTGAACAGCGACCCCTTTCCCGCGTGTGATGTAGCCAATAATCTTTTCACCCCGAATTGGCGAGCAGCAGCGTGCGCGAAACACCAAAATATCGTCGATGCCACGCACCTGAATGCGATCCGGGCCGAGGCGGAGATACTTTTTAACCAGTCGGCCGACTTTGGCAAGGCCGTTGGCCGGTGTCTGTGCGTCCAGTTGGGTGAGCTTGGACGGCGGAACAAACTTGGCTAATACATGCCTTGCTTCAAGCTTGCCGTAGCCAATGGCAGCAATGAGGTCTTCGTCCCGCTGATAGCCGTGATCCTGCGCCGTGCGATTAAGCTCACCGGATTCGATAAGCTTGCGGAGGTTGAGCTTTAGCCGATCGGCTTCGCGCTCCAGCGATTTACGGCCGATTTCGAGCGAGCGGCGGCGCTCAGTTTCCACCAGATAGCGCCGAATTTTGTTCCGGGCACGGGCGGTTTTAACCAGTTTCAACCAATCGTGGCTCGGTTTGCCGCTCGGCGAAGTCAGAATCTCAACGACATCGCCGTTTTTGAGCTCGTATGACAGCTTGACAATGTTGCCGTTGACTTTGGCGCCGACGCACTGGTGGCCGATGTCACTGTGGATGGCATAGGCGAAATCAATCGGACATGAGCCACGCGGCAACTCCAGCACCTTACCCTTCGGCGTGTAGGCGTACACCTCATTCGGGTAGAGGTTGATTTTTAGCTCGTCGAGAAATTCCCGTGAATCGGAGACCTCCTGTTGCCATTCCACGAGGCGCTTGAGCCAGGCATAGGCTTCGTGATCCTCCTTGACACCCGAGCGCCCTTCCTTGTAACGCCAATGTGCAGCAATGCCCTCTTCGGCGACCTTATGCATTTCAGCCGTGCGAATTTGTACTTCAAAAGCATGGCCGATGTCGCCGACGACGGAAGTGTGGAGCGACTGGTACATGTTGTTACGCGGAATACCGATCCAGTCTTTGAAGCGGCCTGGGACAGGCTTCCAGATGTTGTGGACAACACCCACGGCCGCGTAACAATCTGCGATGTCCTGCGTAATCACACGAACGGCCATCAGGTCGTAAACCTGATCAATCGAAATCGCGCGTTCCTTGAGCTTGCGATAGAGGCTGTACAGCCGCTTGATGCGGCCTTGAATCTCGACGACCTTGACATTGTGCTCCGGGAGTTTTTCCTGAAGTGTCGCACGAACATGCGCTAGGTCAGCTTCGAGCGCCGGACGACGCTGGTCAACGATGGCTTTGAGGTGACGATAGTCGTCGGGATAAAGGTACTGAAAGCTCAGATCCTCCAGTTCGCCACGTATCTTCCCCATCCCCAGCCGGTGGGCAATCGGCGCGTAAATGTCGAGCGTTTCCTGAGCCTTGGCGGCACGTTTTTCCGGGGGCAGGTAGTCGAGGGTGCGCATGTTGTGCAGCCGGTCAGCCAACTTGACCAACACCACGCGAATATCGTCCACCATAGCCAGCAGCATCTTGCGGACGGTCTCCGCCTGCCGCTCCTCGCGCGAGGTGTATTCGATCCCGGAGATTTTGGTCAGCCCATCCACCAGATGCGCAATTTCATCGCCGAACTGGGCGCGCAGCTCATCCAGGGTTACGTGGGTATCCTCAACAACATCGTGCAGCAAGCCGGTCGTTACACAAATGACATCCAAACGCATTTCGGCCAAAATGTAGGCCACCGCCAAAGGGTGCATAAGGTACGGCTCGCCTGACTTCCGTACCTGTCCTTTGTGCATCTGAGCTGATAGCAGATACGCTCGCCGCAGCAGATCGAGATCGGCGGTGGGGTGGTAGCGTTCGACTTTTTCGGCAATATCTTCAAATCGAATCACGGTCGTCCACCTCGCGCCACAACACCACTTTTGGCGACATTTTCTGGGGCCACATAACTATATCGCGTCGCACAAGTGGACCGTGTAAGAATTTGCGCTATAACCCGGCTTCCCCGAAAGGATGGAAATGATGACGGCGACAATGAACATCCTGCTTCCCTGGATCGGTTTGTTGCTTGTAGTCTGCCCGATTGTTACGGTGTCCCAGGTTTCGGCCCAGGCACAGGAAGACATTGTGTTGCGCAGCGATCTTGTGACAATCGAAGTGACCGTCACCGACCGCCAGGGACGCCCGCTGACCGGGCTGGACCGTGATGATTTTCTCCTCTACGAGGATGGTCAGCCGCGCCGGATTGCGTTTTTTCAGGCAAACGGCGAACAAGCGCTTCGGCCGCTGGCAGTCGTGTTCGCTTTTGATGTGTCGGGCAGCGTGACTCCAGAAGAAGCCGCACTGCAGCGGCAGGCGCTTGCCGCCTTTCTGGCCGAACGACACCCCGAGTCGGTGTTTGCCCTCGTGACGTTCAACAACGAGGTGCGCGTCCTTGAAGGCTTCACCAAAGAACCCGGCAAGCTTTTGGCGAAGCTGGATCAGTTTAGAAACTTCGGTGGTTCAACGCGCTTATTTGATGCGCTGGACAAGTCGGTTAGTCTTTTCAAAAAGGTACCACGCCAACGCGCCGGACGCTTCCTACGACGGATGGTTGTTTTATTGACGGACGGTTTTGACAGCGCGAGTAACGTCAACCTGGACGATTTGCTCCGGCGGATCAACGAACAGGAAGTCACCGTCTACAGCGTTACCTCGCCCTCCTACACCTTGACGGTCGCCGGTCGTATTCGTGTCCCAACACCGCTGGATGCGACGCGCCTCGTACCCCTGACCGGCGGGCGTGACTTCCCGATCACACCCGGAAAGGACTATAGCCAGGTCTTCCGGGCCATCGCCAAGGATGCAGCCACCAGCTATACCCTAGCCTATGAGCCGGAAGCTGCCGATGGGCAAGGCGGCTTTCGGCGCATTTCCGTCCGCTTACGCTACCCTGATGCCGTTGTGCGGACCAATCGCGAAGGGTACTACGCCCATCCCTAGCGTTGTTGTTGGCCAAACAACAAGGGGTCACAAGGCTGGCTGTCCTGGCAACAACGTCATCTTGGTAATGACCAGGCAGTCTTTGACCAGTGCTGACCCGACAAGCCATCTCAAACCGGACTTTCAGACCCGCCGTATATTGAACGTTTACAGCCTAAACTGCACCCTCTCCTGCGCGCTCAGGAGTTCGAGGAGCTCCTCAAAGGTCACACCACCGTCGCCGGTTGTTAGGCAAATCCGAGTGTCGCCATCACTCTGTAGGGTAATCGGAAAACCGCTGCTGAAGGAAAGCTCGCGCTGGATGCGTGGCGCCGTCACGCCTTGGAAGCACACATTGAACTTCTCGCCCGAACGGAATGTTGTGCACAGGCTTTTCAGAGTTTCAAAGTGATTGCCGTCAACGGCGACCTGTCGAGGCTGAGAGAGTACGTCCAAGGCGTCCCACAATGGAAGGTTTTTGACGTCAAAGCTAAACGCCGACGACCGTCAAGTGGCGCTGATTCGCCAGGGCGACGGCTGCCTCGCGGTCGAAGATCAGCGTTTTGCCGGCGGTGACGGCCAGTGCCGTTGCTCCGGCGGCAATCATGGTTTCGATCGTCGGGAGACCGACCACCGGCACGTCAAAGCGCATGTCCTGCTGCGGCTTGGCGACTTTGACAACGGTTAGCTCCCGTCGCCGAGCCACCTCGCCGGCGCGCAAAATGGCGGCGTCCGTGCCTTCCATGGCTTCGACCGCGACAACCGCCCGGTTGCGGATGACAATGGTTTGTCCTAGGTCTAGCCCGGCGATCACCTGCGCCACTTCAAGTCCATAATCAATGTCGGCGCGCTCGCGGGCGTTTGGCCGACGGCGGGTCAACACCCCCTGTGGCGCCAGAAGGTGTGGCACAAAAAGCGTTGAATCCACCAGCTCGATGCCGTCGGCGGCTAGCTCGGCGACGACCGCACCCAACAGCGAGTCAGTGTTGTTGCGGGCCAATCGGACGAGCATTTGCGCCATGCGCCAGTCAGGAAGCGCCCCGCTGAAAATTTGCCGATGCTTGACTTGCCCGGCCATGATGGCGTGTCGGACGCCCTCGCGCTTGAAAAAGCGAATCATTTTGCCCAGCTGACCGATGCCACACCATTCGACTGTGACGCCGGCGCGGGTGATGTCGGGCGAGGTTTCTTCGCGGATGGCCGCCACGACCATGCGCACGCCGGCAGCACGTGCACCCTCCAGAACATAAAAAGGAAACTGCCCGTTACCGGCAATGAGTCCGTAAGTCTCGGTGCCGACACTAGACGTGGACATCTGTTGACCGAGCAAGTGCGGTGGTCAGCGACGGCCTCCCGCCGACTTCGTTTCATCTGGCTTCGTTTCGGCCGGTTTACCTTCGGCCGGGGGTTCGGGCTTCGGCAGCAGCGCCGATCCGGCTGGGCGTGCAGAACCAAAGTTGACCGGGTTATCCAGGATACGTTGCGCCAGGTAGTTTTCAATGCGTGCATCGTTAGTGGCCGAAGCCTGGAGCGCCGCTACGAGAATTTGCTCACGCTGCTGGCGGATAATATCCACGATCCGCTTCCGAATCTCAGGGTTGTCCAGTTGAGGTTCAACCGGTTCAGTCCGCTTACCGGTCAGTTTGAAAATGTAAATGCGTCCGTTTGAGCCCGGAATCGGCTCGGTGATTTGCCCTTCGGTCATACCGAAGAAACGTTTGGCCAGGGCCTCGCCAAAGGTCTGGCGGAGCAGGTCTTCGGGGAAAAACCCGGCATCGCCGCTGTTCTGGGCCGTCTGAAAATCTTCCGAAACTGTACGGGCAACCGTGGCAAAGTCATCCCCTGCTTTCAGACGCTCGGCAATCTTGGCAATCTTTTCCCTAGCCTGCACCTCACCGATGGCGTCGTTTTTCAGCCCGTTGTCGGCCGGATCAACGGCGATGATGCCCAGCGATACACCGCGGTCAAGTCGGAACTGGTCTTTGTTCTGATTGAAGAACTCTTCAATTTCTCGGTCGGACGGGGCGGGCACTTTGGCCTTGAGCTTGTCCTGAAGCTTGCTGACCAGAAGCGCCTGCCGTGTCTCCAGGCGAAATTCTTCTTCGGTGAGTCCGGCTTCCTTGAGTTTCTTACGGTAGTCCTCTTCCGAAAGCCCTTCTTCGGCAATCTGCCGCTTGACGGCCTGATCAACTTCTGCATCGGTGACTTGGATTTGCTCGCGCTGTGCGCGCTGGAGCAGGATTTCTTCCCCGATCAGCGCGTCAAGCGCCTTGAGCTGCGCTGCTGCCAGTTCAATCGGACTCAGGTCACTTAACTTGGCGTTGGGTTGCTGTTGCCTGATGGTTTGTTCAATGCGGCGGTTGACCTTGGACAGCGGGATGACGACGGCATTGACCTTGGCGGCAATCTCAGCCGTGCTGCCGGTTGCGCCGTCGGTAGCGCCGCAGCCGGACAGCAGTGCCCCACTCCCGGCCAGCGCAAAAACCAAAACAAACAGGGGGAAATGCTTCACAAACGACTCCTTGACAAGCGACACAAGTTTGACTCACAAAGCACAGTTTTGGTACAAGTGCAGGGTTCACACACTGCACAAGCGTTGCATACTAGAGGAAGACGAATCACAGAGCAATCTACCAGCCGTTCCAGTGCTCCTGTTTGTTTCGCCGGTAACGTATTGGAGGGAACATCTTTCGTGGCACTCAGTGTTGAAACTAAAAGCGCGATTCTGAAGGAATACGGCCGTCATGCGACCGATACGGGGTCGTCGGAAGTGCAAATTGCGCTCTTGACCAAACGGATTGAAGAGCTAACAGTACACTTCAAAACCCATGTCAAAGACCATCATTCACGGCGTGGTCTGCTTAAACTTGTCAGTCAACGGCGGCGGTTGCTGAACTACCTCAAGCGGAAGGACGCTGAACGCTACCAGCAGGTCATCTCAAAACTTGGCATTCGGAAGTAGCTTGGCAAGCTTCTGCCAGTGGGTCGGGCGCAGACGCCGGGTACACCCCCTGTCAGGGGCAGTCTCTCAGAGGGCTTCTTACATGGCCCGCTGTCCGTCGGGCGCGTTGGCGCGCGACCTGGACAGCGGGTTTGTCTTTTGCAGCGCCTTTACTGATGCAAAGATCTGCGCTTTTCAGGACACGAACGGTCGGTCAGGGAGTTCCGGATAGTGAGAAGGGAGATACAACGCTATGTATGTCAAGCAAACGATTCAGATCGGTGGGCGGAGTTTGTCGCTCGAAGCAGGAAAAATCGCCAAGCAAGCTGATGGCGCGGTCATGGTGACGTGCGGTGAAACGGTGGTGTTAGTGACGGCCGTTGCGGCTAAAGAACCGAGTGCGCGTGGTTTCTTTCCGTTGACTGTGGATTACCGCGAGTATGGTTACGCCTCCGGCCGCATTCCGGGCGGCTACTTCAAGCGCGAAGGCCGTCCGACGGAACGTGAAATCCTCACGTGCCGCCTTATTGACCGCCCGCTGCGTCCATTGTTTACAGACGGATACGACAGCGAGACCCAGATCATCGCCCTGGTCATGTCGGCCGATAAGCACAATGACCCCGACGTGCTGGCGATTACTGGCGCGTCGGCAGCACTTTACATTTCAGACATTCCATTTGAGACCCCGATTGCGGGCGTCCGAGTCGGGTTGGTGGATGGTAAGCTGGTCATCAACCCCACCTACCAGGAAATGCGCGTGTCAAGCCTAAACCTAACCGTCGCCGGCAGTGAAGAAGCCATTGTCATGGTGGAGGCGGGCGCGAAGGAAGTCAGCGAGGAAATCTTGGTCGAGGCCCTCCTGTTTGGCCACAACGAAATCAAGCGACTGTGCGCCTTCCAGCATGAGTTGCGCGCCAAGGTCGGGAAACCGAAACGCACTGTAACAGCGGTTGTGTTAGACGAGGCCATGCTTCAAGCGGTCGCAGCCGACTACACAGAGCGACTGCGGGCGGCGCTCGATGTCCGTGGGCGTGATAAGCTGACGAGCTATGCCGAATTGGATGCCCTTGAGCGGGAAGTGATCGAACGTTATCCGGCCGACAACCCTGACCAGCGCGCCATGGCCAAGCGGGTCTTTGAGCATCTGAAGGAGAAAATCTTCCGGGACGACATCCTGCTCAACCGTCGGCGTCCCGATGGGCGCAAATTCTCGGAAATCCGTCCGATTGAGATTGAGGTTGGCATTCTGCCGCGCGCCCACGGAAGTGCCCTCTTTACACGTGGTGAGACCCAGGCCATCGTTACGGCAACCCTCGGCACAAGCCAGGACGTTCAGTACCTGGATGATCTGGAGGCCGGCGAAGTCAAGCGCGATTTCATGCTCAACTACAACTTCTTACCGTTCAGCGTCGGTGAAATCGGGCGCATGGGCAGTCCCGGACGACGCGAGGTCGGCCACGGCGCCCTGGCGCACCGGGCCCTCCAAGCCGTGTTGCCGACGGAAGATTTCCCCTACGTGACCCGCGTCGTATCGGACATTACCGAGTCCAACGGGTCGTCTTCGATGGCAACAGTGTGCGGCGGCGCGCTGGCGCTAATGGATGCCGGCGTTCCCATCAAAGCGCCGGTTGCTGGTGTTGCCATGGGGTTGGTGATGGACGATAAGCGGTATGCCGTCCTGACCGACATCGCCGGGGCTGAGGATCACTACGGCGATATGGATTTTAAGGTGGCCGGCACGCGCCACGGCATCACGGCCCTACAAATGGACATCAAGGTCAAGGGCCTCAACGCCCAGATTCTAGCCGACGCCCTGCAACAGGCTAAACAAGGGCGACTGTACATCCTGGACAAAATGCAGTCCGTCTTGCCTGCGCCGCGGCCGAACATCAATCCGCTCGCGCCGCGCATCCTGACCTTCCACATCCCTATCCCCAAAATTCGGGATGTTATCGGCACTGGGGGCAAGGTCATCCGTGGGATTGTCGAAAAAACCGGCTGTAAGATTGACATTGAAGACTCCGGGCGCGTCATTATTGCCGCCTCCGACCAGGAAGCCGGACGCCGGGCGCAGGCGATGATCGAAGCCATTATCGAAGAGGCCGAACCGGGGAAGACCTACCTCGGTACGGTGACGCGCATTGCCGAGTTTGGGGCCTTTGTCGAGATTTTCCCCGGTACGGAGGGCCTGCTGCATATTTCTGAAATCGCCAACTACCGCGTCCGGTCGGTCGCCGATGAGCTGAAGGAAGGACAGCAGTTAATGGTCAAGTGTCTCAGCACAGACCCAAGCGGCAAGATTCGACTCAGCCGGCGCGCATTGCTTGAAGAAGAGGCCGCCGGTCAGGGCGATACAGAACGGTCATCCGCACCGGAACGCGACAATGACCGCCGCCCGCGTCGGCGGTAATGCCGTTTCCCCCACCTCGGAAGCCTTCGAAGACCGTTCACCTACAGAGGGGACAGCAGAACGCTGTCCCCCTTTCTCCTTTGGCGACTGACGCCCACCGCCTGCCGGGGAAAGTGACCTGACGCGCAGGCGCATTTTTGCTGTAAAGTGAATGTTTTCGGAGACTTGCCGAAGCCTGCCGACTTTGGTAGCGTTCTTCCATCACGTGTACCGCAAAGCTTCTGGAATCAAAGCTTCTGGAATCGTTCACCCGAACCCCACGTTCAAGAAGGCTGGGCGAGGCTGGCTATGACGAAGGCCGAACTGGTGGAAGCGGTGGCGCGAGCTGCCGACTTAACAAAAAAAGATGCCGAGGTTGTGGTTGATGAGGTCTTCGCGGCGATTATTGAGTCCCTGAATCGCGGTGAAAAAATCGAGCTGCGCGGTTTTGGCTCGTTCCGCATCCGCCAGCGCAACTCACGGCGTGGGCGCAACCCCAAAACCGGCGATGCAGTGGACATCCCTGCTAAGGCCGTTCCCTACTTCAAGCCCGGTAAAGAGCTGCGCGAGCTCATCAACCACGGAACCCGCCCTTCGGAAGTTTAACGGCAGGCTGTCCCGTTTCGGATGGCCGGTTGAGCGCAGGAAGCGTTGGGGGACACTTCACGAGGGAGGCGTTCCATGGACCTACTGTGGAGTCCGTGGCGTTACCGTTACATCGCAGGGCTGGAGCGTCAGGACGGGGAGGCATCCAGTGTTTGCCCTTTCTGTCGCATTGCGGCAGAAACCTGTGATGAAGAAACCTTTGTTCTGTACCGCGGTCGGCATAATTTCGTCATCCTCAACATTCATCCTTACATCAACGGTCACACCATGGTTATCCCGTATGCCCATGTCGGGACGCTGACAGCGCTGCCCCTGGAAGCCGGCTACGAACTTTTTGATCTGACCCGCTACCTAACGGAAATCTTCGCCCGGGAGTACCGCGCCATGGGCTGTAACATTGGAATGAACCTGGGGCAAGCGGCCGGGGCTGGGATTGCCGATCATCTTCACATGCACGTCCTGCCGCGCTGGTTTGGCGACGTCAACTTTCTGACGACCATCGGTGAGACGCGAGTGCTGCCGGAAGAACTGCCGATGACATACGCACGGCTGCGCCCCTACTTTGCGCAGCTTGCACGCAGCGAACCGTCTTCGGTCGGAGACTGAGAGTCGTGGCCCTGGAGAGTGCCAAGTTTGTTGTCATGCGTGAGATTCTCGAACCGATTGCCCATCAACTGCAACACCCACAAGACCTTGACCGGGTCCTTGCGACGGTGGCGCAGCGGACGGCGGAAAGTGTCGCCGCCGTATGTACCCGTCTGTGGCTGATTCGGCGGGGCGATCTCTGTCAGACGTGTCACTGGGCCAATGACTGCCCTGACAAGCGGCGCTGTCTGCACTTGAAGGCGAACTTCGGCGCTCCGGTCGAGACAGCTTACCGCCGCGCGCCCCTCACCGTCCTTTCAGGCGAGCAACTGGCGCGTGGCGGGGTGATGGCGTGGACACCACCGCCTTCAACGGCCACGATGCTGCTCGATCCGGATGTTGCCAATGAGCAGGGAGTAGTTTCTTTTATCACCTGCCCGCTACGCGTTGAAAACCGCGTTCTGGGGCTTTTGGTCGTTTTCGGCGCACGGCTGTTTACCCAAGCCGACTTTGAACTGTGCGCCGTCCAGGCAGCGGCTGCCTCGACGGCGATTCGCGTTGCCGAACTCGTCAACCGCACGCAGCGGGCCACGGCGGCTGCGCGTGATAAGTCACGGGAACTGGAACAGCAGGCCCGCCTGCTGACTGCGATTCTGAGGCATTCTTCAGACCGCGCCGTAGTCATCGAGGACTTAGACGGCAATATCCTCGCTTTCAACGAAGGCGCCCGGCGCGCCTATGGCTACAATCCCGAAGAGGTGATTGGACAGGCAACATCCGAGAAACTGCATGCGCCGGACGATTGGCACAGCGGGCAGGTTTCAAAGATTTATCAGCAAGCGCTAGAAAATGGCGTGTACAGGGGTGAGATTCGTCGTCAACGGAAAGACGGCCACATCTTCGTCGAGTACACGACGCTAACTGCTCTTCAGGACGAGGAAGGTGACCCGGCCGGTTTTATCGCCGTTGCACCGGTAGGCTCCGAGGGAGGAGCTGACCGGTCGGCAGAGATAGCCGCAGAAACCGTTCTGACGGCGCTTGACGACCTTGTCGCCATCCGACATGCAGAGGATTTGATACCCGAAACGCTGGCGCAGATGCGCCAGCTGAGTGGCGCCGCAGGCGCGGCGCTGTTGGTGCTGGACGGCGATGCCCTCCTCATTCGCGCCATCCAGGGTGACGACGCCTTCCAAGCCGGTCTGCTCAACCGGCGCTTCCTACTCTCTGATGCACCGGAACTCTTTCGGGTCTTGGAACATGGCCAGGTTGAGGCACTTGAAGCCACGGCGGCCAAACTACTTGCTACTCCGGCGGACGGTGGACTGGTGGTTCCAATGCTGCGACAACAAGTCCGGGCCATCGTCGTTGTGGCCGGCGCGCCGCGCCAAGCGGCAAAGCCACTCCTCCGGCTGGCGCGGCTGACTGCTGCACTGCTCAAGTGGCACCTGCTTGCCGAACAGCTGACAGCCCGAGAACAAGCCTTGGCGGCTGCAGAAACGGCGCACAGCGCCCAATATGCCCACCTGGCGCAGGAACACGAGCAACTGACCCAAGCGCAACAGGCCGCCGTTGAACAGATCGCAGCACTGGAGGAACAAGTCCATCACCTTCAGACCGCCCTCCAGGACGCCCGCACAGCACACCAGGCCGCCGAGGCCCAGGCAGCGCACCTTGAGGAAAAGCTGGCAGCGGTGGAATCAGACCGGATGCGTCTGCTGGGCCTCTGTCAGGAAGCCGAAAGCAGCGCCGAACAAGCCCGCCAAACGGCTGCGGAGACCTTCACACGCTATGAAGCCCTGCGTCAGGAACAAAGCGCGCTCCTACGGGAACACAATACCCTCAAAGAGCAGGTGGCGCTGGAATCCGACCGGCACACAAGGACGTTGACGCGCGTCCGGGAACTCGAAAGTGAATTGGAAGCCACCCAACAAGCACGCCAAGCAGCCGAACAGGCACTTGCCGAACAAACACAGCACGCCACAGCTACACAGCAGCAGTTGATGGAACGTATCGCACACTTAGAGGCGCGCCTTGCTGAGGCAGCGCAAATGCAAGCACAACGCGCGGCGGAACTCGACCAACTCTCCGCACGGTTGGCGGCATTGACGGAAGAAGTGACACTGGCACAGCAGGCTCGCCTGGAAGCCCAGCACCGGGCAGAAACCCTCTGCCAGGACTTGGAAGCCACTCAGAAGATGCTGGCCGAGGCCGTTGCCCATCGTCAAACGGCAGAGCACGCCACAGCCGAAATCGAAGAGCGCGCGGCAACGTTACTGTCAGAGGTCATTGCTTCGCAGGAGGAACAGGCGCGACTGATCAAGGACTATGAGGCAGTGGAAGCAGCTCTGAGAACTGCCCGGGGAGAAGCCGACCGGCAGTCCCGGCGGGCCGAGTTGCTCGAATCCCATGTTGATGCTCTGGAACGCTCGTTGACGACCAGTGAAGTCTCGCGCGCGGCGCTGGCACAGCGCTTGGAAGTTTTACTCGAAGAGCGTGCTGCCTGGCGAGAAACAATCGATCGCCTTGAAGCCCGGCTGGCCGAAAGCCACGCCCGCCTGTCGGCAGAGTCGGACGCTTCCCCCACGGCATCGTCCAGCCTTACGCAGGAGCAAATCACACAGTTACAGGGCTTACTGGCGCAACGTGAGGCCGAAAACACAGCACTGCGCCAACGCCTGAACATCCTTCAGGGGACGTACCGCGAGACGGTCGCAGTCCTGCAATCACGCCTTGACGACCTGACCAAACTGAACGCCATCACCGGTGCGCACCGGAGACTTGAGGAAGCACTGTTTACTGTGCCCCCACCGACAACAACGGACTCGCCGCCGGCCGGTTTGCTCCCGGCGGTCATCGTTGCTTGCGATGACGAATCCCTTCGTCAGACCCTTCTGGCCTGGGCCCAGGAAGCCGGCTACCAGACCAGCGCCGTGGCCGATGGCGATGCCACGCTGGCAGCCCTTCTGCTCGACCCACCGTACGGGATCATTTTAGCCGGGACGCCAGCCCATATCGGCGACACCTATCGGCGGATACGCCGCAACCCTGATTGGCGTACCCTGCCGATTGTTGTCATCAAACCCCCGTCACTTGCCGGTGTTGCCGCGTCGCCGGCGACGGTGACCCTTGAGCAACGCACAGTTTCACCGGCTGCTTTGCGGCAGGCGCTGTGGCGTTGGTCAACGATCTGAGGTGCCGACGCTCAGTGCGCGGCAGCGCCAAGGGTCCGCACAACGCGGAAGGCCACCGCTGGCCGAACGCTATTTGCAAAACTACGTTCGGCCCCGAGTCCCATCTGAAACGAATACCGTCGCCATTCAATGTGGGCCTGCGGCAGCAACACCCAGTTGGCCCGAACCTTTGCACCGACGGCGAGGTTGGTTTCCAGGCCAAGCACGAGACGTTCGGAAACATCACGGAAAACGGTTGGATTGAAGATGGCTTTGACCCTGCCCTGCGGCTTGGCATCCGTACGCTGCCAGCGCACCCCCTGCATGGTGAACACCGACCAGTGGGAGCCAAGGCGGTGGCCGGCCAGATGTACCATGTCGAGTTGGAGGTTTTTTCCGGTGCGGGCGCATTCGACCAACACCTGCCAACCATGGATGGAGCGCTGCTGACGGAAGCTCCCAAGCGTACCCTGGACGCCGAACTTGAAGGCTTCAACGTGCCCACCTTCAAACGGCAATTCAAGCTCTACAGTGTGCCCAGGTGCAAACGCCCATTCGATTTCCGGAGCCCAGGCCAACCCTTCCTGGGGACGCCCAACAGATGGACGTACGAGCGCGTTGACCTCGAGTTCACCGCGCGCAGCGCCAAGCGGCCGCATCAGGTCAAAGAGCATCGGCTCTGGAATGATCGGACCGGTGCGCAGTTCACCGGTGCGCAGTTCAGAGGTAGTTGACCGAACGCCGGATGCCGGATCTACTGTTGCAGTAGCCGCGCCGGCGACCTCATCAAACAGGGCAGTCATAAGCAACGTCTGACCGGCCAAGCCGGCGTCGTCACGCTCGGCAGCAAGCGGCGGCCGAGTAAAAACCGGTACATGTTGGCCGTAGCTCAGGGATGGGAGTAAACAAAGCGCGAAGGCGATAGCTGCCCACCGCCGACCAGATACAGACTGCAACATTCTGCAAAGTACATGGTGGAGCATCCTGTCAAGCCCTCCATAATGTCCCAGCACTCCGACCGGGCTGCCCGATTGGGCCGGCAGCAGCGCTGTTGAGCAGGTTGACCCCTGGATTTCGGTCGTAGGAGAGGAATCAAGCAAGAGCAGGAGGGCCGCGGGACAGTACGGCGGCCTGGAGCGCCGGCCGCACACCCAGTAGAGGAGCAACAAACCAACAGCTACCGAACGGTGGCGGTGCTAAAACCCACCGCCGACCGAACAAGACGGTCGGTTGAGATGGCGGCAGCCGATCAGTCAAACAAACGGCGGCTTGGGCTTCTTCCGATGCTGGCCCAGACCGCGGAGGAGGCACCGCTGCCGTACGTGGCGTGAAGGTACCGCACCCGTCGTTTTCCAGCCTGGTGAACGAGCCGCCCAGACCATCCGCAACGAGCAGATCGGCGAGATTGTCAGCATTGACATCTTGGACAAGGAAGCCGACCCCCCTGGTGCGAATGGTTGTTTTACCCTGCCGGCTACTCAGACCGACTTCGATCAGGTACTGGCCGCCAGCAGTTGTGTATCCGGTGACGTAGTCCGGGAGGCAGTCGTGGTCGAAGTAGGCCGCGATACGCCGCGGCCCCGCCACCGGTGCGCCGGTTTCGACCGACCTGGGCACTACGGCCGGCGGCACGGCACCCGCCGGCTGCCCCACCCCGAGCCAGCCGGCGCAGAGTAGCCAGACGACGCCATACAACAACCACGGGCGGTCAGACAGCATCTTTGCTCCACAGATGGTGTTCAGCAGATTTGGCAGCTTTTTTCTTGACGTTTTTATGTATATAAGTGAAACGGCGTCCAAGCGAGCGTAACAAACATCACATTCTTACACATCATCGGCCAACACTTCACCGTCAAATCCCCCCACAGAGATGGCAGCAGGCACGCCGGTCACTGATCGCCAAAACGCTTGCCGATTTACCGAGTTGCGCTATGCTCAACACTTTTCCAAACTTTGCCGTGCTTCGGAAGCTCACCTCATGCGCGAAAACGTCCTCCAACGTGCCGTTGTGATCTTGCTCGTTACCCTGGGATGCTTGTATGTCACGCTCATCGGATGGCGTGCGCCGCGTCTCGATGACTTCACGTCGCTTGACCAGATCAGGAAAAACCTTGCAGCCAACATCAAGCTCGGCCTCGACCTCAAAGGTGGTTCATACCTTGTGATGCAGGTCATGGTGGACGAGGCTCTGAAAAAAATGACCGATGATAATGCCGAGAAAGCCAAAGCGCTTTTGGAAAACATCGGGATCACCGTCAAAGAGGCAAAGAGCCTGTCTGCCACCCAGATGGCCGTCACCATTGCCGATGCCGGCCGTAGCGCCGAAGCCCGTGACAAGATTTTGGAAGACCTTGGCAAGTCAGAGTGGACGAGCAGCCTGAGCGGCGACACGCTGACGTTCACCCTTGTTGAGCGGGTTGCCCAGGTGTACCGGCAACGTGCCGTCGAGCAGGCAATGCTTATTATTGAAAATCGGATCAATGCCTTTGGCGTGGCCGAACCGACGCTCCAGCGGTATGGCGCCGAACAGAACCACCAAATTTTGCTGCAACTACCCGGCGTAGATGATCCAGAGCGCGTTAAGAAAACGCTCGTCCTGGAGTCGAATCTGGAGTTGCGTCCGGTGGATGGCACGTATCGCGTCTATGCCACCCTTGAAGAAGCGCGCTCGGTCATTGGGGGACGAACAGACGTTGAGGCGCTGCCCCTTGACGAACGCGAGGAAGAGGTGCTGGATGAAGACGGCCATCCCCTTCCCCAACGCAAGCGGCAACCGCAACCCGACGCGCCGACACAGTACCTGATCGTGTCCAAAACGCCGATCATTGTCGGCCGCGACCTGCGTGACGCCTTTGCCTCGTCGGGCAGCGTGGACGGCGAAGGCAGCTACCGCATCATCTTCAAACTCAAAGACGAAGCTGCCAAAAAATTCGCCGAGTGGACCGGGCAGAACATCGGCAAGGGATTGGCAATTGTTCTCAACGGGCGGATTAAGTCAGCCCCGACCATCCGCGGCCAAATTCGGGATACCGGTGAAATTACAGGGAATTTCACCAAAACTTCGGCAGAAGACCTGGCCCTGGTGCTGCGCTCCGGGGCGCTGCCGGCGCGCATTGTGTACCTCGAAGAGCGTACCGTTGGGCCGTCGCTGGGCGCGGATTCCATCCGGCAGGGCGTGGCAGCCTCCGTCGCCGGATTGGTGTTCATTATGCTCTTTATGGTGCTGTACTACCGGCTATCGGGGCTCAACGCCATCCTCTCACTGATCCTCAACCTGCTCATGTTGGTGGCCGTGATGGTGATGTTGGGCGCCGTGCTGACGCTGCCGGGCATTGCGGGCGTCATCCTCACCATCGGGATGGCGGTGGATTCCAACGTTCTGATCTTTGAGCGGATTCGCGAGGAACTGCGGGCAGGCAAGCCGGTTCTCAACGCCGTTGAACTGGGATTCGACAAAGCCTTTGTGACAATTTTGGATACCCACGTGACAACCGTTGTGTCATCGCTGATCTTGTTTGTCTTTGGGACAGGGCCAATTCGTGGCTTTGCCGTCACCCTGCTGGCGGGGCTGCTGGCAAATATTTTTACGGCGACGTTTGTCTCAAAAACTATGTTTGGCTATGTGTTGTCGCGCTCGGAACGACCGGCCACACTCAGCATTTAGCCTGCGGTGGTTGGCATCCGACGCGTCGCCGGCGCCTAGCTCTGCTTTCCGCAAGGACGTGTCATCATGATGGAACTCTTTCGAAACCCCAACTACGACTTTCTTGGCAAAGCCAAATACTTCATCGCTTTCTCGGTCGTCGTCCTGGTTGCAGGCTGCATCTCAATGGTGGTACGGGGCTTCAACCTGGGGGTGGATTTTGCCGGGGGCACGAAACTGACCGTCCGTTTCGTATCCCCTCCGGATGAAAATCAAATCCGCGAAGCGTTGCGCAAGGGTGGCTATGCGCCGGATAAGGTGGTCATTCAGCGCACCGGCAAGCAGTTGAGCCAAACCGACCGCAACGAGGTCTTCATCAACACACCGCAGACCGAAGCAGATGTCGACGGAGACAAACGCAAGATTACGGCAGCCCTGCAGCAACATTATGGCACACCGATTCCACCGGATAAACTCGACGTCAATCTTATCGGGGCGGCCACGCTAGCCGACCGTCTGACAGAGCTGGATGTTCTCGATCTCAAGAAGACCCTTCCGCCGGGTGAAGCGGAAAAGGAATACCGGCGCTTTGCCGAGCATGTGATTCAGGTGCGTGACGCGGCCGGAGGAACGTTGGCCGACCTCAAAGCCGTACCACTGGCCGGCTTTGACGCCAAAATGGGTGAGGCGCTTGAAAAAGCAGCCGCCATCGGTGCCTTCAATGTCGTCAGTGCGGAAATTGTCGGCCCGCAGGTGGGTAAAGACCTACGCAATCGCGCCATCATTGTGACCATTGTGGCCTGCATCGGCATGCTGTTCTTCATTGCCTTCCGGTTCGAGTGGATTTACGGCGTCGCGGCAGTGATTGCCGTCATTCACGATGTTCTGATCACCCTTGGGCTGTTTTCACTCTTCCAGTGGGAGATTTCGTTGACGTTCATTGCCGCAATGCTCACGCTCGTGGGCTATTCGATGAATGACACGATTGTGATTTTCGATCGTGTCCGCGAGCAGTTGGCACAACGTCGGCGGGATGATATTGCCAAGGTGACGAATGATGCCATCAATCAAACGCTGTCTCGGACGGTGATTACCTCGGGATTGACCTTACTCTCCGTACTGGCGTTGGTGTTGTTCGGCGGGGACGTGCTCAGAAGCTTCTCATTGGCGCTGTTGGTTGGCATCATTTTCGGTACCTATTCCTCCGTTGCCATTGCCGGTCCAATTTTGCTGTGGTGGAAGCGCTACCTCGAGCAACGCCAGCGTAAGACTTCGTCAGAAGCGACAGCCCCCGTACGCACCGGCGAGGAAAAGCCGGCGCGGCAACGGGCCAAATCGGCATCGGTTCGCTCATAATCGGTTTGCTGGTAACTGTGCCGACAAAGCTTCCCTGCAACCAATGCTTCTTCTTGTCGAGCAGATGCCCCCCTGCATTGTGGCAGGTCAGTTCCCCGAACAATGGTAGCGGTGATGCCTGGGCGTAGATTATCAGGAGAGGCCGTGGGCTGCGCTCCCCACACCGGCAGCTTGGATCGCGAAGAAGCCGCCGCCGACTGTGGGCGGTGACGTCCAGCAGCCTGAGGCCGAGTTGCCCTGGGTTGTGCAACCAGACTGCTCCATGGTATGGCGCCGTCAACATAACCCCGGTATTTGTGGTGTAGTGTTGTTGTGCAGCGCTGTGCTGGCTACCCGGTAGAAAACTGCAATCTAAAGGAAACGACAACCAACGTCCGGGGCTCGGAAAGGTAGTTCCCATGCTTACGCTGTCGGTCAACTCGCCGCCGTGCCCCCCTGCCGTACCTCCCTGCTGTGCCGCCCATTATGGCAGTCAGAGCTTTTCCCGGGCGTTCTCATTAGCAACAAATCGTCCAGCACGACCCATCTATCCGGGACACACACCGCAGGCCGAGCCCCGCTGTCACGCAGCAGCCTGTGAGGCAGCGACGCAAAGCCGTGCATGCCTCCCGGCCGCATGTCGTGCTGGCTTGTCCTCACAACTGCGGTAGGTTCTGTCGTGGAACATCAACACGCCATCGTCGTCACACATCTGGCCGGCACACGGGCCGGTCAACAAGAGACGATCACTGAAACTAGTTTCCTAGTCGGGCGCGATCCGGTGCACTGTCGCGTCTGTTTTGGGGAGCAAGAACAGGGCGTCTCGCGCCG
The DNA here is from genome assembly GCA_937934745.1 of uncultured Blastocatellia bacterium. Taxonomy (GTDB): domain Bacteria; phylum Acidobacteriota; class Blastocatellia; order Chloracidobacteriales; family Chloracidobacteriaceae; genus Chloracidobacterium. Next base: position 25,310 of record CALGZC010000032.1, read on the forward strand.
CCATGCCGAGATCAAACTCTGCGACGGCGTATTGACCGTCACGGATGTCGGGAGTACCTACGGGACGTTCGTCAACGGACAGCGCATTCATCATCCTACGCCGGTGACGGCGGGCGCAGTGGTGCAGTTTGGGACAGGCGGGCCAAGCATTCAGCTTGACCTGCTTGAGAGAGCTAAAGCGCCAGCTCTGGCACCCTTTCCCATTGGTCACCTTCATTCCGGCCGTGCGCCGTCCGTCACCAACCCACAGTTGCTGTCCGTCAGCCAAGCACCCGTCAACAGCGTAGCGACGGAGGACGAAGCCGGTCATAGCACACCCTCCACTGCGCCGCCAGCAAGTTGCCGGCCTCCGTACCTCGAATTACTCAACGGCTCGGACATCAAATACTTCTCCCTGGTGCATGTGCCGGTGAGCATCGGGCGCGACGAAAGCAATACCGTGTGCCTTGATCCGGTCCGGTTTCCGACCGTATCACGGCGGCATGCCGTCATTGAGCAACGCGGTCAGGAGTACGTCGTGCGGGATTTAGGATCCTTCAACGGCACATTTATCAACGGCCGGCGGATCGCCGCCCCGACGCCACTTCCACCTGACGCCGTGATTGAGATCGGATTGGGGGGTGCGCAGTTGCGCTTTGTTGCCGCCCCCACGGTTAGGGCCGCTCCTGCGGCAGCACCACCGAGTGGGCAGCAGGGCCCGGAGACGCACGTCTTGGGGACTTCGGTTCCTGGCTCCCACGCCGTTGATGCCCACAACTTTGTGACTTGGAAAGCCTTTGCCCAAGGCGCGACGCCCGGACGTCTCACCGTCGGCCGCGCTCCCGACAATGACATTCAGCTCGACATGCCACAAGTATCCAAGCGGCACGCCGTTTTTGTCCGGGATGCGCAGGGCCTGACACTGGAGGACCTCGGTAGTACGAACGGCGTCTACGTCAACGGCCGGCGCGTGGCGCGCTGTCGGGTGCAATCTGCCGACGTCGTGCAGATCGGGCCGTTCGTATTGCGGCCAGAGACGGACGGGATGGCCGTGTTCGACACCCGAAGCCGCGCGCGCATTGACGTACTTGACCTCACCAAAGAAGTTCGCCACCAGAACGGACAGGGGCGAATTCGGCTCCTCGACCGGGTATGCCTATCTATTCCACCGAACGAGTTTGTCGGCTTACTCGGGCCGTCCGGCGCAGGGAAATCCACACTGATCGAGGCGCTCAACGGGATGCGCCCGGCAGAACAAGGGTTAGTGTTGATCAACGGTCTGAATCTCTACCAAAACATCAACAGCTTCAAACAATCTATCGGCTATGTGCCGCAGGAAGACATCATCCATCGGGAGCTGACGGTTGAACGGACGCTCTACTATGTCGCCAAGATGCGGCTTTCGGCTGACACCAGCGAAGAGGAGATTGACCGTCTCATTGCAGAGGTCCTAGACGTGACAGGGTTGACTGCGCGGCGCACCGTTCCTGTCGGGCAACTTTCCGGCGGTCAGCGCAAACGCGTGTCCATTGCCGTCGAACTGATCACGCAGCCGGGGATCATTTTTCTCGATGAGCCGACTTCGGGTCTCGACCCTGCAACAGAAGAAAAAGTCATGCATCTTTTTCGGCGGATTGCCTCCGGCGGCCATTCGGTCATTCTGACAACCCACGCGATGGGGAACGTCACGCTCTTTGACAAGATTGTTGTCCTCATGCGCGGCCGGTTGGTGTGGTATGGCCCGCCGCAGGAGGCACTGGCGTATTTCAACATCACCAGTATCAAAGACCTTTTCGATACGCTGGGCGATCCCAACAGCGAGGCTCAGGCCGAAGCCTGGCGACGGCAATTCGAACGGTCAACGGCTTATCGGCAGTACGTTGCTGCGCCTCTGAACGAACTATCCAGGATGCAGCCGGTCGCCGTCCGTCCGGGAGGCAGCCGCCGCACACTGCTTCACAACCTGCGCCAAACTACAGTGCTGGCTGCACGCTACGCGCGTGTGATGCTGACCGACCGGCTGAACTTGGCCATTCTCTTCGGACAAGCGCCGATCATTGCCCTCCTGACAGGACTGGCGGTGGGCGAGACGTGGATGCGTGACTTCCCGTATTTTGTGCTGGCGTTATCGGCGATCTGGTTCGGCTGCTCGAATGCAGCACGTGAAATTGTCAAGGAACAGAGCATTTACAAGCGCGAACGGATGGTTAACCTGGGGATCGCTCCATACATTGGTTCCAAGCTGCTGATCCTCACCCTGGTCGGTCTCGTGCAGGTTGCTTTGCTGTACGGTGTACTGGCTCTGGTGGAGCCTGTACCAGGTCCACCGTGGTTCATCTTCGCGACGTTGCTTGTGTCGCATGTTGTTGGGATTGCGATGGGGTTGCTGATTTCGGCGCTGGTGCGGACATCGGAAATGGCAACCAGCCTCGTCCCACTGGTCCTGATTCCGCAGATTCTGTTCGGCGGACTCCTGCTGCCCAACGAGGGGAGTGCAAAAGCCGTGAGCTTTGTCATGCCGGCCATGTGGTCGTATGATGCCCTCAAGCGGGCCGGCGTCACCTGGGGTCAGCTTGGCGTCCTGCGCGGCCACGACGACGATGACGAAGTTGGTGAAATCGGCCGCATCAAGGCTCAAAATCAAAAGGCAATCGCTGACTTCAAGCATGCCCTGAGCGAGTACCGCCGCCGCCAGCAAGCCAAATTCGACACGTACAAGACGGAGATGGAGGATTTTCTGCGATCTGGCGGTTCGCCGCCCAACTCGCCGACGCTTGAGCCAGAGCCGACGGCCCCAGAGGTGAAGTATCTGCCCGCAGATCAGTCGCGGTTTGTCGGTTTTCTCAATGACTTCGGCCGGCTGTGGCTCGATTTGGTGGTCTTGGGTGTGTTCTTTGTGCTGCTCACGGCGCTAACGGCACTCGCCCTGTGTAGAAAGGATCACCTGTGATGGGTGAAGGCAATCCCAGACAGCGCTTTCACTTGCTGCGCCATCCGCTGCTGTGGGTTTTCCTGGGTTACTTTGCGCTTGGGCTGTGGCTGTTGCAAACATTTCAGTTCCAGATCAATCCCGACGGTATCGCCTATCTTGATATTGCCGAGAAATACGTGCGCGGCGACTGGCGCGGCGCCGTGAATGCCTACTGGAGTCCATTGCTGTCATGGCTGACGGCAGTACTGCGGATGGTCAGGCTGCCACCGCAAATTGCCGTTAAGTTGGTCCTGCTCGGAAGTGGTGCTGTGGCCCTGGGTGGACTCTGGCATTTGACAACAGGGCATCCGGTTTGGATGCGAACCGTGATGGTGGTTGCTGCCGTCCTAATGACGTTGCAGTTTGCCCTGTCGGTCATTACACCCGATTTGCTCGTAGCGGCGGTGTTGATTTGGTACCTGAGCATCCTGGTCAGCCACAAGTCCCGGCCGGACTGGCGACACGGTTTGCGATGCGGCGCACTAGGTGCGCTGGCTTATGCGGCCAAGGCCTTCGCCCTGCCTTTCTTTCTGGCGCACTGGGCGCTGTGGGGCTTTCTGGAATGGCGGCGCCGGCGCTTTTCGGCGGCGAGCTTTGCCGCGGGTCTGGCGGCTTTTTGCGTCCTCGGCGGCTTGTGGGTCGTGGCGCTGCGCTGGAAGTATGGCGCTTGGATGACCGGCTCGGCCGGGCGGTATAATCAAGCGTGGGCCGGGCCGCGCATGGCTTTCACGCATCCGACGGCAACGGGCTTTTTTGCGCCCTTTGAGCCAGGCGATACCAGCGCCTGGACGGATCCGACCCGGTTGCCAATTCAGCCGTGGAGCGTTTTCGAGTCGTCCGACTTTGCCTGGTATCAGCTCGTCATGACGCTGGAGCGGCTGCGCGCCATCGCTTTTGATTTCTTGCCGGACTTTTTCCTGCCGGCGCTGCCGCTGGCGCTGGTCGCGCTCGCCCTGGCGTGGCGCGATGCCGCCGATACCGGGCGGCGCTGCCGAGCGGCGCTTTCGGCTTTGGCCATCTACGCGGTCGGCTATGCGCTCATTTACGTCGAGGCGCGTCATTTGTGGACGCTTCCCTACGTTTTGTGCGCGCTGGTCGTCTGGCTTTTTGCCTGGGCAATGGCCCGCCGCCCGCATTGGGCGTGGGGGGCGGCGTTTGCGCTGTGCGCGACCTGCTTTGTCTGGCGGCCGGCGCCGGCGCTGTGGGTCGCCGCGCAGGGGCAGGATGCAGGGTTACGGATCTGTCGCGGGTTGTATCGCACGGCACAGATTATGCGGGAACGGCTGGGGGTTGAGGGGAACTTAGCGTCAAATGCTGAGTGGCACTATTCGCTCTATTTGACGTATTTTCTCGGCGGGCGCTACTACGGCGTTGCACCTGCTGATGCCTCGCCAGACGATATTGCCCGCGCCCTCACGACGCACCGCATTGACTACTACCTTGTTTGGCCCGACGAACAGGGCCGCTTCCCGAACACCGTTTGGGGTGTGGAGATTACGGGCGGCGATCCGCAGCTTCGTATTTACCGGGCAAGCTCGGACTCCGGAGGAAGCCATTGATGTTCCCCGCCGTCAAAGTCGATCTGCTCGTAGCAGTGCCTGACTAGGTCTTTGCCGTACTTCGCCACAAACGACAGCAGGTTGAGCACCCGTTCCTGGGGTTTCCCGTACGGTGCAAGTGCATTGGTGGCCCGATCAATCTGCCGGATAAGCGCTTCCTGCCGTTGCGCTTGATTGTGGAG
>CALGZC010000032.1:35000-85192 GCA_937934745.1 uncultured Blastocatellia bacterium
AGGTAGGCGAGGAGAGTATCCTAAGGCGCATGTGAGAACACTCGTTCAGGAACTCGGCAAATTGACCCCGTAACTTCGGGAGAAGGGGTGCCTGCGCTTGCGCAGGCCGCAGAGAATAGCATCAGGCGACTGTTTACTAAAAACACAGGTCTCCGCAAAGTTGTCAAGACGACGTATGGGGGCTGACGCCTGCCCAATGCTGGAAGGTTAAAGGGAAGGGTGAGATCGTATCAAGCTCTGAACTGAAGCCCCAGTGAATGGCGGCCGTAACTATAACGGTCCTAAGGTAGCGAAATTCCTTGTCGGGTAAGTTCCGACCCGCACGAATGGCGTAACGATCTGATGACTGTCTTAACGAGTGGCACAGCGAATTTGTAGTACCGGTGAAGATGCCGGTTTCCCGCATCTAGACGGAAAGACCCCGTGCACCTTTACTACAGCCTGATATTGAACTGAAAAGTTTTTTGCGCAGGATAGGTGGGAGACTGTGAAGCTGGGCTTCCGGGTTCAGTGGAGTCACCGGTGAGATACCACCCTGAAAGCTTTTGAGTTCTAATCTACCCCTTGGGGAGTGACAGTGTCAGGTGGGTAGTTTGACTGGGGCGGTCGCCTCCTAAAAAGTAACGGAGGCTCCCAAAGGTTGGCTCAAGGTGTTTGGAAATCACCTGTAGAGTGTAAAGGCATAAGCCAGCTTGACTGTGAGACAGACAAGTCGAACAGAGACGAAAGTCGGGCTTAGTGATCCGGCGGTTCCGAATGGGAGGGCCGTCGCTCAAAGGATAAAAGGTACGCCGGGGATAACAGGCTGATCGCCGCCAAGAGTCCACATCGACGCGGCGGTTTGGCACCTCGATGTCGGCTCATCGCATCCTGGGGCTGAAGAAGGTCCCAAGGGTTCGGCTGTTCGCCGATTAAAGCGGTACGTGAGCTGGGTTTAGAACGTCGCGAGACAGTTCGGTCCCTATCTGGTGTGGGCGTTGGAAGTTTGACGGAGGCTGACCCTAGTACGAGAGGACCGGGTTGGACCAACCTCTGGTGTACCTGTTGTTGCGCCAGCAGCACCGCAGGGTAGCCAAGTTGGGTATGGATAAGCGCTGAAAGCATATAAGTGCGAAGCCAGTCCGAAGATAAAACTTCCCAATCAGGTTGGTAGAAGACTACTACGTTGATAGGCGAGAGGTGTAAGTGCAGTAATGCATTGAGCTGACTCGTACTAATAACCGATCGGCTTAACCACAAAATTTGTCGAATGCGAACTACCCCTCTGGGGTTGTGGTTTTCCGGTGGCCATATCGCGGAGGACACACCCGTTCCCATTCCGAACACGGAAGTTAAGCTCCGTGGAGTCGATGATACTGCGTGGGTAACTGCGTGGGAAAGTAGATAGCTGCCGGATTTACGAGCGAAGCTTGTTAGCTTCGCTCTTTCTCTTTTCAGCATCCAACTTCTCGGCAGGCACGTGGGTTTGCCTTGTCCGAATTACCGGGCCACTGCCTGAGATGTTGCCGCCTCCTGCTGCGGCAGTCCAGCTTCCTGCAAAATCCATTCCGGTACATCACGAAACTGGAGCTTGTAAAGCTTTTTGTACAAGCCATCCCGTGCCAACAGCTCTGTGTGTGTGCCCTCCTCAAATACACGCCCATGTACCAGGACCACAATGCGTGTTGCACGCTGAACGGTGGAGAGCCGATGGGCAATGACAAATGTTGTCCGTCCTTCCATTAACACATCGAGGGCTTCCTGAACATAACGCTCGGACTCGGAATCAAGTGAACTGGTCGCTTCGTCCAGAATGAGAATGCACGGGTCTTTGAGCAGTGCCCGTGCAATAGCAATGCGTTGCCGCTGTCCACCGGAGAGCTTGACACCACGTTCGCCCACAATGGTTTGATAGCCCTGTGGGAACGCCATAATAAAGTCATGGGCGTGGGCGGCGCGGGCAGCGCGCTCAACCTCTTCCAATGTTGCGTCAAGACGGCCATAGGCAATGTTTTCATAGACGGTGCCGCTAAAAAGCGTTGTCTCCTGGGGAACGATACCAATGTTATGCCGCAGGGCGGCAAGCGACCACGTGCGTACATCCTGGCCGTCCACGCGAATGGCACCGGCAGTCACGTCGTAAAAGCGCGGAATGAGGGAAATCAAGGTGGACTTCCCTGCACCGCTCGGGCCAACCAGCGCAATGACCTCACCCGGACGTGCCGTAATCGTTACACCATCCAGTGCTGGGTCTGTCCGGCTGGGATAAGTAAACTGGACGTTTACGATTTCAACCAATCCCTGTACCTTTGTCGGCGTAACAGGATTTGGCGGCTCTTGAAGAGATGACTTCGTATCAAACAGCTCGACAACGCGCCGCGAAGCACCGATTGTCTGATTAAACTCACCATAGTATTCCGCTAACGTCCCTAGGGCACCTCCCACCCACGCCGCGTAGAACAGAAACTGGATAAGCTGTTCAGCCGTCAGCTTGCCTGCCAACACTTGGTTGCCGCTGTACCAGAGTAGACCGACAAAGCCTCCGAAGAGCACAAACACAATGGCAGCGTTGAAGAGACCGCGGGCTAGCGCACGCCTCAGTGCCTCTTGCAAAGCGCGTGTGATGTGTGATTCATAGCGGTTGACCTCATAGGGTTCACGGGCAAAGGACTGGACTGTGCGAATGCCGGCAATGGTCTCCTCGAGAATTGCTGTCGCCTCTGCGAGGGCATCCTGCACACGTGTACTGCGGCGGCGGATACTGCGTCCAAAAAATGCGAAACTGACGACCAAAACCGGAATCAGGCCCAGCAGCAAACAGGCTAACCGCCAGTCAATCCAGAATAGAAACGCCGTCCCACCAACAAACACAATTACCTGTCGCAAGGCCTCTGCCAAACTTAGTGTTACACTGTTCTGAATAGCAGTGACATCCGAGGCAATGCGTGAGGTCAACTCACCTGTCCGTCGGTTAGCGAAAAACGCGACGTCAAGCGACAGCAGATGCTTGTACAGGTCACGTCGCACGTCTGCGATCAGTTTTTCGCCGACGTAGTTGAGTAAATAGGTTCGTCCAAAACTGAGCCCTGACTGAACAATCAGAATAGCCGCCAACAACGCCAGTACCGGGTCAAGGGGCGACAGGTGATATCCTGGAAACAATTGCTCTAGCAGATTTGAGACGATGTTCAGAACCGGAGCGAGCGCGGAAGACTGATCCGGCGCAAAAATGGAGCCAAAGAGTGTGCCGACAAACAGCGGGTAAACAAGCGCCAGACTACCCGCACCAAGCAAACAGAAAAAGGCTAGGGCGAAGTAGGTCAGATACGGCGCACCATACTTGATCATTAAGCGGGCAGTGTCTTTAGCCGCCGCTTTCTTGTCGAATTTCTCTTTCCGCTCGTCACGAACAGAAAGCGGTGCAGTCGAAACAGCTTGGGCATCAGACATAGTGGGAGCAGAGGGTCGAAAACGACGACATGTCTTTAGAGTTCGGGGGGAAGAAAAGTTGTGGCCGGAGGGGTCGGCGCAGTAGATGTCCCTGGCAAAGACGCGGTCGCCTGATGATTGCAGGTAGCACCAGAACGCCGGCGCACCACCCAGGCGATAGCGGCAAAGGCGGCGCAGCCCAACGCAATGAACTGCGAGGTGGACAACGGTCCAACAGCGCCACGTGGATCATCGCGCCATATCTCGATGACGAAGCGAATGACAGCATAGCCGAACAAATACGCCAGGATGACCTGCCCGTAAAAACGGCGGCGCGCAAAAAGCCATGCCAGCGCCAAGCCCAGAGCTAACGTAGCAGTGCTTTCATACAGTTGGGTTGGATGAAGCACCACACCCCAGGGGACACCGGTCAACTCGTGGGCGCGTTCAGAAAAGCGCACACCCCACCAGGCGTTCGTTGGACATCCCCAGCAACAACCGGCGGCAAAGCAGCCCAGGCGGCCGAAAAACTGCCCAAGTGCAATCCCTGGGGCACAGGCATCCGCGACACGCCACCAATCGAGCCGGTACCAACGGACAAGGAAGACGCTGGCGAAGAACGCTGTGAGGAGGCCGCCGTAAAACACACCGCCAGAACGCAGAACATCCAGTGAAAAGACATACCGCCAGTCGCGCCGGAAAGTTTCCCATTCAACCAGGACCAGCAGCAGTCGCGAGCCGACCAAAGAAGCAACCAGTGCGTATAAGATAATGTCGAGCACGGCGCCACGCGGCAGACCATCGCGTACGGCAAACCGCCCGGCCAACCACATACCGCCCAAAAACCCGACGGCAAGTAAAACACCGTAGGTGTGGATGACAAAGCCGGTGCCAGGAATTTCAAACAGTTCAGGATACATTCTTTGTCCTCACCCGTGGGATTATCTCGGAAAGTTGCCGGAACGCCAATGTCCGAATGCAGTCCGCAGGAGCACCATCACCGCGGCGCAGAGGGCAGAAGGTTGCCACCCACCCAAGGATTGTGCCGGACGTGTACAACGGCTGACACACCAGGGGCTACAACCACAAGCCGCCCCCGTCGTGACCGGATAACGCTTGTTCCCAGAGGGTAGAACTCAAGGCCGTCCCCCTGACACCCCGGAGAAGCTACGGCAAAATCGGTGGGTGAAAGTCCGTCTGCAGCCGTTCTTGTCCGGCAGGGTCAGCGGGACGACCACATGCGGTACAGGATCACCAGCACCAGCGCTGCCAGTATGTTGCCGGCCATTAACCACACAGAATACTGATGCCAGGTGGCAAACAGAAACCGCGTCGGGTCATCCAGGGGTAACTGCTCGATGTCGCTGCCGAGGGCTGCGCGTAACGCAGCCAGTCGCGCTGAGACGACAAACTTTGACAGCGCAACGTTACACGTCATCAGTGCCGGCAGTATGAGAAGCATGCGCCCTCTCCAGGCGCCGAGCATCCCGTTGTGCCACAGTTGAAGGGATTGTAGCCCAAGCAAGAGCAAGCCACACACCAGTCCCAACCATTCGAGTTGACCAAGGATGCTGTTGACCAGCGCTCCGGCCAGTGCGCGCGTCGGTAAGACGGCGAAGGCACTCGGTGCAACCGCTGCACTGAACAAAACCATTCCCCCAAACCAAAGGCCGAGAACGAGCGTGTGTGCCGCATCCAGCGCCCGATCAACAAGCCGCGTGCGTATGGTTTGTGTGTATGTCGGCACCGCCGGCGCCGACACATCGGCAACTGTCATAGAGCAGAAGTCGTGACAGCCGGCGGTGCTTCCTGCGGTGCCGGCGATGGATTGGAAACACCAGGTCTCGCGCTGATCTCCTCCGGTGGAAAGCCGCAGCGGTAAAACGCCGATTGCTCGTAATACTCAACGGCGATGATGGTCAGTACTTTTCCGGCCGCCAATGCCGGGACGGTCAGCACGACTCCTAAAATTCCGAGCAAATGATGCCCAACCAATAACCCGACGATCACCAGAAAGGGATGTAGATCAAGCCGTTCCCCCAACACAAACGGCGTCAGGTAAAAGCTTTCAATGCTCTGAACAACAACGTACACACCGATAACCAAACCCAAATACAACCATGAGGGATCGTCTGCTAACGCCAGAGTACAGGTCAAAAGACCGGCCAAAATGGTTCCAATGTAGGGGATAAGATGCCCAAAACCTGAAAGAAAGCCGAGCGAGAATGACGAGGGTACACCCAATAAGCTAAATCCAATCACATACAGCACACTCATCGTGAAGCACACTAGCAGTTGCCCACGCACAAAGCTGCCTAGCGCCGCATCAATCTTTGCCACAACATCCGAAATGGTTGGCCGGTATCGCCAAGGAACGAGCTGCAGCAATCGGCTTTCCAACCTACCACCGTCCTTTAGGATGTAATACACGAAGAACGGGATGAGGAAGAGGTTGATCAGATTCGTAGCCACACCGATCGCATTGGTAAAGGTCGCACTCAAGCCTGCTAAAACCGGTTCAATCAACGCCGCCGGGTCGGCCAATCGTTCCCGTAAGTTCTCCTCGATCTGGGCGTACTGCAACGGATAGCGGCGTTTCAGCTCTGCGAGTACCGGTTGGGCTACGGCAACGACCTTCTGATAGCCCGCCGGTAATTTCTGCACCGCATGGGTCAGCTGGCGCACCAAGCTCGGGACGACGACAAAGAGGATCACGCCCAAGCCCAGGATGGCAACCATCATCGCCGTCAGAACGTTGAGCGTGTGCCGTATCGGTTCCCGCCGAATCCAACGTGCAGTCAGGGCATCGAGCCAATCCACCAGGGGCTTGAAGAGGTAGGCCAGGGCCCCTGCAATCAACAGCGGCACAAACACCGGCTTGAACAGGTAGGAAATCCAAGCGGCGACGCCTGATACCAACCAGCCCACGACCACCACCAGGCCCACCACAACCAGCGAGGGCAACCAGCGCACCCACCGCAGTTGCCGCCAAGACGCCAAGGGCGGCACCACTGCGGCCTCCCCAGGCTGTCCCCCAGTGTGGGTCGGTTCTAACGTAGTCATGACGAATGCCCTACCTGACGACGAAACTGACGCACTTCCTGCGCCACAAACCAGATATAATGTAGGCCAGAATACACCGTTATAACAAAAACCACCGCAATCCCCCACGGGAGCACCGGACGCAACACGGCCACTGACTGCGCCAGCAGATAAGCGACGATGAGCGACACTTGGCAGAACGTGCTGATTTTTCCGGGCAGCGACGGCTTGAAGTCGCGAAAGCCGGTGAGCTGGGCAATGATGGCTGCCGCCGTGACAATCCCGACGTCGCGCCCAATCACCAGCGCTGCCAACCACCAGGGCACCGGTATATTGGCGCCCGATGGAATCGCCATGACGATGTAGCTCGACAGCATCAGCAGCTTGTCGGCGATGGGGTCGAGCGCTTGCCCGAGCTGACTCTGCGCGTTGAGCCGGCGCGCCAGCCACCCATCCGCCGCGTCGGACAATCCGGCCAGCGCAAAGGCCGCCGTCGCCCACCAAAAGCATCCGCGCAGAAAACACACGACAAAAACCGGCACCAACACAATCCGAAACAAGGTAACAACATTCGGAAGGGTGAGAATGTCGCGGTAGTGATCGTGTGAAGGCGCGCGGAATGTCACCGATTACGCTTCTTCCACCCGGGCGACGTCGGTCGTCAGACTCTCCATCGCTTTTTCTAAACTCTCCGGTCTGCCTAGCAAGACAAAGACATCCCCGGCTGCGAGCCGAAAATCGGCGTCAGGGTTAACCACGGTTTCGGCGCCGCGCTGGATCGCGACCACCGTCACGCCAAACATCGGACGAAGCGCCAGTTCACGCAGCGACCGCCCCACGGCCGGCGAGTCGGCCGGCAAGCGCATGGCGGCCGTCGTCGCATTTTCAATGAGCGTTGCCAACTCGCCGATCAACATTTCCCGCCCCGGACAGGCCTCATCCAGCAAGCGATACCCCTCCCGCCGAATCAACTCGACTTGCTGCCGAATGTACTGCTGTGACAGTCCGTATTCACGCAGTACACGGGCGAAAATCTCAAGGCTTGTCTCGAACTCCTCCGGGATGACCTGATTGACGCCCAGTGTATACAGTCCGTTCATTTCCGAAACAAAGCGCGTGCGCACGATGATGTGTAAATCAGGCTTCATTTCCCGCGCCAGCGCCGCGATGCGCCGGGTCGCCGTGGCATCGGAAATGGCGACGACCAAAATGCGCGCGCCCTCAATGCCGGCGGCATGGAGTACCTCGCGGCGCGTCCCGTCACCATAAATAATCGGTTCGCCCTGCTTTCGTCCCGCCCGGATGGACTCAATGTTGAGCTCAATGATGCGGTAGGGAATGCCTGCCGCCCGCAGCACACGCGCCAAGTTGCGCCCGTTGAGACCATAGCCGGCAATGACCACGTGGCCGCTGACCGGGGGCAACTCCATCGGTGCGACCTCCGGTGTGTCGGGCAAGCCGGTGAGACGGCAAACCTGATAGCCCACAGCCGGCGCGATACCAATCACCAACGGCGTCGCCAGCATCGTGACAATCGAAGCCGCCAGAAAGACTTGGTAATCCGATTCGCTCAACAGGTGCGACTCAGCGCCGACCTTGAGCAAGATAAACGAAAACTCGCCGATCTGCGCCAGTCCCAGCGCCGCCGTCAGCGCGACGCGCGTCGTCCGTCCCAGCGCCTTGATGGCCACGAACGCGGTCAGCGTCTTCACGACGACAATCAGCGCGACCAGAGCGGCGACCATCGGCCAGGCGTCCGCCAACACATTTAGCGACAACAACATGCCGACCGACACGAAGAAAATCCCGTTGAAGATGTCCCGGAAGGGCAGAATGTCGGCGACAATCTGATGACTGTATTCCGACTCCGACAGGACGACGCCGGCGATAAATGCCCCAAGCGCCAGCGACAGCCCTGCCTGCGCCGTCAGCCACGCCGTCCCCAGGCAGGCCAGAACGGCAAAACTGACGAACACCTCGCGGCTGCGGAGCGTCACCAGCCACCGCAGAAAGAAGGGGAAAACGCGCCGGGCAACCACCACGATCAACAAGACGGCGATGACCGCCTTCGCCAGCGTCAAGAGCACGCCGCCCGCCGTCAGTTGCTGTTTACCGGCCAGCAGCGGCACGAACAGCATCATCGGAACGATCAGCAAATCCTGCGACAACAGGATGCCAAAGGCGACGCGCCCATGGGGCGTGTCGGTTTCGGCGCGGTCGGCATAGGTTTTCAGCACAATCGCCGTGCTCGACAGCGCCACCACAAAGCCGGCAAAGGCCGCCTGCGGCCAGGCGAAGTCGGCGACGGCACGGGCCACAACTGCCCCGGCAGCAATCGTGAGCAGGACTTGCAGTCCCCCGCCCAATGTCACCACCCGCTGCATCGCGACCAGCTTTTCAAGCGAGAACTCCAAGCCAATGGTGAACAACAGCAGCACGACGCCGATTTCCGCCAGCGTTTCAACCGCCTGCACGTCATGCACAACGCGCAGCGCCGACGGCCCGATGATGATGCCGGTCAGCATGTAGCCGATGAGCGTCGGCAACCGCAGCCGCCCGCAGACGAAGACAATCGGCAGCGACGCGAGCAACAGCAACACCAAGTCCCGCAGCAGGGATGTTTCAATGTGCATGGGTAACCCGTAAGGCGCTTACGGCGATAGCGTTGACATACCACCCAACTGTGCGGCGTCCGCTAGGTTTCGTCGTTTCGCGAGATGTATTGCAGCCAAGCATCCGCTGGGACGGCGAATTGCTCGCCACGGATCAAATCGCGCAGCGTCCACTGCCCGGTTGCCAGTTCCGTTTCGCCCAGCAGCAGCGCATAGCGCGCACCGAGCTTGTTCGCCAGCCGCAGCGCACTCTTGATGCTGCGCGGCGTTACATCGAGCATCGCCGCGAAGCCGGCGCGGCGGGCGTCCCGCGCGACGCTCAGCGCCCGCTCAAAGGCGGCCTCGCCCAAGTGAACGATGAACACATCAGGGCGCGCTTCCGGCGCGCCGTCCTCCGGCATCGCCAGCACGACGCGGTCCACACCGAGCGCAAAGCCGAAGCCCTTGGTCGGCGGCCCGCCCAGCGTCTCCACGAGACCGTCGTAGCGCCCGCCGCCCGCCAGGGCGTTCTGCGCGCCGATGCCCGGCGCATGCGACACGACTTCAAAAACCGTCTTCGTGTAGTAGTCCAGCCCGCGCACCAGCCGGGCATCCACAACGTAGGCAATGCCGGCCGCGTCAAGATACCGCCGGACGGCGTCAAAGTGCGCTCGGCAGTCGTCATCGAGGAAATCATAGATGGGGGGCAGAGTGGCAATCAGCGGTTGATCCTGCTCGGCCTTAGAGTCGAGAATCCGCAGCGGGTTCGTTTCCAAGCGCCGCCGGGAGTCGTCGGAAAGCTCCTCCCGACGGTCGGCGAGCGCCTGCTGAATCGCCGCCACGAAGCGTGCGCGCGTTTCGGCGTCTCCCACCGTGTTGAGGCGCAGCTCAAGGTTGCGCAGCCCGGCGTCGGCCAGAATGCCCATGACGAGTTCGATACCTTCCACGTCGAGCACTGGATGATCGCCGACTCCAAGCGTTTCTGCACCGATTTGGAAAAACTGCCGGTAGCGGCCACGCTGTCCACGCTCACGCCGAAACTGCGGTCCGATATAGTATAACCGAACCGTTTCCGCACGCTTCCACATCTGATGCTGAATGTAAGCGCGCACAACCGGCGCAGTGTTTTCCGGCCGCAGCGTAAGGCTTTCACCTTCGCCGTCGTCCCCGGCGCGGTCACGCCAGGTGTACATTTCCTTCGTCACAATGTCGGTTTCAGCGCCAACGCCACGCGCAAAAAGCTCGGTTCGCTCAAAGATGGGCGTCCGAATTTCCTGAAACCCATAGCGACGAAACCAATCGCGGGCAATATCCTCAACAAACTGGAAACGGTGAACAAACGCCGCGGCATCACCGTCACTTGACAGCGACGCCGGCAACAAGTCACGGGTGTAAGCAGCTGTACGAATCATAGCTGCAATCTAAACCAGTCAACCGCAAAGACCAACCTGTCTACCGGCTTGCTTTTCAGGTGCCACAAGCGCCATGGTAACAAACAGCGGCCGTGTGCCGGTTCACTCCCACTGGTAGCCAGACTGTCTATGGAGTTCATTGAGAAGGTTTGCTTGATGGACGCCGCCGCGATGCAGCGTGCGCTGGCGCGAATGGCGTCCGAGATTGTCGAACGCAACCGCGGTGTGGAAAACCTGATTATTGCCGGCATTCGCCGGCGCGGCGTGCCGCTGGCGGAACGCATTGCTTATGCGATTGAAAAGCTTGAGGGGGTGCGTCCCCAGTTAGGGGTGCTGGACATTACACTGTACCGGGATGACCTCTCACTTGTCGCGCCGAAGCCGGTCATCAACGCCACGGCCATGCCGGAGAACTTAGCACCGGCGACGGTGGTCATCGTGGACGATGTCCTCTACACCGGACGAACGATTCGCGCTGCACTGGACGCCTTGTTCGATCTGGGGCGCCCGCGGCGCGTGCAGTTGGCGGTGCTGATTGATCGTGGGCACCGCGAATTGCCTATCCATGCGGATTTTGTTGGTGAACGGATTCCGACCAAGGCAACGGAAATTGTCAAGGTCATGGTCGCCGACATTGACGGCGCGGAGCAAGTGCTGATTGTCGAACCGGTCACGACACACACCGGCGAAGCTGCATCATCCTAAGAGCGTTTCGTCCTGCTATGAAAGACTTTCTCGACACCAGCGATCTCACGCCCCAACTGGTCACCGACCTTCTCGACCGGGCCGAGCGATTTTTGCCGCTGACGACAATAGCGGATCAGCTTGGCGCCCCACTGCGCGGCAAGCACCTGGTCACGCTCTTTTCGGAAGCTTCCACCCGCACCCGGACGTCGTTTGAACTGGCGGCAAAGCGGCTTGGGATGAAGGTGGTCAATATCGTCGTCGGCATGTCGAGCCTAGCCAAGGGTGAAACCCTGCGCGACACCATCTTGACCCTAGATGCGATGATGCCGGATGTCGTGGTGGTGCGGCATGCTGTGGCCGGCGTCCCACACTTTATGGCGCGTTTCTCAAAGGCGCATTTCATCAATGCCGGCGACGGCGAACACGAGCATCCCACCCAGGCACTGCTTGACGCCTTCACCCTCCGCCGCCATTTCGGGCGGCTAGAGGGCCTGGAGGTGGCCATCCTTGGGGACATCTGCCACAGCCGCGTCGCACGGTCGAACGTCCGATTGTTGGCTATGATGGGTGCGCACGTCCGGCTGGGCGGTCCGCGCACCCTGCGCGCGCCCGGCATTGAACATTTCGCGAACGGTTGGTCGGGGACGGTGCAGGTGTCCGCTTCGCTCCGGGAAGCCCTGACCAACGCTGATGCCGTGATGGTCCTGCGCATCCAGCAGGAACGACTGGACGGAGCGTTCTTCCCTTCTCTCGGCGAATACTTTGCGCATTTCGGACTGACCAGCGAACGATTAGCCTGGGCCAAGCCGAATGCCTTGGTCCTGCATCCGGGACCGATTAACCGCGAGGTTGAAATTGCTTCCGAGGTTGCCGACGGCGCGCAATCTGTGATTCAGAAGCAAGTAACACACGGCGTCGCCGTCCGCATGGCGCTTCTCGAGTGGTTAGTCCATCAGGAAGCGACACCACGTGAACCGGCTCTGCGCCAAACTCACGGTCAATCCGAAAGTGGACACCAAAACGCACCGGGCGGAGGCACACGTGCTGCCACCACGCCCACCTACGCCGTCAGCGTGACGGAACGTGGGCAGCCAGCACACGGATTGTAGCCAGGTACCTTGTGGAGTCCCGCCTCAGGCACAGTTTGGCCCCTAACACCCTTCTGTATGGGCTTCAAGAACACGTAGCAAGCGTTGCCGGTGATGAATGACCGCCTGCCGTGCGCGCCGAAAATCTTCGAGCGCCTGTTCGTCCGACGATTTGGCGCGCAGCCGGCGCAGCGCATCACTGGCCGCCGTTCGGGCGCGGACTACTTCCCGCATCAGGCGGTCAAGCATCTGCACGGTGGTTCCTCCAAGCTGCTCCTCAAGCACTTTGAGGCGTGGATGCTTCCGAGACGTAGCTTTACCCATACGTAAACCTCACTTGTATAACGCAGTTGGCGTTTGTAGTTGGTTTTGATACCAGTTCATACGCGCAAGGTTGGAAAAAGTGCCCGAAATTTTCCGCTTTTCTCCCCTGTTAGTCGTCGCAGCAGTTGCAGCAGAAGTGCAGGATGCCTTCCCCACCTGGTTCGAGCACCCTCGCGAGACGCTCCCGGTCGGTCAATTCCTCCCCATCCGAACAGGCATGGGCCTCTTACTGACGGGCGTGGGCGCCATCCGGGCCGCGGCCGCCGTCGCGCACGTGTTGGGACGCCAACATTTTGCAGCCGTTCTTCACGCCGGCATCGGCGGCGCTTACCCCGGAGCCCCGGTGCAAGTTGGGGATCTGGTCACTGCTGCTGGAGAATGTGACCCCCAGTCCGGCATCATGACCCCTGACGGTTACCGGGATTTGGGTGGACTTGGGTTTCCACTGACCAATGCCTTTCCCAATCGCCTGGACTTGACCAGCGGGTGGGCAGACTGGGTGGCGCAGCAAGTCAGACCGGCTCCGCGCCTGCTCTTTGCGACGGTGGCCTGCTGTTCCGGCACCGACGCCGAAGCCGCTGCGATGGCGGCCCGCACCGGCGCAGCCGTTGAGAACATGGAAGGGTTGGCAGTCGCCTGGACAGCAGCCCAGTTCGGCGTTCCGTACGCGGCACTGCGTGCTATCAGTAACCTGACCGGCGACCGTCACCGCCAACAGTGGAACCTGCCTGCCGCCCGTGCCGCTCTTGCGCGTGGACTCACCACAATTCTGGAGGCTGTTCCCGTGGAAAACGGTCGGGATGATTCGTAAACACCGCATCCACACCCAGCTTATAGAGGAAATGCTCCATTTCGGCTGTAACGTCGGGAAAATTGCCGGTGTCACCTGACTTAAAGGTGTAAAGCGTCACAGAGAGTCCCGCTGCCCGCGCCCAGCGCACGACCTCTGGCGTTTTGGCAACAATCCGCTTTGAAGGGGCGACGCCGACGGCAAAACGCCGAATGCGGCGCATGCCGGCCGGCGAAATCCAGTTCCCCGGCGCTTCATCGTCCACTAAAAACACCAGCGGTAACTGGCATCCAAGCCGTCGCAGGCGGCGCAAGCTGTCTGCATCAAAGGACTGAATAATGACTGGCGTGCGCGGGTCGGCGCCGGGGCGATCAAGGCCGTTGTTTTTGAGAACCTCCACCAAGCTCCGTGGCATGTCCAACCCAAGGGCGGCATAGCGCGCCGGGTGCTTCATTTCAGGATAAATCCCGGCTTTACCGCGCACAGCGTCTAGCATCTCTTGTAAGGTCGGAATGCGTTCGCCGGCGTACTGCGCACTGAACCAGGTACCGGCGTCGAGCCGTTTGATCTCTTCCAGCGTAAACTCGACGACCGGCCAGACGGTGCGCAGGTGTCCGTTGACCATCTCCACGCGCCCCCGGTCGGGATACACCTGCCGGACGTCGGTCGTGCGTTCCAGCGTCGCATCGTGCAGACAGACCAACACCCCATCTTTGGTTAGTTGCAAGTCTGGTTCGACATAGTCGGCTCCCTGCTCAATCGCCAGCCGGTAGGCAGCCAAGGTATGTTCTGGAGCGTAAGCCGACGCCCCACGGTGGGCGATGTTGATCTTGCGGTGACGCGGATATTGTCCAAAACCGGTCAGCGGCAGCACCGGCACAATTGCCGCCAGCAGCAGAGCTATCCCGGTAATCCGAAAAAATGAAACCAACATCAGTTTTTCTCCAAAAATACGAATTGCGCCGGTGACGAGCACATCGGAAACCTGTTCACCATAGCCTATGACAAAGTACCTTCATCCGAATTTACGACCATGTTACACTCGCGTAATAGGCGCTTCTTAGCCTAACCCGCGGTAAGTTTTTTGATTGAACGGCCTCTTGTGCAACGCTCATAGAGTGGTGGCGGTCAGAGGGTGTGCCGGTCGTGGTCTTTTGCAGGGTCTCTGAAGCGTCCACGGGAGGTATGAAAAAATGGATACCTTGGTATTGGACGCACCGCTACAAGACTTGCGAGACAAAGTGCTGCTTCTGGGCGGGCAGGCAGAAGATGCCCTCTCACGAGCGCTTGGGGCGCTGATCCGCCGTAACTCCCCATTGGCCGAGCAGGTCATCCACAACGACGACACGATTGACTCCGTAGAGGTGGAGATTGATGAGTTGTGCGCCAGCCTATTGATGCGGGCTGCAGAGTTAGGGCCGGCGGATGTACGGTTTGTCATCGGTGTTCTCCGTACGACGCCGATGATTGAGCGCATTGCCGATCATGCCGTCAACATCGCCCATCATGCGCTGCGCTTGAATGATGAGCCGGAGTTCAAGCTGTACATTGCCCTTCCACACATGGCGACCCTGGTGCAAGCCCTGCTCACGGCTGCGCTGGATGCGCTGACCCAAAGTGATACGGCCAAGGCGCGGCAGACTATCCGGCGCGACAACGAAGTTGACCTGCTGTATCGCCGGATGTTCGCCGAACTCACGGCGTCAATGACCAGAGACCCGAGCACGGTGACACGTGCTGCCGAACTGTTGTTTGTGATCAAGCACCTGGAGCGCATTGCCGACTATGCGACCAACATCTGCGAGCAAGTCGTGTATTTGGTAGAAGGACGGTCCATCAAACATACCCCCGATGCCTGGCAACACCCTGATTAGCCCTGTTAGCGATACGACCGGGTTGCGCACGCTACGGCGGCCATCGAAGTTTACCGAGGAGATACGTCGCTCATGAAGCGCAGCATTGTCATCATTGAGGACGATACCGACATTGCCCAATCCATTCGCTACAACCTCGAACAGGAAGGTAGCTTTCAAGTCACGATTACGACCACCGGGGAGGCCGGGCTGCGGACGGTGCTAGAACATCCGCCAAACCTCATTCTCCTCGATCTCAACCTGCCGCTGATGAACGGCTTTGAAATCTGCCGCCGGCTACGCCGCGAAGAGGCCACGGCACAGGTGCCTATCATTATGTTGACAGCGCGCACAGATGAAACCGACAAGATTCACGGGCTGGGTCTCGGTGCGGACGACTATGTGACCAAGCCGTTTAGCGTCCGTGAACTCATGGCGCGCATCAATGCCATCTTGCGCCGGACCGAAGGCAGCGCGACCGCAGTCTATGACGACGGTACGCTGTTTATTGACTACAACCACTTTATCGTACGGTGCCGGGGTCAGGAAGTGACCCTTACGCGGAAGGAATTTGCCTTACTCAAGTTGCTGGCCCAAAGCAAAGGGCGCGTTCTGACACGCGAGTACCTGCTCGACCGCGTCTGGGGCATTGATTATGACGGGGAAACCCGGACACTCGACGTTCACATCCGGCGGGTACGTCAAAAGCTCGGCATCGATGGTTACATCGAAACTGCCGTCGGCATCGGCTACCGGTTTGTTGAAGCAGGTAAAGACGCCGTCAAATCGCCAAAACCTGCCAACAAGAAGTGATGAAAAACCGTTTACTGGTGTCTTTCCCGGCGGTGGGCGCGGAGGCCCTGGAGGGCAGGGGTGGTCGAATGACCGAACTGACATGCAACACTGACATGCAACGACGAACATGAGTTTTCGATTAGATCAGTACTCGCAGCCTTTACTCGAGGCAGTGCTTGGCTCGTTGCGGGAAGGCATTATCGTCATTGACCGGCAAACGGAGGTGGTGCTTTACAACCAGGCCGCCGTGGACGTGTTCAACCTCTCGCCGGTGATGACCGGCCCACTGCGCCTCATTGACATCACGCGGAACAAAGCCATTCACGACGGCTTTCAGCAGGTGCTGCGCGAGGGGCGTCCCTTTGACACCAATTTGGAGATTTTCGGTATTCAGGAGCGCACCTTCAGCTTTCGTGCGACACCGTTGCTGATGCCCTCGGCACACGAAGTCGTTGGGGCCATCGGCGTCTTTTTTGACGTGACGCAACTTGTCCGGCTGGAGCGTGTTCGGCGTGAGTTCTTTGCCAACCTATCGCACGAACTGCGCACGCCGCTGACGTCAATTCTGGCCTATGTTGAGACGCTGCTCAACGGGGCACTCTACGACCAGGAGAACAATCTTCAGTTCTTGCGCATCATCAACAAACACGCGATGCGCATGCAGAACCTGGTGCGTGACATCGCCGACTTGTCGGCTATTGAAGCGGGCGAGTTCAAACTCGACCCGGTCACGATCGAACTCAAGGGCTTTGTGGATAACTTGGCGGTTTTAGTGGCCCCGGAGGCGGCTGCACGGCAGGTAACGTTTCGGAACGAGGTGACGCCCGGCGTATATGTGCAGGCCGATCCGCAGGCGCTGGAGCAGATTCTGATGAATCTCATCATCAATGCCGTCAAGTTCAACCGCCCCGGCGGTGAAGTCGTTGTCACAGCCGGTTTTGAGGGCGACACACGGACGATCATCGCCGTTCGTGATACCGGAGTCGGCATCGAAGCCAAGCACTTGCCACGTATCTTTGAACGACTGTACCGGGTGGATAAATCCCGGTCGCAAGAAGTCGGCGGAACGGGCCTCGGACTGGCCATTGTCAAGCACTTGGTCCTCAACCACGGCGGGGATATTTCGGTGGACAGTACGCCCGGCGTCGGTTCAGAATTTCGTATTCGGCTGCCGCGTCCACCACTGCCCTCCTAACAGAGCCGACACCGTCTCCGTGCGCTACCCTCTTCCGAGGAGATAATGCAGTGCTGAGGCACGCGTCATGGCTGGTTTCGGATTCAGGCGCGCTCCGCCTGTCTGCGCCGACTCCCCGACGGCGTGTGTCTGTGAAGTACTGCGATAGTCTGTGTATCTTTGTCAGGCTGTGCATCTTTGTCGGCAGCCCGCTTGTCAATGGCCCTCATTGCTGATCAGACCGGTCGCCGATCGGAGCAGAAGGCCCGGTTTTGCCTTTGCCGTGGACTTCGCAAGCAACGCCGCCCGATGCAGACTCGGCTTGCCTGGTTTGAAAACATCATCCCACGCTTGTGACCTGCTTGAGAAAAAACGCTTGAGAAAAGCAGATCAATCTGGCACGCACATTGTTCCCAAGTTCAAGTAAACTGAACGAAAGGGCGCTTATCTATGTCAACCGTTCTCATCGTAGACGACGAACAGTTTTTCCTGGACAGTGTTGTGAGTGGGTTATCGGCAATGCTGCCCGACATTACCTTCATTCAGGCCAACCACGGCGAACAAGCACTGGAGAAACTCACACAGCAGCCGGTGGATGTTTTGGTGACCGACCTCAAGATGCCGGTGATGGATGGTTTCCAGCTCCTCAGCCGGTTGATGCAGTGGGAAACAACACCGGCTGTCATCGTCATGACTGCGTTTGGGACGGCCGACATCGAGCGGGATGTGCGCAATCTCGGCGCTATTGACTACATTGAGAAGCCGATTGACTTACCGACACTGACGAACAGCATTCGCCGCGCACTCGAGCGACGTGCTGGTGGCTACTTGCGCGGCATCAACCTCGCCGGGTTCTTGCAACTGCTTGTGCTTGAGCAAAAGTCTTGCCGCCTTGTGATCCGGCAGGGGCAGCAACGTGGGGAACTCTGTTTTGAGCAGGGAAACCTTGTTCACGCAGTTTTAGATGACCTCCAAGGGGAAGCAGCAGCTCATGCCATTGTCACCTGGGTCAGTCCTGAGATTGCTCTACATCCACCGGTCAAAAACGTCCCCCAAACGATTCACACCTCACTGGACCAGCTCTTGCTCGATGCACATCAAATGCTGGACGAGCAACGGCGCGACACTTGGAAAGCGCTCGACCTCGAGATTTCCCCAGACGCAAGCTCTCACGCGCAATCTGTCCCTACGAAGGAAACCTACGACATGGGCAACATTAAAGAATCACTCATGGCGATCATGGATATTGAAGGGTGTATTGGGGCTGCGCTCGCCGATTGGAAAAGCGGCATGTGCCTCGGCTCAATCGGCGGTACTTCTTCTTACAACCTAGAAGTTGCCGCAGCCAGTAATACAGAGGTTGTCCGCGCCAAAATGAAAGTTGTCGCGCACCTTAACCTCAAGGAAACCATCGAGGATATTTTCATCACCCTGGACACCCAGTATCACATCATCTGGTTTGTCAAAAACGCCCCCAACCTGTTTTTCTATGTCGCCATCAGGAAAGGTCCCGGCAACTTAGCGCTTGCCCGCTACAAACTGTCGCAAATTGAAAGCAATCTGACCGTGTAGCCCAGTGGGCCGAGGCACAGGCCCATTGTCCAGACCCAACATCCGTACCTGCCGGGTGCTCATTGCAGCTCAGGCTGGATTTCGCTACAACGTAGCTGTTTCTATTCACAGGGAAAGCTTCCGCGCCAAGTTTTTGCCAAACATGAGCCTTATGAACAATCCTGCAGGGTTTCGTCCCGCCGAGCGGACCACAAACTATAACTATGCAATCCGTAACATTGTTGCAGCGGCCAAGGCCGTCGAAGCCGCCGGGCAGCCAGTGACCTATCTCAACATTGGTGACCCGGTACTCTACGGTTTCCAGCCCCCAGGCTCGCTCGTGGAGGCGCTTGCGCGCGCCGTCCGCGATGGCGATAACGGCTATGCTCCATCGGTTGGGACGCTGGCCGCCCGGGAGGCCATCGTCCGCGATGCCGAAAGACGCGGTGTGTATCTGACGCCGGAGGACGTAGTTGTGAGTTCCGGCGCATCTGAAGCGGCGGATATGCTGTTGAGCGCCCTTCTGGAGCCGGGTGACGACGTGCTGACGCCGTGTCCAACCTATCCGCTCTACACGGCGATCACGGCAAAGCTAGGTGCCCGCGAAAACTACTACCGCCTCGACCCAGCGCAAGGATGGCAGCCGGACCCGGATGACATTCGCGCCAAGATCACACCCCGGACGCGCGCCATGGTCATCATTAACCCAAACAATCCCTGTGGCGCCGTCTATGACGCCCGACTGCTGCTGGAACTGCTGACCATTGCCGAGGAGCACAACCTTGTCGTCATTGCCGATGAGGTGTACTGCCGGTTGACGTATGGTCCGCCGCCCCCGCCGCTGGCGCAGCTGGCGGCCGGCATGGATGTGCCGGTTGTCACACTGGAAAGTCTCTCGAAGTCGCACCTTGTCCCCGGCTGGCGGGTCGGCTGGATGACCTACACGAATACCCACCGGTTTGGTGATGTCATTGCTGCCGTCCGTAAAATTGCGGAAGCGCGGATTTGCAGCCCGCTGCCGACCCAACAGGTGTTGCCGGCAGCGCTGGCCGACCAATCCCATCTACCGGCGCTGATCGAGGCGCTGCAGCTCCGGGCGGCCATCACCGTTGAGGCGCTCAATGCCGTGCCCGGCCTGCATTGTGTCGCTCCCCAAGCAGCTTTCTACGTGATGGGACAGGTCGAAGACCTGCACGGGCAGACGGATGAGGAATTTGTCCTGGCACTGTTACGTGCCACCGGCATTTTGTTTGTCCATGGGTCAGGGTTTGGTCTGGATCCAAACGCCGGCTACTTCCGAATTGTCTTTTTGCCGCCGCCGGAGACACTGCGCGATGTCTATGCCCGCCTTGCCTCTTTTCTACGCCAATCCTAACCCGTGAATGTGCCTTGCTCGGTGGACATCTGCTCGGTGAACATCAGCGACGAACACCAGACTAAAATGACCTCCGCCGTGTGAGGCTGCGTGCTGCGGTGCACGGCGACGACTGAAGCGGGCATCAGTATGCGAGAGTTTCTGAAGTACGTGTTTGCGAGCCTGACCGGTAGCTTGATTTTCTTTGCCCTCTTGCTGGGTGGGTTGCTCCTACTGGCCGCATCCATTGCCTCGCTATCCGGCGGGCGCGGACCCGAACCTGAAGTCCGTGACAAGACCGTCCTTGTTTTCGATCTCTCAACCACGATTGCCGACATCGCGCCGAGTGAAGACGGACGCGACGTGAACGTTCAGCGCCTCCTGCGTGGCAGCGGCGGACGGCTTCTGGCGTTGAGCACCGTGCTGGATTGTCTGGACAAGGCCGCCGCCGACAAACGCATTGTCGCTCTGTACTTGCAGGGCAACCTGTTGAGCGACGGCTACGGTTCCGGTTTTGCCGCTCTGCGCGAAATCCGCGACGCCTTACTGCGCTTCAAGGCCGCCGGTAAACCGATTTACGCCTACAACCAGGTTTATAGCGAACGGGATTACTACTTGGCCTCGGTGGCGGACAAGATTTTTCTCCACCCCTTTGGGGCGATTGAAATGAACGGCCTTGTCTCGGAAATGATGTTCTTTGGCGAGGCGTTCAAAAAGTACGGCGTAGGAATCCAGGTGACGCGGGTCGGTAAATACAAGTCGGCCGTTGAACCGCTTATCCTCAACAAAATGAGTCCTGAAAGTCGGGAGCAAACGCAAAAGCTGCTGGATGACGTGTGGGGGGAGTTTGTCGGCAACGTCGCCTCCAGCCGCCAACTGACGCCGGACGACCTGCACCGCCTGGCCAATGAAAAGGCCATTCTGACCGGCGAAGAGGCCGTTGCGGCTAAGTTGGCCGACCAAACGGCGTATTTCGACCAAGTGCTCGGTGAACTGCGCACAGTTTCCGGCGTGAGCGACCCGAACGCGCCTTTTCGGCAGGTGCATCTGACCAGTTACGCCCGGGTCTCGCGGCGCGCGCTGGGGCTTGAGCGCACCTCCCGCAATGTCATTGCCGTCGTGTACGCCGAAGGCGACATTGTGGATGGACAGGGCGATGACAACCAGATCGGTGGGGATCGGTTCGCCAAGGAAGTCCGTCGGCTGCGGCAGGACCGCGATGTCAAAGCCATTGTGCTGCGGGTCAACAGTCCCGGTGGCAGCGCCCTGGCGTCGGAGGTCATTCGACGCGAACTGGCCGAAACGCGTGCGGCCGGCAAACCGGTGATCGTCTCCATGGGGAGCGTCGCGGCCTCGGGCGGCTATTGGATTGCCACTGCCGGCGACAAAATCTTTGCCGCGCCGAATACCATTACCGGTTCCATCGGCGTCTTCGGCGTTCTGCCGAACATCCAGAAACTCGCTGCCGATTACGGTGTGACGTGGGATACGGCCAAGACCAACCGCTACGCCGATCTTGGAACCCTGACACGCCCCAAGACCGAGGATGAACTCAAGCTCATTCAGGCCAACGTGGATCGGATTTACGATGAGTTTCTGAAACGCGTTGCCGAAGCGCGCAAGCTCTCGAAGGAAGCGGTCCAGGAGATTGCCCAGGGCCGGGTGTGGTCTGGCGCCGAGGCCAAACGGCTCGGTTTGGTGGATGACTTTGGCGGTTTGGAAGTCGCCATCCGCGCGGCGGCCGAAACCGCTCGTTTAGGTGCGGACTGGAAGGTTGCTGAGTATCCAAAACGCCGCAGCTTGGCAGACCAACTGGCCAAACTCCTCGCAGATGAGGATACCGACCGACTGGTGCAGAGCCCTCTCCGGCGCGAGTTGGAACGGGTCTGCACTGACGTGGCCGGACTGGCAGCCTTCAATGACCCACTGGGGGTTTACGCACGGATGCCCTTCACCCTCCGCTTCGACTAGGACCTGGACGTGAGAGAACGTCGGGCCCGGCAACCGAAAACGCAGACGCACTTCTTTCTGAGATACAAGGCCATGGATAACACCCGTATCCGAGACGCCAAGATTCTTGTGGTTGACGATCTCGAACTCAACATCAAACTGCTGGAAAATTTGCTCGCAGAGGCTGGTTATCAGAACGTCTACAGTACGACCGATTCCCGGCAGGTCGCGCAACTGTACCGGGAACTCTCCCCCGATCTGGTGATCCTTGACCTGCACATGCCATACCGGGATGGCTTCCAAGTCATGGCTGACCTCCACGAAATCGAGCAGGATTCCTACATTCCGGTTCTTGTTCTGACCGGACTGCCCGACCATGCCACGCGGCTTCGCGCCCTCGAGGCCGGCGCACGTGACTTCCTGAGCAAACCCTTTGAACACGTGGAAGCCCTGGCGCGCATTCGCAACATGATTGAAGTGCGCCTGCTGCACAATGACATCCGGGAACAGAACCGGTGGCTTGAGGAAAAAGTGCGCGAACGCACCCAACAGCTTCGGGAGACACAACTTGAAATCGTCCGGCGGTTGGGGCGTGCCGCGGAGTACCGCGACAATGTGACCGGCATGCACGTTATTCGGATGAGCCACTACTGCGCAGAGCTGGCCCGCGCCATCGGTTGGGATGAAGAAGCCTGCGAAATGCTCCTGCACGCCAGCCCGATGCACGATATTGGGAAGATCGGGATTCCCGACCGGATTCTGCTCAAGGAAGGGAAACTCACGCCCGAAGAATGGGAAGTGATGAAGTCGCATGCCACCATCGGCGCGGAGTTACTGAGCGGCTCCAGTTCGCCGCTCATGCAAATGGCCATGGAAATTGCCCTTTCCCACCACGAGAAGTGGGACGGCTCCGGTTATCCACGCGGTCTCAAAGGCGAAGCGATCCCGATAGTCGGGCGGATTGTGGCGCTGTGCGATGTGTTTGATGCCCTGACGACAGAGCGCCCTTACAAACAGGCCTGGTCCGTTGAGGCGGTGATCGCCGAGCTGGAACGCCAGAGTGGAAAGCACTTTGATCCCTATCTGGTGGAAACGTTTAAGTCAATTCTGCCTAAAATTTTGCAAATCCGTGAGCGTTACACGGAAAAAGCGGCTGTGGCCAGGCAGAGCGGCAGCCACCACCAGCCACTTCTCCCGGACAACAAGCACCACCTGCCGCCGTACTTTCAACCCCAACCGTAATCTCCATCCAACCGGCACGTGGCAGGCTCCACCCGCCCGCCGGCCACGGCGGTGGCCCTGCACGCCTTCCGACACAGGATGCGGGCGTCCCTGTCTATGGTAGAGTCACGGACACCAAGGCTGCTGATCGCAGGCCAAGTATGCTCTCGACACTGTTTTGCTGAGGAAGACCACCATCATGTCTGGTCATAGCAAGTGGCACACCATCAAGCACAAAAAAGGCGCGCTGGATGCCAAGCGCGGTAAGATTACAACACGCCTTGTCAAAGAACTGACGGTGGCGGCGCGGGTCGGCGGCGGCGACCCGGCCGGCAACCCGCGTTTGCGCAAGGCCATCGCCGATGCCAAAGCCGAGAACATCCCCAATGACACCATCGAACGGGCGATCAAGCGCGGCACCGGCGAGATTGAAGGTGCCTCGTATGAGGAGATCATCTACGAGGGTTACGGCCCGGCCGGCGTCGCCATCCTCATTGAGGCCGCAACCGACAATCGCAATCGAACGGTGAGTGAACTACGGCACCTCTTTTCTAAAAACGGCGGCAACTTGGGTGAAACCGGCAGCGTGAGCTGGCTCTTCGATCCGAAGGGGGTCATCACGCTTGAGAAAAGTGTGAAATCCGAGGAAGAACTGTTCGAGATTGCCGTCGGAGCCGGCGCAGAAGACCTGCGCGATCTGGGTGAGTACTGGGAAATCCAAACGCAGCCAGAAGCCTTTGACGACGTTCTGGCCGCACTGAAGGCAGCGAACATCCCGACCGTTTCTGCCGATCTGACGCGCGTTCCCAAAACCTACGTCAAGCTGGAAGGCAAGGATGCTCAGCAAATGCTCAAGCTGTACGACGCGCTCGACGACCATGACGATGTACAGAAAATCTCGACGAACTTCGAGATAGACGATGCCGAATTCGACCGGCTGAAGTAACACAGGGTATGTCCTCACTGGCCGCACCACCCGTCAATGCACTGACTTCGGTCTGGTTGTGGCGCGGCCAGCGCATCCACTACGCCCGCCGTGGAGATGGCGACCCAGTCTTACTCATCCACGGCATCAATGCAGCGGCATCCGCCTATGAAATGCGGAAGGTGTTTCTGGGGTTAGAAGATGCCTTTGAGGTGATTGCACCCGACTTGCCCGGTTTCGGGGCTTCCGAGCGGCGGCGAATGGATTACACGGCGACCCTGTACGTCGATTTCATCCACGACTTCTGCCGTGAACGCATCGGGACGGCCTGCCACGTGATCGCCAGTTCGCTGGGTGCAGCGTATGTTATCCGCGCCGCCTATCTCGCTCCGGAGTTGTTTCGGAAACTGCTCCTCATTGCGCCGACCGGCATCCGCGCCCTCGCCGACGAACGTCCAACGTGCGGACGACGCTTGGCGCGTGACATCCTGTTCTCGCCCGTCGGGACGCTGCTGTTCCGCCTGCTCAGGACGCGGACTGCCATCCGGTATTTCATGACGACGCAGGGGTTTTATGACCCGCGCTGTTTGACACGTGCATACGAGGATTACCTATACCGTACCATGCGGGCGGCAAACGCCAAGTATGCGCCCATCGCCTTCCTGACCGGCATGGCAAACTGCAACATCAGTCTGGCGTTTGGGCGTTTGCCGATGCCGGTACAACTCGTCTGGGGGAAAGACGCGCGCACGACTCCGGCGTGGCAAGCAGAAGATTTTCTGGCGCGGAAACCGGATGCGCAACTGGTCCTGTTTGAACGGTGCGCCCTCCTGCCACACGACGAGCAGGCGGACCGGTTCAACCAGTTGGCGAAACGTTTTCTACGCACCTGACACCGATGCCGCTCTACGTTGTTCCAACACCGATTGGCAACTTGGAAGACCTAACGTACCGTGCGGTGCGCGTCCTGCGGGAGGCCGATCTGATTGCTTGCGAAGACACCCGCCGGACGCTCCAACTGCTACAGCACTACGGTATAGCCACCCGATTGGTGAGTTACCATACGCATAACGAACGTGGCCGGACACACGAACTCCTGGAGCTGTTGCGCAGCGGCCGGACGGTGGCGCTCGTCGCGGATGCGGGCACGCCCTTGGTTTCCGATCCGGGTGCTTATCTGGTACAGGCCGCCATTGCGGCACAGATACCTGTCATTGCCCTGCCGGGGGCCTGTGCCGCCGTGACGGCGTTGAGTGCGGCGGGGCTGCCGACGGACGGCTTTCGTTTCGTCGGGTTTCTTCCTGCCAAAGCTCAGGCGCGGCAGGCGGCCCTGATGGCCCTTGCGGATGAACCGGTGACGCTTGTGTTTTACGAAGCTCCACATCGGCTACGGTCATTTCTCCAGGACGCTTGTGCCCTGCTCGGCGACCGGCCGGCCGTTGTGGCCCGGGAACTGACCAAACGGCACGAAACATACGTGCGCGGGACGCTGGACAGCTTAATGCGGCACTTCGCCACCGAATTACCACGTGGCGAGATCGTCGTGCTCATTGCCGGGAAGGTGGCTACGGCCCCCACGCCGCCGGATGACGCCGGCCTGGCGGATGAGATTGCACACTGTATTGCCGACCAGGGGCTGAGCCTCAGCGAAGCCGTAAAGCAAACGGCGCGCCGCTACGGATTGCCACGGCGCGACGTGTACCGGCAGTGGTTACACCACACTGCAGCTTCGGTTGCCAAAGGCAGGGCGTAGCTGCTATGCGTTAGCTACCTCGACAACTCTGTTATTCGTGTTTGCCACTCCTTGCTTGCCACACACCAGTTGTGGGCAACGGCTGTGTGTTTATGTACCACGCAATTGACGACGTCCGCATTCAAGCCTGTGAGCCAATCCCCACCCCAAACGAACTTCGCCAGGAACTACCTATCACACCCCGCGCGGCCGGAACGGTCTATCACACACGCGAGGCTATTAAGCGCATTTTGCGCCACGAGGATGACCGCTTGCTGGTCGTCGTCGGGCCCTGCTCGATTCACGATCCAGAAGCGGCGCTGGAGTATGCATCCCGGCTGCGCCGGCTGTGTGAAACATACGCCGACGATCTGGTCATCGCGATGCGGGTGTACTTTGAGAAGCCACGTACCACAGTCGGATGGAAGGGTTTGGTCAACGATCCCGACCTGGATGGGACCTTCAACGTTCGGCGCGGACTGCACCTCGCGCGACGACTCCTGGTCGAACTGGCCGAGATGGGTGTTCCGGCCGGCAGTGAGTTTGTGGACTTGATTTCCCCACAGTACACAGCGGAGCTGGTCAGTTGGGGTGCCATTGGCGCCCGGACGACAGAGAGCCAATCACACCGGGAACTGGCTTCGGGCCTGTCCTGTCCGGTCGGCTTCAAGAACGGAACAGGTGGGACGATTCAGACCGCCGTGGATGCCGTCCGGTCGGCGCGTGAGCCGCATGCTTTCCTGTCACACACAAAGGACGGACGTTCAGCACTGTTCCGAACCAGCGGCAATCCCGACTGCCATATCATCCTGCGCGGCGGACGAGTGCCAAACTACGACCCCCACCACGTCGCCGAAGCCGTCCAACTGATGGAAAGCGCCGGCCTCTCCGCACGGATTATGATTGATTGCAGCCATGCCAATTCAGGTAAAGACCACCGCCGGCAGCCGGTTGTTTGCCGGAACGTCCTTGCGCAAGTCGCCGGCGGCAACAGCGCCATTATCGGGGTCATGCTGGAAAGCCACCTCGTGGAAGGAAGACAAAATCACGTCCCCGGACAACCGCTGATGTACGGGCAGAGCATTACAGACGCCTGTATCGGGTGGGAAGAAACAACGGTTCTGCTTGCAGAAACGGCACAGGCCGTCCGCGCCCGGCGGCAGGCGCGGACAAGCGCGTAAGACGCAGGGCGAAAGCCCTGGCACCACTACGGCGGCAGTTATTCCTTCGGCAGTAAGGAGCCAATTGTGCCGAAAATGCTGTCGGCAACCCCCTGAATTGTGTTTTCAACGGCTTTATCAAGCCCAAGTCGCGCTACCTGATCGGAAATCAGTTCGGTGCCCTCCAAGATGCCAAAGGGCCAGAGCATAAACAGGGCGACAAACGGCGTCGCCAGAATGGTGACGCCCAGGCGGACCAAATCATTGCTTCCAAAGGGGGTGCCTTCGAGGAAGCGATAGGTTTCCTTGCCGGAGCGATAAATCCCAAGCAGCGGCGTGACCGGCAGCACCGTCATCGGATACACGAAGCCGGTAATCATCAAGTTAGTGAAGCCACGTTCAGTCACAGGAGGAAGGGCGGTAGTTTCGCTCATAACAACTGCGTACCTCGCACGAAGAACTACACGGAAGAACCAACGGTCACATCTACGCGCGCCTTGCTTCGAGCCGGGATCACCGAAGCCAGTCTCGCGCCGGGTGCGATTTTGGGTTGTGTCGGGGACGCCGTTTGAAAACGATAGGAATCGAGCAGATGGTGCCCCTAGCGTACTCAATCTACGCCCTGGCACACAACGAAAATCTTGCAGCGGTGTTCATGACGCCGTTGTTTCCAATCTCCCCACACGGCAAAGGATATACAGTCAATGACCGAGACACTTCACGCAACCGACATGGCATCCATCGGCGCGGCGCTGGGGCGCATCTCCAGCGGCATTTTTATTTTGACGACCGGTGCAGGTTCGCAGGCCACCGGGATGCTAGCATCATTCATCAAACAGGTGAGCTTTCATCCCCCGATGGTGATGGCGGCCGTCCGGCAGGGGCGCCCCATCCTGACGCGCCTGCGGGAAAGTGGGGCATTTGCAGTCAACATTTGCCACAAGCAGAACGGCAAACTCGTCGCCCACTTCGCCAAGGGCTTTGCCCTGGACGAACCGGCCTTTGAGGGAATTGCGTACGAGTCGGCCGTGACCGGCGTGCCGGTCATCCCGGAGGCGCTCGCCTATCTGGATTGTGTCCTGCGGCAAGAAGTTGTTGCCGGGGACCACATTTTGTTTCTCGGTGAGGCGGTCGCCGGCAAGGTAACCCAGGATGCCGAGCCGATGATCAGAATTCGGAAAAACGGTTTCGACTACTGAGCGGCCCCACACGCGCAGGAAAGGAAAGCAAACCATGCCCCCGCGCCGGTACAGTGACCCGGTTCACGGTATCATCACCCTGGAGCGCAGCTCTGCGGCGGATGCACTCCTGATGGCGCTTATTGACACGCCGGAAGTACAGCGTCTGCGCCGCATTCGCCAACTCGGGCTGGCCTGTGTCGCTTTTCAGGGGGCGGAGCACAGTCGTTTCGCGCATAGTCTCGGTGTCATGCACACGATCACGCTGGCACTTGAGGCTCTACAGCGGAGCGGCGTGGGCCTCGATGCGGAGACTTGCCTGGTAGCGCGGGTCGCGGCGCTGCTGCATGACCTGGGCCATGGCCCGTTTTCGCACGTCATGGAGAAGGTTCTCCACCAACACCACGAGGACTGGACAATACGTATCCTGCGCGCGCCGGAGACGAACATTCACGCCCTGCTGAACGGCTACGATCCGGCGCTGCCGGAAACGATTGCCACCCTGCTGGCAGGCACATTCCAACCGCGCTTTATCTCGCAGTTGGTGTCTTCCCAACTCGATTGCGACCGGTTTGACTATCTGCTGCGCGATAGTTTGATGACGGGCGTCAGCTATGGCCGCTATGATCTGCCCTGGATTCTCAACGCCCTGGCCGTGGACAGTAGCGACCGGTTGATCGTTCGGGCGCGCGGCGTCCTCGCCGTCGAAGAATATCTGTTTGCCCGTTACCACATGTTTCGCCGGGTGTATTTTCACCACGCGCTGCGTGCCGCCGAAAACATGCTGGTGGCGATGTTTCGGCGCGCCGTGGCGCTGGCGGCGCAGGGGGGGCTGGTGTTTCGGCTGCCGGAATCCGCCATGGATAAACTGCTCACAGCCCACCCCCTGACGCCGCTGGAATATCTCAGCCTCGATGACGCCGACATGCTCTTTCATATCAAACGGTGGCAACACGAGCCGGACCCGACCTTGTCCGACCTGGCGCAGTGCTTTCTCCACCGCCGACTTTTTAAGTCACTTGATGTTTCCGAGCTGTCGGACGAACAACTGGACGACCTGCGCCAGACGCTCGCCGCAAGCTTGACGGCGCAGGGACTCGATCCAGAAAGTTACCTGCTAGAGGACAACGCCCAAGATATTCCCTATTTTGGTCCCTACACGCCAGACGCCCCTAACCGCTGCATCATTGTTGAGGACAGGCAGACGCAACCCTGTCTGCGTGAGATTTCCGAAGTATCAACGGCAGTTGCCGGCTTGCGCCCATACCGTTTGCGTCGGCTCTGTTTTCCACAGGCAGTCCGTTCTGTTGCCGACGACTTTATCTGCCGCATCCTTCCTGTTTAAGGACCTTGGCGACAGGAAGGCAACAGAAATTCGACATTTCGGTGCTGTCAGGATACAGTTTGCTTCTGGCTTGGCGTTCCAAGCGGTCCTCATACACGTTCAAACAGAAAACTGATTCGTGGTTTCCTCACTACTGCCCGAAAGGACTGTGCCCTGTGTGCCGTGCCGTATATCCGGGGTCATTTGACCCGATTACCAACGGACATCTCGATATTATCCGGCGGGGCTGTACACTCTTTGACCACATCACCGTCGGCGTTCTCAACAATGACCAAAAGCGTCCGCTCTTCACCGTTGCCGAGCGCATTGAAATGATTCGGCAAGTAACGGCGCCGCTGGCAGAAGCCACCGGAACCCACATCGAAGTGGACAGCTTTGACGGACTTCTGGTTGATTTTGCCAAGCGCAAACGGGCGAATTGCATTGTCCGTGGGCTGCGTGCCATCTCCGATTATGAGTACGAGCTACAGATGGCCCAAATGAACCGTCACATGCAGCCCGATATTGAGACCGTTTTCCTGATGTCGGCGGATACGTACAGCTTTGTCAGCTCACGATTGGTCAAAGAGATTTTCTTCCTAGGACGATCGGTCGGGCAGTTTGTGCCGCCGATTGTCGAAGCGCGTCTCCAGGCCAAATCACAGCGCCAGACGGCTGAGGCCGAGCAGAGGTAACCTGTTGTTCGCCTGGAAAGCTTCTACGGACCGCCCTCTCCAACTGACACCCGGCGGCCGCACACCACCGGGCACGCTGCTGCCGTGCCCAGAGCCGGTGCAAGGGGAGCGTGTTGTTGTTCCCCCGCTGCTGAGAACAGAAGCCCTGGGGTGGGCAGGGCGCGAAGCTGAACCCAACTCGTTCTTTCCAGGCGCAGAGCATATCCGGTGACCGGCGGCGAAACCACCGCACCGTCGGCAGCGCCTGATCGGTGCTGCCTGATAGACGGCCCTGCCAGGGGTGTAGCCGGCCGCCGGAGCGACGTCTTCTGCCGCGAGTTAGCTACCGTAGAAGGGCGCTAGCAGGGTGTTATGCAGCGACCACCGGGGGCGACTCGGCGGCAAGCAGTTTGCGCAAAAACCGCCCTGTGTGCGACGCCTCAGTTGCCGCAATGGCTTCTGGCGTTCCCACGGCCACGATTTCGCCGCCGGCAGCTCCCGCTTCGGGGCCTAAGTCAATGACCCAGTCCGCGACCTTGATCACGTCGAGGTTGTGCTCAATGACCAGCAGTGACGCCCCGCCGGAGACCAGGCGCTCAAACACGCCCAACAACACGGCGACATCAGCCGTATGCAAGCCTGTTGTCGGCTCGTCAAAAATCAACAGCGCGCCAGCAGCAGCGCCTTCGGCAATGTGTGCCGCCAGCTTGAGTCGCTGCGTCTCACCGCCGGAAAGCGTCGTCGCCGGCTGCCCTAACCGTACATAGCCAAGGCCGACGTCGTCCAAAACGCGCAGCCGCTCGGTCACCTTTCGAAAACCGGCGAAGTGTACCAACGCCTCGCGCACGGTCAGTTGCAACACGTCGTGAATGTTCTTGCCGCGAAAGCGAATCCCTAACACTTCCGATGTAAAGCGCATCCCGTTGCAGGTTTCACACGGCAGCTCGACATCGGCCAGAAACTGCATTTCGACGGTGACAACCCCTGCCCCCTGACAATCTTCACACCGACCACCTGGCACGTTGAATGAAAAGTGCCCCGGACTCAAACCGGCCCGCTGTGCCTCCGGCGTCTGCGCAAAGACTTCCCGAATGGCATCGTACGCCTTGATGTAAGTCGCCGGATTTGACCGCGATGAACGTCCAATCGGCGACTGGTCAACTACAATCGTTCGGGTGATGCGCTCGTGTCCCGCAATGGCGGTGCACACCGTAGCCGCGGC
This sequence comes from uncultured Blastocatellia bacterium, assembly GCA_937934745.1. Classification (GTDB taxonomy): domain Bacteria; phylum Acidobacteriota; class Blastocatellia; order Chloracidobacteriales; family Chloracidobacteriaceae; genus Chloracidobacterium. Next base: position 66,456 of record CALGZC010000032.1, read on the forward strand.
TTCCGGCGATGTCAGCGCCCGACACAAGACCTCATGAACCAGCGTGGATTTGCCCGATCCCGAAACACCAGTAATGCACGTTAGCACGCCCAGGGGGATGTCCACGTCAAGGTGCTTGAGATTATGGACGGCTGCGCCGCGCAGACGAATTGCGTGCGTCCAGGCGCGACGTTTCGCCGGGACAGGAATTCGGCAGCTACCGCGCAGATAGGCGGCCGTCAGCGAACGTTCGTCACGCAGCAGCGCGTCGTAGCTTCCCTGAAACACGACCTCCCCGCCTTGCTCACCTGCGCCGGGGCCAATGTCCACAACATAGTCTGCGGCGCGGATCATCGCTTCGTCGTGCTCAACCACCACTACGGTGTTGCCGCCGTCGCGCAGGTGCGCCAGGGTCGCGACAAGCCGCGCCGTGTCGCGCGGATGCAGCCCGACGCTCGGCTCATCCAGAACGTAAAGCGCCCCGGTCAGTGCTGCGCCCAGGTGCGTGGCCAGTTGAATCCGCTGCGCCTCGCCGCCGGACAATGTTGATGCCATTCGGTCAAGGGTGAGGTAGTCCAGGCCGACATTGCTGAGAAACCGCAGCCGACTGCTAATCTCTTCCAGCAAGCGGGCAGCGATGGCGCGGGCCTCCGGGGGTAACTGCTCCGGTAGGGCCGTAAACCACGCCAGGGCATCGCGAATGGAAAGTTGCGTCACCGATGGTATATCGCGTCCACCGACCTGAACGGCGCGCGCCTCGCGGCGCAACCGACTCCCCTGACAATCGGCGCAGGTCGTGTAGCCACGATATTTCGCCAGCAACACCCGGACGTGCATTTTGTGCTTCTGCGTTTCCAGCCAATCAAAGACGCCGCGCACGCCACGCCATGCGCCCTGCGGATCACCTTCAATCACCAACCGCTGCTGTTCACCGGTAAGGTGGCGAAAGGGCACCCGCCACGGAATTTGGTGCTGTTTGCAAACAGCGTGCAGTTTCTGTTTCGCCCAGGCCAGTTGCGGCTTTTCAAAGGCGTCCACGGCGCCGGCCGCAAGCGAGCGGCCGGCATCGGGCACCACTTTGGCCAGGTCCAGGCCAATGGCACTGCCGAAGCCCTGACAGGTCGGACAGGCGCCGTATGGGCTGTTGAAGCTGAACAGCGCCGGTTCAGGCGTCGGGTAAGTCAGGCGGCAAACTTTGCAGGCGAACTGCTCCCCAAAGCGCAGGACGGTCGGGGTCGGACTCACCACGTGAATTGCCAGGTCGCCCTGTCCTTCGCAAAAGGCCATCTCGACGGAATCCGTCAGGCGCGTTCTGGCATCAGGGTGCACCACAAGCCGGTCGGCAATCACCTCAACGCCTTCCAGTGTCTCGCCTGGGAAGTCATCCGGGGTATTGAGTTCAACCACCTGTCCGTTGACGAGCAGGCGTCGAAAGCCGCGTTGCAGCAAGCTCATCAGGGATGCCGTCACCTGAACCCGCGCTGCCGCCCCGTCCTTCCTGCCGGAACGCTTGCGCCCGCCATCGGCCCTACTGGCTGCCACAGCTGACGACTCGACAGGGAAGGTCACGTATATGCGTGTCCCTTCAGGCAGGGACAACACTTCCTCAACTACCGACTGTGGTGTGTCGCGGCGCACCCGCGCACCGCACCGATAGCAAACAACCTCGCCTACGCGGGCATAGAGCAGCCGCAGGTAGTCATAAATTTCCGTTTGCGTGGCAACCGTTGAGCGTGGCTGCCGGGTCTGATGCTTCTGTTGCACGGCGATAGCCGGGCAAATGCCTGTTATCTCGTCCACATCTGGCTTCGGCAGGCGTTCCAAAAACTGCCGGGCGTAGGCTGACAGGGACTCGACATAGCGGCGGTAGCCTTCGGCATACAGCGTGTCAAAGGCCAGCGATGACTTCCCTGACCCACTGATGCCGGTCACCACCGTCAGTTTTTCGTGGGGAATGGAAACGGTGATGTTTTTGAGGTTGTGGACGCGCGCGCCGCGCACCACCAGCGGTTCGGCGGCAGGTGCTGGCAAGGCGGCAGGAGCAGCACCGGAAGCAGCAGCGTCTGGCATAGCACAGCTAGGACGACTTGACCTTGTCACAGAAACGTTTGCGAAACTTGGCAACCTTGGGGGCTACCACCGCCATACAGTATGGCTGGGACGGATTTCGCGCAAAGTAATTCTGGTGGTAAGCCTCGGCCGGGTAAAAATTCCGCAGCGGCTCAATTTCGGTCACAATCGGCGCATCAAACACCTTTTGCGCGGTCAGTTCCGCCACCACAGCTTCTGCCGTCGCCCGCTGCTCCGGCGTCAGATAGTAAATGCCGGAGCGGTACTGCGTGCCGACATCTGCTCCCTGCCGATTCAGCGTCGTCGGATCGTGAATGACAAAAAACACGTCGAGCAACTCGCGGTATGAAACCACCTGCGGATCAAATGTGATCTCGACCGCCTCCGCATAGCCGGTTTCGCCAGAACACACCTGCTGGTAGGTCGGCTCGGGTGTGTGCCCATTGGCGTAGCCGGACACCACCTGCTCGACGCCACGCATCCCAAGATACACGGCTTCTAAACACCAGAAACAACCACCGGCTAGGACGGCAACTTCGCGCGAAGCGGTCATCGGGACGTTTCCTCCACACTCAGGGCACCGGAAGCGGCCTCTTCAGCCGGCTCCAGGTGAATGGTGACATGGGCAATGGCATATACCTGCCGAATCTGCGCCTCCAGAAGGTCGCTGGTGGTATGGGCGCGGTGCAAGTCATTGTGCCGGAAAACCAGCGTGAGTTCGGCAAAACCATACGCTCCCCGCCCACGTGACCGAACCTGCCGCACATCCACAACGTCAGGGTGCTGGCGGGCCAGATCGATCAGAGCGTTGCTATCAACGGCGGCGGTATCCATCAGGTCGCTGATCGCCGTCAAAAGCACCTGGTAGGCACCCCAGCCGACCACCCCAACAACAACCAGCGCCACAATCGGATCGAGCCAGCCCCAACCAAACCACATCCCACCCAGGCCGGCAAGCACCCCCAGCGTCACGTACACATCACTCAGGGTATGTTGCGCATCGGCGAGCAGAAAGGAACTTCCCAACTGTTGCCCGGCGCGGCGTTCATACGCAACCACCAGGAGATTGACAATCAGTGTGCCGAGCAGGAGGGCAAAGGTGAGGGGATTGAGAGCAACCGGACTGACCGATCCCGACCAAAGGCGGAGCGCGGCTTCGCGCCCGATTTCATAGGCCATCAGGCCCATCAGCGCCGCCACGATAAACGCGCCCAGTGGTTCCAACTTGGCATGGCCGTAAGGATGCTCAGGGTCGGGCGGCTTGGCAGCAGCGCGGATCAACCAGACGCCAATCAGGTTGTTGGCGGCATCGGTCAGTGAGTGGACGGCGTCACTCAGAACGGACAGCGAGCCGGCGAGCCAACCCGCGACAGCTTTGGCAACGACCACAAGCAAGTTAGCGATGAGAATCGTCCAGAGGACACGCCGGACGGCAACCGAGGTCAGCGCAGGATGGGTGTTCACGGCAACCATGGCACGACCATGAGGCCATGCCCGGCCCACAGTCGTCTATGCTGCCGTTTATGCTCCGGTATCCCGGCCGCCGCCAACACCACAGAAGCCACCCTGTAGACGCCTCCAGCACACACCCCATAGCGGCGCAGAGGCGCATTGCCGGCACCAACAGGTGATGCCAGCAGTAAGTAATACCTGCAACCACCTCCGCCCACGCCGAAGCGGCTTGTGCCGGTGCGCCACGATTCCACCCGCCTGGCCGGGACCGTGGCGTTGCTCAAACACAACCCACCACGCCTGCCAAGGCTGTATTTTACTGATTTCAACCTAAAAAAGCCGAGGTTCAGGACTGAGTTGTCAGAAAGCATGGGTTCGCGCAAAATAATACTTTACCCTGCACAGCCTTGTTTTTTGCGGAGACACCATACTTTGACGACGATCCCTGATCCCTTCATCGGTGTCATCCTCGATGGCAAGTATCGCCTTGATGCCAAAATCGGTGTCGGTGGCTTTGGCTCGGTGTATCGGGCGACACACCTAAACCTCAACCGGCCGGTGGCCGTCAAAGTCCTGCACCACAACGTGCACAACACCACACCTGAAAACCTCGAACGCTTCCGGCAGGAAGGTGTCTCTGCTTGCTCGGTCTCACATCCAAATGCCGTTGCCGTTCTCGACTTCAGCATTACCCAGGATGGACATGCCTACTTGGTCATGGAGCTGCTGGACGGCCGGCCGCTGAGCGACGAATTGCAGGAACGATATGTGCTGCCACTCGAACGCTGTGTGGAAATCATCGTTCCGGTGTGTGACGTCCTGACCGAGGCCCACGCTTCGGGCATCGTGCACCGCGACATCAAGCCGGACAACATCTTTTTGCACCGTACCCGACGCGGCGAGATTGTCAAGGTACTCGATTTCGGCATTGCCAAGCTGGCGTGTCCACCCAAGGAACCGGGCCGGCACAACTTGACGGCGACCGGCATCCTGATGGGAACACCGGAATACATGTCCCCGGAGCGCATGCGCAACAAACCCTATGACGGCAAGGCAGATGTCTATAGTCTGGGCATCATGATGTACCAAATGCTCACCGGCCGGCTGCCCTTCGAGTCGCCCGAAAACGACTTCGTCGCCGTGATGTGGATGCAGGTCAACGATCCGCCGCCTCCGCTGCGGTCCTACAACGCCACCATTCCGGTGGACGTTGAACGGGTCGTCCTGCATGCACTGGAGAAGGATCCAGTCAATCGTCCGACGGCGGAAGAACTGTCGCGTGAACTGCTGGCAGCCGTCGGCGACACGACGTTTGGTTATTCGTCCGGCAAATTCACCCTCGGGGGGACACCGGCCTCTTCGGCGGCAGCGAGCCTCCCCGCTCTCACGGCTGAAGGGCCGGACATGCCACTGTTATTTGACCTGAGCGCTACCCTTGAGATTGTAACCCCTCCACTGCCCGAAGCAGCCAAGGGGATCTACAACGGCCCGCCCAAGCTCCAGGAAAAGCTCCAGGAAGTGCTGATCCCGCCGCAGTCTGAGCCGGAAAAGCAACATGAGCCGGAAAAAATCGGCGAAATTGCCGTCTTCACAGGACACACCTATCCAAACAGCATTGCCTTCTCACGTGATGGGCAGTTTTTTCATTCCGCACGTCGCGATCAAACCATTGGCATGTTTTCTACCGCAGACGGGCGGGAGATTACCCGGTTTGCCGCCGGACGAATGTTTCCCGTGCGCTGCGTCGCGCTCAGCCCTGACAACCGCATGGCGCTGTTCAGCGGCGCTGATGACAGTCTCCGCCTGCGCGATGCCCAGAGCGGAAGTGAGCTTCGCCGCCTGTTTGGGCACACGCTGGTCACCACCGTTGCTTTTTCCCCGGATGGTGCCTGGATTGTCACAGGGGGGCAGGACAAAACCGTTCGGTTGTGGGAAACCGCATCCGGCCGTGAACTACAACGCTTTACCCGACACGCAGATGAGATTGCCTGCGCTGCGTTCGCTCCCAACGGACAGTCGGTGATCGTGATGACCGTCGGCGGTGACATCCACCTGTGGGAAACGTTGACCGGCCGCCATCTCCTGTACCTGCCGCCGGACGAAACAACCTATGACTCGTTAAGTGTTTCCATCTCAGATGACCGCCAGCGTCTGGTGGGCAGCGAACTCAAGCAGGTCAAGACAGCCGAGAGCGAAGGCCGCCGGCGCATCAAACGACTGGACGTCGGACAAATTCCATACGGCTCATCACAGGTGGTCTTTACACCGGACGGGCGGTACGTGGCGTCTGTGAACCTCGATTCCACCATTCGACTCTGGGAGGTTGCCAACGGCAAGGCGTTACAGGTGTTCATCGGGCACGGTAACTACATCAACAGCTTGGCGATCTCAGCGGACGGCAAACGCCTGTTGTCGGGTAGCGACGACCGGACGGTGCGGCTCTGGGACATCGCGAGCGGCCACGAAATCATCTGCTTGACCGGCCATACAGATCGCGTTCACCACGTGGCGTTACATCCTGACGGCGTCCATGCTTTCTCGTGCGGACCCGATGGAACGGTGCGGCGCTGGGGTCTCCCGCCGGCCTGAGGCGGTCACCACCGCTCCCGACCCAGGTCGCCGCTCTGGGATTACACACCGAGCAACCAGCGCGCTGTGCAGAAGTAAATAATCAAACCGGTAATGTCCACAATCGTCGTCAACGCCGGACTGGCCACCACGGCCGGGTCAAGCCTCAGGTACGCGGCGGTGAGCGGCAGCAGGGCACCAATCAGCGTTGCCGTCACCACCTGCACGGCAAGCGCCACGGCAATGACCAGAGCAATGTTGGCGAGCGACAGCCCGTGCGGCAGGTCAACCCCCTGGGACAGCCACATCACCTTCGCCCAGGCCAGCAAGGCAAGGGCCACGGCCAGAAACAGACTCACCTGAAACTCTTTGAGCAGTACGCGCCCGGTGTCGCGCGCAGTGATTTCGCGCAGCGCCAGCGCCCGCACAACAACCGTGGCAGATTGACTCCCGGTGTTGCCGCCCGTGTCGGCAACCATAGGCATGTAGAGCGCAAGAATGATGACCTGCGTCAACGTGGCTTCAAACTCATGGATGATGACACCTGACACCAAGCCAAGGGCAGCAAGGGCCACCAACCAACCGAGCCGCTGCTGCACATGCTTCCAGAAGGACGTGCGGAGATAGCCATCCGTGCCCGTACTGCCGGCAATCGCCATAAAGCGCCGCATGTCCTCGGTGTGCTCCTGCGTGATGATGTCAATCGCGTCGTCGTGGGTGATGATGCCGACCAACGCACCGACTTCATTGACCACCGGCAAGGCAATGAGGTCATACTTTTGAATCGTGCGTGCAGCGTCTTCTTGATCGTCGCTTGTGCGGGCGAAGATGACATCTTCGTGCATGATGTCCCGTACGGTGGCGTCGCGCCGCGCGAGGATCAAATCCTTGAGCGACACAAAACCCAGCAGGCGGCGGTCATCGTCCACGACATACGAGTAGTAGATGGTCTCCTTATCAGGCGCGATCTCCCGCAACCGTTCGATGGCGGCGGCAACCGTCAGGTCGGGCGACAGCGTGGCGTAGTCAGACGTCATGACCGCGCCCGCCGTGCCGTCTTCATAGTCGGTCAAACGCCGAATATCTTCACGCTCGGCTTCGGCCAGCGCCGGCAGGACGGCGTCCCGGTAGTCTTCCGGCAGGCGCCGGAACAAGTCGGCCCGGTCATCGGGCGGCATATCGGAAAGTAGCCGCGCCATGTCGGCGCGCGGCAGCGTCCCGACCATGTCCACTTGCAGATCGGGCGCCAGGTGGCTAAAGATCTCCTTGCGAATACTCGGCGTGACGTCGCGGAGGACGGCCCACACAGCCGTCGCTTCTAGTTTGGACAGCGTCTCGGCGGCAACGGCAGGGTGGCTTTTTTCACACAACGTTCGCAATGCGTCCGCCGAATCGGGAACAGGCACTGCAGAATTGGTTTCTCTGGGTTTCACCGGAACGCACCTCTCATACAACCAGAGTTGTGCTGGCCCGGCGGCCTTGGTGTTGGCGCCGTGCAAAAAAGTGCGATTCTGGCCGCTGATCATGCAGGACGTCAAGGAAAAGTAGAGGTAACAGTACGAGTAGCAGTCCCACGCCGGGCAGTGCGCCTCGACTGCGGAAACGGGCCGCTCAGTTCCCTATTCGATTCGCAGGCTGCCGCGCGCAATGACGCGGCCTTGAGCATCGAGCCGCGCCGGCGACAGCACCACGACATACCCGCTCCCCGGACGGACGCAATCGAACACAAAGCGGTAGTTCTGCTCAAAGTCGCCGGCGTAGATGACCTCTTGCGCCGGAAAGACCAAGCGTTCGCCCTGGGCTTCCAGTTCCAGGAACAAGCCTTTCGGATTGACGGAAAAATGCTGCGTCAGGGCGTCAATGTGGCCCGTTCGCAGGCGTCCTCCGTAGCGCGCCACAATATCTGAAACCCGCTGATTTTCAAAGGCAGCGGTCGGCGATGGCGGCTGGGCAACCGCATCCGGCGGCGCCGGAAGCGATGTTGGCGCCGATGCCGTTGGGACCGACGCCGCCGCCAGCGCCTGAAACGGCTGGGGGGGTGTCTCCGGTGGCGTCAGCAACATCGAGAGCTTGCTTTTTAGGTAGTCCACCTCCCGCCGGAGTTCCTCAAGGCCTGGTTCTGGCCGGGGGGAGCCGTGGTTGGCCAGACGGCTGTTGACCGTTTGACACCACCCTTCGATTTGTTCGATCCGCGCCACCAATCTGTGCCACTGATCAATGTCTTTCGCCCGTTCGCGCTCCTGAACCTGGAGCGGACGAATCACAATCAGATACAGCGCCACGATGCCGAGTAGGCTCAAGAGCGCGACTGCCAGGGCCGTGAGCGCGAGTGCCTCCATGTCCATTCCCTCCTCGGCGCAACCGGCGTCGCCCACCTCACTCATACGTCATCACCTGCTGCCGGCGCGACTCCGGCTCGTCAGCGAGCGGCGGCTGGTCATCATAAAACCCGGCCTTGCGCGCCATATCTTCAATCATCGGGTAAGGCTGATCCGGCAGGCTCGTCACTAGCTTGAGGTCCGGGTCGGCATAGAGCACGCCCGTCAGAAAGAGCGCCAGGGGGGTCAAGGCCGGATAATGGCGGCCGCCGGCCAGGTAGCCGTTCACGGTCGCCCATTTTTTCTGCGGCATGAGGTCGGTTGACCCGCGCGAAGTAAACAGGGTCAACAGGTCGTCCAGTGGTTGAACTGTGCCGGGCGGCTGAATCTTCACCTGCCGAATGTCGGTATCCGGCTCCATCGCAAACAGGCGCTTCAGGTCCGCCTCGCTCCAGCGGTTGAACCACCACACCGGGCGCGCCGGCAACTCAGCCGCCCCATCGCTGACCACCACTCCCGGCAGGCTCGCGCCGGCAAACGGCGCTACGTGGCGGCTGACGGTTTGCGCCGCCGACACCGCCAGCGCCCCGATTGGGACGTTGGTCTTGGCGCGGCTGATGTCGCCTTCGTTGAGCAATGCGACATCGTGAATGTGCAAGCCGTCCAAACAGGACTTAGCTTTGGGGGACAACCCGGCAGCGCCGCGCTGCTTGATCCGCGTCAGCAAGGCCTCAGCTTCCGCATGTAACGCTGCGCCAGAACGCTCGAAGTCCGCAAACAGGAGGAGTCCCCACGCGTTGCCACCCAGCACAAGCTGAATGCCGTACGGTAACTCCGCCGGCGTGAGGTTGCGCTCGATAGCCGCGGCGGCTGCCTGTACTAATCCGTAGGCTAACAAATGCCGGAAAAAGAGCTGGGCGCAAAACCGCTGGTAGGCGTCGCGGTAACTCTCGTTTTCAGGCAGCGAATGGTCACGCTGCCGCTTGAGGATGGCCCGCTCGCGCTCCATGAATGTCTCCGTTTGCAACTCGTTGACGCGCAGCAGATAAAAGGTCGGCAAACTGAGGCCGTACTCACGGATGCCCGGCATATCGGCCACATCCATCTCGGCGAATGGGGCGTCGTCCGGGGCGAGGAGCAGACCCAGGTGGCGGCGAAACACGCTCGCGCGGCGCAGCTTCAGGCGCGGCGAGAGGTTTTGTTCTGCCGTACGGAAAAACTGCCGTCCCGCCAGACGCAGGCTATCCAACAGCAAAATTTCCGTTCCCCGCCGCACGGCGATGTCGGCCGTACCGCCCCCGACGTCAATGAACACATCCAGCCGCTCCCTGCTCGGTGGCAGATTGGCGCCGGCTGCGGCTGCCGCACTTTCGTCCACACCCCCTTGGTAGTGGGCAGCAGCGTTGAAGTTGCGCGCTCCGTGGCATAGCTGCTGAATCACGACGATGCTGTGTTGGTTCTGCCGGTGGAACACATCCCGGTCGGCCCTGCTCATCGCCAGGGGGAAGGTAAAGGTGTAGTTTGTTACACGCGCCCGCCGGTTGAAAAACAGCTCGGCATGTGCGTATAGCAGGAGTAAACGCAGAAACAGCGCGCGGTAGGCGGACGTTTGCGGTTGATCCCACTTGAGACTGTCGTGCAGGTCCCAGGCGTTTGTTCCACTGCCGGCTGCCAGCATTCGGTTGAGGCCGTCGGCATAGAGGTTCGGGATGGCTGCCGCAAAGAAGTGCTCCACGGCGAGCGTTTCCGGCGTGACGCTTTGCAGGCTGGAGGCGCGGCGCGTCAGCAAGGTCGTTGAGAAATACCCCTTTGACCCGCCCCAGTTGAAGGGCGCGAAGCCGAGCCGATTCGCCCCGTCCCCGTTCCACAGGCGGAGCGGCGCCAGTGAGAACCGGAGCGTATCGGTGACGCCCGCTGCGCTAAAAGCCACCGAGGTGTTGCTCGTTCCGAAATCCACGGCGAGATGGGCTTCGGCGAGCGGTTGTGCGCCGGCATCGGGCAGCTTTGTCAGCCACACGACCCCGCGCTCGACATCGCGCCCCTGTACCGGCCACCCCCAACTTAGGGCGCGCGGCCGATTCCCCGCCGGACTGTCGGCCTCGGCGGTCTCCGGCGGCGTCAGCAGCGTGACATACTCATCCTGCGCCGTCCCCAGCTCGTAGACGTTCCCCAGGCGTCCCGCTTCATCCACCAGCCGCCAGCGTCCGGTGCGTTCGCGCACGCCCAGGCCATGGGCCGCATAAAAATGCCACCGGGGATCGACTTTGGGCGGCCACAGCGACAACGAAGCCACCGTCAGATCGCGCGCCTCAAAGTAGCGCGCCCTCCACGGAACCTCCCGCCCGCAGAGCCGGAATGTCCACTCCACGCTTTGCCCGTCAAACGCCCACCGGGCGCGCAGGTCCACCCCATCTTCTGCCAGCAGTTCGGGGAAATACGCCAACAACCGGGTCGTCACCGGAGCCAGACAAATGGCCACTTTGGAGGGGTCGAACAAGCTTTGCAACCGATGGACCGGATGAATGAGCGCCAGCCGCCGGTCATCGCCTGGATAATCCACGCGCCCGGCGAAGTCGCTCAGAAAAAGGCTTGCCAAATCCACAATTTCATCCTGCGGCCCGAGTGAAAGCGTTTCCAACCGCCCACGAACCTCCACACCGATGGTCTGCGGCGCTAACCGGCGGTAGCTCATCGGCGACGGCCACCCCGGCCCAAGCGCCGTCGTCATCCAGCTCGCCGGGGTCGGAAACTGATCCACGAGAAAGTAGGTCCGTCCGCCGGCGGCATTCGGTTTCTGCAGGGGATACATCGCCAGCAGTTCTGCCGGCTGTGCTGGAGCGCGGACCGGCAGCCAGCCGGCCGGACTCGGCGACAAGCGGGGTATCTGCTCTAGGCCATAGGGTGGTGGGCCGAACACGGCATCGCACAACGCATCAAGAATTTTCCCGAAACTCAGCGGCAAGGCATCGCGCGCCACACATCGCAGATGGCGGTGGCAACGGTCGCGCTCGAGGCTGTCCGACAGCAAGACAGCTTGGGTCTGCTCCCAGGATAACTGCTCACCGCTCAGGTACGGACGCAGGTAGTTGTCACGCTGCCAACGGGAACGCGCCCGCGCCGGAAAGAAGATCACGTCGGGATAGATGCCGCCCACCGTCGTCGATCCAACGCTTAGAAATTGCGCTTCGCGGAACTGCCCCGGCTGCGGATGGGTCGTTTCCAAAGCCGGTTGCAACGCGAGCGGATACTCCCGCGCCAGCGTGGCGAGCGTCAGCGGCTCGGTCAAGTACGCCACGCCCATCGCATGCAGCACAAACAGCGTCAACCACTCCCGGCGGGCGGTTTCATCGCCTTGCTCCACAGCCTGCCGAAACCGATAAGCTGTCGCCCACACGGTCGGGAGCGTCTCAAAGAAGCGTGGATCAGGCGTCGGCGGCGTCACGCGATGCGGATCGATCGGAAAAAAGGTGCGCGGGCGAAACCCGCCGACTTCCCCTAACAAGCCCTGATTGATGAGTAATCCCATGGCAATTCCCCAACCCAAAGCCGCTACACGCCGGCCCCTGCTTTGGCAAAGATTTGCGCCCAGACCAGTCGGGCGTAGTCACCGCGCTTGAACTCCGGCGGCGGCATCCAGCTGTAAAAGTCAAAGGAGGTCAGTTCGACTGCCGTATTCCCAAAGCGGAGCGCATCCTGCGGCGTGTTGTCGGTCGCCAACCCGAGCAGCCGCGTGCGCCGTTTCATGCGTTCAATCACCGTCTGCTCCACGCCGGGCGCTACGAGCCGGTCAAGACCAGCGCGCACGTCAGGACTCCAACCCAGCGTCCGGTCGGGTGACACCATGTCCACCATGGTGTCACGGATGAGGTCCACTGCCGTTTGGTAGGCAAGCCGGTCGCGCTCCTGCCGCGCTGGGTCAAGCTGATAGAGCCGGCGCAGTCCACCGGGGTCGGCGCTCCAGCCGCGCGCGTCGGATGACCAATCAATCTGGTACTTCAGCAAGTGCACGAGGACGGCCGTCGCCAGAAAGACTTTCTCGGCATCCACGGGCCGGCCGTTGACCAGGTAAACGGGTAAGTCACAGAGGCGAAGTGTCCCCGCTGCCATGGTCATATCGCCCGACGCCAAACCATACTGCCGGCCGTCGCCGACGCGGTTGCCGGCAAAGTAGTTGAGCGCCGCGATAGCGGCGACGACTTCCGTCGCGTTGAGCGGATTGCGCTGGGTTTGTCCGCCGTTGCTCCAGCGTTCAAGCGCGTCCGGCTGCGGCTTGCCGATGAGGTACAGCTCGTCAAAGGTCGGCGCAAGGATGTCACGGTAATAGACCAGGCTGTGGCGCGACCGCAGCGGCAGGTCGGTCGGATCGGCGTAAAAGCCGGTCAGAATTTGACGCGCCAGCGCGATGCGCTCTTCATCGTTGAGGACGGCGAAGGCCTCGTGCGCGGCATACTGTTGCGCCATCCGGCGCGCCTCTTCATCCACATAGCGCGCATCCGCCTGTCGGTCTTCAGGCAGCGGATTGAAGGGCGGCGGCGGCGGCAGGAAGTAAGGCATCAGCAGGCAGCCGCCAATCGTCCAGCTCAGGTTGCCCCGCTGGCGCTCGCGGGCGAGAAACTGTCCGATGACGGGCAGGGCGCAGGCGCCTGTGCCGCCGTACACGCTGCCGCAGATGAAAAACCGGATTCGGCTTTGGCGGAGCGTATTGAAGTCAATCTGGCTGCCGGCCGGCGAGTTCCGGTCGGTCAACGAGGCCGCAAAGGCGGCGATGACCGGCGAGCCGATAAAGGGCTTTTGGTAAAACCCCCGGTTGATCTTCACGTCCAGGTCTTTATCTTCATAGAAAGCGTGCAGCAGAGGCGTTCCGTCGCGCTTGCCCGGCGCCTGGGCCAGCAGCTCGCGCAGGGTTGAAATCGGCTTGTCGAAGCCCGGCAGCGCGAGCGGGTCAAAGTCCCGTATCTGGGTATTGATCGCCATCGCCCACGGGCTGTCCGCCAGGGCCGACACCCTCGGCTCGCCATCGCCGTCCTGCATTAAGTGCTGGATGTGGCGGTAACGGCGCAGTGTCTCGTTGAGGACGGTCAGCGCCCCGGAGCTGCGGTCGGGATCGATGCGCCAGATCTCAAGTTCATCGCCGGCGCTGGTCGGTTGTCCCCGCTCGTCAAGACCTGTTGGAAAGCCGACGGCCAGCAGCCTCACAAGGGCGTCGGCCACCCGCGTACCGTTGCCGCCGGTGACGATCATGATGTTTTTCATGGCGCATCGTGTCTGTCGTGCAAGTCTGGTGGCTTGGTAGATCGCTCATCTTAGTCGTGGCCAGGCGATTTGCCTACCCATAGCCTTCGATGACCAAGGGATGCCGAGTCCGGCTGCCGACAACCCGCCCCCCTTCGGACGCGCTTCGGATCGGGGCCCGTGTGCCGGCTTTGGCAGCCACCGCCGCCCAGCCGGAGCGAGTGCGGGCAGCGCACGACGCGCTACGGCTTGTCCTTTCCTGCCGACTGACGGACGACTTCCAGGGCGGCGCGCGCCGGAGCAAAATCCGGGTCAAGACGCAAAGCAGACTCAAAAGCCTGCTCCGCACCCACATCATCGCCCTGCCGCAACAGGACGACACCGAGATTGAACCGTATTGTGGCCGTATCCACGCCGCGCGCCAGCGCGTCACGCAGCAGCTTGTCTGCATCACTCAGGCGTCCGAGCGTCACATAGGCGATGGCGCAATTGGTCAGCGCCGGTCCCTCCTGTGGGCCATACCGCTGCGCTTCGGCAATCTGCGCCAGTGCACCGGCGGCATCCTGGTGCAGGGCCAGCGTGCGGGCATACAGCGCATGGACCAGCGCCCAATCGGCATCCGTCGGCATCATCCCCGGCGGTTTAGCCGCGACCATCCCGGCCAGGGTGGTGTGCGCTTCCTCGACGCGCCCCTGACGTAGGTTAAGGTGCGCCAACCCCAGCAACGCTAGAAAAAACGTCGGCTCCTGCGCCAATGCTCGCGTGTAGTAGGCCCGCGCTCGCTCCGGATCGGTCTGCTGACAGGCATTGGCCAGCATCGTGTACGGCAGTGGGTGCTCCGGGTCGGTTTCCAAAAAACGCGCAAACAAGGCGGTGTCGCTGCGCCAATCCAGGTTACGCCGCACCGTCCCGTAGGTATAGCTCACCACAACGAGCGCCCCCAGCGCCGTACTCCCTACCAGACGCCAACGGGCCGCCGCCGCACCCTGTGGTGCACCCGGCCCAACCACAGCCCACCCAAACGCTATTGCGTACCCCACCGACGGGACATACAGCCAGCGTTCGCCCAGAGGCGTCCAGAGCGGAACAAGCACGTTGCTCACCAACGCCAGGGTGATGAACCAAAATCCTACGGCGAAGGTCAGCAGCGGCCGCCGGCGGATGGCAAGCACCGCGCCGGCAACCAGTCCGGCCGTTATCAGCGCGCCGCTGACAGTGCGCCAGCTCATTGTCGGCGTCAGGATCAAGTTGTGGCCGTCGTACCACGGTTTGAGGGGAAACCCCACGAAGGTCAGCCGATACCATTCCAGCGATGTCCCTGCCATCGTCACCAGACGCGCCCACAGCGGCTGGGCAGACATCGGATTGCCCGACAGCACCCCGACCGGACGAAACCCCTGCCCACTCGCCAGCCGCAACCCGATGTAGGGTAACCACGGCAGCACCAACCACAGGTACGGCAGCGTGAGCGGCTGCCAAACCGACCGGTCGCCCCTCCAGATGCGCCGCCGCCGCAACGCCTCGGCCAGCCACAAACCTGCCGGCAACACCACCATATTTTCCTTAGACAGCATGGCCGCCAAAGAGGCCGCCGCCGCGCCCAGACGCCACCACCCCACCCTGTCCGGCGACCGCTGCGCCCGCAGCCAGCTCCACCACATCAGCCCGCCGAAAAACATGCCGAGCAGTTCGGCGCGCCCGACGACATTGGCAACGGCTTCCGTATGCACCGGATGCACGGCAAAGATCAGCGCCGCCAACAGCGCCATGGCCGGCGGCACGCGGTAGGCC
Source organism: uncultured Blastocatellia bacterium (assembly GCA_937934745.1). Lineage (GTDB taxonomy): Bacteria > Acidobacteriota > Blastocatellia > Chloracidobacteriales > Chloracidobacteriaceae > Chloracidobacterium. Next base: position 81,866 of record CALGZC010000032.1, read on the forward strand.
CGCAGCAGGTAGCACAGCCAGCCGACGTTGCCCATGTGTAGCAGGATATTCGTCAGATGATACCCAACGGGCCGAAGCCCCCATACGGCGTAGTCCACCGCTAAAGTCAAGCTCACCAGCGGACGGTAGTTACCGGCGTTGCTGCAGCGGTGATCCCAGTACCCACTCAGAAACAGGCGCGAAAGGTCGGTCAGCGACCGAATGGTGGGGTTGTTGACAACAATCGGCGTATCGTCATAGGTGAACCCGTTCGCCAGCGTGTTGGCATATACCAACCCCGCCAACCCGATGACAAACCCGGTGACAAGCGACGGGCGGTTGGCGAACTTGATTACGGTTGGCATCGGTTCATTTGCAGTACGCTTCGCCGCTATGGCCGGGATATTTTTGCGCGGAAGAAGCACAAACCAGCACCTATGAAACCTGTGATCTGCACGTTCTGCAACTCTGAAATCTACACTTACGTCGGCCCTGAACCGGTCGAACTCAAAGCCGTTCACTTCAAACCAACCCGGCCTAATTGGCCTGCACCGAAGCCGGGCGACCCACTCTTCTGTCCGGTCTGCGGTAGCCGCTTCGTCGGCGTCTCCGTCCAAAACCGACAGCTCCGCATGGTGGTCAGTTCCGAATATGCCGGCTCAGGCAACGTCGGCAAGCTCTAACTCTAAGTCAGCTCCCTCTAGGTCAGCTCCACGCTGCCGTCTGCCCGCCAGGCGACCCGGCCCTCCCGCGCCAGCTTGATGAGGTGCGCCCGTACCGACCGTGCGGCCAGGGGTCGCAACGCCGGCGGCGTATCGGCGTACACTGCCGCGACCAGCGCCGCAATCGTGCCACAGCCCTCCCCCAGCGCCGCCAGAATGTCGGCTTCACGCTGCCGGCGGTGGGCAATGTAGCGTTCCACGACGGCATACGGCTCGGTGAGCGCCGGCCCGTGACCGCCGGCAATGAGCTGCATCGGCAAACTCAATAAACGGTTCAGCGACGCCAAATAATCCCCCATGTCGCCTTCGTCCGGGTCAATCAGAACGCTGCCCAGCCCCACGACCATATCGCCGCTCAACAGCGTGCCGGTCGTTTCCTCAAGAAAACAGAGGTGGCCGCGGGCGTGGCCCGGCGTCCAGACAGCCCGGAGACGCCACCCGGGCCAGCGCATTGGCGCCGGCACCAGATCGGCCGACCCGGACGGCAAGTCACAGGTGTCTCCGTCGTGCAGCAACTGCGAGACCACAACACGCCCCTTCAGAGCTTGCGCCGTCAGCGGATGGGCAGCCACCGGCAGGTTCCAGCGCCGGCTCAGATAGGCAGCGCCGCCCACGTGATCCGGGTGATGGTGGGTCAACCAGATGGCCCGGAGCCGAGCGCCGGTCTGTGCCACACAACGCTCCAAATAAGCGTCTAGCCGCTCCTGTTCGTCGGGATCGGGTGACGCCGGATCGATCACCACCAGTTCCCGGTCGCCGACCACATAGCAGTTCGTATGAGTTGCCGGCGGCAGCGTCGGCGTGCGCACCGGCACCATAGCAATCCCGGGTGCCAGCTCAATGACTTCCGGCGGCCGACCGTGGGCAGCCGGATGGTCGTGCAACAGCCGGCACAGATGGTCAAAGTCGGCGCGCGCCGCCGCGCCCTCGACAATCCAGCGGTACAGGCTGCGGACACTGTGGAGCGTCGGCGGAACAAGCCGCACCGCCCCGCGCGCCCAGGCGTCCAGGGCGTCGGCAGGCGTTGTCCAGACGCCGTCCACCATTTCGGCCGGCCAGAGCTGGGGTTCTTGGTCGGCATCCAGGAGCGTGACAAAAAACGTCGTGTCGTACCGGCGCGGCACCCCGACCGGCGTCACCCACCGCCCGGCCGGCAGCAGCCGGCGCGCATCAATCCGAACGGCGAATTGGGCGCACACCTGCGCAAAGGTCAAGTGTCCGGCCATCAGCTCCGCCCGCACGGCCAGCCGCGTCTCGGTATCGGTCAGGGAACTTTCGGCCGGCAGGACGCCGGCTTCTTCAAACACCTCGCGCACCGCACAGACGCACTGGGCGGCATGTTCGGCGTCGGTTGCGTGCTGAACCGGAATATGACTATCTTCCGCATCGCGCCGTCCGCCGAGAAACGCTCGGTAGCCACCCAGAAACGACATCGCTTCGGCACGTTTAGCCCAGAAAAAGCGCCAGTTGCCGGTCTCATCCCGGCGCAGCAGAATGACCGCTGAGGCAAGTTGAGGCGTCATCGGTGTCATGAGGCAACCCTACAGTCAGCGCCGGCAGCGCCGACCACAACAATACACGTCAAAACAATACACGTTTCAGAGGCAGCTCGTCACCTGCCAGATGTTATTTTGGCTGCTCGTTTGGTTGACGGTATTGCTCGGCGCCGCTCAGGCCCAATCCGCCGCAGCGTTTTCGGTCGCCGTCCTGCCGCCGCAGTCAGAGGATGCGTCGGACGATGCCGTGCCGGAGGCATTGTGGACCGCCCTGGAACAAGCCCTCCGGCGTGCCGGGCTGTCGGTGTTGCCGCGCGCGTGGGTGCAGTCAGCCGTCGGTAACCGGCCCCTCAACTTCAACCCGACCTGCGCCGAAGCCCATGCGGTCGGCGCGCGGGTCGGCAGCGCAGGCTATGTCCTGGCAGCCGTGCGCCGTGGCGCGCGCAGTATGCCCGACCGCCGCACCGTGACCGGCGGAACACTTCATCTGTTTGCCGTCGAAACCCGCACCGGACAGTTGCTAACCAGTGAACACCCTACTTTCACCGAAGATGACCGTGGGTTTCACGCTGCCATCATCCCGTTGGTCGAAGCAGCGGCCGCGCGCTTTGCTACGGCCTGGCAGACGGTGCAGGCGAAGCACGCCGCTGCCGCCGGACAAGATGACGGCGATGCCGAGGCACTTGACCTGCGAACCGGTGCCGTTCCACCTGCTGTGACACCACCGGTTCCGCTGACCCGCATCCAACCGCAGCCGACCGAAGCGGCGACACTTGCCGGCCTATCTGCCACGGTGCAGGCCGAAGTCCTGGTGACGGCCGGCGGTGTGGTAGCCGATGTGCGCATTGTCCGCTGGGCCGGATACGGTCTGGAAGCCGCCGTTGAAACTGCGCTCAGAGCAACACGCTTTCGGCCGACCACACACCACGGTCAACCGGTGGCTGCGCGTTTGCTCGTGGAATTCAACTTTCGTCCCCAGAACCACCGGTAACCGTTCCGCAACACCTGTGCAAATCCGGTCATCACCAACGCCATCTGCCGCTTGCCGCCTGCTCCACCACAAACGGTTTCACCGCTGCCGCAAGGCAGCAACCCGGCACCGGACGCGCCACAGCCCTGCCTTCCGCCAG
>CALGZC010000033.1 GCA_937934745.1 uncultured Blastocatellia bacterium
CTGTCTTACGGGATAGGCATCTGGTGCGAGAAGGGCGGGACACGCCTATGGGCGCTCGCCGAGCGGATGGTCTATGGAGCGAACCGCAGTGGGAAGCAGCGCCCGCGCCAAAGCGACTCCGGGGTGGTGCAATGCCGCGCCTGAGCGCCGGAGGAATCTCCGGGCCTTCAGACCGGGGAGGATGTCAAGGAGGATGTCAAGTCAGTAACGGCTTCAAACAATCCCTAATGCCCTGTAACCTCGGTTAGGGCCGCTTCTTGAGGAAAGGGCACAGAAGCCGGCCGTTGTTGAGATGTATGCAACGAGAACGCTTGATTGGTATGGCCTGTATTGTTGCGGCTGCAGTCCTGTGGAGCCTGGGCGGTGTCGGCATCAAATCAGCACAGACGTATCCCCTGGCCATTGCCGGCTTGCGGAGTTTGTTTGCCCTCACCGTACTGGCCATTGTCCTGCTATGGCGGATGCGACGTGAGGACTTTCTCATTCGCGATACGCTGCGGCGGCGGTACGTTTGGTGGGGGGCGGCTGGTTATGCGCTGACGATGGTTTCTTTTACGTGGGCAAATAAGCTGACGACGGCCGCCAATGCGATTTTACTTCAATACACAGCCCCGATTTTCGTGGCGTTGCTGGCGCGGCCGTTGCTTGATGAGCCGATTACCCGCCGTGACCGCTGGGCGATTGGCGGGTGTCTGTTCGGTATGGCGTGGTTTTTTTTAGGCAAGTTGAGCTGGTCGGGCCTAACCGGCAACCTACTGGCCATTGTCGCCGGCATTGGCTTTGCCTCGATTGCCGTTTGCTTGCGTGCAGACGCCCGAACGCAGCCGCCGGCAGGCGGTTCTCCCCCGTCAAGTTTGGTTTTGATTGCGCTTGGCAATGCCGTCACCGCCGGACTGTGTGCCCCGGTTATAGTTGCCGCACTACCTGTGCCGTTGCCGACACTGGGTTTGCTGGCCGGTTTGGGTATCTTGCAGATCGGCGTTGCCTATGTGCTGTTTGCCATGGGCGTCAGTCGCGTTTCGGCGCTGGAAAGTACGCTATTGGCCATGCTGGAGCCGATTTTGAATCCGGTCTGGGTTGCCTTGGTTACGGGTGAACGTCCGGCAGCAACGGCGCTGCTGGGTGGGGCTATGGTGATCGGCGTCATTGTTTGGCGACAGATCGGGCAGCCATCCGCCGCCTGAGACTGTGGACACTACGACTGCCGGTTGAAACACCACATATCGTTGCTACAGGGCGCATAAAACGCTATTCATAGGGCACACAGCTATCCATACCGACACAGTCTAGGTAGAGAACCCATGCAAACTGCTGCGATCCTTGGAAGGGAAGCTCCCTCCACCCTGCCGTCCGTAATTGTCAAACGTGATGGGCGCACCGTCGGGTGGAATCCCGAACGTATTGTCCGGGCCATTGCGCTGGCTTTTTACGCCGTTCGGCACAACAACGCCCCGAACCCTTTCAGCGATGCCCCTGAAGTGCGCTACGGCCTCGATGAAGATGACTTTGCCGAAGCCCAGCGCATCACCGAGATGGTCGTCAATAACGTCCGGCTGCGCGCCCAGCATGGCCAGCAACCCACAGTCGAGCAGGTCCAGGACATCGTGGAAATGATGATCGCCGGCGCCGGTCACTTTGATGTCGCGAAAAGCTACGTCCTCTATCGCGCCAAGAAAGCCGAAGCCCGCATCCATAAGCATCACGAAAACGGCCTGGCCGACTACATTGCCGTCAGCAAGTACACCCGCTACCGCGCAGACCTCGGACGCCGTGAACTGTGGCCCGAGGCCGTCGCACGGGTCTTTGCGATGCACCGGAAACGCTTCCAGCATCTGCTGGCAACCCCAGTGCCGGAAATCGGCACCACCGTCGGCGAACTCATTGACCAGGCCGAACAAGATGTTCTTCAGCGGCGCGCGCTGCCCTCCATGCGCTCACTCCAGTTCGGCGGCCTCGCCGTCGAGGCCAACAACGCCCGCATGTACAACTGCTGCTTCGGCCATATTGACCACCCACGCAAGTTTGCCGAGGCGACCTGGTTACTCCTATCCGGCGTCGGGGTCGGCTTTTCAGTCCAGAAACACCACATCGCGCAACTCCCGCCCCTGCCCCTGCGCAAACCCGTTGACGATCTTCCGGTCCGCCACTTCTCCATCCCCGACAGCATTGAAGGCTGGGCCGACGCCGTCGAGGCACTGATCCAGAGCTACTACACGGGCCACTATGTCGAGTTCGACTACTCCCGCATCCGGCCGAAAGGCAGCTTGCTACGCACGTCTGGCGGACGCGCGCCCGGTCACCTCCCCCTCAAGCGCGCCCTGGAAAGCATCCGCAGCGTGCTGGACGGCGCCGCGGGGCGCAAACTCAAGCCGATTGAAGCCTACGACATCCTCATGCACGCCGCCGGCGCCGTCATCTCCGGCGGAATCCGCCGCAGCGCCACGATTGCCCTCTTCAGCCCGGATGATGAAGAGATGATCAACGCCAAAACCGGCAACTGGTTCACCACCCACCCCCAACGGCAGTTCTCCAACAACAGTGCCGTCCTCGTCCGCCGCGAAGCCAAGCGCGAGCAATTCCAGGCGCTGTTTGACGCCGTCCGGCAGTTCGGTGAACCCGGCTTCTACTTCACCGAACACCCCGACTACGGCGCCAACCCCTGCGTCGAAATCGGTCTGATGCCGCTGCTGACCGTGGATGAAGCCGCACAGCAACGACTCCAGGCGCTGGGGTACACCGAACCCGTCCAGATCGGCGCGACCCTCTCCGGCTGGCAGCACTGCAATCTCTCGACCATCAACGGACGAGCCTGCCGGACGCCGGAGGATTTCTATGCCCTCTGCCGCACCGCCGCCGTCATCGGCACGCTCCAGGCCGCCTACACCACCATGCCCTACCTCGGCCCCGTCACCCAGGTCATCAACGAACGTGAAGCCCTGCTCGGCGTCTCGATCTGCGGCATCCTGGATCGCCCCGACGTCCTGCTCAACCCCGCCGTCCTCCGCTGCGGCGCCGAAATCGCCAAGGCGACCAACGCCGCCCTCGCGCCCATCATCGGCATCAACCGCGCCGCGCGCGTCACCTGCGTCAAGCCCGAAGGCACTGCGTCACTCCTGCTCGGCACCGCCAGCGGCATCCACCCGCACCATGCCAAACGCTACTTCCGGCGCGTGCAGGCGGCGCGCACCGAAACGGTCTATCAGTTCTTCCGCCGGCATAACCCCCACATGACCGAAGTCTATGGGATGAAACCGGACACCACTGATGTCATCACCTTCCCCGTGGAAGCGCCCGAAGGTGCCATCACCAAGAAAGACCTCAGCGCGACGCAGTTCCTTGAGATCGTCAAACTCGTGCAGGAACACTGGGTCAAACCCGGAACGGCGCACGAAGACTACCATCCGGGTCTGTACCATAACGTCTCCAATACGGTTGTCGTCCGCCCGCACGAATGGGAGGCGGTGGCCGACTACATCTGGGAACACCGCGCCATCTTCACGGGTATCGCGATCCTCCCGGCCAGCGGCGATAAGGATTATCCCCAGGCGCCCCTTGAAGAAGTCTGCACCCCGCAGGACATCGCGCGCTGGAATGCGTTGCGGTACAACCCCGTGGACTACGGCGCACTGCGTGAGACGGCCGATGAGACCAACTTTAAGGAGATTGCCGCCTGCGCTGCCGGTGGGTGTGAACTCGGGTGATGCCGTTGCGGCCAGACACCATCACTGCTGCCATACCACACCTAATGGCTGAGTGGCTTGCCGGACGGCTGGCGGACACCGAGGCCGATGCCTTGCTGCCCCACCTAACACCCGACGTGGCAACCTATGAGCAGTTTGTGGCGCTGCTCAACGCCGTTAGGCCAACGGTTATCCCACTGCCGCCTGTGGAGGGCGACATTCTGGATTGTTGCGGAACAGGCGGTAGTGGGCGACCGCACTTCAACGTTTCGACGACAGTGGCGTTTGTCCTCGCGACGGCCGGGGTCCGGGTTGTCAAGTTCGGCAACCGTGCTGCAACAAGCACCGCCGGAAGCTTTGACCTGCTCGAACGGCTAGGCGTCCCGGTCGAATACCCACCGGAGCGGATTTCCGACCTGCTTGAAGCGACGAATCTGGCGTTTCTCTATGCGCCGCAGTGTTATCCGGCGCTCAAATTGGTTGCGGCGGCGCGGCGGCGGTTCGGGCGCCCAACCCTGTTCAACTACATCGGGCCGTTGCTGCATCCGCTGTGGCCGGCGCGGCGATTGGTCGGCGTCTCACACCCACGCATGCAGGTCTTTGTCGCGCAATGGCTGGCGGATGATCCGCGCACCCGGCGGGCATTGGTCGTTCGCAGCGAAGACAACAGTGACGAGCTTGCACCCCGGAGCGCGTCGGTCATATACAATGTGACGCACCGGCACATTGTCAAATACCGCTGGTCGGCGGCCGAAGTTGAGTCTCTGTCGGGCGTACTCGACTCAAGCCCGCTTGACTACGCGCCGGAAACAAACGTCAAACTGTTTTGGCGGATCGTCGCCGGAGCGGATACAGCGTCGTTTGCCTACCATAGTGTTTGTCTCAACGCCGGGCTGGGCTTTGTCGCTGCCGGGCGCGTAGAAACCCTGGCGGAAGGCGCGGAGCTTGCCGCCGAGTTGCTCGCCGGCGGGTGCGTCAAACGCCACGTTGAAGCCTTTCTGGCGCGCATTCAGACAGCCTAGGCACGGCTGACGCGCGGAAAAGCAACGCGAAGCGCCGGCAATAGGGCGGCCGATAGCGCTTCGCCGTATGCACCGTTGGCCGGAGCTGACCGGTCTGCCGGGTGCTTTGCGCGATGCGGATCAGGAGCGGCGTACCCGGAGCTGCGCCGGCGGGCGTGCTTGGTTGATTGTCGGGCGTGGGAAGCCGCAAGTGCACCAGACAATCGGCGCCCGATATGTCGCACGCCTTCCTAGAACGCAATCAAGGACATCTGCTCAGCACGGCGCGGTCGGTGAAAACGCTGTGTCTTCGGCCCTGTTGACCGAGCAGTTGATCGGGGCGCCGGTAGGGACAACCTGTGCCGGGTGTCCTCCGCTGCACGTCGCCGCCGTCTGTTGGCCGGTGCTGTCTGGTCCCGCTCACGGCGAGCGCCAACGTTTGACCGTTGCGCCGGTTGGGGCCATGATGACTTTGCCAGCTTGAGTTTTTGTTGATGGGTTTTCCTTGAGTTGTTCAGGAGGGCAGGAAGGCTATGGAGGACCGTGCCGATCGAGTGCTGATCATTGGCGCCGGACCAACCGGTTTAGTGGTGGCGCGCGCGCTCAAGCAGGCCGCCATTCCCTATGATCAAGTTGACGCCGATGAAGATGTCGGCGGCAATTGGCGGCATGGCGTCTATACAACGGCGCACATCATTTCCTCACGCAAGACCACGTCATTCCCCGAATACCCGATGCCTGCGGACTACCCGGATTTTCCAAGTTGCGCTCAGATGCTGGCTTACCTGAGCGACTACGCCCGCCATTTCGGACTGCGCGAAAGCATTGAGTTTCGACGGGAAGTCACCCTGGCAACACCGCTTGAAGACTGGACCTGGCGCGTCCGGTTCGCCGACGGCGTGGAACGGCGCTACAAAGCTCTTGTGGTCTGCAACGGTCACCACTGGGATCGGCGCTTTCCCGACTATCCGGGGCGCTTTGCGGGCGAGTGGCTACACTCTAAAGACTACCGGCAGCCCGACCAGCTCGTCGGGAAGCGCGTTTTGGTCATCGGAGGCGGGAACTCAGCCTGCGACATCGCTTCTGAGGCTGCCCGCGTCGCCGTCTGTAGCCACCTGAGCCTGCGGCGCGGCTACTGGTTTTTACCCAAGACCATGTTCGGCATCCCGACGGTGGAAATCATGCGGGGGTGGATGCCCGTACCGGTGCAACGTGCCTTGCTACGGGTGTTGCTGCGCATCATTGTGGGACGCTACACGCAGTACGGCCTGCCCGAGCCAGATCACAAAATCTTCGAGCGCCACCCAACGGTCAACTCGGAGCTGCTCCATTACCTCAAGCATGGACGCATTCGGCCGCGCCCCGACATCGCGCGTTTCGACGGGCGGACGGTCCATTTCGTTGATGGAACGGCCGATGAGTACGATCTGGTCGTTTGCGCGACGGGCTTTTATGTGAGCTTTCCGTTCTTGCCGCCGGGGCTGGTGACGGTCAACGGCAGCGTAGCGCAGCTTTACGCCGGGGTCGTCCCGCCGCGGACGCGAAATCTCTACATTTTCGGCACGACGCAGCCGCGCTACGGCTTTGGCCCGCTGGCGAGTCCGGCGGCGGATTTGCTGGCGCGTCTCATTCGGATGCAGGAGGCGATGACCTTGCCGTTGAGCATTGTGTTCGAGGCGAGCGGGGAAAAGCTGCCGACGACGCATCTGGTTGACCCGCATGCGGCGCTGCGGCGCATGTGGCTGGCGCAGCGCCTGCTCCCGCTGCTGGCGCGCAAGGAGCGACGGCTGCGGGCGCGCGGCACAGCGCTGCCGCTCTGGACGCCGCTGCAGGCCGCCTAAGCCGGCTCGCCGCTTGGCGCGATCAGGTTCCATTCCTGCGGGAATCCTGTGAGAAAAACGCGCGGAGTCTTGCCGTCGCGTCACGTATCGCCAGGCGCGAAGGACCCAGCAAACGCCGCCCAGGCGGGCATCCCGCGCTTGTTTTCCGACCCGCCCCGCGCCAACAGCCAGCGTCGGGCGCGCCGCTCCCGCCAAGCCGTCACAGCGCCAAGCGGCTTGGGCTTTTAGATTGCCGGTCGCGCTTGACCGGGCGGAAGGCCTCCAGTAGTAGAATCACGTGTAAGACATCCTCACATAGCGCTGCAACGCGCAACGCCGACGCTTTTGCAGAGCGAATTTCAGGAAGGCAGCGGCAGTTGTCTTTTCTTGAGTCTGATAAAGATATTTCGAGCGAGGGGATAAAATCGGAGGGAACATGGGTAGGGACGGCTGGTCGCCAAAGCTGGTTTCGTCGTTGGCCGATTACAACTTCAAGACGTTTTTTTCGGACTTGGTTGCCGGCTTGACGGTTGGCTTGGTGTCGTTGCCGCTCGCGCTAGCTTTCGCCATTGCTTCCGGCGTGCCGCCGGAGGCGGGCCTGTACTGCGCCTGCGTCGCCGGGTTTTTGATTTCGGCGCTTGGCGGCTCGAAAACGCAGATCGGCGGTCCGACGGGCGCGTTTGTGGTGATTGTCTTCGGCATTGTCGCCCAGCACGGGCTGAATGGCCTCTTGGTCTGCACGCTCATGGCCGGCGTGATGCTCGTCGTCTTGGGCGTCACCGGGTTGGGAACGGCGATTCAGTTTGTGCCGTATCCCGTCATCCTTGGGTTTACCAACGGGATTGCCGTCCTGATCGCCAGCACTCAGATCAAGGATTTTTTTGGCCTTCAGATAGAAAGCGCTCCTGGCGATTTCTTGGGCCGCATGAAAGTCATTCTGGGTCACTTTCACACCCTATCGCCGGTGACGACCGGGTTGGCAGCCGGGACATTGCTTTTGCTGATTCTGTGTGTGAAATTTCTCAAAAAGGTTCCTGGCTCGATTGTCGCGCTGTTCCTTGGTACAGGTTTGGTGGCGGCCTTCAATCTCCCGGTAGAAACGATTGGAACGCGCTTTGGCGGACTGCCGAGCGGCTTGCCGAGCATCGCGCCGCCACAGTTCCGGCCGGAGATGCTCTCGGTGTTGTTCCAGCCGGCCCTGACGATTGCTTTGCTGGGCGCGATTGAATCGTTGATGTCCGCCGTTGTTGCGGATCGCATGAGCGGCGACCGACACAACCCAAACGTCGAACTCATCGCCCAGGGCATTGCCAACATCGCGGTGCCGTTTGTCGGCGGCATCCCGGCGACCGGGGCAATTGCCCGCACGGCGACCAACATTCGCTCCGGGGCCAAGACGCCGGTGGCCGGCATCATCAATGCGCTGACGATTCTGGCGATTTTACTTTTCGCCGCCCCCCTGGCCAGCCACGTGCCGCTGGCCGTGTTGTCGGCGATTTTGTTCATGACTGCCTACAACATGGGTGAGTGGCATGAGATTCCAAAACTGCTCAGAATGTCGGGGGCGACGATTATCGTCTGGCTTGTGACCTTTGCGCTGACGGTTTTTGCCGATCTGACGGTGGCGGTTCAGGTCGGCATAGTGCTTGCGGCGCTGCTCTTCATCCGCAAAGTGGCCAAAACCACGACAGTTTCCTGGGTAACCCCAGATGACCTAGAGGACCAGCAACTGCACATCATCCAGGATCAAAAAATCCCTGATTATGTAACCGTACTGCACGTCCAGGGTCCGTTTCTCTTTGGCGCGACCCGGAAGCTGGACGATGTGGCCAAACGCCTTGAATCTTTCGCCCCGGTTGTGATCCTCGATCTCAGCGCTATGACGGCAATTGACGCCACCGGCTTGCTGACGCTCGAGGCGTTTGCCAAGCGGCTGAAGGCCAGCGGTCGCGCCATGATCTTGAGCGCCATCCGGCCGCAGCCGGCCAAGCTGCTCAGGCAGTTGAGGTTTGAAAGGCTCATCGGACAAGAAAACTTTTGCCCGCATATCAATGCCGCGTTGGAGCGGGCCAAGGCGCTCTATGAAAAGCTGAATCAGGCGGCGGCGGCGGACGCGGCAGCGCGCGTTACCTCTGAGAGCATACACGGAGCTAAGCCATGAACCTGCGTCGGCGTGCTTTGCGCTTCTTTGCAGTGAGCGTGTTCCTGGCGGCTGCGGTCGGCCTGGCTTACCACTACGGGCAGACCGTTCACTATTGCGCTGACATTTCCGCGCCGCTGACGCCGCTGACCCCGGAAGCGGCGCTGAATGAACTCCGCCGCGGCAATCTGCGCTTTGTCAACTCCCGCCGGATTTACTCGGCCGATACCTGCCACGATGCCGAACGCCGCCGTGAAATCTCGAAGGAGCAGCACCCGTTTGCCGCAATCCTGTGCTGCGCCGACAGCCGGATTTGCCCGGAGTTTATTTTCGACCAGCGGGCCGGGAGTATCTTCGAGATTCGCAATGCCGGCAATGTCGTGGATGAGGACGTGCTGGCATCGTTGGAATACGCCGTCGAACACCTTCATGTCCCGCTCATTGTCGTCCTGGGTCACAAAGGCTGTGGGGCGATTGAAGCCGTCTGCGAAGCCGGCGAAGCGCCTTTGCCCCATCACCTGCGGGCATTGCAGATGCACATGAGCGGTATTCGCGAGCAGGCGGTGTTATGCCGGCATCGGGTCGACCGCACCACAGTTGACCGGCTGGCGGAAGAAAACGCCAGGCAACAGGCGCTTGCCCTTGTGCAGGAAAGCCCGGTTTTGAGAGCCGCCATTGAACACAAGGCGGTTCGCCTGGCCTATGGTCTGTATGATCTAGAGACCGGCGAGGCGACCTGCTGGAATGCGCCCTAAAAGGAGGCGCTCGTCGGCGGGGCCGGGGCGGCGACGGGCGAGAGGGATCGCGCCGGGCGCAGGTCGGTTGCGCGACCGGTAAGCCGGAGAAAGTTGCCCAGCAGTCGGCTACCATCCGGCGTACCGATGGATTCCGGGTGAAACTGAACGCCGTACACCGGCAGCTCGCGGTGCGCCACCGCCATGATGAGACCATCGGCAGCCGCGCGCGCCGTGACGGTCAGGCAAGCCGGCAGCGTCGCTTCGTCCGCGATGAGCGAGTGGTAGCGCATGGCGGAAAAGCGTTCCGGCAACCCGGCGAAGAGCGGAACAGGCGCCGTCACGACAATTTCAGACATCTTTCCGTGGACAATCTGCGGCGCGCGGACGATGCGCCCGCCGTAGGCGGCGACAATCCCCTGGTGACCCAAGCAAACGCCTAGGATTGGCGCGGCAAGCGTCGCGGCAGCCTGCAACACCGACCGGCAGATGCCGAAGTCGCGCGGATTGTCGGGGTGTCCCGGCCCGGGCGAGATGACAATTCCGCTCGGCCGCCACCTGTGCAGGGTTGCCACGTCCAGGGCGTCGTTGCGGACGACGACGACTTCCTCGGTCGTCTGCATCTGAAGCATTTGATACAGGTTGAAGGTAAAGGAATCGTAGTTGTCAATGATGACCAGCATGGCGTTGGCGGCGCGACAGGCGCCTATCGAAAAGAGTCAGGGGGATCGTTGTCGGGTGGCATCGCGCCGGCTTCGGCCAGACGGAGCGCGGTGATGACGCTGCGCGCTTTGTTGCGCGTCTCGTCGGCTTCGGCCTGCGGCTGCGAGTCAAACACGACGCCAGCTCCGGCATTGACATGCGCAACGGCGTCCTGCACGAGGACGGAGCGAATGGCAATCGCGCTGTCCGCCTGCCCGGCGAAGTCAATGTAGCCCACCATCCCGGCGTAGAGTCCGCGCCGTTCTGGCTCGATCTGGGCGAGCAGTTCCATGGCGCGGATTTTCGGCGCGCCCGTCACCGTCCCGCGCGGGAAGCAACTGCGTATCGCGTCAAAGGCGGTCAGCTCCGGCCGCAATTTCCCGGTGACATCGGTGGCCAAGTGCATGACATGCGTGTAGCGGACAATCCGCGCGATTTCTCCAACTGTCACCGTGCCGACCTGCGCAATCCGTCCGACATCGTTGCGCGCCAAGTCAACCAGCATGCGGTGTTCGGCGAGTTCCTTTTCATCGGCGCGCAGGCGCTCGGCCAGGCGCGCGTCTTCTTCCGGGGTGTCGCCGCGCGGGCGCGTCCCGGCGAGCGCGCGCAGCGTGACCGTCCCATCCCGCGCGGTGACAAAAGTTTCCGGCGATGATCCGACGTAGGTAAAGCCCGGCGTTCCCGTGTAGCGCCCGAACTTCAGGCAGTAAGCGTAGGGGGAGGGATTGAGCGCCACCAGCGCGCGGTAGATGGCGAACGGCGCGGCCGTTGTCCGCCGCGCAAAGCGGCGCGCCGGCACAATCTGAAAAACCTCGCCGGCGGCGATATAGGCGCGGCACCGTTCCACCAGGCGCGCAAAAGCCGCGTCGTCAAGCGTAGTCTCGACGCCCGCGAAGACATCGCCCCCGCGCAGGGCGTCCGTGGCGTCGCGCAGCGGCGGCAGCGGCGCGCGCCGCCGCACCCGGTCATACACTTGTGCCACGATCGCGTCCCCGCCGTAGGAGACGATGTGCAGCTTGCGGTACAGGTGATCGAAGATCACAAAGGTATCGTAGAGGCCAAAGCAGCCGTCCGGCGCGGCGTAGGGCGCGGCGGCCTGCATGGGGATGTTAGCCAGCAGGGCCGTTGCGCCGTACCCCAGATAGCCGACGAAGCCGCCGTAAAACGGCAGCCCTGGCGGCAACGCCTGCCGCTGGTCGGCGACCAGGGCGCTTTCGCGCGCGAGCAGCTCGCCCAAGAGCTGCAGCGGATCATCCGTCTGGGCGTGCCGTTCGGTTTGGCGGTGGAGGTCGTAAACCGACACGCGCCGTCCGTGAAAGGCCGCCACCAAGCGCGGTTCAATCCCGATGATGGAATATCGCGCCAGCCGGGCGTCGCCTTCGGCGCTTTCCAAAAGGAAGGCGACATCCGAGGCTGCGGCCAGCTCGTTGTAGAGCGCCGCCGGCGTCACGACGTCCGAGAGAACCGTCAGAAAGCTCATGCTGCGCGCTCCCTGGGTTGGTCGAGCCGGCGTCCCACCGCCTGCGCCACGGCCGAGGTCTCCGCGACGAGCTGCGCCAAGTCGTCAAGCGACAGCGCCTGCGCCGCGTCGGAGACCGATTGCTCCGGCACGGGATGACATTCGACAATGAGGCCGTCGGCCCCGACGGCGACCGCCGCCCGCGCGGCCGGCAGCACCAGGTCGCGGCGTCCGGTGGCATGGCTCGGATCGACGATGACGGGCAGGTGCGTCAGGCGCTTGAGCAAGGCGACCGCCCCCAGGTCGAGGACGTTGCGCGTCGCCGGATCGAAGCTCCGAATGCCGCGCTCGCAGAGGATGACCTGCGGGTTGCCGCCGGCGAGGATGTATTCCGCCGCGCCTAGGAACTCCTCGATGGTGGCCGCCAGCCCGCGCTTGAGCAAGACCGGCTTGGCAACCTGTCCGAGCGCCTTCAACAGCTCGAAATTCTGCATGTTGCGCGAGCCGACCTGGAAGCAGTCAAACACATCGTAGGCGCGCTCGATGTGGGCTACCGACATGACTTCGCTGACGACGCCAAGGCCGTAGTCCCGCTTCACGGCGTTGAGCAGCGCCAGCCCTTCATCCTGGAGGCCCTGGAAACTGTAGGGCGACGTGCGCGGCTTATAGATGCCGGCGCGCAGCAGGCGAACGCCTAGCTTGGCAAGGGCTTCGGCGGTGGCGCGCAGTTGAGTTTCGGATTCGGCGGCGCAGGGACCGGCAATGAGGGCGAGCGGCTGCGCCCCGACAGGGACGCCAGCAATGGTAACGGTGGTGTGGTGTGACGGAGAACTTCGGCGAGCAAGCATCGTGGCGTTTCCTCACGGTTGAAAAAAATAGCCCAAAAACAAAACCGCCGACCTTCCAGCTTGGGAAGGTCGGCGGCTCGTCAGAAAGCCTGGCGGAGCGTTAACTCAGTCGTCAATCGCGCGCGCCGGCCGGCCGGTCGAAGCCCTCCCCGGGAGGCTCCACCAGTACCAATAGCCGCTAAACGTAAAGTTGCGCGCGTGCATAGAAAACAAGAATAGGGTTAACGCTACTGGCGGGACAATAGCGTTGCAGATGTTCGAATGCAAGTCCTATGCGAGGGCAAGGGCGGTGAGCGTGGCCTGATAGACCGTTTCGGGCGTCAGTTCGGTCAGGCAGCGGTGGTCAATCGGGCAGTCCTTGAGCTGACAGGGCGCGCAGGGAACCAGTTTGCGCACGATGCGCGCCGTCGGCGAGAAAGGTGAAATCTGGTTGGGATCGGTCGGGCCGAAAATCGTCACTAGGGGGCGCTCTAGCGCCGCCGCGACGTAGGCTGGCCCGGTGTCGTTGCTCACCACGGCGGCGCATCGGGACAGCAGCGCCACGCTTTCCCGGAGCGAAAGCTCGCCGGCAAGGACGGTCGCCCGTTCCGGGCGGCGCATCGCGCGGCGAACGGCGTCGCACAACGGGCGCTCCTGTGGTGCGCCAATGAGCCACAGGTGCAGGTCGTCCTGGTCGGCCAGTCGGTCGAGCAGGGCTGCAAAGGATGTCGCCGGCCATTGCTTGGCGCGACTGTTGGCGGCGCCGGGGACAATGGCGACGGAGCGGCCGCTGCGCTCCAGGTGCGGCAGCTTGGCGGCGAGGGCGGCGTAGGCAGTTGGGGCGACTGGGAGCCGGTAGTCCGGCGCTTCGTAGTTGACCTGTGTTTGCCCGGTCAGCCGCGTTTCCCACTGCGCGAGCAGGTCGAGGTAGTAGTAAAGCTGGTGCTTGCGCCGCGTCGCCGGCGTGACGGGCAGGGCGTCGGTGAGGAGGAAGCGCCGCCCTTCGGTGGCGAAGCCAATCCGGCGCGGAATGCGTGCGGCAAACGCCAGGGCCGCCGCTTCAAAGGCGTTTTGAAAGAGCAGGGCCGCGTCAAAGCCGCCGGCGCGGAGCTTGGCGACGCCGGAAAGGAATGACTCCCGGCAGCGGTCGTACAGCAGGAGGTCATCGGCGAGCGGCGTATCGGTGAAAAGGTCGGCAACCCAGGGCCGAACCATCAGCGTCAGGCGCGCGCCGGGGAAGATGCGGCGCAGCTCGCGCAGCGCGGGCAAGGTCATCATCGTGTCGCCGATCCAGTTGACGCCGCGCACAAGAAGCCGGTGAAACATAGCCGTACAGCATAGCGCATAGCAGCGCAGATGGGTTGGCGTTTGTTGCCATCAGGACAGCTACCAATTGCCGCAGGACCTGATTACCGGCGACCTCGCAAGGTGGAGGCAGCAAGGGGGTGACGCGTGACTGTTCCACCCGCTCTGCTGCCCGTTTGCAGGTCGTGCCCTGGCTTCTCAGGGGGCAAGGTTGACCCGGATGCCCGAGGCATACCGCGCGTTGCGGTGAACGCTGTGTGTGGCGCGCCGGAAATCGGCGTCGCGGGCCTGAAAAATGTTCTCCAAAAAAACCTGTGGATTCCGATCCACCAGCGGAAACCAGGAGCTTTGCACCTGCACCATGATGCGATGTCCCGGCTTGAAGCAGTGGTCAACGTCTTGTAGGGCAAAGGCAACCCGCTCGACCCGCCCGGGACGAAGCGGCGCCGGGCGTTCAAAACTGTTCCGAAACTTGGCTCGCATGACTTCCGCGCGCACCAGCATTTGGTAGCCGCCTAAATGGATGCCCGGCGGCAGCCCTTCCGGATCGGGCGTGTCGTCCGGGAAGACATCAATCAGCTTGACGATGAAATCGGCGTCCGTGCCGGTCGTCGTGATGAAGAGTTCCGCTTCGAGCGGACCGGTCAGCGTCACCGGCGCGGTCAGCGGCTCGGTCAGGTACGTCAGCACGTCGGGTCGCGCGGCGGCAAAACGTTGATCTTCAACCATGTAGGTAATGCCGCGCCGGTTCGTAATCTGGTTGGTGTAGGGAACGGGCGCGCGCGGGTCGCTGACGTAGTCATCCGCCCCGGATGGCGACCGGGGCGGGTCAAAGGACAGCCGCCCATCCGCGTGGAAATACAGTTTGGCCGGCTTGAGCCCCGGTGGCGGATACTGCATGTAGCGTCGCCATTCGTTCGAGCCGGTTTGAAAGACGTAGGCTTCCGGGAGTTCCGGGTCGGGCGCGTCCTTGAGGTGATGGGCAAAGAACTTCGCCTCGATTTCGCGGCGGTAAAACTCAGCGGTCGGCTGTCCGAAATCAATCGCCCCAAGCCGGCGACCATCGCCGCGCGCCCAGCCGCCGTGCGACCACGGACCCATCACGAGCAGGTTGCGAATGTTCGGGTTGCGCTGCTCGGCGCTCGCATAGAGCTTGAGCGGCCCGTACAAGTCCTCAGCATCAAACCATCCCCCGACGAAGAGTACCGCCGGGGCAACGCGGTGCATATGGGGAACGAGATTGCGCGACTGCCAGAAAGCATCGTAGTTCGGATGCGCCGCCATTTCGGTCCAGAACGCGACGCTGCCTTTGAAGTAGCGTTCCTCGATATGGCGCAGGGCGCCGACATCGAGGAAAAACCGATAGGCGTCGGGCGTTGGAAAGCGAAAGCCGGGCGCGCTTTTCGTGGTCGGCGCCGGCCGCGCCTGGCCGAACGACGAAAAAAACGTAAATGAGTCAATGAGAAAGAACGCCCCGTTGTGGTGCATGTCGTCGCCGATGAACCAGTCGGCGATGGGCGCCTGCGGCGAGACGGCCCTGAGCGCCGGATGCGCGTCAATCATGCCGGCGGCAGCGTAGAAGCCCGGATAGGAAATGCCCCACATGCCGACGCGCCCGTTGTTGTTCGGCACGTTTTTGAGCAGCCATTCAATGGTGTCGTAGGTGTCAGAGGATTCGTCAATGTCCTGCCCGCGCTTGTTCGGGTTGTGCGGGCGCATGTTGACGAACTCGCCCTCCGACATGTAGCGCCCGCGCACATCCTGATAGACGAAGATGTAGCCATCGCGCATCATCTCATCTGACGGCCCAATCCGCTGTCGGTAGCCTTCGCCATAGGGCGCACAACTGTAGGGCGTTCGGTTGAGTAGGATCGGATAGGTGCGCGACGTATCGCGTGGCACGTAGATGCTTGTAAAGAGCTTGACGCCGTCGCGCATCGGGACCTGGACTTCGGTTTTGACGTAGTGCGCCGCAACATCGAAGGCATCTGAGGACAAGACCTGCTGCGTTGCCGCCGCGTGTCCCGACCACAGGGCCGACAGGCTGAACGCACAAACACCGACCAGGATCAGAGCATACCTGAACAGCCACGGCGTTCGCCGCCGCGCCGACGAGAGGACAATCATGACCACTCCTGCACTTGGATTGAAGACCACAATTGGGCCTGAAACTGCGTGATGTCATCAAGGGTCGGTCGCGCGGCGCCGTCCGGTGTGTTGGAAGCAAGATTCCGAGAAGCAAATCTCTGACAAGACATAGCGCCGGCTCGAGTAGGGGTCGCGCAACCGGTTGCGAAAAAACGCTGTGAGAAAGCGCTTGACAGCCTGCCAAATCCGCTTTGGAGCAGCCGATTTGGCTTAGCAGACGATGATCTTAGTTGTTGGAAGGCTGTTTTCCATAGTCTTTGAGAGCGTATTCTGGAGAGCGTATCGTGCGTTGCGCCCTGAAGCGACGTGAGTCAACCTAGTAGAGCAGTTCCTCTCCGGCCGAGAGTGAAACGCCGTCGCTTTGCTCCACGCAGCTTGATGGCGTCCCGGCCTGGCGGGAGCAAGATCGTGCGCATCGCCCAGAAGAGGGGCCTGGAACAGATGACAGATTCACCGCTGCGCCGCTGCCGGCAAGATGGACCTGACCGTCACGAAGAACAGCTCACTTCAAGCCGTTTGCCCCAATCAGGCGGTGGTTCGGCGTAGCGCGCTTGCGTCGGCTGCTCGTCATAGGGTCGGCGTAGGACGTCTAAGAGGCGTTCGATTTCCGTGAAATCGCCCTCCTGGGCGCGTTCAATTGCCAGATGGGCGAGGTAATTGCGCAGAATATACTTCGGATTGACGGCCCGCATGCGCCGGTGGCGCTCCGGCGTCGGTAGCCCGTCCTGCGCCAACCGTGCGCCGTAACGGTCAAGCCAGGCGGCAACGGCCGCACGGTCCACAAAGACATCCTGCAAACGGGCATTCGCCGGATGGGCCGGATCCTCAGGCACAACCTCTGACAGGCGGCGAAATGCGATGGTGTAATCGGCCCGGTTGCGCTCCAGCAATGTCAACCAATCTACCAGTAACTCGGTATCTTCAGGGCGTCGGTTGACCAACCCAAGCTTGGCGAGCATCAGTCGCTCATACTCGGCAAAAAACACGTCGCGGAAGGTATCCAGAATCGCAGCCAGTCGCTCACGCGGAACAAACGTCGCAAATGTCTGAGCAAGGCACTGTAAGTTCCACAGGGCAATCCCCGGTTGCCGAGCAAAGGCATAGCGTCCGGTGACGTCCGAGTGGTTGCAAATGAAATGCGGATCATAGTCGTCCAGGAAGCCAAATGGGCCGTAGTCGAGCGTCAGACCTAGAATGGACATGTTATCCGTGTTGAGTACACCGTGGGCAAAGCCGACCGCTTGCCACTGCGCGACGAGCCGCGCCGTACGCACCGTCACTTCCTGGAGCAATCCTGCCAATCGCTCCTCTATCGCCAACGCACATCGGTCAGGGAAGAACTGCTCGATGACGTAATTGGCCAGGCGCGCCACGTCCTCTGCACGACGGCGATAGAAAAAAACCTCGAACGAACCGAATCGGACATGCGTCGGTGCCAATCGTACCAACACTGCTCCGCGTTCCACGGTTTCCCGATACACCGGCTCGTCGCTGCCCAGGATGCACAGGGCGCGCGTTGTCGGAATGCCAAGCGCATGCATGGCTTCGCTACAGAGATATTCCCGAATGGTCGAACGTAACACGGCGCGCCCGTCGCCGAAGCGTGAATAGGGCGTGCGTCCGCTGCCTTTGAGCTGGAGGTCCCACTTTTCGCCACGTGCGTTCCGCACTTCGCCGAGCAGGAGGGCGCGTCCATCGCCTAGCTGTGGTACATAGACGCCGAACTGATGACCGGCATACAGTGTGGCAATCGGATCGCTGTTGGGCAGCCGCTTCTCGCCGTTGAAGTACGCAACGAAGTCGGGCCGGTTTGCCTCGGCCGGGTCGAGGTCAAGGAGCGCACTTGCCTCGGCGTTGAAGGCAACCAGTCGTGCGTTGCGCAGCGGTTCCGGCGCGACGCGGCTGTAATAATCTTCCGGCAGTCTGACATACGTGTTTTCAAACACCAGCGTCTCAAGGGTGCGTGACAAAGCGGGAGACTCCTTATCGTTGGATCGGCGCGGAACGCTGCGGCTTGCGACCGGGACGCGCCGGAGAGTGAACACCGGGTATTGAAACCGGTAGGTGTGCCAAAACAAAGTGACTTTGCCGTATGGAAACCCTGATCCAACAACTCATCAACGGACTGGCGCTGGGTAGCATTTATGCCCTGATTGCCCTCGGCTACACCATGGTCTATGGGGTTTTGCGCCTGATTAACTTTGCCCACGGCGACGTGTATATGCTGGGAACCTTCGCCGGTTACTACACGGCGCTGCGCTTTGGCTTCTCAGAGGCTGCACCGTCATTTGTACGGGCTGCGCTCCTCCTGCTCGTGGCGATGGTCGTCTGCGCCGTTGCCGGACTGACCATCGAACGATTGGCCTACCGTCCAGTTCGTCAGGCCTCGCGGCTGACGGCCCTGATTACTGCCATCGGTGTTTCACTGTTTCTGGAGAACGTAGGACAAATCATCTTTGGGGCAAACCCTAAGTTTTTTCCGCAGGTTCTACCGCCACAACAGTTTCCGGTCTATGGGGCAGTGGTCATCACCACGCCCGACCTGGCCATTCTGGGGGCTTCGCTCATCCTCACAATTGGGCTTCACCGGCTTGTTCACCACACCGCTTTTGGACGTGCAATGCGTGCCATAGCGCACGATCTCGACACGGCTAAGTTGATGGGAATTGATACAAATCGGGTTATTGCACTGACCTTTGCCATCGGATCGGCACTGGCTGCTGCCGCCGGAGTACTCGTGGCGCTACGTTATCCGAAGTTTGACCCGCTGATCGGCGTCACCACCGGTCTCAAGGCCTTTATCGCTGCCGTTCTCGGCGGCATCGGCAACGTCAGCGGGGCAGTGCTGGGGGGCGTTATCATCGGCCTGGCCGAAACGATGGCCACCGGTTATCTGCCGGCTACCCTCAACCCCTACAAAGACGCCGTTGCGTTTGCCATTCTGGTCGCCGTGTTGCTTGTCCGCCCGACGGGGATTCTGGGAACGACGGCGCCGGAGAAAGTCTAAGCAAGCCGGGGCGGTCGCTTTTGGCAATGGTCGTTTTGCAGTTAGTTTTTGCGGCTGGTTTGGTGGTGACACAGACGCGGTGGCGCGCCGCCGGTACACACACAACCCAATCCACACGTCGTCAAACCGACGGCCAAGCACTGCCTAAACCGGTTCTGCCGTCTGAACCAATTCTGCCGGGAGTTGAGCCGCTGCATCGGCCGTAACCAGCCACGTCAGGGTGCCCTGCGACGGATGGATCATCTGCGACGGATAATGACAATGCTGATCGCCGACAAGCACCTCCCGCAGCACGTTTGCCTTTTCGCTACCGATGACGAAAAACTCGACGGCGTGGGCAGCATTAATCAGCGGAGCAGTAAAAGTAATGCGCGTTGTCTTGAGCTGCGGCACGTCGTTGGCGACCACCTTGGCTTCGGTTTCTGCCAGCGCCGCTGTGCCGGGAAACAGGGATGCCGTATGCCCGTCCTCCCCCATCCCAAGGTGGATGAGATCAAATCGCGGCAGCTCGCCGTTGAAAAATGCCTGCAAGCCGGCATTGTAGCGCGTCGCCGCCTCGGAAGGTGACAGCTCGCCTTCAATGCGGTGAATGTTCTCGGCGGGAATGGCCAGCGGTCGGAGAAGATTTTCCTGCGCCAGGCGAAAATTGCTGTCCGGGTGGTCAGGCGGGACGCACCGCTCATCCCCCCAGAAGAAATGCACTGCGCGCCAGTTGATATGCTCGGCGAACACCGGCATTGCAAGATAGCGAAAGATGACGCGCGGCGTCTTGCCTCCAGAAAGAACCACGGCAAAACGTCCACGCGCGTCAATCGATAACGCAGCATGCGTTATAAATGACGCGGCAGCATGCTGGGCGAGTGATTCAGGGTCTGGAAAGATGTGAATCTTCAAGGTTTTTTACGTTGTCTGCGCGTCAAGCTTGAGTTCGTTGATGACATCGAGCGCCATCCGCAGTGCGCGCTCATAGGGTTTTGAGCGGCCGAAGATTTCAACTTCGCGCGTCATGAGGCGGGCATCGGTAAGTGCGGGAAGGGTAATGGTCGTGTGATGACGTGCCCCTTGGGTGATGTTCACTGTCGTTGTGTAGAGCAAATCGGTTCCCTGCGTCGGCTGACAAACGACCTGGAAAAGAGCCGGCGCAGGCCGTTCGGCACTTAGCGTTACTGCTGTCAGCTCGCGCTGTGGTAAACGGCTGTCCGTCTGCGGTTCAATCGTGAGGGTGACACGCCGCCGAGCGGCCCGAAAGCGCAGCTCGGCCTGGTGCGGCGTAATTGCGTATGCGTCTTTGAGTTTCCAATCGAGCTGGGCTATGAGAAAACCGGCGAGGAGGAGTGTCTGCATCGGTAGTCCCGGCGACTCATCATCTTTGGCATAGGTGATGCTAACGCGCGTTATCTCGGATAAGTACTGCGTTAGATCGGGTGCGTCAAAGAGTCCGGCAATAAGATCTCTCCAGCGTGTCAGGCGTGTCCAGTTGAGGTCACTGAATGCAGCCCGGCGGCGCGTCTCAAGAACAAAAGCGGCCAGCTCTGAGGCGAGGGGGTCCCGGTGCGTTAGCCCACGGCTATCAACAATGACGCGATCTACTTCGGGTAAAAAGTCACCAAAGTATTTCTCACGCAGAGTTTGTACATCTCTCCACCAGAGAAACACGGGGAGGTCAGGCGCAATCAGCGGCGCAACGGTTCGTGCCAGGTATTTGATGGCTGCACCGCTGACCGAGACGCGAATTTCCTCGCAGCATACCTGTCGCCTGTGGTCGTCTAAGTGACAGTGGGATGCAATCCAGGCCTGGGCGTCCGGGGCATTGCCGGCCGGGTTGGCATGGACAATGATGGCGCGGCAGGGCGCAGATGCTGTTATGTGGGCGACGATGTCCGAAACCTCGCCGATACAACTTTCGTCGGTGGTGAAGACGAGTAGGTTTAGCAGGCAAACGCGTAAGACGGCTGCGCCGGCGTCGCCCTCATGAGCTGCCGCTTTCCACAGTTCGGTCAACTCGCGTTCAATGGCCGCCACATCTACCTGGCGGCGGCGTTCGATATCTTCAACAATCCCCATCGGTCTGTTCTCCCACCTCAGAGCCGCCGCCAGGTGCGTCCTTCCTCCAGCAGTTGATCGGCTGCTTCCGGCCCCCAGGTTCCGGCTTCATAGAAGTGCAGGTTGCGTTCACCACTTGCCGCCCAATGGTCGAGGATCGGCATCACGAGCGCCCAACCGGTTTCCACCATGTCGCGACGTGTGAAAAGTGTTGCATCGCCAAACATGCAGTCCAGCAACAACCGCTCATAAGCTTCTGACGATCGGACGCCAAATGATGTGCCGTAGCGAAACTCCATGTTGACGGAGCGCAGGTGAATGGCATGGCCCGGCAGCTTGGCTGCCAATCGCAGGGTGAGTCCTTCATCGGGCTGGATTTTCATCACGAGCAGGTTTGGCTCCTGGAGATCGGCTTCGGTGGTTGTAAATAACCGCATCGGAACTTGGCGAAACTGGACCGCAATTTCGGCTGCGCGTTTGGTCATCCGCTTGCCGGAGCGCAGATAAAATGGCACCCCTGCCCACCGCCAGTTGTCGATTTCGAGCTTGACGGCTGCATACGTTTCGGTTGTGGACGTGGGGCTAACCCCTTCCTCCTCGCGGTAGCCAGGGACGATTTTGCCGCCGACCCAACCGGCCGTGTACTGCCCCCGTACGGCGTGGGCATCCACGGCATCGCGCGGGATCGGGCGGATGGCCCTGGCAACCTTGACGGCCTCATCCCGGATGGCGTTGGCATCAAGCGAAGTCGGTGGTTCCATCGCGACCAGCGCCAGCAACTGGAGTAAGTGATTCTGGAGCATGTCGCGAACCGCACCGGAACCTTCGTAGTAGCCGCCGCGCCCCTCAACACCGACCACTTCAGCGGCGGTGATCTGTACGTGGTCAATGTAGCGCCGATTCCAGACCGGCTCGAAAATACCGTTGGCAAACCGCATGACAACAATGTTCTGGACGGTTTCCTTCGCCCGGTAGTGGTCAATGCGGTAGACCTGATCCTCATCGAAGATGCGCCCGACGTGCGCATTGAGTTCACGCGCCGTCTGAAGGTCGTAGCCGATGGGTTTTTCAATAATGATGCGAGTCCAACTCCCCGGCGCACTGCGCGCGAGTCCAGATGCCCCCAGGGCATCCATAATCGGCCCGATCAGACTCGGCGGGGTAGAGAGGTAAAAAATCCGGTTGCCCCCCGTGCCACGCTCGGCATCAATCGTGGCGAGCCGAGCTTTGAGCCGCTCGTAGCCTGCCGGGTCGTCATATCCGCCCTGGCAGTAGAAGAGTCCGGCGGCAAAGCTCGCCCACTCGGCACCGGTCGGCGGCCCCGAGCTGGAAAACTCGGTTACGGCATCAAACATCTGGGCGCGTAGCGCCTCATCGCTGAGGGGACTGCGCGCATAGCCGACCATGGAAAACCCACCGGGTAGCCACCGTTCACGGGCGAGGTTGAAGAGCGCCGGAACGAGCTTGCGTTTGGCCAGATCGCCCGACGCGCCGAAGATAACAATGGTACAGGGATCGGGGGTGCGTTCCACGCGCGCTTCCTCGCGCAGAGGATTCCACGTATTTGCCATGGGGTGTTACTCCCGAAGGCGCCGGGCGCACCAGACGGCGGACCGGCGCCGGACTGTCAGCCGCAAAGGGGTTGTGAACCGGAAGACTTGCGTGAGCAGACTTACGTGATCAGTGCTTTCCAGTCAGTGTGAATCGAGCCGGCTTCTGGCCGATCAAGGCGTTCATACGTGTGTGCGCCGAAAAAGTCACGCTGTGCCTGCGTGAGGTTCTGGGGCAGCCGCGCCGTGCGATAGCTGTCGAAGTAGGCCAGGCTCGCGTTCATTGCCGGGAGGGGGATGCCGGCCAGGGCGCCGAGACTGACCACCGTTCGCCAACCGGTCTGGGCCTCGGTCAGCCACCGGTTGAGGTCTGGGTCAAGCAGTAGGTTGGGCAGGTCGGGCTGCCGCTGATAGGCCTGTTTGATTTTGTCGAGCAGCTGCGCCCGGATAATGCAGCCACCCTTCCAAATGCGGCTGATGTCGCTCAACTTGAGGCGCCAGTCATAGACTCGCGAGGCGGTGGAAAGCAGCGCCATGCCCTGGGCGTAAGAGCAGATTTTGCTGGCGTAGAGCGCATGGTGAACAAGGATGATAAAATCTTTCAAATCAGGCATTTCTGGCGATGTCGGCGGGCCGACAATGATCTGTTCGGCTGCCTCCCGCTCGGCTTTGAGCGCCGACAGTAGGCGGGCGTCCAGGGCTGCCTGGATGGTCGGAATGGGGACTTCCAGGTCCAGCGCCGCCGTCACGGTCCATTTTCCCGTCCCTTTTTGCCCGGCCTTGTCGAGCACCAGCTCGACCAGCGGCTGCTCGGTTTCTGGGTCTACGGCGCGGAAAATCTGCGCCGTAATTTCAATCAGAAATGACTGCAACACCCCTTCGTTCCAAGCCGCAAAAACGGCGGCCAGTTCGAGGGCGCTGAGGCGACCGATGCGCTTGAGCAGGTCATAGGCTTCGGCAATCAGCTGCATGTCGCCGTACTCAATGCCGTTGTGGACCATCTTGACGAAATGGCCCGCGCCGTCGGGACCGATGTAGGTCACACAGGGACCGTCATCGACCTGAGCTGCAATTGCTTCCCAGATCGGGCGGAGCTGTTCATAGGCTTCCCGGTCGCCGCCCGGCATCAGCGAAGGCCCCCAGCGGGCGCCGTCCTCACCGCCGGAAACGCCGCAGCCGATGAAGTACAGGCCTTCTGCTTTGAGCGCTTTGGCGCGCCGAATCGTGTCGTGGTAGAGGGCGTTCCCGCCGTCAACAATGATGTCGCCCGGTTCGAGGTAGGGCTTGAGCTGCTCAATTGTCCAGTCGGTCGCCGCGCCGGCTTTGACCAGGAGCATGATCTTGCGCGGGCGCGCCAGCGCCGCCACGAAATCCTGCGGGCTGCGCGTTGGAATAAACTTTTTGTGCGGACCGACCGTTGCCATAAAACTGTCCACCCGCGCCGGATCGCGGTTCCAGACGGCGACGGTAAAACCATGGCACTCCATGTTTTGCGCCAGGTTAGCCCCCATGACTGCCAAGCCGATCAGCCCGATGTCGGCTAATTGTTCCGCCATGTCAGCCTCACTTTCCTGAAAACATCATCACCTGCGATCCGGGCGGTGCATTGGAGTGACTGCCCACAAACACACCGCCCCGCCGTTACGGACGTGGGGTATGCGCCAGCGCCTGAGCGCATGCCTCCCGCAACTTGACCAGTTGTGCCGGGACATCGGCCCCCACGTGAACCCTGAGGACACGGCGCTGCCGCTCGGCCAGAACTTGAAAGTCACCGCGCGCTTGAGCTGCTTTGACGACGCCGAAGGTGTACGCCTGTCCCGGTACAGGCAGATCGTGGGCGTCGTCGCAGGTGATTTGTAAAAATACACCGGTGTTCGGCCCGCCCTTGTACGCCTGTCCGGTCGAGTGGAGAAACCGTGGACCAAAGCCCAGGCAGGTGGCGACGCGCTTTTCCTCGCGGACGGCGTGCCGAATCGCTTGCAAGTGCGCTTTGTTGATCTGGTTCATGTCGAGGTACGCCAGGATGGCAAAGTAATCGCCGGCCGACAGCCGCGCCAGGTGGGCACGCAAGTAGCCGGCCAGGCTGTTGTGTGTCCCTAGTGCCGCAGCATTTGCCGGATCGGTAAACAACCGGATTCCGTCGGCTTCAAAAATTGGCGTCTCCGCTGGCAGCGCGCCGGTTTGTTCGTAGGCGGTAGTCAATTCCCGGGTCGCCACCTTACTCGCTTCGACATCCGGTTGGTCAAAGGGGTTGACCCCCAACATGGCGCCGGCGACTGCAGTGGCCATTTCCCAGCGGAATAACTCCTGCCCAAGTGTCAGTGCATCGGCCAGACGATGGGTAATGACCGGGTACCCGGCATCTTTGAACGCGGCAACGACGGCATCGGCTGCATCGTTGTCATCGTCCTCAAGTCGCAGGTAGGCAAACACACGGTCTGGACCGTAGGCTGAAATGTCGGTTGGGAACTCAAGATCGACCGGGATAATCGCTTTCCCCTGTTTGCCGGTGGATTCCGCAATGAGCTGCTCCAGCCACGCACCCATTGCCCAGAGCTTCGGTGACGTAATGAAGGTCAGTTTGTCGCGTCCGGCCTGGGCAAGCACCCCTAGTGCACACCCCAGGGTCACGCCGGGGTTTTCGGCGATGGGGACGCAGGCTGAACAGGCCGTCACCATGGCGTTGGCGGTGTTGAGGAAGGCATCCACCGGAATCCCCATGATCGCCGCCGGAACGATGCCAAAGTTAGACAGCGCCGAATACCGTCCACCGATGCTTGGAACGCCTGGGAAGATGTACCGGAAGCTGTCGGCCCGGGCCGTGTTCTCAAGCTGCGAACCGGGATCGGTTATGGCGATGAAGTGCGCCCCGACCTGCTCGGGGCCGACCACCTGTTTCATCCGCTCAAAGAAGTACTGTTTGAAGATGTTGGGTTCGAGCGTTGTACCCGATTTGCTCGCCACAATGAAGGCCGTGTGCGCCAGGTCAAGCTGGGCTTCGACGGCGCTGATCTGTGCCGGGTCGGTTGAGTCCAGGACGTGTACAACCGGCGACCGGTCCAAGACCCCGAAGGTCATTCGCAGTACCTCTGCGCAGAGACTTGAACCTCCCATGCCGAGGATGACGACATGCTTGAAGGTGCGGCGGATGTCCTCAACGGCGGGCATCAGCGCCGGTAGTCCGGCAAGCTGAGCGTCAACCACATCGAGCCAGCCCAGCCACCGGTTTTCATCCTGTCCCGTCCAGACGCGGGCATCGCGCATCCAGAGCCGGCGGACCTTGCCTTTGATCTGCCAATCGTCGAGTTCGGCGTCCAGGCGACGGCGGTGCTCATCGGGCAGGTGCAACTCCTGGGCGTTGAGGCGCGCCGGGTCAACCGTCCGACGCCTTTTGTCCAGTGAGTTCAGGAGCTTGTCAAAGGGTTCGACGAAGAGCCGCACGGCATCCACCAGCAGGGTGTCGGTCACGTCCCTGAGCGAGATGCCGACCTGGGCGAGTGTCTCCAGTGTCGCGTGGGCCGCATCGAGATCGCTTTCCAGTGTCGGGCGGACCTGCCCGTGGTCGCGGAAGGCCTCCCAGGTTGCCAACGGCATCGTGTTCACGGTGTCCGGTCCGATGAGTTCTTCGACGTAGAGAACGTCGCTGTACCGGGGATTTTTCGTTCCCGTACTGGCCCAGAGGAGGCGTTGCGTCTGTGCGCCAGCCGCCGCAAGCCGTTCCCAGGAGGGGCCGGAAAAAATCTGCTTGTAGGCCTGATAGGCCAGCTTGGCGTTGGCAATGGCAACCTTGCCCCTGAGGCTTTCGAGCCGTGACCGGTCCCCATCACCGGCTTGGAGTTTGGCCTCAAGTTGTGCGTCCACCAGGGTATCAATCCGGCTTACAAAGAAGCTGGCAACGCTGGCGACACGGCCCAGGTCGCCGCCGGCAGCGGCCCGGGCCTCAAGTCCGGCAAGGTACGCTGCCGCGACCTGGCGGTACACGTCCTGCGCAAACAGCAGGGTAACGTTGACATTCAGGCCTTCGCTGATGAGCTGCTGAATCGCGGGAATCCCCTCGCGAGTTGCCGGAACCTTGATCATCAGATTCGGGCGATTGATCATCTGCCACAGCCGACGGGCTTCGGCGATGGTGCCGGTCGTGTCGTGGGCCAGGTACGGCGATACTTCGAGGCTGACATAACCATCGCGTCCCTGTGTGCGCTCATAGACCGGTTTGAGCACGTCGGCAGCGTGCTGGATGTCCTCCACGGCCAACCGCTCGTACACGGTCAGGGCATCGAGGTGTTCGGCCTCTATGGCGGCCAGGGCCGCGGCGTAGTCTGGGCTGCCGGTGATGGCCTTTTCAAAAATCGCCGGATTGGAGGTGAGGCCCATCAAGCCATCTTCATCTATCAAGCGCTGCAACTTACCGCTTGTGATGAGGCTGCGTTGAATGTAGTCCAGCCAGGGCGACTGCCCGTGCGCGTGTAACGCTTGGAGAGGATTCATACGTCTTTGCTCCAGATGGTCAAAAAACACTTCACGAGGTTCTGCTGAACCGTTGCCCCACAAGTTCAGGCAGCAGTGAGCAAGTGCGTGCGGTGGTGATCACGTCAGGCAGGTGTCGTCAGCAGTGCTTTGGCGACGGCGACGACACGTTCGGTTGTAAAGCCAAATTCACGCATCAGAACGGTGAAGGGTGCCGACGCGCCAAAGCCTGTCATCGCAAGGATAGCTCCTTCGTCGGTGACATAGTGACTCCAGCCGAGCGGAGCGGCAGCCTCAATCGCAATCCGCTTTTTGACGTTTGGCGGCAGCACCAGGCAACGGTAGTCGGCCGGCTGCCGTTCAAACAGTTCCCAGCTCGGCATGCTGACGACGCGCGCGGCAATGCCTTCCAGTTGGAGTTTTTCCTGCGCGGCGACGACCCACTGAAGCTCCGAGCCACTTCCAATAAGGATGAGGTCAGGTGGGCTACGGTGTTCTTTGGAAAAGATATAGGCACCACGTGAGAGTTCACCTGCCGGAGTGTAACGGGTGCGGTCGAACGTCGGAACCTTTTGACGGGTAAGAATGATCGCCGTCGGGCCGGTTGTGTTGCGGATGGCCGCCCGCCAGGCTTCAACAGTTTCGTTTGCGTCGGCCGGACGAATGACCGTGAGATTGGGCATCGCCCGCAGTCCGGCCAGTTGTTCCACGGCCTGGTGTGTCGGGCCGTCTTCACCGAGTCCGATGCTGTCATGGGTAAAGACGTAGATGACACGCAGCCGCATCAACGCCGCCAACCGGATGGCCGCCTTCATGTAATCGGAAAAGACGAGGAATGTGCCGCCATAAGGAATAAACCCACGACTCAGTGCCAGGCCGTTGAGAATGGCGCCCATGCCGTGTTCCCGAACCCCGAAGTGAAAGTTACGTCCGTGGCGGTCGGCGGCGCTGTAGGCCGTTGCGGCCTTGATGGCCGTGTTGTTGGACGGTGTGAGGTCGGCCGAACCGCCGAGGAGAAAGGGGAGTCGTGCCGCCAGGGTATTGATCACCGTCCCCGAAGCCTGCCGGGTCGCCATGTCATCACAAAATGTCGGTAAGTCGGCGTCCCATCCCGGCGGCAGCTCACCGGCGTGAAAGGCACGCCATTCGGCGGCAAGGTCAGGGTAGGTCGCTTCGTAAGCCGCAAACTGTGCCGCCCAGTCGGCTTCCAGTTGTGCACCGCGTGGAATGCAGGCGCGGTACACCTCCAGCGCCTCGTCGGGAATGGTAAACGGCGCCTCGTAGGGCCAGCCGTACACCTGTTTGGTGAGCTTGACCTCTTCCGTCCCGAGCGGCTCACCATGCGCCTTGGCGGTGTCTTGTTTGTTCGGGCTGCCGTAGCCGATGTGCGTGCGGGCGACGATAAGCGATGGGCGGGTGGTCTCAGCGCGGGCCTGCTCAAGCGCCTGAGCAATCTGCTGAAGGTCGTCGCCTTCAATCGATTGAACATGCCAATCGTAGGCGAGAAACCGCGTTGCTACATGTTCACGAAAGGTAAGGTCCGTGCTGCCGTCAATTGTAATGCGGTTGTCAGCGTAAAAGACAATGAGCTTGCCGAGCTTGAGCGTCCCTGCCAGGCTACAGGCCTCCGACGCGACGCCCTCCATCAGATCGCCATCGCTGCAAAGGACATACGTGTGGTAGTCCACAATGGTGTGACCGGGACGATTGAAGTGCGCAGCGAGCTTCGTTTCAGCAATCGCCATGCCGACGGCTGTGGCAATGCCCTGGCCCAGCGGCCCGGTCGTCGTTTCGACGCCGGGCGTGTGTCCGTACTCCGGGTGTCCGGGTGTTTTGGAACCCCACTGGCGAAAGCGCTTGATGTCTTCAAGCGGTAGGTCGTAGCCCGTCAGGTGCAGAAGCCCGTACAAGAGCATACAACCGTGTCCGGCAGAGAGTACGAAGCGGTCACGGTTCGGCCAGTGTGGGTTGCGTGGGTTGTGGCGCAGGTAGCGTGTAAACAGCAGGTAGCCAAACGGCGCATTTTCCATGGGTGCGCCGGGATGCCCGGACTGTGCTTGTTCAACAGCATCAATCGCGAGGGTGCGAAGCGTCGTGATGCAGAGACGGTCGCGTTGCGTCATCCGGGCAACCGGTTGGTCGGCAGGCATAGGCGCGATAAGCATTCAAGTACGGTTGGTAGCGTTGAAAAAAGCGCGTCAGGCAATTCGCATGAAAGGTGAGGAAGCGAACGGTGGTCACTTTCTATCGCCAATCACGATGCCAAAGCAAGTCAAACGCGAGTCCATCCTCGACAATACGCCACAGACAATATGCCACAGAAACCCGCCCCTTCAGGTGGGGATAGAGATCATTACAAGGTGGATGAGGAAAAAGGCAAAACCTCACCTGGCGTCTCAATCCAAACCCAATCCATTGGTTTTGGTGACCGGCCGGAAACGCTTGATGTGATTAGCCTGTAGTCTCCCGTTTCAAGCGGCCTGGGACGCCTTCAAGCAAGGTCTTGCCTTAGGAAAGGGAGCTGTGCCGCGTACAAATCGAGGGCGTTGTCCGTCCGGTGTGTGCCGGTCGCCTTCGTTGCCAATCGGTGAGTTAAGGTTTCAAGCTGTCTATAAAGTCCTTTTTGAGAAAATCTTGTAAAATAAATCTTGCATATAGAAATCTTGAAGCTACTTTAGATAAAAAATCTTAGGTTTTGAGATTTTTTTACAGTGTTGTGTTTGATATATCTTGTCTTCCGGGCGCAACGTTGGTACGCGCCGGCAGGCCGGACGTGCGGTCAGGTATTACCGGGCGGCGCCAGCGCAAGGAGCTACCCAGGGCTTCGTGCGCCCGGCGGCCTGGTCGGTCATAGGCGACCCGACGTGGATCGCTGCATTTGCCTGAGGCTGTCACAGCCGCAACGCTCTCATCCATGCCCTCCGCTAAGTGGTTTGATGGCTTGCACTTCGGCCACAATGTCTAGAATAGACAGTCTCTGGTGGACAATGGTAAAGCCGGCGGCTCGGATTGCCTGGTGCGTGAGGCGGTTGAGATGACAACCGGCAGCAAGGCGCCTTTGGAGAGGTGTCAGCACGTCGGCAACGTAGCCGAGTAGCCCCGGTGGGCGGACGTGTTCTAGGGCAAGAAGCAGACCACCGGGCCGCAGAACGCGACGGATTTCTGCCAGGGCACGCGGCGGATCGGCAACGCTGCATAGTGCTAGGGTGACGACAACAGTATCAAAGCTATGGTCGGAAAAGGGCAATGCCTCGGCAGCGGCGGTGAGAAACGTCACCGACAGCGCAGGTGGATGCGGCTTTGTCTCGGCGATACGCAGCATGGCCGGATCGGGGTCTGTGAACGTCAGCGACCGAACGTGTTGGTAGAAGGGAAGGTTGGCGCCCGTGCCACCGCCGATTTCAAGGACATCACCGGTTGCCCGTGGGATGAGGGCCTGCCGTCGCGCCGCGAAAATCCTCTGTTCCAGTGGGCGCATACAGGCGTCGTAGTTGTCGGCAAAGCGGCCCATCGTCGTATCCTCCTTTTGCGTGCAGTGTCCCTGCTGGAGCGTTCGGTGGTGACGAGCTTGAGTGTCTATGTCGCAGGTCGTAGAGACAAAGTAGGTGCAGCCATCTCCGGCGGATTGCCCCCACCCTTCGCTTGCCGACGCAGCCCCCTACACATCGGCAGGTGGTTCGTGTGCAAACGGTTCTTCGACCGTCCCTGTCGCGACGGGCTGTTCCGGCGTTGATCGGGTCAGACCCCTGCGCAGGCTAGAACCGCTCAAGCATAGTCGTGACGACACTCCGGGCAAAGTCGCGGGCTAGGCGTTCGACGGCCGGTTCTTCTTCATTGAAGAAAGAGCGTGGATCGGAGGAAAATTCATACTCACCACGAAACTCAAGATTGGGATTATCAAAGAGCACCCGGTTGCGTGTGTGGTCACGCAGGGTCACCCCAGATCGCACGGTGATCTGAAACAGCCGGACCGTCCCGCGATCATCAACTAGCGCCTGTCCCGTTGTGATGGACTTGATGTCACCGGAAAGCACGGCGTCCGCCCGTTCGGGATCGTTGATCAAGGTTACCGGCAGCCGCCGCCGTAGAATTTCGTCAACGACGGCCTGCGTAAACCGCTGTTCAATCCGGTAACGCAGGGTTTGGTTCGTAAATGGTTGAACAGCAAGGGTTTTAATTTCCGGCGGAAAGGCTCTGCGGCTGTCTAGCCGGTGGTAGCCGCAGGGACCTGCGCCCAGACAGCCAAGGAGGAGCAGCCAGACGAAACCGATGGTGTAGTGTCTGGTGTGGCTCAGAAGGTAGCGGCGCAGGCCGCTCACCATCCTGTGGGCAGTTTCGGTCATCAGCGGAGCCCGTCCTCTTCAAGCACGATGGGAACGTCTTCCGGCAGTTCCTCTAACCAGGCTGTGAGCCGTGCCGTGAGGTCGGCTTTGGTTATCGCCATTCCGGTTAGAACGGGAAGGCGCCGGACCGCAGCGGACGCCAGTTGTGCGAGCGCCAAAGCCGCATTGATGTGGTCAACGGCCTCCGGCGCAATCGCAAACTCTGTTTGCGGATTGGTGGAGGTGAGCGCTGCTAACGCGGCGGTTGTGAGTCGCTCTTCGGCATCCGTCAGACCGAGAGTACGCAGGTTTTGTTGGATGAGCGACCGGTGCTGTGCAATGTAGTGCCGAAAGTATTGAATCCCCTGCTGGACGGTTTCCTTCAGTTGTTCGAGCTGCTTGGCCAGAGGTGGTATGGTCCGCCGCCGGATCAGGCCACTCACCAGTGGCTGGTGGTCTAAGAATTCACGGAGATGGAGATTACGCCGCCGCAGCTCAATGTCTGATAGGATGGACTGGGTACGTGTGACATAGACGTTGTCGGCGGTCGTCAAGCGGGACAGGGTTTCAAAAAGGCGCCAGGTCGGGCTGGCCAGGAATGTAGTTAGCGGGGCAAGATCGAGGTTTTTGGTCGCCTGTTCATCCTGCGCAATACAGTCCTCGATATAGTGTTTCTTGAAGCGTTCAAAGACCTGCTCGAAGCGCAGGCGTTTGTCTTCGTCTAGGAGACGGTGTGGATGCTCAAAGAACGCGCTGAGCTCACGGCGCGCGTTGCGTGCATCGGCATCCATCACAGGGAGGGCGCTCAGCGTATAGGCCTTGGCCGTTACGTAGAAAGGCAACCAGTCGAGAAACTCCACAAGCAAGCGCAGGTCAATGACGGCACGCTGATAAATTGTGGGATTAGCGGCAAAGATGTCCACAATGCGGGCCAGCCCCATTTCCAACGAAATTCGTTCAAACAGCACGGCTTCGACGGCAGCCGCCGTTGTTTCAAAATACCGTTTACACGTGATGATGAGCTGCCAGGTGCGCGTGGTCAGCATTTCTGGCGGCATCGCCTCGAAGCGCTCTGCCAGACGATAACCCCGCCATTTCTCATACCACTGTGCGAGACTTTCCCGTACCTGCCGACGGTCGGTGGCAAGGTCGGGCAGGTCAACCCGCTCCGTCAGGAGCCGGCCCCATTCCGAAAGGGTTTCCGACGTATAGGTGATGGCTGCCGTCCGCCGGATTGATCCATACTGCCGAAAACTGACATCCTGCGTCAGCTCTGCCGCCGTAAAGATGCGCAATCCTGAGACATCAACCAGCTCGATCCGCCAACCGGCGACCAGGGCCATCATGATGATTTGTTGCGCCGGTTCGAGCAGTCCGTAGGGTTCACGGCGTAGAGTTTGATAGATGACCTGAACGGGTACCGACTCAGAGCCGGCGGCCTCGACAAGCCGCAACAC
This sequence comes from uncultured Blastocatellia bacterium, assembly GCA_937934745.1. Classification (GTDB taxonomy): domain Bacteria; phylum Acidobacteriota; class Blastocatellia; order Chloracidobacteriales; family Chloracidobacteriaceae; genus Chloracidobacterium. The sequence continues at coordinate 32,663 of CALGZC010000033.1, forward strand.
TTCACTGATGCACGGCTCACCCAGGGCGGCATCCCGGTCCATGGCCAATTGGTAGAGGCCATCGCGCTGGACAACAATGTGAAACGGTGCGGCAAAGTGGCGCGCTGCCTCTTGAACGGTGGGGTCGTTTGGATTCAGGCCCCCAAGCAGGCCCAGCACCAGGCGTTTGGTTTCGCGCTCCGTCAGCGGTGCGGAAAAGACCGGATGCGCCGGGAAACGGATGTCAAGCGGCTTACGAATCACCGTGCCGAGAAAATCGTTGAACGTGCGCGGCAAGCCTTCGGGAAACAGTTGGCGCAGGGGGTAGTGTTCGCCATTGGCCGCCAGCAGTTCACCTTCTTCGACATAATGCCGCAGAAAGAGTGTTCGTGTTTGGGTTTCGAGCGCGGCGACGCGCTCGGCGATCTCCTCGCCGAAGACATCCTCCCCACGGGTGTAAGCAATCCAGAGTGACTTGAGCGTTTCAATCTCTGCCGCACTCAGCGGCGATGGATGCCAAGACAACAAGCTTGGTATGGTCGCGCCGGCAGTGAGGTCCAGCGGGGACTGGCTGCTCTCAATACACAACTGCCAGTCGTACTCGCAGAGTTCGTCCGCCCAGTGATAGGTGACAGAGGGTTTGGCCTCAGCTTCCGCTTCGTCGCCGGTCGGGATGACGATATTGACCGGTGTGAAGGGGTCGCCGCTGCGCTCAATCCCAACTGGCGGATTGGTGAAAATTTCCGGTGGTAGTCCGAAACTGACAACGCCGCGCCGCCCTGTATTGCGCCACAGGACGACGATTTCGTCCCGGTAAGTTTTAGCGCCGCTCAGCAGGAGGGCATCCAGCGTGAACGGAAAGTCATGGAAGGCGGCGCTGCCGCCTAGCGTGACCAGAAGTGCATCGAGGGTTTCGTCGTTTGGCATTTCAGCCAGAGCGACTTTCAGGCGCGCTTCCGGGTCAAACTGTTCCACCACGGTCAGGCTATAGCGGCAGACGCCGCCGGCTACGTCCTTGACGATTTGCTTTTCACTGTGCGTGTACAGGTCATCCAGCAGCAGTGCGGCTTGGTGGTAGCCGATCTCACCCAACATCATGGCGTTGGTCAGTTCATCGGCGCTGACAGGACGCCCGACCAGCGAATATAGAAACAACCCTTTGAGAAGCAGTTTGGCCGGAATGCGCTGCTCAAAACTCAGCGCCGGCAGCCGCATTGTGGAAAGGTAATCGTACACGGCGACGGCGCGCGCCAGTGTTGGATGGCGCTTGAGCTCAAAGTCGTACTTGTCAAACAGGTCGTCGAGTGAGATTAACTGCATCGGCCGCCGCCGGAGTGCACCGCCGATGACGGCGTTGATAAAGCTGAACAGAGAGAAGCTCTCACAGTAAGTAGATAACCCTGGTGCGACTTCCAAAACGGCGGGGTGAACAGGGTAGAGACTGCAAAACTCCTCCTCGCTCCAGTGAAAACGCGGAAGCGACTTGAGCGTTTCTTGATAGAGCGCTGTCAACTCGGCGCGCTGGTGCGCCGTCTTGCGAAAAACGGCTTGGTCGGTGATCCGCCGCAGGTTGTCGAGTGTGAGTGTGTCGGTTTGGTAGTTTGCCGTTAGTCGCGCCGCCGGCCCGGTATGCGGTGCGGTCACGTCACTGTCAAGCGCCAACAGGAGGGCGAAGGGAAGCGTACACGACTTTTCCGCCAGGTTGGTCAACCAATCGAGTGTGTCTTGTACCAGGGCTCGGCGGTGGGCGCGCAGCGCGTCGGATAGATCGTCAATGACAAACAGGAAGGCCATGCCCGGAAAGAGGCGGCTGGCCAACAACTCATAAATCTGCCCGTCTGCAATTGCCGAAAACCACTGGGCATCATCAAACGCAATCGGCGCTTCGGGGATGTTGAGCAGGGCCGCCCGCAGGAGGGTGGCAAAGTCGGTCAGTCCATCCACCAGCGGTTTACCGGAGATGTACACCGGCAGAAATGTAATGCCTTCGAGGCGCTTGATGGCGTTGGCAAGCGGAGGGTTGTTGGCCACAATGTGCCGCGTTCTGGGTGTGCAAGCCAGAGCGCGCACAACGGCGAGGGTGTGACTCTTGCCGGTGCCGCGTACGCCGGTAATCAGCCGCGCCGCTTCTGGCGTTTTGAGCGATGCAATGCCTTCGATGAGCCGCGCCGTCAGCCGTGACAGCTCAGAGGTGAAGTAGTATGACCGAATGATACGGTCGGCGCTTGCTTCGACGAAATTCGCCAGCGGGTCAATGGGCTGGTAGTCAAGGTAAGCACGGATATTTTGCAACATTGTGTTAAGCCAAACCAGGTGCGGGCGGGGACGACGGCTGTGGTTGCCGGTTCTGCCGATAAACAGATCGCTGCACTGCCTCAAGCCAAGCGCTCACGCCAGGCACGCCGTTCAAGGTCGGTAAGCCGCGCTGATCGCCTTGTGCTACTGCACAAGATGAGCCGCGTCGCTTTATACCCAAACTTCATACCCAACATTGGTTGTGTTTAACTGTAATGGCGGCGCAGGAGCTGACTTTTTGTCTGAACATAACCGGCTGACGGGCGCCGAGCTTGGTCAACGGCCTTGGTCAAAGCCAGGCTAAGCGCAGGTTTGCAGTGCTGCCACAACGAAGTCGCGACCGGTGACGCCGGCCACTTCAACGGCTAGGCCTAACCGGTCGCGGACATCCGCCAGCGTCAAATTGTCAATAAACAGTCCTCGCTCGCCCATAACCGTCTCACTTGATATCAGTAGTCGCTCGCCACGGAAGCGGTGACGGGCTGCTATCAGATCGCTTCCGGCAACCAGACCGGCGACGTTGACTTCGTGGCCGAAGTAAGTGTTTGGGACGCCGACGACCTGCAACCGGGTACCGAACTGCGCGTTGAGCTGTTCTACCAGGCGGGTCAGGTATGGCGCAAACAGCGTCCCGGTTGCCACCGTCGTTTCTGGAAAGCGTCCGGTCGGCGGCCGTTGTTGGGCACGCCGGACGGCCTTGTGAAACGTATCTATAAACCGCCGTACCATCCCAACGCCATCCTCAATCTGCGGATAGTTGCCGTAATGCCGTGCGGAGGGAATCGGGACGCCGGCGCGAATGTAAAACTCGTCGCCTAAGAAAGCAAAGTTCGTTCCATAGCGGCGCTTGAGATCACGCTGAATCGGCGTCACAAGTTCAATAATTGCAGCTTCCCATTCGTCTGTCGGCGCCACCAGGAGATGACGTTTGCGGTGGTGTTTGGTGAGTCCAAGCGGGACGATAGCGACCGAGCTGACCCCTTCCGGGTGCAGGGCCGCCAGATCGTAGATCGTCCGGCGCAGCACGTCGCCGTCGTTGATGGTCGGGCACAGGACAACCTGCGCGTGCAACTCGATGCCGTGCGCCAGCAGCCGCCGCATTGTTCCGAGAATATCGTCCGCCTGCTTGCGTCCGAGTAAATACCGCCGCACTTCGGGGTCGGTGGCGTGTACCGAGACGTACTGCGGCGAAAGACGTTGCTCGACGATCCGGTTGAACTCCTCTTCCGTGAGCGTCGTCATCGTCGTGTAGTTCCCGTGCAAAAATGACAACCGAATGTCCTCGTCCCGAAAAAACAGCGACGGTCGCGCGTCCGGTGGATTCTGCTCACAGAAGCAGAACAGACACTCGTTGCCGCATTGCCGCGGCTTAAAGGCCTCAAAGTCCAGTCCCCAGATGTCTCCTTCACCGACATCCACTGCGGCCTGCCGGGTGATACCGTCGGCCTGCACAATGGTGAGGGCAACGTGCTCTTCGGAGCCGGTGTAAAACTGGAAATCCAAGTAATCACGTACTTTGCGCCCGTTAACTGCTAGAATTCGGTCACCCGGCCGCAACCCGACGACCGCCCCCAGTCCGTCCGGGTCAACTTCGGTGACCGTCACACCTTTCTTGGCCTTGAGTTCGGTGATGGGGTAGATGGTTTCAAACTGTAGGCTATACATCGTTCAAGCGCTGAGAAGCGTTGCTCTAGTCACCTGTGTGTTCCACAAGTGGGCAAGCGTAGCGGCTTGTTGGATGTTCGGCAAATGCTGCCGGCGATTCTGAAGGCCGCTTGGCGGGGAGCGTCGCCTGACCGTCGGCGACGCATGCGTTGTGGGGATCCCGCCTCGGTTATAAACCTCGGTAGGCAACACCTCGGGGCTGTCGGCAAGGAGGGCGTCGGTCTTGTAGTCGGTCTTGTAGAAGTCATCCCCGGCAATCTACCGGCGCCGGGCGAGCGGAGTTTACCGGTATCTCTCCGGCGCATGGGGTCGCCCACAGGCAAGGTGAGGTGCGAAGAACGCGCCGGCGGCTGCAGGCTGCTGTGGCCGGTAGACTCCAAAGGTTTGGCGGGCCATGGCATTGTGACTCGTGTGGCTTCAAAGCCAAGCGATGGCCCCAGCAGCCCACCGGCATTTGATTGCCGGCATGGAGCGGCGTGGCAGCACTGGGTTCTTCGACGAAAGGCAGAGGAGTGTTTCAGCTATGAAACGCGGTCCACGATTGGGTGTGATGTGGTTGGCGGCGCTGGTGTGGGGCGCGGCGCTTGGGTGTGGTTATACGCCCCGCGACGAAGCCGGCAAACTCACGGTTGGGATAGTTTTCGACATCGGCGGCAAAGACGATAAGTCGTTCAATGCTGCGGCCTGGGAAGGCGCTAAACGCGCCAAGCAGGAACTGCCGATTGTGCTGCGGCATGCCGAGCCGGGCGAGCCAAACAACCTGGAGCCCTGCATGCGGGCGTTTGCTGAACGCGGCTATGACCTCATCATTGGGATTGGTTTTGCTCAGGGGCCGGTTTTGGCGACGGTGGCAAAAGAGTACCCACACCTGCACTTTGCCATTGTGGATGCGGTTGTTGATTTGCCGAACGTTGCCTCGTTGGTTTTCAAAGAGCATGAGGGGAGCTTTCTGGTCGGCATGCTGGCTGCGCGCGCCAGCAAAACCGGCAAAATCGGCTTTGTCGGCGGTATGGATATTCCGCTGATTCGGAAGTTTGCCACCGGCTATGAGGAGGGGGCGCGTTATGTCAACCCGGACATTGTCGTGTTGAAAAACTTTGTCGGGATTACCGACGCCGCCTGGAACAATCCGGGCAAGGGCAAAGAGTTGGCTAAAGCCCAGTACGAAGCCGGAGCCGATGTCGTCTTCCAGGCAGCCGGCAACTCCGGCATCGGCGTCTTTGATGCCGCCGAGGAACATCACAAGTTGGCGATTGGCGTGGATGCTAACCAGAACTGGGTCAAACCGGGCTTTGTGTTGACCAGTATGGTGAAGCGTGTAGATGTCGCCGTCTATACCATCATCAAGGAAGTCCTCGAAGGTCGCTTTCGCGGCGGCAGGCATGCATACGGTCTGGAAAACGATGGCATTGCGTATGCGTTAGACGACTACAACCGCCCGCTGGTTTCTGAATCCATGCTGCGCGAAGTTGAGGCGGCACGGGAAAAAATTATCCGGGGCGAGTTACAGGTTACCGACTACATGGCGAATCTAAAGTGATGCCCACCAGTGATGTCATCGTGATTGGCGGCGGCGTAATCGGGCTGGCAATTGCCCGTGCGCTGGCGCGGGATGGCCTGCGCGTCGTGGTGTTTGAACGCAATGCCCGCCCGGGTGGGGAAGCCTCGTGGGCGGCAGCCGGGATGCTGGCCCCACAGTCAGAAGCTGATGCGCCGGGTCCGCTCTTTGACCTGTGTTTGCAGAGTCGGGCGCTGTACCCGAACTTTGTCGCGGCTCTGTGGGAGGAAACCCGGATTGACGCCGAACTGTGTCCGGCCGGGACAATGGTGTTGGCGGAGGAGGAACACGAAGTTGCTGCCCTTCAGGCCAAACTTGTCTGGCAAACGGCGGCCGGTTGTCATGCTGAATGGTTGTCGCCGGATGATGTCCAGGCGCTTGAGCCGTTACTGACCGGCGTCGGGGCGTTGTATTTGCCGGATGATTGGCAGGTTGAAAACCGGCGCTTGACACAGGCGTTGATCGCCGCGGCAACGGCGTCTCAAGTCCAGATTGTATGTCACTGTGAGGCCGTGACGCTCTTGGTCGAGCACGGGCGCGTAACCGGGGTGGACGTGCGTGAGGAGCGCTGGTCAGCTCCGATTGTCGTCAATGCGGCCGGAAGTTGGGCAACACAGATGTCGCCGGCGCTGCTGCGCTTGCCGGCGCGTGTCGTGCGTCCGATTCGGGGACAGATGCTGGCTTTGCAGATGCCTCTGCCGACCAAACTCCGGCATGTTGTGCGCACCTCGCGTGTCTATCTTGTCCCGCGCCGGGATGGGCGGCTCATTGTTGGCGCAACGGTGGAGGATGTTGGCTATGAAAAGCAGGTGACGGCCGGTGGTGTTTCGGCGCTGCTGTCGGGCGCAACGACGGTGGTGCCGGCTCTGGCGCAGGCAGCCTTGCTCGAAACGTGGGCCGGGTTGCGTCCCTTGGCGACCGACGACCTGCCGCTGATCGGGGAAACCGACATTGAGGGCTTGTTTTGTGCCACCGGACACTACCGGAATGGGATTTTGTTGACGCCTATTACGGCTGAGATCATGCGCTGCTTGGTGCGTGGCGTCCCGCCGCCCTGCGACATCAGGGCATTTTCACCGCGCCGGTTTAGAGTGAGTGCGGGAAAGATGGCGCCATGAGCCTGGGCGCTGCTGCACGCAATGGCGCGCCTGACAGTCCGCCCCTGAACGTGGTCTCCAGAAAGCCGTGTTCTCGCCGCAGGGATCGGGCGGGGATACGCGCCCGGCTTGGCCGGTGAGCGCCGAAACTAGCGGGCGCCGAAAATGGCTGTGCCGATGCGGAGTATCGTGGCGCCTTCCTCAACGGCAACCTCAAAATCGTGGCTCATCCCCATTGACAACTCCGGCAGCGTATCGTCTGGAAAGCGTGCCAGGAGTTCGTCGCGCAGGGTGCGCAGTTGACGAAAAAAGGGTCGCACATCTTCTGGGTCAGGGCAAAACGGCGGGATCGTCATCAGTCCGCGGACGCGCAGGTGGGGAAAGTCGCGGACGAGAGCATAGACTGCCGGTAGTTCCTCAGGATGCAGTCCGAATTTGGTGGCCTCGTCGCCGAGCTTTACCTGGAGCAGCACGGTGACCACCTTTCCGGCTGCACCTGCCAGGTGGTTAAGGCGCCGTGCCAGCGCCGGGGAATCCACGGTGTGGATGAGATGGAAGTGTTCAACGGACGGCTTGGCTTTGTTGCCCTGGAGGTGCCCGATGAGGTGCCAGCGCACCTGTGGTGGACTATGTGGAATTTTCCCCAAAGCTTCTTGGACACGATTTTCCCCAATATCGAAGACTCCACAGTCCACCGCCGCCTGAATGGCAGCGACCGGGTGCGTTTTGGAGACCGCGACAAGGGTAATTTGGTCCGGCGTACGGCCGGCGCGTGCACTGGCAGCCGCGATGCGTTCTCGAACCAGGGCTACGTTGTCGGCAATACACGACAGGTTCACACTACTCACCAGCGAGACCGCGCTCGATTTTTTCTTGGTAGGCTGCCGTATAACGCGCCCAGGGTATCGCCTCCAGACGCTTACGGGGGATCTCTTCGCCTGAACCCTGGCAGATACCATAAGTTCCGTCGGCAATGCGTGCCAGCGCATCCTCAACATCTTGAAGTAACTGGCGGTATTGATCGGATTGACGTGCAGCCAATTCGCGATTGGCATAGGCAACGGCAGCATCCAGTGGGTCCTTGGCTTCATCGCCGGCTTCGTCCTCATGGGTTGTGAGATTGAGGGCGGCACGCAGCTCACGACGCTTGGCCAGTAGTTTTTCTTTCTGTTGCGCTAGAAAGGCAGCATCCATAGGTGAGATGTTCTCCTTGTTAGGTTAGCTTTGCGAAGCGATGGACGCGCAAGCCTAGTGAGGTCATTCCACGGTGTCAATTTGTGTCAGAATTGTGATTCCGGCGGAAGACTGCTTTTCCGCCCTCGTGTTGGGGGGTATGACCTAACGTGTTTGGTGAACAGGGATTGCCACCCACTGACCAGGCGGAGGGCATTGTGGCACCGCCGCCGCCCTCCTGCCGTACCCTGGCAATTGACTGGGGCCGGAAGCGAACGGGCCTGGCGATTTGTGATGAGTTAGGCCTGACCGTACGCCCGCTGGCCGTTTGGCCAACCGGGGGGCGTAAGTCGCTGGTAGCACGCACGGCAGCGTTGATTGCCGAAGAGCGCGTCGTGCGGTGCGTCGTCGGGTTGTCTTACCGGCTGGACGGCACACCCAACCAGGCGACGCCCCATATCCTAGCCTTTGTGACGGCGCTGCGCCGCGCAACCACCGTAGAGATTGTCACCTGGAATGAACGCCTAACTTCGGTGGCAGCCGAAGATTGGCTGCGTGAGCAGGGGCTACCGCGGCGGCAATGGGTCGGGCGGCAAGACGCTCTTGCCGCCGCCATTCTGCTTCAAGATTTTCTGGCAAGTCGGGCTGCGGTGTCACCACCTTCCCCGTCCACTGACGCCTGACGCCACGTGGGGGCGCGTCAAGCCGAGTTCGCTTTGTGAGCGGGTGCAACAGCAGATCCCTTGTCTGAGAAAACCTCCCCGGCGGCGGTCACTGCCGTTCACCCGGTAGTGCGCCAGCCTGGCGCAGTGCATCCACGAACAGGATGGTCATCATGGTTTTGGCGTCGACGATGCCGCCGTGATACACCAGCGTCCGCGCCGTGGCGAACGGCATACGGACGGTGCGAATGTCTTCATCGGCATCGAGGCGCTGCGTTCCCGGTGTGAGTTCAGTGGCAAGAAAACAGTAGAGAACTTCGGTGCTGTAGCCGGGCAGCGCATAGAACTGCGTGACGAACGTCAGCTCGGCGGCCTGGTAGCCGGTTTCCTCTGCCAGTTCGCGGCGGGCAGCAGCTTCTGGGTCTTCGCCGAGTTCCAAGCGCCCGGCCGGCACTTCCAACAGAACCTGACCTGCCGGGTGACGGTACTGGTGAATCAGCAGAACGTCGTCGTTGTCAAACACCGGTAAGACGGCAGCGCCGCCGAGATGGTGAATGACATCCAATTCCAGCCGCGCGCCTGAGGACAGTTGAATAGCATCGTGGGAGATGTCGAAAACGCGTCCCCGGTGGAAGAAGGTGCGTGTAAGTAACCTGACAGCGCCGACGTCGGGTGCTGGGAGGGTTGTGGGAGGGAGATCGGTGGGCATCGGGTGTGAAGTCAAGTCGAAGCAAGGGTAGGGAGAAGCAGCCGTGTTGTGCTGGCGGTGCGTGTCGAGCCGTTGCAACCGACCGTCGCGCAGGACGGCAGTTCGCACCGAGCCCCCGAAGTAGCTAGGCTCTCAAACTCGGAAGACTACTTCGGGGGAGGGGCGGTTAACAGAAAGCCGGTCATCGGGAACAATTTGTCAAGAAATTTGCCGAGAAACTCGTAGAGACGCTACCAAATCAGTTCAAACTCCATATCGGTGGCACCGCTGGCGCGATCAACAATGCGGATGACCGCTACGAAATCATTGTTGGCCGACGGCTGCTGAAAGACCTCGACCCGCCCGCGTCCGCGGAGGCGATTGGCCCGAACCGTGACCGGGTAGCGCGGCAGCGGACTGGTGAATGTGAAGCGTTCGTTGAGCGGGAGTTGCCCGGAGATACGTTCCGTGCGTACCTCGTCACCTCGCACATAAATGTAGATCTCGTCATCAACCCGCCCAGACCACCGCAGGCGGCCGGTGACACGGCCGGCATCCCAGCCACCTGAATTCCAGCGTCCGTCCTGACGTCCGTCATTGGGTTCGCGTCCGAGGTTGCCCCGGCCGAACCGTAGCTCACGGGCAATATCATCGAGTGTGCTCGGCAGGCTACTCCAACCGGGTTCAAAGTTGGCTTGGCTGCGCAGAAAGTCAACGGCATGATTGAGTTCGGCATCTGGGCGACCTGCCCGTGCCATCTGGGCAAAGAGTTCTGCTCCGGCGACAAACATCCGCGCCTGGTAAAAGCGTTGAATATCGCGCCGGCTGCTGCTCAAACCGCGCTGGTAATCCCGTTCCAAGCGGTCGGCAACATCGCGTGCCTGGCGGACCAGTTGGTTCGCCAGGTTTTCAAGCCGGTTGTTGAACCGTTGGCGTCCGGCACTCGGCAGGGAAGACGAAAGGGTGAGGACAAAGAGCAGGCTCAAGACGGCGACAAAGGAACGTGGTGCTGTCATCATGGGCATCTCGCTCGGTCAAGATTTGATACCAACCGCCGGCAGTCCGGGCGGCTGGTGCCCCAAGGATGCGTCCGGTGTCAGTTTTGTTGGTCGGACCGGACGGATGCCCCAGGCTTGCTTGGCCCGGCTTCGGACCCAGCCTGGCCGCCGGGTTGCCGGGCTGCTGCTTCCAGCCAATCGGTCGCCAGAGCTGCCATGACGGCGACACCAATCGGTAAGCATTGTTCATCCACATCAAAATCCGGCGTGTGGAGCATAGCCGTGATGCCCTTGGCTTTGTTCCCGACGCCGAGGAAGTAAAAGAAGGCAGGGACGCGGTTAGCAAAGTATGCGAAATCCTCCGCGCCCATCTGCGGACGTACAGCGAGAACATTGGCATCACCGACGATGCGCCGGATGGTGGGGAGCATCTGCGCAACAAGCTGGGGGTTGTTGACGGTGACAGGCACGATGCGTTCGTAGTCTAGTTCGTAGCCGGCACCGTGGCTTTCTGTCACACCCTTGAGTATCTGCCGCATCAGCGGCTCAATCCGCGCGTGAACCTCTGGGTCAAGCGTTCGCACCGTGCCTTCCATTCGGACTTCATCCGCCAGGATATTAAAGCGATTACCGCCGTGGATGCTGCCGATGGAGAGAACCAGGGGCGTTTGGGTATCAATGCGTCGGCTCCGAATGGTTTGAAGTTGTTCAATGACGGCGGCGGCGGTCACGATGGCATCTACCCCCTCATGTGGGTAAGCCCCGTGAACCTTCTTACCGCGTATGGTGATGAGAAAGCGGTCGGCGCTCGCCATTGCTGAGGTTTCGCAATAGCCAATCGAGCCGACTTCCAGCATCGGCAGGCAGTGCAATCCAAAGATGGCCTCCGGTGTGGGGGCATCGAAGGCGCCTTCCTCAAGCATCATTTTTGCGCCGCCCTGCTCGCCACGCGGCGGTCCTTCTTCGGCTGGCTGGAAGATAAACTTCACCACACCGGGCAAGTCGGCGCGGTATTTGGCCAGCACTTCCGCAACGCCAAGCGCGACGGTTGTGTGTACATCGTGTCCGCAGGCATGCATAACGCCGGGATGGCGCGATTTGTAGGGTGTGTCGCGGGTTTCCTCAATCGGGAGGGCGTCCATGTCGGCGCGGATGGCGATGACCTTACCGGGTCGTCCGCCGCGCAGGACGCCGATGACCCCGTGATGGGCAATGCCGGTGGTGACTTCCAGACCGAGCGCCCGAAGCCGTTCTGCGACGAGCCGCGCGGTACGTTCCTCTCGATTGGAGAGTTCCGGGTGCCGGTGCAGGTCGCGGCGAAGATCGATAAGTGTTGGCGTTAGGTCGGCAATATCCTGCCGGTAGCGGGCATCACGGGCATGGGTCGCGACGGACGGTGGGTGAGAATTCACCATAGCGCAGGGCTTGTGTGCCGCAGCAGTAACCATCAGCAGTGAACACAGACAGCGACTTGCGGCCGGAGGAGAGCCCAAAAGGAGACCAAGCCCGCACCAGAGCAGCAGCAACCAGGCAGTGGGCATCCGTCCGTGTTGCTGCCACAGCATACGTCCTAGCCTGATGTTGACGATGACTGTAAACGGCGGGCCTGCAAGTTGCGCAGCACGACGCCGGTTAGGAACGCGCCGATGAACGCGGCCGGTAGGTGGAGGACAAGCCCAAGTCCGACCACCGGCGCAGCGGGTTCAACGCCGGCCAGGTACATAACGGTAACGGTTGTCCCGTAGAACAGACAGGCCGAGGCCAAACTGCCCGGCAGGGAGACAAACGTCGGGACTTTCCCGGCGTACTTAGCCTGTATCGCGGCGTTACGTCGGGCCCGTTTTTCACCCGTCGGGTCAAGTCGGCGGTTGAGAAACCCAATACCGAAGGCAAGTGCCACGGCAAAGCCGATATGGAGTCCAAAGGCCGTTGGCAGATGCGTGAAGTTCAAATCGGCCGCTGCCAAGGCAGCGGCTGCGTGCAGTGCCACCAGTGTCGTCAGGAAAAAAAAGGACGACCACAACAGTGTGACCCCCAGCCAGGTGCTGTACGGAATCTGGCGCGGAGCTGGATCATACGCAATCGGCCTGGTGGTTGGCGAGGGTGGAAACGTCGGAGCAAGGGCATCCATACGCTGTTCCTCCAATCAGGCTGTGTGAGGCGGGCATTTCTCAGTCAGGGTTCAGATCAAAGATGTTGAGATACAGAAAGCGCTGGACCACAGCATTGAATGCGCCCGGTGTTTCATCTTGCGGGCAGTGACCGGTGTCTGGGATGACAACAGATTCCGCCTGGGGGATCAACTCACGGAATGGCTGAAGCAGACGCGGAGGCAACAGCCGGTCGCGTCCCCCCCAGACGAGGAGCGTTGGGGCCGCAATGCCGTTCGGCGCTTCAATGAAAAAGTCGTTCGGCCGGCGCGCCACAGCTAAGTACGAGTACTTAGCTCCTGGCCGGCGCAGGGGCGCTATAAAGGCTTCGAGCAGGTCAGGCGTCACGGCTGCCGGGTTGAAATAGGCCGAAATCAACCCCTGCCGTGCTATATCCGGCGTCGCAAAGAGCCAATACGACAGATCGCGAAGCAAGCGGTTCTCGGCGGCAAATTGCAGCGCACGAAAGAGCAGGTCCGAGGGTGTCCGTGGGGGGTAGCCGCTTGGATCGACAAGGACAAGTCCGGCCGTTCGGTCGGGATAGTCATGCGCGAACTGGGCAGCAACCAGGCCGCCCATGGAGTGGCCGAAAAGCGTCACTTTTTTCAGGCGGCGCGCATCAAGGAAGTCACGTACCTGTTGCCCCCACAGCCGTGCGCTGTAGTGAACGTCCGGCATATCGCTCTGACCAAAGCCAAGGAGGTCAAGCGCGTACACCGTTGCGTCGGCCGCCAGCGCCGGAATGTTTTTACGCCAATGCTCAACCATTGCGCCGTAGCCGTGTAGAAGGACAACGGCGTGGCCCGACGGGTGCGGATCGGTTTCCCAGACGCGGATGCGACCGTACTGCCAATGCCAGAAGGTTTCTGTAACGACCGTTGTTGCCGTGGGGAGGTCCTCTGCCACCTGCGCCGTGGCACCAGGCTGTTCGTCCACCAGGAGAGCCGACATACGAGAACTGTCAACACAGAACACAAACTCGTGGGGATGCTGAAAGTATGCGCCGGAAGACGGCGGCAAACAACTGTTTTCCGATGGAATTCGGCAGCGAATACGGAAAAACGTTTGGTCGGCCCACCGGGCTGAGTATAGGTTGGATGGTAGGCGTTCGGCTCAACGCCAAGTCTTGCGTTGTAACGTTGAAGGCGTTCTTCCCCACGGCGCTGAAGACCTAAGCCTTCCTTGCGGAGGATGCTTCATGTCGGCACGTCGCATTGTTGCCATCTATGGTAAAGGCGGAAGCGGTAAATCTTTCGTCACCTCTAATCTCAGCTACTACCTGGCGAGTAAGTCGCACCGTGTGCTGCAAATTGGCTGTGATCCAAAACACGACTCCACGGCGCTGTTGTTCGGCGGTAAGTCGCTCCCGACGTTGTTAGAAGCCTGGGCGTTACGTCAGGAAGCAAAAGCCGCCAGTGTGGTCCCACCGATCAGTGAGGTTGTGTTCAAACGCCATGGCGTCTTTGCCCTCGAGCTGGGCGGCCCGGAGGTGGGGCGTGGCTGCGGTGGGCGCGGCATCACACTCAGCTTCGATTTATTGTCTCAGATGGGGTTTGAGGACTGGGAGTTTGACTACATCATTTATGACTTCCTCGGGGATGTGGTTTGCGGCGGCTTTGGGACACCGATTGCCAAGTCCATGGTGCGGGACATCATCCTTGTCGGTGGCAACGACCATCAGGCGCTCTACGTCGTCAACAACCTCTGCAGCGCCGTTCGCTACTTTGCCGAACAGGGCGGCACGACCCGGGTTCTGGGCATGATCATCAATCGAGATGACGGCTCGGGGTGGGGCGAGCGGTATGCACAAGAAGCCGGGATTGACGTCATTACCCGCATTCCGCTCTCAGATGACATCCGCAACCGTAGCATGGCCTTCCAGTTGATTTCAGACGATCCGAACTATCGCGGTTACTTTGAGGACATTGAGTGGGCCATCTTGCATGGGACGCCAAAACTCCCGAAAGCGGTGGACTTTGAGGCGTTTTCAAGCGACATCATGCGGACGCGCAACCTCGGCGGTCTCGATCCGGCGGCGGAAGAGGAACTCATGCCGTCGCAGTTAGAGTGTATGGTGTTGTAAATTTTGGTCGTACAACATCGTTCAGCGCCGCCCGGCTGCTGCGCTTGCTGCGCACTGTTTGTCCGGTTGTATGCCCGACGCGGTCCCCGGCGTGGCATCGGCATCAATGAACGCCTTGACCCACAGCGCAGGACGGCAACGGACTGCGCTACCGCGTTGGCGACTATCGGTTCGGGCAGAATATAGCGCCCGGTGCAGGCCCCCGCGTGTGTGGGGTGTTTGCAGGATGTTTCCTGACGCACGAGGCGCTCCCACGCCCGCAGCGCACACGCCCTCAAAGGCGCTTTGTCAACGGCGAGTGTTCTTATTCAGCCAGGAAGCCGCTTCAATCGAACCAATGTCCGCGAGTTTGGGCGCACCTTCCCGCCGACGAATCCGCCCCTCAATACGCAGTTCAACCTGCCGCCGCGCCGTGGCGGCCGATTCATCGTGACGCCCGACCGCTTCCGCCGCGCCTTTCCGCCGCGCCAGTTTCAGCTTGGCTTTCGGATGACGTTTTAGCGCCTGTTGCGCCGGGCGCGGCTTGTTTCAGGTCGCCAAGGTCGGCGCTCCGGCCTATCCGACGTCGGCGCCTTCGCGTCGAATGTCCGACTTTCCGCCCGCGGGCCGCGTCTCAAGTCGCCAGGAGCGGATGCTCGGCATTCGCTCAGTCATTTGCGGAGGTGAAAGCCATGAAGCTCCAGTTGAGCTTAGCCCTGCTGTTACTGGCGACCTGCCTGACGACCGCCGCCGAGTCGCTTCAGAAAGCGCCCGCTCGAAAAGCCGCCGCGCCGGGCGACTGGCGCCCGAAGGTCAGGCAAGTCGGCGACCCGAACGCTAACTACCTCAATGTCGAGTTTACCGCCAGCGGGAAGTACATGGTTTGGTTCGAGGGCCTGGCGGATGGCAGCGACAACGGGATTGTCTGGCACTGCGGCGTCAACCCGCAAACCGGCGATCTCATCCCGCCGGATGGGCGCGGCTTCCGCGCCTTTGAGTCCACGTCGTGGGGACGCGCCAATCCGGGCTGCGACAAGCTTGGCGACTACTACGTTGGCACCGACCGAGCCGGGCGCTTGCTGCTGGTCCGGCCGAAGGGCCCTGCGCAGGGAGAGGTCACGTTGTTGGCGACGCCGCCCGACCCGCGCCGCCGGGCCATTTATCCAACCAATTTGCCAAGCCAGGCCGGCGGCTTTGTTTTCTTCATTCAGAATGAGAGAACGCCCGGCGCGGGGACGCGCGCGAACCAGAACAACTGGGTCGAGCTGCAATACATCTCGCTGGCCGATCCATCCAGCGCGCGGGCGATTGAGCGGCAGGACACCCCGCCGGTCGGCTTCGCGCCCATGGATATCGGGTTTGCCCGCTGGATGCGAAACCGCCCCATCGTCACGTTTGGCGCGTTGGCCGCCCCAAGCGGCAAGGTGGAAGTCCGCGCGTTTGACGCCGGGCAGCCGGAGCGCGGCGTCTTTGACTTGATCAACGACGGGCATGACAAAATTGATCCCTACCCGGCCGCGATTGGCGATTTCGAGTATGTCATGGCCGGCATTGACGCGACGGCGACCAGTCACATTTACCGGCGTCCGGCCGGGCAGCCCGCGGATGCCCCGTTTGTTTTGTTTCGGACGCTGTTCCCGACCGGCAGCCAGCTCGCGACGCCCAGCCTCGCTCAGTCGCATGAGCCTTTCGTCCTCAACGGGCGGCTTTACACGACGTATCAGGTCAACAATCGCGGGCGCAACTTCTTCGACACGACCTTTCGTCAGCCAGGGGAAATCTGGCTGGTTGACCTCAGCGCCAATCCTGTCGAGCAGTGGCTGATCGCGCCCGATATCCCTGGGCTTGTCGCCGAGCCAGAGCCGCTGCTGACCGCGGAGGGGGGAGCGTGGGTGTTCTACAACCGTCCGGTCGGCGAAGGCGCGCTGTTCGAGGGGCGGCGCGAAGCGCGGCGAAATCCGGCCGGGAGCGGCTGGCTTCGCCGGCGCTTCAGGTATAGCAAGGGGGCGGCTGCAACGCAGGCGAGCCCGCGCTTTGCGCTTTTCCGGGCGGACATCCCCGCGCGCGCCGAATAATTCCGCGTCCCAATACGCCGCCTTTTTTGACTTTTCGGCGTTTCCTGTTCGTCGAACAACTGATTCGTCGCGCAACCGAGGCCGCGCCCCGGCTGCCAAGACGTACAGGAGGCTGCGCAGCGACCGTTACAGGAAGCTGCGCGGCGCTCGTCCTCAAGCCGCGCCGGCTACTGAGCGGCGTGCAGGGGCAACATCCGATCAGACCGAGAAAGGCCCTGCGCTCGAACGCGGGCAATCGCCAACCGTGTGATCGAACGGCCTTGTGGGCGGATAGCTTGTTCGGTTGGCGCCAAAGGCTTGATTTTTGGGTGAGAAAAGCATTCCAATCGGGGCGTGTGAAAACTCACGGTGCCGCGGATCGGCAGGCGACTGCGCGAGCGACCGTAACTGGGCGGCTATGACTTTTCAGCAACTGTTGTTCATTGGCTTTGCGGCGCTGGTTTTGGGCGGCGGCATCGCGGTCGTCCTCCTGCGCAACCCGCTCTACGGGGCCTTTGCGCTCATCACGTCCTTTGTCGGGCTGTCGGCCCTGTACGTCATGATGGGCGCGCAGTTCATCGGCGCGGCGCAGATCGTGGTCTATGCCGGGGCGATCATGATGCTGTTCGTCTTCGTCATCATGCTGCTCAACGTCCGGGCCGATGAGGAGCGCCCGCCGCGCCATCGCTTTCTCGTCTGGCTGGCCGCGCCGCTCGCGCTGCTGTTGAGCGCCGGCCTGTGGCTTGCCGTCGCCGGTGTGCAGGGCGACCGCGCGCCGTCCGGCGAAGCGGGCACGGTCGAGCGGGTCGGCAAAAACCTGATGACGCGCTACCTGTTGCCGTTTGAGCTAACCTCGGTGTTGATTTTGCTGGCGGTGGTGGGCGCGCTGCATCTGGCAAAGCGCGAAAAGGAGTGACGCGATATGCGATGCGCGGATGCCCGCCATCGGCGGCTTTGGCTGGGGGCGCTTCTTCTGGGGCTGGCGCTACTGCCCGCGCCGACCGGCGCCCGTAGCCAAGCCGAGGGGCGGACAGAGTATCTGATGGTCGGTTACGCTCCCAAGGGGCGCATTCCCGGCGTCGCCGTCTATCGGAATGAAGACGGCACGCTGCGCGGCCGGTGGACCACCGGCCAGGCCCAGGGGCGGATTCTGTCCGAAACAGCTACCCCGGAGGCGCTTGCTGATGGCATTGAAGGCGCCTATGCGACGACTGGCGCCAATCCCGACGGGCGAGCCTATCGCGGCAAACTCGGCATTCGCAAAATCGCGGATAAGGTTTACGCCCTGACCTGGACGAATGGCGACACCGGCATCGGCCTTCTTGCCGGGCAGGCGCTAATTGTCGGCTACGGCGAGCAGGCGGGCGTGGCGCTCTACGCTCTGAAGCCCGACGGCAGCGGCGATGGCGGGTGGACGACGGTCGCCGCTGGCGGGGGCATCGGGCGCGAGCGGTTCTACGGCGGCGGCGGGTTGACGGCGACCCATCGCGTGGCAGGGACGCGCCCCGACGGGACGCCCTACGAAGCGACGGTCACAATCACAAAGGAAGGAAGCGCCTACCGTTTGGCGTGGTCAACAGGCGAAGTCGGCATCGGGCTGTTGACCGCCGCCAGGTAGCGCAAGGCGGCGACTATGGTTCCGTTATCGTGGTATCTCATCCTCAGCGCGGCGCTGTTCGCCATCGGCGCCGTCGGGGTGTTTGTCAAAAACAACATCATCTCGACCCTGCTGTGCCTGGAGCTGATGCTCAACGCGGCGAATCTGGCGTTTGTCGCGTTTTCGATCTTTCAGGGGACGATTGAAGGGCAACTGTTCGTCATTCTGGTGATGGCGGTGGCGGCGGCGGAAGCCGGCGTCGGGCTGGCCATCGTCATTGCGCTGTTTCGCAATCGGGAGACGCTGGATGTGGATGAATCGAGCCTCCTCAAGCTCTAACCCGCACTGTCATTCGCGCCCTGTCCGCGCCGGCCGGCGGATGGGGCTTCATGGACCGGCATGCTAACCCTGATGATTGTGGCGCCGCTGGTCGGCGCGCTTATCCTGACCTTGGCCGGCCGCCGTCTCGGCGAGCGCCTGACGGGCGTCATCGCCTGCTTGTCCGTCGCGGTCGCGGCCGGATGCGCGTTTGTCGCTTTCTTCTCGAGGCTGCTCCCCGCCGCGCCGGATGCTGAAGGCGTCCGGCGCGTGACCGAGCGGCTGGGAACGTGGTTCAGCGTCGGGAGCTTCAGCGCCGACTTTGGGCTTGTTCTCGATCCGCTCTCGGGCGTCATGGCGCTGTTCATCACCGGCGTCGGGTTGCTGATCCACGTGTTCGCCACCGGCTACATGCATGGCGACGCCGGGTACGCGCGGTTTTTCGCTGCCCTGAACCTGTTTGTCGCCGCGATGCTGACGCTGGTCCTGGCCGACAATCTGTTGTTGCTGTTTGTCGGCTGGGAGGGCGTCGGCGTTTGCTCCTACTTGCTGATCGGTCACTACTTCACGCGCGACGAGGCCGCGGACGCCGCGCGCAAGGCATTTGTCTATAACCGCATCGGCGACGCCGGCCTCGTCTTGGCGACCTTGGCGCTCTTTACCCAGGCGGGAAGCGTCAGCTTCGCAGCCATCGCCCGCTGGGCGGCGCAGCAGCCGGTGGAGGCGCTCGGCTGGGCGGCGGTCGGCGCGGGCGGATTGACGACCGTCGGCCTGCTGTTGCTGCTGGGCGTGGCGGGGAAGAGCGCGCAGATTCCGCTCTTCGTCTGGCTGCCGGACGCCATGGCCGGCCCGACGCCCGTTTCGGCCCTGATCCATGCCGCGACGATGGTCACGGCCGGCGTCTATCTGCTTGTCCGGCTGAACGTCGTGTTCCTGCGCGCGCCGACGGCGCTGATGGTCGTCGCCGTTGTCGGCGCAGCGACAGCGCTCATGGCGGCGACGATTGCCCTGGGGCAGGATGACATCAAGAAAGTCCTGGCCTACTCGACGGTTTCCCAGTTGGGCCTGATGGTCATGGCATGCGGGGCGGGGGCGTTCACCGCCGGGCTGTTTCACGTCACGACCCACGCCTTCTTCAAAGCCCTGCTCTTTCTGGGCGCGGGCAGCGTGATTCACGCGCTGCACGAGGAGCAACATCTGCGTCGCATGGGGGGGCTGCGGCAATTCATGCCGGTCACGTACTGGACGATGACCGCCGGGTGGCTGGCCATTGCCGGCTTTCCCCTGTTTGCGGGTTTTTTCAGCAAGGACGAAATCCTGTTGGAAACTTTCACGTCGGCCGTCTTGCCGGGCGGCTTGGCGAAGGCCCTCTGGGCGGTCGGCTTGCTGACCTCGTTTTTGACGGCGTTGTACATGACGCGCCTGATGGCGCTGACCTTTCACGGCGAGCCGCGCGAGGCCGTCGCCCACGTTCAGCCGCATGAGTCGCCGCCGGTCATGACCGCGCCGCTGGTCGCGCTGGCGCTCTTGTCGGTCCTGGGCGGGGCGCTGGGCTTGCCGGAGGCGTTCGGTCAGCATCCGTGGATGCGCGAGTTTCTGACGCCCCTGGTGGCTGCGCCGTCCGAGTTCGCCCGCGAAGCGGCTTCGCATGCGCTGGAGCTGGCCCTGATGGGCGTTTCAACCGTCGTCGCGCTGGCCGGCCTGGCTGCCGGATGGCTGTTCTTCACGCGCCGCCCGCTGTGGGAAGCGCCGCGCGTCTGGCAGGCGAAGTACTGGGTGGATGAAGCGTATGAGGCGGCGATTGCCCGTCCGTTGAGGTTGCTCGCCGAGCGCGGCCTATGGCTTGGGCTGGATGTTTCCATCCTGGATGGGCTGGTCGGCGGCGTCGGGCGCAGCCTGGCCGGCCTTGGCGCGACGCTGCGCGACATGCAGTCCGGCTACGCCCGCGGCTACGTCGTCATGATCTTCATCGCGGCGCTGTTGATTCTGAGTTATTTCGTTTTCGGTCAAGGATAAGCGCGTGACGTTTCCCGATATGTTGCTCGATGCTGGCTCTTTGCTTGTCTGGCTGGTAGCGCTGCCGCTCGTCGGGGCGCTGGCGCTGGTCGTTCTGACGGCGACCTCGATGGAACTGGGGCGGCGCTATGCCCTGACGACGGCGCTGGCTGCGGCGCTGCTGACGTTTGGGCTGTCATTGCGCTTGATTGCGCGGCACGCCGATCCCGCGCTGGTCGTCAATGCGCCGTGGATTCCGACGCTGGGCGTCAATTGGCACTTGGCGGCGGATGGCCTCAGCCTCTGGCTGATCTTGCTGACCACGCTGCTTACGCCGTTGGCGATGCTGGCGAGCGCGGCGATTGTCACGCGCCGTCCGGCGTATTTTCTGCTGCTGCTGTTGTTTGAAAGCGGTCTCGTCGGCGTTTTTCTGGCGCGCGATTTGGTGACGTTTTACGTTTTCTGGGAAGTCGTCCTCATCCCGGCCTACTTTTTGATCGGCATGTGGGGCGGGGAAAACCGCCGGGCGGCGGTGACGAAGTTCTTTCTCTACACGGTCGCGGGCAGCTTGCTGATGCTGGCTGCCATCATCGGGTTATACGTCGGGCACGGCGCGGCGACCGGGCGCTACACCTTTGATGTGGAGACGCTCGTCGCCGCCCGCAACGTAATCCCGGCGGAAACGCGCCAGTGGTGCTTCTGGGGCTTCGCCGCGGCGTTTTTCGTCAAGATTCCGCTTTTCCCGCTGCATACCTGGCAGGCGGATACCTATGCGGAAGCGCCGACGCCGGTCGCCGCGCTGCTGTCGGGCGCGATGTCGAAAATGGGCACCTACGCCCTGGTTCGCTTCGGCGTCGGCCTCTTTCCCGATATCGCCCGCGAATGGGCGACGCTGATGCTGACGCTGGCCGTGGTCAGCATTCTGCACGGCGCGCTGGCGGCGCTGGCGCAGACCGACCTGAAGCGCTTGCTTGCCTATTCGTCGTTGAGCCACCTGGGGTTTGTGACGCTGGGCGTGTTTTCGTTCACGACATACGGCGTCGAAGGCGCCATGTTTCACATGGCGGCGCATGGGGTGACTACGGCGGCGCTCTTCTTGCTGGTGGCCATGCTTGAAGCCCGCCGAAAAACAACGGCGCTGGCGGATTTTGGCGGCTTGGCGGGCGCCATGCCGCGCTTTGCCTTCCTGATGGTGGTGGCCAGCCTGGCCTCGGCCGGCGTGCCGCTGACCAACGGCTTCATCGGCGAGTTTCTGACCTTGCTAGGCGCGTTTACGGTCGCGCCCGGGTTCGCCGTCGCGGCGGCCGGCGGGATGATTTTGTCAGCCGTCTATTTGCTGACGGCCGCGCGGCGGACGCTGTTCGGTTGCAGCGCATCGCTGTTTGAAGCGCCAGATATGGACTGGCGTGAAACGCTCGCCGTCGCGCCGCTGGTCGCGCTGATGCTCGTGATGGGCGTTGCGCCGCAGCTTTTCCTCCGGCCGACCCGTCCGGCCGTGCCGCCGGAGGCCGTTGCTGTTTCCCGTTCGTGAGTGTGCAAACAGCCATCACATGGTGGGTCACAAGGGAGTGTCTTTGACGTGCGGGTGGTTGTCCGCCTGCCCCGGACGACCGGGTTGGCCCGCGCATCATCTCTCCAGAACGGCCACTAACGTATTGTGCGCGCTTGGGCGAGGAAAGAGCCCAGAAACTGCGCCACCTCCAGCTTTTCCGCCGCGGTGGCGGCGGCAGTCACTTCAACATGACCGACTGCCAGAGTCACGAGAACGCGGCATCGGTCGCCCAGCGCCTGTGCCAGCCACTGCGTCTCGGACGGGGGGATGACGGCATCGTTGGCACCGTGAACGAGAAACACCGGACAGTGAATGTGTTTAAGGACGTGATGCGGGGAGACGGCGCGCAATGCCGCCGTTCGTTGCGCAACCTGGGAAAGGATCATCGGGGAAACAGCGGCACAATCGCCTTCAAAGAGTTTTGTGATGATTGCCTGTCCGGCGGGAGACATCCGTTCCGCCGCCAAGCGCGCTTGGTCAGGTTGTCCCCATAACTGGAAGCGGAGGGACATGCGTCCGGCCTCCCGGTCGGTAGGTGGGAAAATTGCTTCTACATAGGTGTAAGCAAGTAATAGGACGCCGTACGGGTCGGCCTTCCGGTACACGGTCTCGCCCTGCGGTGTACGGATTTCGTTTGTCAGCAGGAAGCGCGTCACCCGTTGCAGGTCGTCATGGGCTCCAACGGCCAGGACGTAGCCGATCTCAGGTGCAAACCGGCGGTCGGCAGCCGCCATCAAACACAAGCCTCCGGCAAACGACAGTCCCATGACGCCGACCCGTCTTCCGAACCGGCGACGCAGTGTTTTGGCCGACCAGCCAATGATCTCGATGGCGTCTTGTTCAATGCGGTAGTCGGCCAGGGACTGTATGTGTGGCGTCAGGACCATCAACCCGGCTGCGGCCAATGTGTGGGCAAAGGTTCTCAGTCGCGCTTCGTCAGCGCCGTCCCGGTGGACACCGTGTACCAGAACGATTGTCGGAACGTCGGTGAGCCCTTCCGGGCGGTACAACCAAGCGCGCACCGGGCCGCGGGGCGTCGCCACAACGTGCGCCGCCGTGGTCACCTGATGGGTGGTTGGTAGGAATCGATCCTGTCCCCCGGGTGTACTCGGCGCTCCACGGCACACGATCAGGGTGAGGAGGGTAGCCCAGGCGACCCACTGAACTGGTAGTTGAGACCGCCGGTGCCGTGGGCCGATCATCGGATGGTAGGCTCAGGAGTCAGTCGTCCGATGAGGCTTGTTTCAAGCATATCGGGTGTAATAACCGCCCGCTTCACCGTGATCCCATCGCGTGACGGTAGCTGGAGTGGGCGGCCATTCACCGTGACAGAAACGAACGGTAGTGCGCCTAGCGAAAGGACGATTTTTTCTTTCGCCCGGTAAAGCCGCACATCATCGGGTAGGAGAACAAACTCTTCTGGTTTTCCATCGTCAAGTTGGACGCGCGTCCAACATTTACCGGTAGCGCGTAGCTCAAGCGTTAGCCCCTCTGCCGGCGTGGTCGCCGGCGGAGGCGTGGTAGGTGAGGGCGGAGGTGTCGCGGTCGGGGGCGGTGGAGGAGCCTCTGTCTGGGCAGCCTGAGGCGTTGCCGGCTGAGTTGTTGTAAAGGCGACCAGTAGGTTGCTCAGGACGTGCGTCCAATCAGGAAAAGCATAGGTTGTGCCGGCAACAACGACGACAAGAACCGCCAAACTGAGTCCGAACAGAAGGGCATTGCCCGTTTTCGGCAGCGGTGCGGTGTCCGGGGTACAACTCACCTCTTCGTCGGTTGGGATGCGTGGGCTGCCCGACTGCCGTTCGTAGAGCTGAAGCGCACGGGTTTCATCGTAGTTGATCGCCTTGGCCAGTTGGCGGACGAACGAACGATTGTACAGCTCCCCAGGCAGCTCACGGTAGTCGTCACGTTCGATGGCGTGTAAAAAGCGAATGGGGATGTTGGTGGCCTTGGATATGTCGTCGAGCGACTTGCCACAGGCCTCGCGCTGTTGTTTGAGTTCCTGACCCAGTGTTGCCATTGGCGCATCTCCTGCTCCGTCCTGTTGGGCGCAAAGGCATGGGCCTGCTTGCTCTTCTTGTGCAGCCTGTGAAAGACTGCCTGCCGGCACTCACGTTTGTGATGGTAGTCATCTACTTTGACAGGTGTCAAATCAGGATGCGTGGCCGGGTTGTTTCAAACACTAAGAGTCAAGATGTGATGGTATGACGTGCGGCAGCCGGCGTAGGTTTTTATATGGCTTATTGGGCATGGTCAGTTTCATCGGCGGTTGCAAGCGTGAGACGCTGCCCACCAGACAAGCTTCAGGAGAACCAAAACTAGTCGTACCACCACCCCAAGAGCTGCCCTCCTGTCCGGTGTGCGGCATGCCGGTGTTGCCTGATGAAAATGAGAACCGCTTTGAGGCGACGATCCCCAACCGGCCACCGGTGCCGCTGTGCTCGGCTGTGTGTGCCGTCGTGTACACCGACCGGCATCCTGAAGTCACCCGCCTTGACGTGTTTGACTATCAGCGCCGCACGCTCGTACCGGCCATGACGGCGTTTCACCTCTACGAATCCCGGTTGGAGGTGCGTGCCGCCATGCCGCCTATCACGGCATCTTTTGCCGTGCGTGATGATGCCGAAGCAGTTCGCCGGAAGTACGGCGGGCGTTTGTTGACATGGGAGAAACTCAAACGCGAAATCCGCCGGACGGAGTACTACCGAACTTCGCCCTAGGTCCTGACTGCTTATGAAGCTGATTCTGGCTTCGGCCTCACCGCGTCGGGTGGAACTCCTGGCCATGGCCGGTTATGTCTTTGAGGTTTCCCCGACCGACGTGGATGAAACGCCGCAATCCACAGAGACGTCGGAAGCGTATGTCCAGCGGATTGCGTTGGCAAAAGCCAGGGCGGTTCGGTGCGCCGAACCGGCGCTGGTTCTCGGAGCCGATACCACCGTTGTTCTCGATGGAGAACTCCTCGGAAAACCGGCTTCGGCGGCCGATGCCACACGCATGCTCCGTCGCCTCAGT
Source organism: uncultured Blastocatellia bacterium (assembly GCA_937934745.1). Lineage (GTDB taxonomy): Bacteria > Acidobacteriota > Blastocatellia > Chloracidobacteriales > Chloracidobacteriaceae > Chloracidobacterium. Next base: position 57,518 of record CALGZC010000033.1, read on the forward strand.
GGGCGCTGGCACGAGGTGGTCACAGGGGTTGCCATCCGGCGCCTGCCGGATGATGTGCAGCTTGTCACGTATGAGCGAACGGTGGTGGTTTTTGATGAACTATCGGACGACTGGATTCGCGACTATGTCGCTTCCGGTGAGCCTTTTGGGAAGGCCGGGGCGTATGCCATTCAAGGTCGCGGCGGCACGCGGATTACCCGCATTGAGGGCAACTACCACAATGTTGTTGGCTTACCGGTGAGTACCGTGATCAGGTTGCTTGGTGAACAGGGGGTTGGCTGTCCAACCTCCGGGATCCTCCCTTGACAGGAAGACGCTGACGGCGCGCGCGGCGCACAGATCACGTGCATACAGCACAGGTCACGTGCGTACAAAACGTACGATGACCAGCGTGACATCGTCTTCGGCGGCAGGCTCACTGAGAAAAGCCCGCAGCTCGGTGAGAATTGCTTTCTGGAGGGTGACAGCCGAAGTCCCCCCCGCAAACCTGGCAATGAGCTGCTCCAGCCGCTCAAAACCGAAAACTTCTCCGGCAGCATTGCGCGCTTCAATCAGCCCATCGGTGTAAAGCACCAGCGTGTCGCCGGTTTGATAGGGCAGGTGTTGCGTCGGATACCGGACATTTTGCCGGACACCAAGGGGATAGGCCCCCTGTTCAATTGCTTCAACGCTCCCCGTGGCAGCGTGGTAGTGGTACGGATGGGGGTGACCGGCGTTCGCTATCTCAAAGGTTTGTGTGGCGGTGTCAATGACCAGGTAGGTCAGAGTCATCAAGTTACGTTTGCCGCCGGATGCCGTGATGAGCCGATTCATAGCTGCCATGACCGCCGATGGATGTGGATCGCTGCCGACCTGATTGCACAGCCCGCCCTTGGCCAGCGCCATGAGCAAACCTGAAGACACCCCATGTCCGGTGACATCGCCGATAGCAACGGCCAATCGGCGCGGACCCAAAACGAAAAAATCGTAGTAGTCACCGCCGACATCCCTGGCAGGGAGTGAAACGCCGACCACATCGAGGCCGGGCAGCCTCGGTGAGGCATTGGGTAGTAGTTGCTGCTGAATGTCGCGCGCAATCTCCAGTTCGCGGCGCAACGTTGCTTCGGCTGTGAGTCGGCGGAGGAGTTGTGCATTGTCCAGGCGCAGCGCCACCGACTCCGCGACCGTCATTAAGAGTGATTTGTCCTCACCGGTGTAGGGTTCACCGGAAAGCTTCGGCCCCAAGCTAAAAATGCCCAACAGGTTGTCGCCTGAAACCAGTGGAATGAGAAGATGCGAGTCAAGCCTGCGCAGCGTCGGGTGCTTGCCGTAGGGAATGCCCTCGTTGGATGTGGGATCTACGTCAAACGGCTCTGGTGAACGGCGCAGCCTGGCAATCAGTGGCGAGGAGGTCGGAAATGACAGTTCCGATTCGACTATGCCCGATGCGTTCGCTCCAAAGCGACAAGCGAAGCCACGGAGTACCGGTGCGTTGTTGCCGTTGACACCGCCTGTGGGTGAGCCGTTCAGCAGACCGGGATGGAGCAGGAAGCCGATGGTTTTGACATGCAATGCCGAGTCCACCGTTGTTGCGACCCGCTGCAGCATTTCTTCAATGTTAGCGGCTTGTCGCACCGAGGCGGCGAGGTTACTCAGCACTTGTTGGACGTGGTAGGCTTCGCGGAAGAAGCGCCGGTCAATCACGCGCTGGAGGCGGGGGTTGACATACACGGCCAGGCCAAACAACACACCTCCCGTCAGCACGATCCAGAACCCCACCGCCGCCGGTGATGGCCGCTGACCGCTCACCGTGTAACCCCACACGACTAACGGGTACACCAAGTGCCGCTCGACAAAGTACAGCGCGAGGCATTCGAGGACAATGACCCCCCGCGAAACGAATAGATACCGGACGCTGCTGCGTAAAATTTGTTGAACGCCCAGCACCCGGTGCTTGACAACGACATACGCAAACGAGAGTGGAAACAGGGGGAAGAGGGCAATCGGGATGACATACAGCCATGGATAATCTTCGACGCTGAGTCGCAAGGCGCTGACTGCTAGCACTAACAGCAACAGCGGGAGCAATCCGAGCGCCGAACCCAGTGTGAACACCCTCAGCCGGCGTGCTTGCTCTGGAGTTTGCGTTCGGCTTTGTTCGAGGTAGCCTATAAACGGCGATGCCAGCCCGAGCCACAGGAGTCCGAGGTGGACGGTGGATGCTAACTTTACCGGCCAAAGCGTTTGAAGCCACCGGGTCGCTTCAAATGACAGCGTGTGCGCCGTAAAGTGCACAACCCCGACCAAGCCCAGCAGGAGTGCGAGCAAGCCATAGAGACGCCGCACCCAACGAACTGCTGTGGTAAAGCGACTTGGGCGAGGAAACTCAAGAAAGAAGCGGAGGCAAAGATAGCCGACAGCAGTGACGCCGAGCATCTGAAGGAATCCGGCGGGAACGGTCACTGCGGGAGGCAACAGAATGTGTCCTGCACTGCCGAACAGTGTTGCTAAACAGATGAAGAAGAGTCCACCTGTTCGTGCGGTAGCATCTTCCCACCGAAGCCAGCAAATGGCCAGCCCGACGCCTGCGCACGATAGGATGATCAGGGCCGTTGTAAAGGTAAAGAACCCTCCGAGTGAAAACCAACCGCCAACCGGCGGCGCAAGCTGAATAAGCACCGGGTACATACGCCCGTCAGCTTTCCGAACCAGTAGCGGCAACTGCTTGGTTCGTTCAGCTTGGCGCCGCAGGCGCCCGTAGTCACCGAAGCCGGTAAACGGTCGTCCATCCGGTCGGAAAAGTTCGTCCCCAACCGCCAGACCGGCCGCCTGCGCCGGGCTGCCGGCTTCAACCAGGCGGACAACGGCCCGGGTTTCCTCCAGACTAAGTCCAACCGACCAAGAACGCAGCTCAACGACGCCAGATGCCAGCCTAACCATCACGTAGAAAACGGTCAGGAGCGTCAGAAGCGATAGCGTCACAGAGGAGCGGACAGGCCGGTTCATCGTGTGGGGCGGAGCGCGGTCGGTGAGACGGTTCGTCGTTCTTGCAGGCCGTTATGTACGGTCTTAGAATCATAATCCCTGGCCGGGCAGGAGGGCTACGATTCCGGTTGGTTGGCCGGCGGTTTGTTCTGCACGGTGTCTGTTCACAACAAGACGAGGGTGGAGCGCTTATGCGGGGCCGGTGGTTGGCTGGCGCTTGGATGTGGTTGGCTGGCGCTTGGATAATGACGGCAGTGGGGATGTTGTGTGGGCCGGCGCTTGTCGGGCGGGCCCAGCAACCACTGCCAGCTCCACGTCCAGACGAGACGCCCGTTGTCAAAACCACCACCAACCTGGTTACGCTCAATGTGAGCGTGACCGATCCGCAGGGACGCTTTGTGACCGGTTTGGAGGCGGCGCACTTCGAGGTTTACGAGGACAATATCAAGCAGAACATTGAGTTCTTTAGCGATGAAGATGCGCCGGTTTCAGTTGGCATTGTCTTCGACATGTCAGGCAGCATGCGCGGGCGGCTCAACAAGTCCAACGTTGCATTGCGGAAATTTTTGGATGCCTGCCATGACGAAGACGAGTACTTCCTCGTCGGCTTCAACCACCAGGTCAAGCTGCTCGTGGACTACACCCCGAATCCCGAACGTATCGCCGGCGCCGTCATGCTGGCGGAAGCGCGTGGCCAGACCGCGCTCTATGACGCGATTTACATTGGGGTTGAAAAACTCAAGGAAGGCCGCCATGGTCGCCGGGCGCTGATTGTCATCAGTGATGGACAGGATAACAGCAGCCGCTACACATTTCGGGAACTGCGGCAGTTGGTGCGCGAAGCCGACGTCCAGATTTACGCCATCGGCATTGCGACGGCCTTCAATGACACATCGCTGGATTTGCAGGGGAAAGCCATTTTGGATGAGATTACACGGCTGACAGGAGGGCGGGCTTTCTTCCCGAATAGCCAGATTGAGTTGCAAGAGATCATTACCCGGATTGCAGTCGAGCTACGCCACCAGTATGGTATCGGCTATACGCCGACCAATTTGGCGACCGTACCTTCAGGGGGCAAATCTGCCGAAAAGCAACGATGGCGCAAACTCAAGGTGAAACTCAATCCACCGAAAGGTCTTCCGAACTTGACGGTCAACGCCCGCGAGGGGTACTACGCTACCTTTGCCACAGAGTGAGTTGGCCTCGCTGTCGCCAGCTCCCCACGGTTTTCCATCCTTTTGTTGGGATAAGGTTCTATGTCGTTTAAGGCGAAACTCGTCCTGATGGTGTTCTCAACGGCGCTGGCCGTTTATGCCGTCGTCGGCGGCCTGCTGGCGCGGCGCATAGGCGCTGTGGCAAAGGGCAATCCCTATGTCCAACTCAAGATTTTCAACGAAGTCGTCAAGCACATTGCCAACGACTATGTGGACGAGCCGGACATGGACAAGGTGCGCATCGGCGCATTGCGCGGCCTAGCAGAGGGGCTTGATCCATACTGCGCTTATCTATCACCGGAACAGGTGCAGCGATTCAAGCCGGAGACGATGACCGCCCTGCCATTTGGCATGGTGGTCTCGAAGTATGGGGGATTGGCCTATGTGACGGCGGTCGTGCCGGAGTCACCGGCAGCTCAGGCAGGGATCAAGACCGGTGACTTTCTGGAGTATGTTAATACGGTTGCCACCCACGATGTCAGCCTGTACGAGGTGATGGAAATGCTGACCGGTGTTCCAAGCGGAGGCAGCATTGAAGTGACAGTGCTACGTCCCGGGTTAGGCAAAGGCGAGAAATATACCCTCCGACCGGGATCGTTTCAGTCACCGGTGACGGCACGGATGGAAGCCCCTGACACGGGCTACATCAAAGTGGGTTTGCTGACGAAAGGGAAAACCGATCAGGTGATTGCAGCGTTGCGCCAGTTACGACAACGCGGCGCACAGAAACTCGTACTCGATCTGCGGGAATCTGCCCAGGGTGAGCTAACAGAAGGGGTGGCGCTGGCCAGTGTGTTCATCCCATCTGGCATCGTGGCGCGCACACTGGAGGCTAACAACGTGGTGACAAGTCTCACAGCCCAGCCCGTCAGCCTGACCTTTGAAGGGAAATTGGTTGCGCTGATTGACCGCTCAACAGCCGGCCCGGCAGAGCTTGTTGCAGCGGCCATTCGCGACAACCGGCGTGGCGAACTTGTCGGTGAGAAAACCTTCGGCGCCGGTTCTGAACAGCGACTGTTCCCATTGCGGGATGGTTCGGCAATGTTGTTGACAACTGTGCGGTATGCTCCGGCAACCGGAAAGTCGCTGATGGAAGAGCCAGTCAGGCCATCGGTAGAAGTCAAGGTTGCGGACGTTGAGCCGGTCACCCCGGACTTGGACTTTGACCCTTCCCGACCAACAGAGGTCCCCGAAGAAGAGCCGAAGAAGGTTACTCCGCCGACCGAGGACGTTATTCTCAAACGCGCCTTGGAAGTGCTCAAAGGCGAGGCCAAGCAGGCCGCCCAACCGGCTGTCGGGAAGATCACGCTTCCCAAAGCAGCCTAAAAAACGTTTGCACCCGGTTTTGAACCGGTTTTTCGCGGCGGCTCCGACACCAAGCCTGAAACCTGAGTCTGAAAACCGAGCATGAAACTGGATGCCACGCGCCGTACGCGGTCTGAGATGCAGGCCTACCTAGCTGAAGCGTTGGCCGGCTGCTATGAAGGCCCACCGACCCTGTCGCCCATCGCGGGTGGGCGGACAGCGGCCGAACGCCAACTCAATGCGTTTGACGCGCGGCGCTATAGTTCACGCAACCACGTCACGCGCGGCCATGTTTCCCGTCTGTCCCCGTATATTCGGCATGGCGTCCTGACGCTACGCGAAGTACGCGATGCCGTTTTTGCCCGCTTTGGGCGGGCTGGGGAAAGTATCTACAAGTTTGTTTTTGAGCTTGCTTGGCATCAGTTTTGGCAGGAAGTGTACGCTGCCCTAGGGGACGATATTTACACGGACATTGAGGCGTATAAATTTCCACCCCCAATTTGGGAGGAAACGCTGCCGGAGGATGTGGCGCGCGCCAAAACCGGACTGGTGTGTATAGACGAATCACTTTCTGAATTGTACACGACCGGTTACATGCACAATCATGCCCGGCTGTGGGTCGCTGCCTACCTCATTCACCATCGGAAAGTCCACTGGACGGTCGGCGAGCGATTGTTTTTTGCCCATCTGTTGGACGGTAATCCACCGCCTAATGCGCTTTCGTGGCAGTGGGTGGCGTCAACCTTCTCTAGCAAGCCGTACTATTTCAATCGGCAGAACGTCGAGAAATATACCGATGGTGAGTGGTGTCGCCGCTGTCCGGCCCGGTGTCCGTTTGACCGCACCTACGACGAGTTAGCGGTTGAGCTGTTTGGGCAGGCGTAGCCGATCTGATCGGTTGTCGGGACCTCTTCGGCGTCCGTAGTTGGAGTCTTGGGGTGGGAGGGTGGCGCAACGGCAGGATAGTGCTGGGGACAGCTTCAGGTCTGCTGACATTTCAGGTCTGTACTAGGTTACACGGACTCCCCTTTCTGCTGGGTTTGGCTGCCGGGTGAGCGAGCCAAAGCACCTGGGACGCCACGGGCCCTTGTGGGCGTCTCTTCGGAGAGTGGCCGTTACCGGGCGTCGGCGTTGCGCCGGCCGTACTGCTGCCGTGCGGCAGCCGGGTGTTGTGGCTGTACCGTTGCTGAGGGGTGGCGCAAGGTACCTGAGGAGTGTAAATGAAAGATACGTACGAGAAGGCATTAGAAGCGGCGCATTTTCTGCGGTCCAAACTGCGGGCGATACCGGACGTGTTGGTTGTACTTGGGTCCGGGCTGGGTGGTTTTGCAGAAGTGCTGGAAGATCGTGAGGTGGTAGAGTATGGGGAGATTCCACACTGGCCAGCGGCGACGGTCGTGGGCCATGCGGGACGCCAGGTAGGCGGGTATGTCGGGGGGCGGTATGTGGCGGCGATGCAGGGGCGGTTTCATTACTACGAGGGATACAGTTTGGAGGAAGCGACGTTTTACCTGCGTGTGGCGAAGTTACTCGGCATTGAACGGGTGATCCTAACGAATGCGGCGGGTGGGATTGATCCTGGGTTGCGGGTTGGAGATTTGATGTTGATCGCGGATCACATCAACTTGATGGGTGGAAATCCGCTGCGGGGAAGCAACGACGAACGGTTTGGTCCGCGATTTCCGGATATGAGTGAAGCGTATGATCGTGAGTACCGTCGAATTGCACAGGAAGAGGCGGCACGATTGGGGATTGCGCTCCAAGTCGGTGTGTATGCTGGGCTGGCCGGGCCGAGTTATGAGACGCCGGCAGAAATACGGATGATCCGTGGTTTTGGGGCGCAGGCCGTAGGGATGTCAACGGTGCCGGAAGCGATTGTGGCGCGGCATATGGGAATGCGGGTGCTGGGTATTTCATGCATTACGAACCTGGCAGCCGGTGTGGTCGGGGAGCCAATTCGGCACGAGGATGTGCTGGAAGTTGGGCAGCAGGTGGCAGCGCGCTTGATAGCTTTACTGCAGGCTGTGATTGTGCGGATGTAAGGCAGCGACTCGGTAGCCTTTGCAAGTGGGAGGCGGCTGAGGCAATAGGCCACCACTCAGGAAACTGCTGTGCCGGCCAGGGGCAGGACGGGAGGCGGCGATTGCGATGCGTCCGTCTTGTTCGGGTGATTGGCCAAGTGGAGGTGGTGTCCACAGTCTTCTCCAATGGGCTGCGGGCGCGCCGCCCGCTTGAGTGGAACGGGTGCAGTGAGCGCGAGGTTTTTCAGTCGGCGGTAGTCTTGCTGAATCTGTGCATCATCTTCCAACCAACGAAGGGTATCTGTCAGGACTTGTGCCGCTGCCGGATGCATTGGCTCTGCGATGCGGTAGTGAATCCACTTGCCCTCGCGCCGTCCGGTAATGAGCCCGGCTTCACGCAGATAAGCCAGATGCCGCGAAATTGTCGGCTGCGGCAGTTGTAAAGCTTCAACAAAAAGGCAGACACAGACCTCGCCGCCGCGCATAAGGCTGAGCAGGCGTAGACGTGTGCGGTCGGCAAGCGCCTGAAAGAGCGTTTCCGGGGCGGTTTGGGTGACAGACTTCATATTTGCATTGACAAATATGTTGGCGCAGCCTACTGTAGGCTTATATTTGCTTTACCGAATATGAGGCGTAAGGTACCTTGCGTCTGACTTTACAAAAAAGAGGCCTGTATCTGTGCCGACCATAATCACCTCATCACCTGTTACAGCGCTCAAGGCGCACGTAGCGCTCAACGTTCGCAGTGTGGCGAAAAGCGTGGCGTTTTACCAGTCCTTGTTTGGCCTTGCGCCCACAAAGGTGCGTCCCGGCTACGCTAAGTTTGATCTGTTTAATCCGCCGCTCAACCTGACCCTGAACGAAATGCCCTATGGGGCGCGGGGCGCGCTCTCCCACCTGGGCGTGCAGCTTGCCTCGACGGCGGACGTGCTGCGGAAGCGCGCTGAGGTAACCGCGGCCGGGCTTGCCGTTCGGGATGAGATGCAGGTCAACTGCTGTTATGCCATGCAGGATAAGTTTTGGGTGACGGACCCGGACGGCAACGCGTGGGAATTCTTCACGGTTTTGGAAGACGACTTGCCGGAGTCGGCTTCCGACACAGCCTGTTGCGCGACGCCTGAGCCAGTCGTGGCGCTGGGGCGCGCCCAAGCCCGGAGGTAAGTGTTATGACGGTGGCGCGTCGCCTTTCCTGGCTCGATCGCTTTCTCACGCTCTGGATTTTCCTGGCCATGGCGGGCGGGATAGCGATTGGCTATTTCGCGCCTGGCGCGCTCGCCATCGTCGAGCGCCTGCAAGTTGGCACGACCAATGTGCCAATTGCCATTGGGCTGATTGTCATGATGTATCCGCCGCTGGCCAAAGTGCGGTATGAAAAGCTGGGCGATGTGTTTCGCGACTGGCGCTTGCTTGGGCTGTCGCTGATTCAGAACTGGGTGGTGGGGCCGTTGTTGATGTTCGGCCTGGCGGTATGGCTGCTGCCGGACCTGCCGGAGTATCTGACCGGCTTGGTGTTGATTGGCCTGGCGCGCTGCATTGCGATGGTGATTGTCTGGAATGACCTAGCGGAGGGCGATCCGGAATGCGCGGCGGGGCTGGTGGCCTTCAACAGCCTGTTTCAGTTGCTGACCTACAGCCTTTTCGCCTGGCTTTTCCTGACGGTTTTGCTTCCACTGGTTGGCCTGCCGGGCGTTACCGTTGCCGTTGGCATAGCCAATGTCGCGGAAAGCGTGTTTATCTACCTCGGCATTCCGTTTATTGCCGGGCTGGGGACGCGCCTGATACTGCGGCGCGTCAAAGGTCCGGAGTGGTATGAAAAGGTCTTTATTCCGCGCATTTCTCCCCTGACGCTGGTGGCGCTGTTGTTGACCATCGTTCTGATGTTTAGCTTGAAGGGAGATGAGATTGCGCGGCTTCCGCTCGACGTCGCGCGGGTCGCCTTGCCGCTGTTGCTGTACTTTGCGGTGATGTTTCTGCTTAGCTTCTGGCTGAGCCGCGCCGTCGGCTTCGCGTATGGGCCGACGACCGCGCTGGCTTTCACCGCGGCGAGCAACAACTTCGAGCTGGCGATTGCCGTCGCGGTGGCGACTTTCGGTCTCAGTTCCGGGGCGGCCTTTGCGGCGGTGATCGGACCGCTGGTCGAAGTGCCAGTAATGCTGGGGCTGGTCAACGTGGCCCGGCGGTGGCAGGCATCTTTTCCGGCGGCGACATCAACGACGCCACAGCAAGCTTGAAGCAACAAGGGGGAGGGGCCTGATGCGGCACATAGCGTTTATTTGCATCGAGAATTCCTGTCGCAGTCAGATAGCCGAGGCTTTCGCGCGGTTACACAATCCCGGCGGCTTTGAGATTCATAGCGCCGGCTCGCATCCATCGGGGAAGATCAACGAGAAAGCCATCGCCGCAATGGCCGAGCTGGGCTACGACCTGACTAAGCATGCCTCGAAGTCGCTGGACGATTTGCCGGCCACGGACTTCGCCGCCGTCATCACGATGGGCTGCGGCGATGCCTGCCCGCATTTACGGGGCGCGATTCATGAAGATTGGGGCATCCCCGATCCAAAGCATCTGCCGCAGGCAGCTTTCAACCAAGTACGAGATCAGATTGAAGCCAAGGTCAAAGCGCTCTTTGCGCGCCTAACTCAGGAACTCACCTAGACCGGGAGCTTGTCGGAGCGTGGGGCTGGAAGCCGGCGTGCGCCGGCTTCCAGCCGCGTTATCTTTGCCGCGTTTTTGCCGCGTAGAGGAGGGAAGTCGGCAGGGGGCACCGGCGTTTTCGGAAAACGCCGGCCGCCGCCTTGCGCCTTGTTCCTGGCAACAGGTGCAG
>CALGZC010000034.1 GCA_937934745.1 uncultured Blastocatellia bacterium
GCGAGAAGGGCGGGACACGCCTATGGGCGCTCGTTGAGCGGATGGCCTGTGGAGCGAACCGCAGTGGGAAGCCGCTCCCCTGCCGGAGCGATTCCGGGGTGGTGCAATGCCGCGCCTGAGCGCCGGAGGAATCTCCGGGCCTTCAGACCGGGGAGGATGGCAAGGGCTGGCGACCGGCAGGCTCTCCAGAACCGGAAGCGCGCTCCGGGAACCACGTCGCCTGTCAGGCGGTTGCTGCCTGCACCTGCGTTGGGATCATGTCCTGTGGAATCAGGGCAAAAAACGCCTTCCAGTCGCGGACAGGGTCGCCATCCTCTGAGACGATCTCAAGCGTTTTGCCGAAGGCGGTTTCCGTCCAGAGGGCTTGGACGCAAACTTCAGCAACATCGGCGCGCGAAATCGAGCCACTTGATAGTGCATCCGCCGGCGCGACCCGAATCCCCCTTTGAAAGGGTGGTTGGTTGGTCAGTCCGCCTGGCCGCACAATCGTGTACCGCAACCCGGAAGCACGGACGGCTTTTTCGGCCTTATCCTTCATCGTCAGGATGTCGCCAAAGGGCTTCATCATCAGGCTAAATGGATTGAGCGGCTGGTTGATGAGCATCGAGGTGACGATCACAATTTGCTCGGCCCCGACGCGCTGCATAGCCTGGAGAACATTGACCGTCCCACGGTTGTCTACGGCGTCCGCGCCGTCGCTGCCGAAGCCGAAGAAATCGGCAATCCCCTTACCCGTGTTGGCGAAGCCGACGCGCGTTCCAACACAGTTGATCACAGCGCGCACACCCTTGAGGGCTTGTTCAAGGCTGACCGGGTCGCGTACGTCGGCTACCGCCGTTTCAACCTTGTGTCCGGGGAACTCGGTGAGTTTGTCTGTCGACCGGGCGACGGCGCGCGTTGGAACGCCGTAGTGAACCAAACGCTTGACGACCTCGCGCCCTGTGCCACCGTTTGCGCCGAGAACGGCGACCAATCCATCGTACATCGGCATATCGCTTGCTCCTGAGAGAAACCGGCATTGGGGGGAGCAGCCGGATTATTTCAGCCGGTCAAGAGCTGCCACAATGCGTTATGCCGGAAATGTCGCACCGGTCACGCTGCGGGCGACCGCTTCCGCCACGACTTCTGCCGCCAGCGTTCCGAGAGCGCCAACGTCGGTTGTGGACACAGCACCCGATGCGTCTGGGATGGAGACGGCAAAGAGGGTATCGCCGTCAAACGGCGTGTGAACGGGGGAGATTGCCCGCGCTAAGCCGTCATGCGCCATCTGCGCAAGCTTGGTCAGTTCGGGCTTCGTCAGGGGGACGTTGACAGCAACGACGCCAATGGTCGTACTGCTGCCCGGAGGCAGTGGGGCGAAATGCGTCAGCTTGCCGGTCCGAATAAGCGCCGTTAGGTCGGCGAAATCGCCGTTTTCCCACCGTGCGCCGGCAATGATCGTTCGGGTTCGCGGGTGCCAGATGTCACCGACGGCGTTGACGGCAACCAGAGCCGCGACGCTAACGCCGTTTGGCAGCCGTAGCCCAAAGCTCCCCAGACCGCCACGGGCAGCGTATGCCATCCCCAACAGCTTACCGACCATGGCCCCGGCGCCGGCGCCGACTGCCCCTTCCGCCACCGGTGCATCTGTTGCAATCAGGCAGGCCTGATAGCCGGCATCGGCATCCGGGTAAATTGCCGGGTCACCGGTATGGAGATCGAACAAAATTGCCGCCGGCACAATCGGCACCCGCGCAACGCCGACATCAAACCCGACCTGGCGCTCGCGCAGATAACGGACAACGCCGGTGGCTGCATCGAGGCCAAACGCGCTGCCGCCGGCCAGGACAATGGCATGAACCTGTGCGACGAGGTTGAGTGGCGCAAGCGCATCGGTTTCGCGCGTCCCAGGCGCGCCGCCGCGCACGTCCACACCGGCGACGGCCGGCCGGTCGAAAAGCACAACAGTACAGCCGGTCGGCCGCCGATGGTCGGTAAAGTGTCCGACGCGCACGCCGGCAATAGTGGTCAAAGTTTGATTTTCCATCAGCTCCGGTTTTCCATCAGCTAAGACTTTCACTGCGGAGACTTTCGGCAAGCGCTTCGCGCCAGTCGCGCAGAGGCGGCAAGCCACGTGCAGGATCGGCCGAGTGCGCCAGGACACAGGACATCGGCCGCTTTGCCGGGCGGTGAAGTTCGGCTTCTGTGACGCCGATCAGTTGCGCCTGCACCCGCGGGCCGAGCTGTTCGCGGGCTAACGCAGCAAAGGCATACCAACTACACGGCTCACCCGCACTGACCGCGTGAAACAGTCCACCGGCGCGCGCGTCTACCAGACAACGGATGTACATGGCGACATCGGCGGCGTAACTGGGCAGAATCCGGTTGTCGGTAATGCCTTTGACAACACCGGGCCGTGTCAGCAGCGTGCCGATCACGCTGGCAAAGTTCTTGCCGCCGCGCCCGAACAGGCCGGCCACACGCACGACGGCAAACGTCGGAGAGACATCCCGGACGGCCCTTTCCCCGGCTAGTTTGGCAGCGCCGTAAACCGAAATTGGATTCGGTGGATCTGTCGTTTGGTAGGGTGTTGATTGTGTCCCATCAAAGACGTAATCCGTACTGATATGGATAAGGTAGGCGCCGAGCTTGTGGGCGACCTCGGCAAGATGCCGCGGCCCGTCGGCATTGTGCCGAAATGCACCGGCGCGGTCGGTTTCGCAGGCGTCCACATTGGTCATGGCGGCGCAGTTGATAATGACCTCTGGCCGGTAATGGTGTAGGCAAGCAGCGACCGCGGCAGCGTCACTGATGTCAAGGTCACGGCGCGTCAGCCCGATGACTCGGTCGGTGGTGCGACAGGCAGCCACGACATGCCTACCGAGTAAGCCGGCTGCGCCGGTGACAAGAAGCTTCGGTATGGTTTGGCGAGTCGTCATCCGGTGTGGAAGCAAGCCAGGCGGCAGCAAAGGTGCCGCAATCTGTAAACCGAACGCCATCGTACGGAGAGGCTGTGGTCAGGTCAACCGTTCAGGTCTTCGGAACGACAATGCCTGGGGGCAAGCAGTTCCGCACACAAGGTGGGTGTGAGCGTGTGCGCACTGCTTTCTGAAGTCGCGATGCAACGACCACGCCGGAAAGGGCAAAACCGGGCAGGAATGACCGCGCCGGAGACGCCGGCCCAGGTTGCAGCCCTGTGCGCGGGACAGTACATCGCCGGAGCGGTGTCTCCGCACAGCAGGTTGGTTGTGTCAGCTTACCGTTCGCTAAGGGTCACCTCGGTCAGGCGGGCAGGCGTCCGAACCTACTGGGGCGTCTGTGCCTTGCATCGGGCGCTGCGATGTAGAAGATGGCCGTCTGTACCTTGACACACCGCCTGGCACAGCACATCATCGGCGGCTTGACGCTTGGGAGGTGCCAGCGTGACGCTTGCCATTCACGTCGAACATCTCAGCAAAACCTTTAAGCGCTATCAGCCGCGGCGGTACCGAACCTTGAAAGAATCGCTCATCAACGGCGAAATGTTCGAGCGCCGGCTCTCGGAACAGGTGGAAGCGGTCAGAGATGTTTCCTTCTCTGTGGAGACCGGTGAAACCTTTGGCATCATCGGGCGCAACGGCGCAGGAAAAAGCACGCTTCTCAAGCTGTTGTGCGGAATTCTTAAGCCGACCAGTGGGCGCATTGCCGTCAACGGGCGGGTGGCTGCCCTGCTGAGTCTCGGAGTGGGTTTTCATGAACAGATGTCCGGGCGTGACAACGTCTTCCTCAACGGTTTGGTCTTAGGGCTTGCGCCACGTGAGATTCGCGCCCGCTTTGACGATATTGTGACTTTCGCCGAACTCGAAGACTTCATTGATGCACCCGTGTGGACTTACTCGACGGGCATGCGCATGCGCCTGGCTTTCTCCGTGGCCGTCAACGTTGACCCCGACATTCTCATCATTGACGAAGTTTTGGCCGTCGGCGACGTTGCCTTTACAGAGAAGTGTCTGGCGCGGATGCGGGAGTTTCAAACCAGGGGCAAGACCTTACTGCTTGTGACCCATGACATCGCCACGATGACCGCGTGGTGTCGGCGCGCCCTATGGCTTGACCACGGACAAGTCCGTGCAATCGGCACTCCCTCTGACGTGGCGCAGGCTTACCTAAATGAGCTTGCGGGAGCAAGTTCCGCGGCAGCGATCAATGCCGTTGCATGACTTCGTTGCATGACTTCCACGATCTTCTGCACCATTGCGGCGAAAAACTACTTTGCGTGCATTCAAACCCTGGCTGATTCCCTCCGGGAGTATCACCCACAGGCAGACATCGCCGCGCTGGTTGTGGACCGCGATACACTACCACCGCTGTCCACGCTGCCAGCCTGGCTGCAAGTACACAGTCCGCTGGCGTTTTTGTCTCAGGACCGCTTCCGCTCAATGGCCTTCAAGTACGATGTCACCGAGCTGTGCACAGCCGTCAAGCCCTTCTATCTGAGCTATCTCTTTCGGCAAGGCTACCAAAAGGTCATTTATCTCGACCCTGACATTCTTGTGCTGCGCCCGCTAGATGTCGTTCTCAACGCCCTTGACCAAGCCAACATCGTCCTGACGCCGCATCTGGTCGAGCCGCTGCCCCTGGATGACAAAATCCCGACCGAAGTCAACATTTTACAGGCAGGAGCCTACAACCTGGGGTTTATCGGCCTGGCGCAGGGGGAAGAAACCGAGCGGATGCTCGCGTGGTGGTCGCGGCGATTAGAGGATTTCTGCTTCAATGAGGTCAGCAAGGGCCTCTTCGTTGATCAGAAGTGGATTGACCTTGTGCCGGGGCTTTTTGACGGGGTACGCATCCTCCGGCATCCAGGTCTGAATGTTGCTTACTGGAACTTGCGTGAGCGTGACATCTCAGAAAAAGACGGCGCCTTTTTCGCCAAAGGCGAGCCGATTCTGTTTTTTCACTTTAGCGGCTACAACACCACGCAACCGAAGATCATTTCAAGGCATTTGTCACGCTACACACTCGAAGACTATCCGGTTGTCGCACCACTGTTTGAACGCTACACAAAGCTTCTGGCAGCGAACGGCCACGCAACCTACCGTAAGATTCCTTATGGCTTTGAAACCTTCAGCAACGGCTTTCCCATTGAACCCGCTATGCGGCGGCAATATGCCGATGCTTTGCGGCAGGGAAGACAGTTTGGCGACCCGTTTGCCGTCGGTGGGCGACGGTCTTTTTTTCACGAAGTGACCGGTGTCGAGCCGGTTGAGTTGCCCATGGGCGTCAACATTGCCGGATACTTCCGCGCCGAGCTGGGAATCGGAGAAGCCGCGCGGGGGTATGTCCACGTTATTCGGAAACTGGGCTACGCTACCAGTCTCTATGATTTCTCCGACACTGCGCTGAACCGCAAGCAGGATACAACGTTTGGAGAGTTTTCACGCCAAAATCCCTTTGGGATCAATCTGGTGTGTGTCAACGCCGACCAGGTTGAGGTCTTCGCAACCTACGCGACGGAAGCTTTCTTCCGTGATCGCTACAACATTGGTTTATGGGCCTGGGAACTGCCGGAATTTCCACCTGAGTGGGCTGCCTGCGCGAAGCGTTTTGATGAAATCTGGACGGCCAGCAACTTTATTCGTGCCAGCTTAGAAAAGACCATTCCGACGCCGGTTTACACTGTTCCGCATGTTGTTGAGATCGGGCCGATTAAACCGCTTGGCAAGTCTCACTTCGGGCTGCGGGAAAGCGATTTTTGCTTTCTCTTTTCCTTTGACTTCAACAGTGCATTTGAACGGAAAAATCCGCTAGCCACAGTCGCGGCTTTCAAGCAGGCATTTCGCCCCGAAGAACCGGTCGCATTAATCCTCAAATGTATCAATGAACATTTCGCGCCAAATGACTTCGCCCGCCTCCAGGCAGCGGCTCAGGGGGCAAACATATGGATTTTCAACGGCTATCTCTCCCGGGAAGAAAAGCATGCTCTGACCCAGGCCTGTGATGCCTACGTGTCGCTGCATCGTTCGGAAGGCTTTGGCCTCACCATCGCCGAAGCGATGTATTTCGGGAAACCGGTCATCGCCACCGGTTGGTCGGGGAATATGGATTTTATGACGCCGGCCAACAGTTATCCGGTGGATGTAACGCCGATGGTAATCCGTGAAACGGTTCACGGCGTCTATCAGGCCGGGAATGTATGGGCCGAGCCGAGCGTGGAGCATGCTGCGCGCCTGATGCGCGAAGTCTATGACCACCCGGAGGCGGCGCGTGCGCGCGGCGAACAGGCTGCGCGGGACATCCGCGACCATCACTCTGTCGCGGCCATCGGACAGATCGTTGAGGCACGGCTGCGTGCGATTGAGCAACAGCGCCGAGCGCAGGTCGTCCGACGTGCTATGGCTGCAAGGCAAGCTGGGGTTCAGCCGCTGCCGGCTCCGGAAACACCTGCGCCGACAGTTCCGACGCCGCCCCAGAACGGACATCCGGCGGCGCAAAGCTGGCGGCTGGCCCTGTGTTCCAGCCTGGAGCAAGCCCGGCACCTCCCGCCGTTGCCCGGCGAAGCCTACATGGACGATTCCCAAGTCGGCGCGTTGGGACGCTTTTCAAAGCGCTTTCTGGCGCGGCTGTTCCGCTTCTATATCTTTCATCAAAACAACCTGAATCAGCGTTTCCATGGGCGCCTGGCCGAGCTGACCGAGGATGTGCATCGCCTAAACGAGGCGCTGGCGGAACTGCGCGCCCGCTTGCTTGCCGGCAAAGATCATTGAAGCGGCCTGTGGCCCCAGGTGGAAGCTCGTGAAGTCGCTGCTCGACTATTACCGCCGCCATCCGCGCCAGATTCGACAGGCCCTGCAAACGGCAGGCAAGCTCTGGCGGACGGAAGGTCTAGCCGGCATTTGGCGGCATGCGCAAACGCGCCTGGCCGAGGAGAGCCGTGCCGCTCCACGCCACTATCCGTATGCCAAGTGGGTGGCGCGCTACGACCGGCTGACGGATGCCGACCGGAGACGCATTCGGGAGCGAATTGAGCAACTGACCTATCGGCCGACCTTCTCCATCATCATGCCCGTCTGCGACCCGGACATTCGCTGGCTGCGCGCCGCGTTGGCTTCCGTGAGGGGACAGCTTTACCCGCACTGGCAGCTTTGCCTCGCCGACGATGCCTCGACCGATGCGGACGTGTGCCGCTGCCTGTCCGAGGCGGCGCAGTCGGACGCACGGATCAGCGCGGTCTATCGCCCGACGCGCAGCGGCATCGCCGCGGCTTCCCAAAGCGCCCTTGAAATGGCCGTTGGTGATTTCGTCACGTTTCTCGACCACGACGACGAGTTGGCGGAACACGCCCTGGCCTGCTTGGCGGTGGAACTCGATGCGCACCCGGAAACGGACGTGCTCTACACGGACGAGGATCAGCTTGACGCCCGCGGGCGCCGCTTTGCGCCCCACTTCAAGCCCCAGTGGAGCTTGGAGTTGCTGCGCGGCTGTCACTACCTCGCGCATTTGGTCGCCTACCGGACGGCGAAGGTGCGCGCCGTCGGCGGCTTTCGTCCGGGCTTTGACGGGGCGCAGGACTACGACCTGTGTTTGCGCGTGGTAGAGGAAACCGCACCGGCGCGCATTCGGCATGTGCCGCATGTTCTCTATCACTGGCGCGTTACGGCCGGATCGACGGCCAGCAGCATCCATGCCAAGCCCTACGCCGCCGCCGCGGCGCGCCAGGCGCTCGCGGAACATCTGGCCCGGGTCGAGCCGGGCGCGGAGGCGCTGACAACCACTACCGGGCGTCACCGCGTCCGCTATCCGTTGCCGCAGCCCGTGCCGCGTGTCAGCGTGCTGATGGGCGTGCGCGATCAGGCCGTCCTGACGGAAGCCGCGGTGCAGGGCGTTCTGCGTGATACGGATTACGCCAACCTGGAAGTCGTGCTGGTTGACAACGGGAGTCGGGAAGCCGCCACCCTGGCGCTTTTTGAGCAGCTACGCCGTGACCCGCGCCTGCGCATCATCCACTATGATGCGCCGTTTAACTTCTCCGCCATCAACAATCTGGCGGCGAGCCAGGCGACCGGGGATGTGTTTGTGTTACTTAACAACGATGTGCGGGTGATCCACGCCGACTGGCTTGCGGAGTTGGTGCGGCAGGTAGTGCGGCCCGATGTCGGCGTTGTTGGGGCGAAGCTGCTGTACCCAGACGATACGCTTCAGCACGCCGGCGTTGTCCTGGGCATTCGCGGTATTGCCGGCCATGTCCACCAGCGCGCGCCACGCTATGCCCGTAGCAGCCCGGTCAACGTGCCGTTGCTGTGGAACGAGGTGGCGCGCGAAGTGTCGGCCGTCACCGGCGCTTGCCTGGCAATTCGGCGGGAGGTGTTTGAAGCGGTCGGCGGCCTGGACGCGGAAAACTTAGCTGTTGCCTTCAACGATGTAGATTTGTGTCTGCGCGTCCGCGAGCGCGGCTACCGGGTGTTATGTACGCCCTGGGTCGAGCTGTATCATCTAGAATCGGCATCGCGCGGTTCGGATTACCGTCCTGAGCGGCGTGTAACCTTTCGGCGCGAGTGCGAATACATGCGTGCGCGCTGGGGCGCCCGGCTTGATGACGACCCCTACTACAACCCGAACCTCACCTTGGAGCGGCTCGATGCGTCGCCTGCCGCGCCGCGCCG
>CALGZC010000035.1 GCA_937934745.1 uncultured Blastocatellia bacterium
CTTGACCTATGAGGGATAACAACGAAGGGGACGGCACTGCGTTTTCAAGCTGCGCATCCACGTGGTCTTTGTGGCGAAATATTGCCGCAGGGGGGTGATGGCGACGCCAGCCACCGGCAACGCGCGATCTTGGTCAAGGTCCGTGCCGACGTCGAGACGCAACTGACCGAGATGGACGGCGAAGACGATGTGAGCCGCTGATGCCCGGCACGTCCACCGGCGCGTGGCATAGCCGCCGAATGTCGCCGTCTCCAACCCCGTCAACAGCCTGAAAGGCGTGTCTGGTCGCTTGCTGCGCAAGGAGTGGTCCGACATCCAGAAGCATGACCGGAACGGGGCGCTGTGGTCGCCGTCCGACTTGGCTGCAAGCTCCGGCGGCGCGCCGCTTGCCGTCGCGCGCCAGTACATCGAGCAACAGCAGACGCCACACTGAAACCCAAGGATAGCTCCGCTGTCCGCACTATTCTTCCTCGCCCTCAACGGCGGCGGCTCAGCGCGCACCGGGTCACGCCATAACCGACCGTCCGAGCTGGCCCGCACCGGTTCACCGGTGGCACCAACCACGTTCAATGAATGTGCGAGTCAGTTTCCCCTGCGTCGTCGAGATTGATCTCGATGGGTGGACTCTCGTTAGAGCGCTCTTCGTCGAGTTCGCGGAGAATATCCAGGATAAGGCTTGTGTTGCTGGTCGTCTGGATATTCTGTTTGTACTCAACGACGGACTTTTCAACTTCAAAGTAACCGGTACTGACTTCGGCAAAACGTTTCAGGGCGGGAATCCCGCGCAGCAGATCGGTGGACGCATCGGCGATCAGACCTTCGTTGAAGTAGATCTTGCCGGTCAGTCCCGGTGATTGAATCGAAAGATAGCCTGTAATGCGGCTATTCTCAATGACCTGAATGATGTCAAACAGGCTGAAACAACTCAGGTCGCCGGTCAGCAGCGCCCGACTGCGCGCCATTGCATAGTGGCTTGACACAGCCAAATTTTGCGGCACCGGCGGTAGTCCCCCACCGGGGTGACGCGGTTGACGTTCGATATCTTTGAGTGCACTCAGACGGGAGGTGATCGAAAGCTGTGGATTGAGCCGCTTGGCGTTGAGCAATGCCGAGTTAGCCTGTTCCAACTTGCCCGCCTCAATGTACAGACTGGAAAGCGACAACAGGTGCTCAATGGCCTTCTGCCGCCAACCTTGCTCAAGGGCAATGCTGCACGCGCGTTCACGGAGTTCGATATTTTTCGGGGACACGCCAATCGCCGTTTCGAGTAGGGAGAGCGCGCGGTCGAACATGCGATATTTCGTCAGGAGTTCGACATCCACCAAAACCTCTTTGATGTCGGCTAGATTTGTCGGCATGCCTTTTCCTCTGGTTACCACTAAAAACTAAAGCCTCGGCATGGATTGATGAAGGGGGTACCTACCTATCACGATCACCGTGGTCAGTCAGCCTCTTTTATGTCACAGCACTGATGAACCCAAGCTGCATAGGCAGACGACACAGCAGTCGCTGTAACGGCCAGAATTTCAGGCGTACTATACGTGTGCTGTGCGCGAATACAGTCTTCGAGGGCCGGATACCGTTCTGCTGTGGTCTTGATCACCAGCAACCACTCGGTGTCTTCGCATTCAGTCCCCTCCCAAACGTAGATGGAAGTCACGCCGGGAATCAGGTTCACGCAGGCGGCATACCCTCCCCGGACTACCGTCCGCGCCAACGCACGCGCCGACTCAGGAGTGTCCGTCGTCACAAAAACAATCCAAATTTCTGCTGCCTTGGACACGTGCAGCCCACCTCTGGAGGCCGATGACTATCACCGTTGTTGATGACGTGGCGATTGTAGCAAACTAAACTGGATTATCACAGCCTTGTTTTACTGAAAAAAAGTTCGGCTAACACGAAGAACGTGCATCCACCCGGGCCAGCGTTTCACAGAGGAAGACTTCCAGCAGTAAACGAGGTGTTGCCCGTCCGTGCTTGATGGCGTCGTCCACGGCCTGCAACCGGATCAGCGCGTGACGCCACTTCGTTGGAGACTGCTTGCGGACGGTACCGAGAAATGCGTTCAGCCGGTGTGGTGGCATTCGCAGCTCACGCACAAGCACGTCGCGTGGTGTGTTGGCAGCCATCAGCTCACTGGCGGTTAGCATCTGCCGCAGTTGCCAGTCCAGAAGCCCCACCAGTGCTACCGGCTCCTCACCGCGCCCTAACAGCCGATGCAGGATACGCAACGCACGTGGGGCATCACCTTGCCAGAGCGCTTCACTCAACGCAAAGTTATCTTCGTGTAATGAGCGGACGACGAGCGCCTCCACCGCTTCCGGCGGCACATACCCACCTGCCCCGGCATAGTGCATGAGCTTTTCCATCTCCTGGGTCAGACGTGCAAGATCACAGCCGACGGCACCGATCAGCCGGCTCACCGTTGCCGCCGGGAACTCATACCCACGGCGGCGCGCTTCACCGCTCACCCATCGCCGCGCCTCTTCCGGCGTCAATGCGACACACTCCACCAGGGTAGCCGTCTTGAGGAGCACTGTCGTCGCCGTGCGACGTTTATCCAATCCGTCCATCTGAAAAACCAGTGTCGTTGTCGGCGTCGGATGGCGCACATAGTCCTTGAGAAGCTCCACCTCCGCATCGGTCAACTTGTCCAGGTTGCGGATGACCACCAGTCGCCGCCCAGGAGGCACGGGTAACTCCCGCGCAACGGCCAACACACGGCTCAGCGATTCCTGCTCAAGATTATGTTCGGAAACGTTGAAGGGCCGTAGGGAGACTTCCGGCGCCACCCGCTGCGTCAACGCTTGTAAGCAAGCACGGTGCAGATACGCATCTGCACCTGTCAGTAGGTAGAGCGTCTCTGCCGGCGCCGACGGTGCAAGCTGTAGAAACTCAGTCGCCTTCATTAAAGCGAAGCCAGCACCCGCACCAAAGCGGCGCTGGTCGAACAATCCGGTATCAGAATTTCAATGGCAATTTCCTCACCGCCCTGAATGGCTTTGACGCCGGCAGCAACCACTTCTTCACGCAACAGGATTCCGAAGCGGTCGTGAACCGTAAAGTACAGGTACGGCGTCTGTAAGCGCGTCAAGCCGGTATTGACAACAGCACCGGTAATGTGAACATCCCCGGTTTCCAGCCGCCTAGCGCAGCACGTCTCGACACGTACGGCGTAGTTTGGAATATTCTGGATATCGGTTTCAAGCTCCTGGGCAAGCGCAACCGGCGTCGGCATCGCAGCTCCTCCCGTCAGTGTTGGCGTCAGGATGACGCGGGGTTCAAGGTTTCATCGCAGCGCATAATACGCTGCAATCGCAGCGGCCAGGGCGGGCAACGTCGCCTCCGGGGGTTCAATCGCAACGACCAACCCTACCTCACGCACCGCCTGACTGGTGACTGGGCCGATAGAGGCAACCAGAGTCCGCCCCAGCAACTCACGCAACGGCACAGGTGCAAACGCCTCTGCGAACTGAAACACGGCTGAGGCGCTGGCAAATGTCACGACGTCAAATTCACTAGACTGCAAACGACCGACCCAAATAGACGGATCCAAATCGCCCCGCACGGTCTGGTAGGCCTCGACAATGTCAAGTTGGACACCAAGGGCAGCCAGCGACTCCGGCAACACTTCCCGGGCAACACGCGCGCGTGGAAACAACACCCGCAAACCGGCGACTTGCCCGGCGTGGACAGCAACAAAACATTCGATGACGCCCTCGGCATTGAACGTAGCCGGAATCAAATCCACGGCCAAACCTGCATCTCGCAGCGCACCGGCAGTCCCCTTCCCAATCGCGCACACCCGTAAGCCCCGCAGGAGTTGTTGTGGCTCATCGCCATGGAACTGAAGGCGTTTGAGAAAGAAGGCAACCCCGTTGGCGCTCGTGAAAAAGACCCAGTCGTAATGGTCTCTCACACCAGTTGCCTGTTCCCGGAGGCGGCGCAGCGCCCCATCAAGACTGTCCCACGTGGTCGGTTCGGTGACGGCAATGGTAGGCAAAGCTGTCGTCTCAGCTCCGTACTGTTCAAGCAATGCAACAAATGCGGACGCTTGATGTGCCGCCCGCGTGACAAGGATACGCTTGCCGTGCAGTGGTCCGAGATGGTTCATATCAGGTACCTGTTTTCAACATACTTCCAAATTAGACATTGGAAATAGCAAAAGCTGCCGCAAATGTGCGATACTCCGTCGCTATGGCAGATCCGAGCGACGTAACGCCGGCGCAGGTTGTTGCAGCCCGTGACCGTGTGGCACCGCACGTACATCACACGCCAGTGCTGACTTCGCAGACGCTAGATCGGCGGACTGGTCGGCGCGTGTTCCTCAAGGCAGAGAATTTTCAGCGTGGTGGGTCGTTCAAGATCCGGGGTGCAACGAACTGCCTGGCCGCCTTGCCGCAGTCGGTACGTGCGCGCGGCGTGGTGGCCTTTTCGTCGGGGAATCACGCCCAAGGCGTCGCCTTGGCTGCCCAGACGTTTGGCGTCCCAGCAACGATTGTGATGCCGACCGACGCCCCGGCCACCAAACTCGCCGCCGTACAGAGCTACGGCGCACAGGTTGTTGGTTATGACCGTCGCCATGACGACCGTGAAACCATCGCGCGCCGGTTAGCCGCAGACACCGGACGGGTCGTGATCCATCCCTACGATCATCCGGCCATTATCGCCGGACAAGGGACGGCGGCCCTCGAATTGTTGATAGCAGTCGGCCGGCTTGATGCACTGCTTGTTCCGGTCGGCGGCGGTGGACTGCTGAGTGGGTGTGCGACAATTGTCAAGGCGTGGTACCCGGACACGGCAGTTTACGGGGTCGAAGCGGAGCGCGCCTCGGATACCTATCAATCTTTCCGTGCCGGACGGCGGATGACCATTCCCCCGCCGGACACCATCGCTGACGGTATGCGTAACCTGACACCAGGAGAGATCACATTTCCCATTATCCAACGTCTCGTAACGGATATTTTGCTCGTTTCAGAAGACGACATTCGCGCCGCCGTCGCGTTCCTGTTGACGCGCCTGAAGGTTCTCGTTGAACCGACCGGAGCGGTGGGCGTAGCGGCGCTTCTGGCGGGCAAGGTTCCTGGGCAGGCAGAACGGGTTGGGGTTATGCTTTCGGGTGGTAATGTGGACGCCGAACAGCTCCTGGACTGCCTGAGGCACGAACCGAGCACCGGCGCTGCGAACCGACACAGTGACCGATGATGTGCAATCCGGCTTTTCGTATTAGACATTCCTGAGGAAGTGCGGCGGACGATGGATGCACAATTCCCGTACATGGCCGATGGGCTGTCCTACCTAGCCCAGGTGGAAACGCTACAACAATCAGAGCCTCAGTCGCCTTATTTGAAGCAACCCGAAGTCATCCAGAGTTACCAGCACTGGCGGGATTACTTCCAAACTGTTCTGGCGACGCCTGCCGTCTACCAGAGGTTTCTGACGTATTTGGCGAAAGCGGCACGGTCGGACCTGGTCACTTACATCCAGCGTCGTTTCCCTGTACCGACAACAGAGCCGAGTCCCCGAACATCCTCTCGTGGAGAGGCGCCTGGCGGGTCATTCGGCGGGGACGTGATCCAGCTCGACCGGCTCATTGAGCAATACCGGCGCGAGCAAATGACCCAGCCGACTGCCACGCCCAGCGAATCAGACGAAGACGCCGAGATAGAGCGAAGCCTGACCCCAGATCGGCCGGCAGTCACATTAGGACATCTCTCCCGGGAAGAACTCTTGGCTCGGATTGAGCGTCTGGAGCAAGACAACCGCAGTCTGCGCAAACGGTTACAAGTCAAGCTTGGGCGGCGCGATGTCGGAGAACTCGAAGAAGTTGTCGCCCAGTACGAGCGCCGCATGCGCGAAGCCGAACAACAGCTCGATGAGCTGCGCCGCGCCACACAAAACAGCGGCAAGTTCCTCGAAGACGTTTCGTTGCCACCCGAAGCGACCGTCGAAGATGAACGCCAGCAGTTGGAGAAGAAATATCAAAAAATTCTGGCGGAAGTGGCCATCCTAGCCCAGGGGATGCTCAACCACTTGACAACCTTCCTCAACGACAAAGCCTGCATGGTCGGCCCTGGAGAACAGTTCGACATCGTGATCAAGTTCCCCGAAATGCAAGCGCCCATCGTGCAGATGATCCGCAAGCTCAAGCAAATTGAAGATTTGAGTAAGCGCCGGTGTGGCATCGCCGAACTCAACGAACTGGTGGAGCAACTTTTCGGCAAGCACTAGCTGGAGGGCGCCGTTCTGCGCAGCCCATAGCGTCCCTGCACCGGGTTTAACGAGCTTCAGATGCGCAGGGCGACGCACGCCGTCGCCTGAAGCAGCTCCACCCGTGCCGGCACCACGTCGGTCAGCGGGGCACCGCGATGTGCCGGATGATGTCGGTAATCACTTCGTCCGGTGTTACGCCGTCAATCTCGGCTTCAGAACGCAGAATCATCCGATGTCGCAGCACAGGCCCGGCAACGGCCTTGACGTCATCAGGTGTGACAAACAACCGACCATCCAGTGCCGCATGCGCTTTCGCGGCCAGCAACAGTGCGACTGCTGCACGCGGACTCGCACCCCACACTAGATTCGGTGCGGCAGGCGGACGTGTGCGGCGGACAATATCCACAATGTAGCGTTGAACGCCTGCTTCGGTGGTCACCTCGCGCACCGTAGCACGGCACTGGAGAATGACACTGGCATCCGACAGGCATTCCAACGACATAGCGTCGAGCCGACGTGCGTTAAAACCGGTATCCCAACTGGATACAATTCGTACTTCCTCTTCCGCCGACGGATAATCCACCACAATCTTGAGCAAAAAGCGATCAAGCTGGGCCTCAGGCAGTGGATACGTCCCCTCGTACTCAATCGGGTTTTGCGTCGCGACAACCAGAAACAGGGGCGACATGGGATGGGTTTCACCATCCACGGTCACCTGCCGTTCCTCCATCGCTTCAAGCAAAGCCGACTGTGTCTTCGGTGGCGTCCGGTTGATTTCATCCGCCAGCAGCAAATCCGTAAAGATCGGGCCGCGGCGGAAGGAAAAGACTCCGGTAGCCGTGTTGTACACATTGGTTCCGGTCACGTCGGCCGGCATGAGGTCAGGGGTAAACTGAATCCGGTTGAAATCGGCTCCGATGACCCGGGCCAGGGTTTTGACCATCAGGGTTTTGGCCGTACCGGGCGGGCCTTCCACCAGCACGTGCCCTTCGGCAAAGAGGGCGAGCAGAATCTGGTCAATAACGGCGTCCTGCCCAATCACAACACGATGCAGTTGCCGCCGGATGAAATCGGCGACTTCCTGCACGGGGAAGTTCATAGTGCACCAACAAATTCCTTCCTCAAATCGCAGGCTAATAACGGCAAACGCTCAGGCAAGTCACACCGGCGTCGAGTCCGAGTGCTCGCAGCCATTTTTGGTGACCATTTGTGGCGATACCCGGTGCGCGTTTCGCCTCACCGGGAGGATGCAGATGTCCCACCAACTTCAGCTTGCCGGTCCTTTCTCTTATCCTCAACACCGCTGCCCTGATCACATCCCGTCCTATGGACCGCAGTCAAGGCTTACCCAACGGTGGAGACTGACTGACGTTGACCGATCATGTCCGAGAAATCCAATTCACCAGTCGGTGTTGAATCAAACAGGATTTTCAACACGGGCCGCGTTTCCAAACTTTGGTTGACTTGCGCCAACAAGCGTTCCGCCTCTTCAAAGGCCGTCTTGGTATCCGCCAGTTCGCGCAAAGCCTGAGCAAAACGCAGCGCCAGGTCTTCTTCGCGCTGCGCCAGCCCCGCAGCAACCAGACGCGCCAAGGTTTGGCGTTGTTCGGTCAGTTGCGCCAAACGCTGCTCAGACTGCGCCGACTCATACACTGCCCCCGGCAGCGGCACAACAGGCTGGGCATAGCTCACGCTGGGGAGGGCGCTGCGGCCCGAATCCTGTGGCAATCGGAAATAGCGCGCCAGCTCCAATGCCATCCAGGCCTGATTGGCGGACAGCGCGGCACGAATTACGTGTTCTCGGTCGGCTGACCGGCTCTCACGCACAGCCTGTCTGTACACCTCGAGTGCCAGTCCGGCACGATTGGTTTCTTCGAGAAATCGTCCATAAGCAACGCGCGCCGCCGTGGCGTATGGCATTGCAGCCGCTTGCGCAAAGGTCCTTTGTGCTTCAGCCGTTTGGCCAGTGGCTTGCTGGAGGGTCGCGACAACCAGCAGCGTTTCTGGATTGTTCTCCTTCAAACTGCCGAGCAGGGCACCGACCAGCGAAGGCTGCCGACGCGCAATGGCGCCCAATGCTTCAAGGCCCAGCAGGCGCATCTCCAGGGACAAGCGTCGGTCGCACACCAATTCAGATAACTGCTTGGCGGCCGTTTCAAGGTCGCCGAGACGGGCCTGGAGACGCGCCATCTCGACCCGGTTTTCGGCATCAACCGGTACACGCCGTGCCAAGCGCCGCCGCCACTCCAGTGCCTGCGTGTAAGCTCCGTACTTGGCGGCCAGCATCGCAGCCTCCGCCAGTGCCTGTGGCGTCCCTTCACGTTCGACAAATTGGCCGAGCTGCTGCAATGCCACTGCTGTCTGCCGACGCAGCAACTGCGTCTCGATCTGCCCTAGTCTCGTCGCCGAACTCCCGTCCTTGAGCAGGCGCAGCCGATAGTATGTTTCCAAAAATGCAATTGCCTCGTCGGAATGCCCTTCGTTGAGGAGCAGATAGTAGGCATGCTGCGCCCGTTGCTCGGACGCGAAACGGTCACCGTCTGCACGGTCGGTTGTTGTCGCCGCTGCCTCTGCAACGTATCGTCGCAGTCGTTCAACAGCCGCAACCAAGCGCCCGCTGCGCAGTTCTACAGCCGCCTGCGTCATGACCAACCACTCCGGCTCGATCCTCAGTACTTCCAGGTCGGCGCCATCCCTGGCCGGGGGCGACTCCTCACGCATCCGCCCGAACAGTGTTTGCCGGAGCGCCACCATCACCCGCAGTTCACGCTCCGCTGCGGCATAGGCTTTTGAAGCTATCAGTTGCTCTGCCCACATCCGTTGGACCTTAAACAGCGCGTCGGCCAGCGTACTGCCACCGGTCAGGTGTTCAACAACAGCTTCATCAAAAAGGTCGTAATCGCCCCGTGAGTAAGCGTTTAGAATTCGGTTGGCCAGTTGGTCATTCACCAGCCGGTAAAACGGCCAGCGGGCGCGCGCCGGCAGGACATCGGACAAGGTCAGTTGCAACCCCAACGTTAGGGCTTCAGGCGAGGCGGCCAGCACGCGCGTCAGCAGTTCCACCACAGCCTTCTCCTGCGTCGCGTCTCGTTTGGCGATCGCGCCAAGTAAAGCAACGACAGGCTCGTATGTCTGTCGTTCAGCCCGTTCCCGTAGTTTCGCAACTAGATACTTCTCAATCGCCGGCAATGCCTCAGGCAATAGTTTGTATTCGGCGAGTACGGTCAAAAAGGTCAAATGTGCCCCAAGTGCCGCCTGCTGCTCGCCAACGATCCGACGCCACACACCCAACGCAGCAGTTTGCTCGCCTAACTCGTACAGTGCTGCCCCCTCGGCGGCCAACGCTTCTGGGTCTCCGGGGTCTAGCTCCCGTGCCAGGCGAGCCTGGTCAAGGGCTTCGGGATAACGCTTCCGCGACCGTAGAAAGTTCGCCAGTGCAGTATGCGCTTTGGACGAGCGCGGTGCAGCTTCGGTTTCGGCCACCAAAAAACGCAGTGCGGCAGCAGCCTGTGCGTCATCCAGCGTCAACCAGATGCCGTAGTTGCGCGCCGTACGAAACCAATCTTCTCCGATCAATTCCGTTGACGGATCGCGCGGGCGGCCGGCTTGCTCGCCAATCGGCCGCATACCCAAAACTTGACGGTACAGTGCTCCGATCTCGGGTGACCGATTGCGGAAGTACAGTTCAAGCTGCGTCAGCCGTGCTTTGCGCCAGGCCTCCGACTGTCCGGCGTTGTCAATGGCCAGCCGCGCCAATTCCTTGTCGCCGATGTGGACACAAAAATTGATGAGCTGTAGTTGATACGGCGAGTAGCGGGTGGCCAGCTTTTGTAGTGCGGCACGCTCCCCTGTCCGATGCAGCAGTTGCAGGAAGCGCGTCACCAACGGATCTTCCCCTGTCACCAGGGCGCCGGTGCGTTTGCCGTAATACTGCTCTAGCACTGTTCGTTCTGCCGCCACATCCCCAATGCTTCGGCAGAAGTCCGCTCGCGCAGCAGTAAAGTCAAATGTCCCCGGAAAGCGGTCGCGCGCTTCCTCTGCCGCCAGAAGCTTGAGCGCCGCCTCCGTATTCAGGCGCGCTTCATAGAAGCTGAGCAAAGACCGGAGACTGTTGATGTACGTCTGATCATCTGCCGACTGCCGCTCCGTATATGCTGCATCCTTGATGCGGATCAGCGATGTTTCATAGGCTCGATACAGTCCAGTCGTGGCCGCAATCGCCGTCCACCGCTGGAAGTCGGGCGAGTTGACCGTTGTGCGTGTCAGGCGCTGTGCGAGAGTGTTGTCCAACTCGGCCAACTGTTCCGCCGTTGCATAGTCATGCAGCAACTTCGGGAAAAGCGTTTGGATGACTTTCTCACTGAGTAGGCTACGCCCTTGTTCGACAAGGGCGTTTTGCGGCGCCTGCGCCAACGCAGCCATCAATTGCTCAAGTGCATTCAGTGTGGCAACGGCCGATTCACGGTAGAGCACCGTGCGTAACCAACCGACAACGGCGTCCTCACTGAAGGGTTCTGTAGCAGGTGACCTCAGAACCAACGCGAAACCTTTGTCATAAAAGCCACCGGCCTCGGGAACGAAACCGGCGGTAAGTAATGTGTCCCCGGCCGCACAATAGACTTTTGCCGACAACTGCTTTCGTTTGGACAGTGACTCCCGGAGGACGGCAACAGCGCGGTCCGGCTGACCTCGGTCGAGATACACTTCGGCCGCTGCCGCCGTCCACCTTGGATTCTGTGGATCAAGTTCGGCAGCCCGCCCTAGCACGGCGAGCGCGTCGTCATACCGTTCGGCCTGGCGGTACAGCGCAGCCAGGCGTTCTCGGAAGTCACCGCGCTGGGGTTCGTTGACAATCGCCTTGGCGTACTGTTCGGTCGCGCCGGCAAGATTGCCCTGAAACCGATACACCTCTGCTAACACAACGTTCCAGCGATAGTTACGGTCGGCCTTCGCCGTCAACTCCGCGTAGTAGCGCGTCACACGATCCAGCAGGTTGTGTTGTTCGGCGTACTGCAGTGCCAACCGGAGACGGTCAGCGTTTTCCGGTTCGCGGTTGATAAGCTCAATGTATTGGTCAACGGCTTCTCCATGCCGGCCGAGCTCGGTCAGCGTCTGGATATACCCCTGGCGCAAGGCACTCTGATCATCGCCCACGGGTAACGCGGCTAGGCCCTGCCGATACAGTGCTGCCAGGTCTTCGTTGCGGCCGGTTTCCCTGAGCAAATCTGCCAACTGCGTCAACGCCTCGATGTCGGTCGGGTGAGCGGCATACCATTCGCGCAGGGTCTGTTCCGCTTCTGCCGTCTGACCGGCCTCACGCTGCCGACGTGCCAGTTGGAGGGTGAGCATTCGACGGTAATCCCCAACGGCGATCTCACGTGAGGCGCGCGCCAGCGCAACAGCTTTGTCAACCGCGCCCAGCCGCCCGTAGAAGCGCTCGACTTCCTGCACGACGCCTAGGTTGTTCCGGTAGCTGCGCGCCAGCTCATCAAGCGTTCGCAGGGCTTCATTGTGCTGGTTGCGGGTTTCAAAATAAGCCGCCAGTTGTAGCCGATACTTAATACTTTCGCGCTCATCGCGTGCCAGAGATACCAACTGCTCCAGGGCCCGGCGCTCCTCAACCGACCGTCCGGCGTCGCGGAAGACCTCGCGGGCTGCTTCGACAAAGGGAACATCAGGTCGCCGGGCAACTTCCTGGGCCAGCAGGGCTAAGGCAGCGTCTTCCCGGCCGGCTGCCTTCAAAAAGTCGGCATAACCGAGAACCAAAGTCGGGGAGTCTTGCTTGGCCAACCGTGCGCGGAATGCCGCTTCAATGCGTCCGGGAAAGTCTTTGCGGCGGGAAAGCACTGCGAGTCGCTCGATGGCTGTTGCGCGTTCCGGGCCGGGAACGCTCAGCGTGACCATGTACTCGGCCAACGCCAAGTCGTGCCGTTGGCGTTCTTCGTAGAGCGCACCAAGCTGGTAAGCATACAGCGTGTCATCGCCCGACCGTTCACGCAGTTTCTGCAGGGCCTGTACGGCGTCATCGTAACGGTAGTAGTCCCAGTACAGCGTCGCCAGTTCAAGATAAGCCTCCGGGTCGCCAGGCGCACGACCGGTGATTTGTTCCCAGTAGCCGGTCGCTCCGGTCCAATCGCCGGCTTCGGCCCGCACTTCACCGGCCAGTACCAGGAAGCGATTCTCTGTCGGGTGAACCTGCGCCAGTTGTCCCCACAACCGGGCAGCTTCGGCTGATGCCCCGGGTTGTGTGGCAGACAGTGAGCGCAACAGGGTCGCCAACCGCTCTGCGTAGAACACCTCGCCGGGGTACATTGCGGCCAGCTCGCGGTAGACTTCAACGGCTTCCTCGTGGCGCGATAACCAAAGGGCGGCGTCGGCAGCGAATTGCCGATGCGCGAGTCCCTTTTGCGCCTTGGCGGCCTTATATGCGGCCATCAGCCGGTTCTTTTCGGACAGATACGCCAGATACTCGCTGCGCAGGTCTGGGTCGGCGAAGTAGTACTGGCCGGCAAGACCCTCCCACTCCGGCAGGCGGTTCGCCGCACGGTACGCATTGAGCAGCCCGCGGACAAAGAACAAGTTGGTCGGGAAACGGTCGTGGGCAAAGCGGAAAAGCTGGACGTAGAGCCGGGTGTCGTTGTTGTTTTCGTCCAGCCGCACCTCTGCAAAAAACGTCTGCAAGTAGCTTTGCAGGCTCTCATCGTCGAGTGCCGCAGCCAACTGCCGTGAGTACTCGGCAAAGGCTGCCTGCCGATCATTGCGCACGAACCAGCGCGCCAGACGATGCCGCCAGGTATTGTCGCCGAAGCGATCCACGGCCTGCCGATACACTTTGAGCTGTTCGTCCACCAGGCTGTGTTGCCCAAGCCAGCGCAACAACCGCTCATACAAACCTTCTTCGCGCGGGTGCTTCTTGATCTCACCGTAGAGAAAAGCCAACGTCGGATTCAGTCTGGCCGGGCGCACCTCCGCGGTGTTCGGTACTTCGGCGGCGAAACTGGCGATAACGCGCTCCAGCACCGTCGCGTATGTGACGGTTGTCTTCGGTTGCTCGAATTCACCGAGGTAATTGATCGGGTAGTCGTACGCCTGAAACGTGTCTTCTGCCCCGTCCTCGTCTGTATCGGTCGGGTCATAAATTTGGTAGGCGGCGTGGACAGCACCGGCTTCAAGCCCCGGGCGTTGCCCGGCCACTTCTGGTGTGAATACCCAGCGTCGGGATGAAACCGGGACAAGCGGCATTCCGGCCGGTTGACGGGCGGCCAGCCAATCCAAAAGTCCGATTAAGCGCCGTCGTTCGGCGGCGCGCCGTCCAAGGCGGGCCTCGGCCTCGGCAACATCCAGGGCGATCTCGGCAGCATCGGGCCGCGTGGGAAGAAACGCGTGCAGGAACTCGTCCCCCAACCGAATAACGGTCTCATACTCACCCATCGCCATAAAGCCTTTGATCAGTTGTCCCTGAAGTGCCGGCAGTCGCGCCGATTGTGGGTACTCAGACTGAAGGGCAGTAAAGAAGCGGTATGCCAAAGCTCGATTGAAATACGCTGCCGCCGAACGATGCGCACGTTCATACTCGCGGGGGATGTTGTTACCGGCCAAAATGAGCGAGAGCACGCCGTTGAGGAAACCGGCACCTTGGTCAACCTGAGCAATGTCAGCGTAAAGTCCGAAGTCTCCGGCACCGAGTGTCGTGCCGACCTCACCGGCCTCTAGTAACGCCGCCGTCAGTTTGGCGAGCGTTGCTTCACGCTCCGGCGAACCGGGGGTTGTCCCGCCAACAACGTGCAACGAGTAGAGAAACCGCGCACCGAGATCATACTGCCCGATGTGCAGGCACATTGTTGCCGCGCGATTGAGTTCGTCAGGCGACCAGCCTTGCTGCTGACGGCGCTTCTCCAGCTCTGTCAGAATCTGCGCCGCCCCGGCCAAGTTACCCTCATAGGCCAGGATGTTGAACAACCGCGCCGCCGTGTCAAAATCCGTCGCGCCCGTGCGAAAACGCTCCTGAAGCTGCCGGCGGTAGGTGCGGTAGCGCCCATACCGGCGCAGCAACTCATACCAATCCCGCACGACAGCACGCGGCCACAGCGGGTCGAAAGCGCGATCATAAACGGCTACGGCGGCATCCCGCTGACCGCGCTTGTCATAGATGTCGGCACGCAGCTTGAGAAAGTCAGGCGCTTCGTCAGGGTATTTGGGCTGCCATTCGTCGAGCGCCCGGAGCGCCGCCTCAAATTTGCCGTCTGCTACCAACCGCTCAAGATAACGCTTGAGGAAGCGAACATCTTCGGGGCGCTGTTCGACGAGCTGACGGTAAAACTCGGTGACATCCACCTTCGTGAGCGCCTGCTTTTGAACAAGGTCGGCAACACGATTGGCAAGGACCTCGCGCTCGGCCGTGGACGGCGTTAGGCGAGCAAGGCGTTGCAGCGTCCTTACCTCTTCGGCATAGCGGGCACGCCCGTGGTAGAACGCTGCCAGCCGCCGCAACCCATCGGTGATCCCCGGCTGGAGGTTGGTATAACGAATCATCAACTGCGTCGCCTTGTCTATGTTGCCGAGGTACTCATTCAGGCGTGCGCCGTAGCGCAGCAGCCGCACATCAGATGGATAGGTTGCCTGCAGGGCCGTTATCGCGGCTTCAGCTTCGGCAAACGGACGCGGAACAAGGGTCGGTGTGCCGAGCAGTGTTTCGGTGACATAGAGGGCGTCGCGCAGTTCGGCCGGGGTGACACGGCCGGCCTCGGCCGGAGCCAGTGTCGCGCGCTTTTGGGGAGCGGCAGGCGTCGGTTTTCTAACCGGCGAGCGAGGTTGCGTCTGGGCACGCACCGCCATGGGCCGTATTCCCGGTGTGTTGGTCAGTCCCAGCCCAACACACAACAAGCCGGACAGTATCCAAACGGCCCTGCGCAAGAAAGGCACACCTGTCACCATGGAAAGCTAAGACCTGTACCGGCTAGGCTGGCCGTAGCGCGCTTTTGCGCCTGAAAACCATGTAGCGTTAAAACCATGTAGCGTTGCCGCCTCAAGATGAGCAGTTGCTCCTCTATTGTGCCGGAACAGGCCTCAAGAAGCAAAAGGAAACGGCGCGCCTGATGTTTTGCGTCGTGTTTGTACGCTCCGGCAGTCCGTCTTTTCCATGACCGACCGCGTTCAGGCACCGTGCCATGACAAGTAGCAACCTAGGTAACAGAAGACCGCCCAAACAATGCACGGGTAGCAGAGGGGCTACCCGACGACCGGTTGCCACACCGTCTATTTACAACCCACGGCGGAAACCAGGCCCCTGAAGTGTCGGCCCGGCGCATTAGAACCGGCGCATTAGAAGACGAGCGCTGACGGCAGCGCCCCAGAAACGGCGCACTGTGGCCGCACCTTAGGGCGTGGCCACCCCGCTTCTGGCAGTCACCGGAGGCTCTGTCTGGCGTTTGACCAGGCCGTTTGGCGCCGGGACAAAGGTGATGCGCTGCCGCCGAAAGTCAATCTCGATCCGGCAGTTGACCAGAAAATCCCCGCCCAGAATCCCACTTTGTTCAAAACCGGAGGACTCGTTCAACCGCCGCATATCAATGACCGGCAGTTGTAGATTGTGTTGCAACAGGTCGTATACGCGCAGGGTATGAATGCGTAGCAGGGGAACTTTTTCGGATGCACCTGCTGCGCCGACAATCCGGACACTCTGATCGGGCGCAATCTTAGACTGCCAGGTGTGGCGCTCAACGACCGACTGATCAATGACAGAAGCGCTGGCCCCTGAATCAAGAATAAAGTTGAGCAGGTAGCCATCGTCGAGTTGTGTCTCAAGGCTGATCAGTCCACTTTCCGTCAGGCGAAAAGGCATCTCGGTCGTGTTCGGATCGGCCATTGCTGCTGTCCCTTCCTTGAGCGCCACGTCGCGCGGCGCGTAGCGCAAGCCTAACATTCGCTGTGGATAGTCGAGTGTCAGGTGAAAATCGGCCAGGGTGGACAATCCCAGAAAACCGTCCACTTTGGCGCCGTTCTCCGTTAGGCTCTGGACATTGCGTAGATAGACCGGCACAGTAGCCAGCTTGACCGGGCCGAGTTCGAGGGACTTGAGAACACCGTACACAATCGGGAACGTCCCATTCCCACCGACTGCACGCGCCTGTCCACCGGATGCCACTGGCCGCACACCGATTTTCTCCGCTGTCTCGTTGGAGAGGACGCAGGTGCTGGCCCCGGTGTCGAGGACAAAATTGAACGGCCCCCTGCCGTTGATGTGGACTTTGAGGTGCGGGCGCCGTCCACGCAGTTCGAACGGCAGCGTGACATCGGCGCGTTCCTGCACCACATTGATCCGCGACGTACCAAGGTAGCTGTAAAAACGAATGACACCTTCAATACGCTCACGTCGCTCGGTGTCCGTTTTCGGTGCCAGCCGCAGGAAGTTGCGCAGCGACTCGGCAGCGAGATGAAAGTTTTCCAGCCGGGAGGCAATCCGGGCAGCCAGCAAGTAGTAGTCAGGTTCTTCCGGACTTTCAGCAATTGCCGCCTCAATGAACTGGGCTGCCAACGACAACTGGTTCTCATAGCAGGCCAGTTCAGCTATGCCGGCGAGGGCAACCGGATTGTTGCGTTTGGATGCCAAAGCGGCTTTGAGGGCGTCGAAGCCTTCTCGAAACAGCCCGGCGCGAATCAGTGCGACCCCGGAAAGGGCAAGGGCATTGTCGTGCTTTGCCGAACGCTCAAGCAGTGGCTGGAGTTCTTGGTAGGCTTCGGCATGGCGGCGCCCCTTGATGAGCACCAGGGCAAGCCCACACCGGGCCTCTGCCGCGTTGCCGTCAAGGGTCAGGGCCTGACGGTAAGCCTGTTCGGCAGCTTCGAAGTCGCCGTTGCGCAGCAGCTTTCGCCCTTGTTTGAGCAGGTTTGAGAACTGACGGCGGGCATCCGGCGACTCACCGCCGCTGGTAGGCAGGAGGCAGCCCCCTGCCGGGGTACCGCTGCTTACCAAACACATCAATAACCACAGGACAGCTTGCCGGCGCGCCGCCGTTCTGAACCAGCCGTGTCTTACAGACCCGCCTCTACGCGACAGACCCACCATGACGATTTTCTCCCCTGCTGAACAAAGGTACCAAACCGCACCACCCCTGATTGCGGATCAGGATGACAGCCTGTCGGCCGGCACCAACAACACCGATTTCCCGAGGTTGCGGCAAGACAACCTGCGGCAATAACAAGCACGCCCAGGGCGAAAAGCGACGAAACTAAAAAACGACGACGATGTTTGTGCGCTACGTCAGCTATATTGCGGCAATTATAATCCGGCTGGCTGCTATGCGAAAAGTTAGGGAAGAAACTTTTTGGAGACCGATCGACACGGCCGGCGGGCCGCCACAGGCAGGACGTAAACGACCAGGCCCGGCCATAGCATGCGGTTGTTTCTTTCTTGCGCTCATGATAGCTACTGCCCAGTACGCGACCTAAGCGCCAAACCTCCTGCCGTGTTTCCTGGTTGCCGATGATTTGCCCTGAATGCCAGACAGAAGTCGCGCCGGGTGCCAAATTCTGCCGCAATTGTGGCGAGCAGCTTCCGAGCGCGGAGACGCTGCCCGACACCAGAGCAGGTACCGGAATTCCCTCCCCCCCTGTGTCCACAAGCGCTCCGACCGTTGCCGCTCCTGCCATCCCGTACCAAAAGCCGGTCCTGGATGCGTTCAAAACCGTTGCCGGGCAAGCAGTCGCACCGTCCAAACCGCCGGAGGCATTCAAAACGGTGGTTGCCCCGGCGGCGCCACTGCCTCCACCGGAGACTTTTAAAACTACCGTCAGTCCTACCCTTCCCAAGGCGGATGATCCGGCGGCGAGTTCACGTCCCGGCACAATGCCTGGCGGTAGGGAGCAACCGGCAGCCGTGGCCGACTCCAGCGGAAACCGTTTTGTCTCGGTCATTCTGATTTTAGCCGTGTTGGGTTTTCTGGCCGGATTGACAATCTTCTTCGGCATTTATGTATTCGGTGAGAAGCCGCCCTCGGCAACTGCCCGTGTCGGTGTAGAGTTACTTGATGACGCCATCAACCATATTGAGTTGTGTAGCTTTTGGATGCCGCCGAATGAGCCGAATCCCTTTGACAACCGGAATATCGCCAATGCCTTCCCGGCAGGTGTCCGAGCTGTTGCCCTGCGTCTCAGCGGTCAACTGCCGACCAATAGCGATTGCCGCATCATCTGGCGGCGGGTTGAATCGCCGGTTCCGCTGATGGCGCAAGCCGTGCCGGCCCTGGGTGAGAACCAGCCCGTCATCCGACTGCTTTACCAACCGGACGGCCAACCGCTGCCGACAGGTGCCTATGTTGCCGAGGTTCAGGACGGCGACCGACCGTTAGCGCGGGCTTACTTCACCGTCGGACTGTCCACCAGACCGCAGTAACGTTTTGCAGTCACATCCTGCCCCGAAAGCTGCCCGGCTCATTCCTCGCAGAGCGATGGTTCCCCGCCTGCCGGACGCTCTGCGGCGACCGTTCCCCGCACGCCGATTTGTCCCCGAAGACATTCATCCGGCAGCAGGTACTAGCTTGTCGCCGTGCGCAACTCGCTGAGCGCGGCACTGAGCACCCGTACCGATGAGCGCAGTAACAACGTGACCAGAGCCATCGCCACAATGAGGTCCGGCCAACCCGATTCGGTCAACCACACCAGGCCGGCAGCGAGTAGTACGGCGACATTTGCCGCCACGTCGTTGCGCGAGCACTCCCAGACAGAACTCATGTTGATATCTTCGCTGCGGTGCCGCCACAGCAGCCACAGGCAAGTGCCGTTGGCCACCAGCCCCAGTAACGTAAAGGTGCCCATGACTTCAAACAGCGGCAACGCCGGATTGTTCAGAAGTCGGTTGACGATCTGTCCGACAACGGCCATCGCTGCCAAAAAGATGAGCAACCCCTTGAACAAAGCCACGCGCGCCTTGGCGGCGTAGTTGCGCGACACCACGTAGAGGCTCAAGCCATAGGTCAGCGCATCACCCAAATTGTCAAGGCTCTCGGCAAGGAGCGCCGTCGAATGACTGTACAGCGCCGCGCCGGCAATGACCCCAAACATGACGGCGTTGATGGACAAAGTGAGTTGCAAGGTCCGGCGCTGTCGCCCGCGCAAAACCTCCGGCATACAGTCATGACTGCAACCCGCACCCATAGAAGGCCACCCGGCGCGTCGGTACGCGTCGGTAAAAGATAAAAGATCAGGCAAAGGTAATAGTCAGCAAGTCGCCGTTGTAATCTGCCCCAACGGCTTCACGGCTGCGCACCTCGGCCGGCAGGAGAATGTTTCGCTTGAAGTGGCCGATTTCAAGCACCAACTCACCCGCTCGTGTGACCAAGTCAAGACGCTCCAGTTCCAGATTGGGAAGTCGCAGCTTGAGTGCATACTGATTGTCGGCGGCTGCCTCAAGCGTCATCAAGGGTGCCGGCCGGGGCTGTGCCAGCGGATCGTAGGCGACGAACACCTGCTCGGCGAATTGTGTCAGGTTTTTCACGCCGACCGGCTCGTCCGGCTGTTCTGGAATCTCAATCACGGGCAAGCCGTTCACTTTCGAACGGAGTAGTTCAAGCGCCGCCTTTTCCCCTGCCGTCCCGCCGCGCACCCGATTGGCAAATACGCTTTCGACCGGACATTCATACAGATAATGATACGTTGCCAGCCGCAGACCATCTTTGATGGCGATTTGCTCTGGGCGGGTCACGAGGCGGTGCGATGCAACTTCTGGGTTGGTCAATGCTGCGCGCATTGCACCGACGCGCTTGCCGATCTCCGGGAGCATATCCATCGGGTTGCGATTCGGAAACAGCGCCTGCATGACCGGTGTGGCCAGGAGGGCCAACCGGCGATACCACGTCTCGACACTGGAGAGCAGCCACTTAAGGCCTTCGGGGCCGGCCAGCAGCGTCATCATGCCGGCAGTCGGGGGCGTGTCCACCACCACGACGTCATACCGTTGTTCGCTGATGGCGCGCCAGATTTCCGTCATGGCAGTCAGCTCTTCCAGCGCCGGAAACAGGACCACCTCCTGGACGTAGGCAGATTTCCCCGTGCCAATCCCACGCAAAATCGTGGCGACGTAGTCCTGTACCTCTGCCCATCGGGCGCGCATTTCCGCCAGGGCGCTGACTTCACGGACATCAAGCTTGGGGGCCACCGATGTCGGGGCGTTCCCAACGGTGATGCCGAGCACATCACCCAGATTATGCCCGGCGCTGACGCTCATCAGCAGCGTTTGGTGGCCACGCGCAGCACAGGCGAGAGCCGTTGCTGCCGCCAGGGTGGTTTTGCCTACCCCCCCCTTCCCGAAGTAGGTTATGATCCGCATACGATTCTTCCCCGAACCCAAAGAACTCTAAGATGCCGGTGACTCGGTGCCGCGGCACAACACCATAGGCGGTCTAACAGCCCCATGCCACAGCCCGCCGCGGGAATGTGACGGCATCCACCCGCGCAGTCAATCCCAAAGTAATTTATTCTCAGTGCTTGTTTTCCGTGCTTGTTTGCTGTGATGTCGGCCAACCAACCCTCCATCCCTTCTGTAGCCGTCATCCTGATTGCCCGCAATGAAGCCGTACGTTTACCCAGGGCACTGGATTCCGTCGCCTGGGCAGACGAGCGCATTGTTGTCGTCGATGCATCAACCACCGACGCCACGGAGGAAGTCGCCGTGGCGCACGGAGCGCGCGCCGTCCGGCATCCGTTTACCGGGTACGCCGCCCAACGCAACTTCGGCGACACACTCACATCCTGCGAGTGGATCTTTTGCCTCGACGCCGACGAACGTGCCACACCATCGCTGGGCCCTTTGATTCGCCAGGCGGTTGCCGCCCCCGGACCGTATGTCGCGTTCACGGTTCGCCGCCGCAACCGCTACCTTGGACGCTGGGTGCGACACGGCGGTTGGTACCCCGACCGTCAGCTCCGGCTCTACAGACGCGGTGCTGGACGCTGGCGCGGTGAGTGGATTCACGAATCTTTTGAGGCGGCCGGCCCTGTCGGACGGCTCGACGGCGAGATCGAACATGAGGCCATTGCCTCCATCGCGGAACACCAGTCCAAAATGAACCGCTATACCGACTTGGCAGCCCAGGAACTGCGGGCCGCCGGACGATGCATACCGTTTTGGAAACTGCTGCTTCATCCACCGGCAACATTTCTCAACACATACGTGGTACGCTGTGGCTATCTGGACGGCTTTGCCGGTCTGTGCATCGCCTGGTTTGCGGCGCACTATGTGTTCCTGAAGTACGCCAAGGCACGCACCCCGGCGCCGTCGGACGCTCTGCCTGAGTGAGGTCACGCGGAGATGTCCCGTCCCTGTGATGTCACATTCCGGCGGTTGAACCAATACAGCGGCAGTCCAAGGGCAATAATGCCGAGTCCGATCCCTGACGCCAGCGGGTTGGTGAGTAGCGTATTGACAATGAGCCAGGCGGTAACGCCGAGAAACGCCAGGGAAACAAACGGATAACCCAGTGTCCGATAGGGCCGTTCCGCATCCGGTCGAGTTCGGCGCAGCACAAACACACCCGCTGTCGCCAGCCCATAAAACACCCACGAAGCAAACACAACGTAGTCGGTGAGCTGATCAAACGTCCCTGATACAGCCAGAACACAGGCCCACAAGCCCTGCGCCGTTATGGCCCACACTGGGACGGCGGCGCGGTTGAGTCGCCCGAAAGGCGCAAAAAACAAGCCGTCGCGCGCCATGGCGTAGGGGACACGCGCATTGGTCAGAATTGAGCCGTTGAGGGCGCCTAAGCTCGATAGGACGAACGCCACCGACACCAACTGCGCCCCGGCTTCACCCAGAAACGTCTCGACGGCTTTGGTCGCTACCGGCGGCGCGTCCGGGTAGGCTGTCGAGTTGGATGTCACAATGGCGCTCATTGGCAGCGCATAGCAATACGCCAGGTTGGCCAGACCATACACAGCCAGCACCACAACCATGCCGAGGATTAGTGCCCGCGGCACCGTTCGTCCGGGATCGCGCACCTCGCCGGCTGCCATCGGTAGGTTGTTCCACCCGTCAAAGGCCCAGAGCGCAGCCAACATGGCGGACCCAAAGCTCTGCGCGCTGATGGTAGCCGGATGGTCAGACGTCCACAGGTTGGCGATCCTGCCCGTCCGTGAACCGATGAGGACACCGCCAATGATCACAACACTCGCGATGACCTTAACAGCCGTCAACCAAGACTGCACCCGCCCCCCGACCACGACCCCGAAACCATTGAGCACCGAGAACAACACCACCGCACCGACGGCTGTCAACTGCTGCGCTCCAAACCGCCAGGTGATGTCGCTGCCCAGGAGATGCACGGTATGCACGTACCACGGCGCGCCATAGTCCACCAAACCCGCTAAAAAAATCGAGAATCCCACGCCGTAAATGGCAATTGAACCGGCAGCGGCAACGGCAAAGCGCATCCAGCCGTAGAGGAATGCCGGTAAATCGCCATAGGCTGCGCGAAGAAAGACATACTCGCCACCGGCGCGCGGGAGCATCGCACCCAACTCGGCGTAGGTAAGCGCGCCGGCTAACGACAACAATCCGGCGGTGACCCAGGCCGCCAGTACGGCCGGCGGCGAGCCGAGATACTGGCCCATGACGGCAGTTTTCAAAAACACGCCAGTGCCGATAATCGTGCCAACGGTCAACGCCAACGCATCG
The DNA here is from genome assembly GCA_937934745.1 of uncultured Blastocatellia bacterium. Classification (GTDB taxonomy): domain Bacteria; phylum Acidobacteriota; class Blastocatellia; order Chloracidobacteriales; family Chloracidobacteriaceae; genus Chloracidobacterium. The sequence goes on from CALGZC010000035.1 coordinate 22,883, forward strand.
GTCAAAGTCAGTTCGCGCCGCAGTTGCGTTTCACCGGTCATAGATATTCAACTGGATATTCCAACGTGCAGCACCGCACAATCGCACGCGCCCGAACAACAGGCGAGCAGTTGTGTCGGCAACACGTGGAGATTACAAAGCAACACACACTACCTAGTCTGTGCAGTCAATCAAGCGTCCATGACTTTCAAGCTGTCTCCGCACCGTCTCGCACCACCACTCCTGCTCCTGGGACTCATATTGCTGTGGCCTATGGCGGCGGTCATTCGGGCCCAACGTGCAGCACCCGAAGCGCCGACCATCCATTGGACGCGCATCAACGACTTCGATACCCAGCATGTTGCCCTCGACCTGCGGTTTGACTGGGAAAAACAGAAAGTCAGCGGCACGGCACGGCTGACGATTACCCTACTCCGGTCAGGCCCGCCGTATGTCGTCCTTGACGCCGGCAAACCAATGCGCGTCTTTTCGGTCAAAACCGACGCCGGTGCCACGCTTCACCACCGGCACGACCGAGCAACCGAAAAACTCTTGATCACGCTTGATCGGCGTTACGACCGTGACGCCACACTCACGCTGGAGATCGCCTACGAAGCAACTGCGACGCCACCAACAGGCGGTCTGTTCGGTGTTTTCGGGACGGGCCTGACGTTTATACAACCGACGCCGGGACACCCTCGCCGACCGTACCAAATCTGGTCCCAGGGCGAAACCGAATACAACCGCAACTGGTTTCCCTGCTTTGATTTTCCCAGCGACAAGTTTACCTCAGAGCTGCGCGCCACCGTCGAAAACCGCTACACGGTGGTCAGTAACGGGCGGCTTGTGGCGGATACAGACAACGGCGATGGGACACATACCGTCCACTGGCGAATGGAGCAACCGCATGCCAGTTACCTGCTATCGGTTGTCATCGGCGCGTACCGTGTCATTGAAGCTGAGCATGACGGCATCCCGATTTACTCTTACGTGTACCCCGACCGGTACGAAGACGCCCGCCGTGCATTTGCCAACTTACCGCGCATGATGGCGTTTTTCTCAAATATCACAGGCGTTCGCTACCCCTATGCCAAGTACGCCCAAACGATGGTGGCCGAGTTCGGCGGCGGGATGGAAAACGTCACCACAACACATCTTTCCGACACAACCCTGCCGCACTACGACGAGCCGACCGATGGGATTGAATCCTTGCAGGCCCATGAATTGGCGCACCAGTGGTTTGGCAATCTCGTCACCTGCCGTGACTGGTCGGAAATTTGGCTAAGTGAGGGCTTTGCCACCTACTTTGAGGCGCTCTACATGGGGGAGCGCTTCGGCGCAGCACGGCTGCGAGAGATTCTGGACGAACATCACGCAACGTACCATGCGGCGTGGAACAGCGGTCTCCGCCGTCCAATTGTGACGCGCCGCTTTGCTCACCCAGATGCCGTCTTTGATGCTTACGCCTACTCACGGGGCGCACTCGTGCTGGACATGCTGCGCTATGTTGTCGGGGACGAAGCCTGGCACCACGGGATCACGCTCTACCTGACCCGCCACCGGTTTCAGAGTGTTGAAACCCACGACTTCCGCCGCGCCATGGAAGACGCGGCCGGCATGGGCTTGGATTGGTTTTTTGACCAGTGGGTGTATCGGATGGGGCATCCGATCGTTACCGTTTCGCACCGATACGATCCAAAACACAAACGGTTGACCGTCACCATTCGGCAGTCGCCAGCACACCATCCGACGGCCGGCTATCCCCAGGCAGAGCTATTTCGGACTCCGGCCGACATTGCAGTTGTCAGTGCCGACGGGACACACCGTTATCGGTGGCTACTTGAGGCAAAGCCAGAGCAAACCTTTGTGGTTGATCTACCAAACCCACCACAGGCCGTTCGGTTTGACCCGGACCACCGGCTCATTCGGGAAGTCGTCGGTGAACCGACACCGCCCACCAGCACCCGGCGCAACCACTTCCGCCCACCCTGGTCAGGAGAATTGCTGGCCGGGTGTCAACACTGTCAGCAAGGGCGGCGGCAGCGCATGTCCGGTGCTGGACACAACCTTCACCACACCGGATGCATTCCGCACCCAGGTCGTGTAGGCTTCTGATGGACAAACGCCCCACTGCGTGAGGATTAGGGTATGAACGGACCTCAGTCACTCGATGAGCAACTGACGCAACTGGAGGAGGAAATCCGTCGCCTCAAAATCGAGTTTGATGTGTATTTCAACGGCGGCCGCGACCGTCCCCCCTACGATACGAAGTGGCGTGTGGAAGCCATGATTAAGCAGCTGGAGGAAAACCGTTCGCTGCGGTTTCATCAGCGCTTTCGGTTCAATCAGATTACGGCGCGCTTTGTTGCTTTCCGGCGTCTCTGGGAACGAACGCTGAAGGATCGCGAAGAAGGCCGTGACCTGCGGGCCCAGTACTTAGCCAACTTTCGTGAAAGCGAAGAAAAACGGCGTGAGGCATTCAGCGAGGGCATTGACGAGTTGGACGTCGATGCCGTTTTCAACGATTTCCAGCGCAACCCACTGCCTCCACGTTTTGAGCCGACAACGGTGCAAATCAGCTACAATGCCTCGCAGGAGCAACAAGAAGCCAACATTCGCAAGCTTTACGAGGGCTTGCAAAACGCCAAGCGGACGGTTGGTGAGGCCAACACGACCACCTACGAGCAGTTCCGCCAAATTATCGTTCAGAACACCCAGAAGCTCTGTGCCGAGCGGAATACGTCACAGGTCAGTTTCACGGTGGATATTGTGGATGGAAAAGTCAAGTTCAAAGCCAAGTAGTCCACGCCCATCAGCATCCGACACGGCCTATGGTTGATCGACCTGCCAGCGCTTCGCAGACACCCGCCCCTCAAACCCACCTGCTTGCCTCCGCCACCCCACCGGGGTTGACCGACCAACCGGCGGAGCACACGCTCTCTGCAGCGCAGGAAAGCGACGCCGCTACTACCTCGACGCTTCAGCTCAACACCAGTGCCGTACCGCCGGCGTTGCCAACGGAAGCCACCCTTCCCGCCGCCACCCCTTCCACCCAACCGGTTGGCGGCGAGACGGCTTCACATCGCCCACGTCCGGTCGAAGGGTTGGTGGTGGGACAATACTTTCAGGGCAAGTACGAAATCCTGCGCCTGCTGGGCGTCGGGGGCATGGGCCGCGTCTATCAGGCGCGCCACCGCGAACTCGAAACGCTGGTCGCAATCAAGATCATGGCCGGCAATCTGTCCAAAGACCGGGAAGCTGTTGAGCGCTTCAAGCGGGAAGCCAAAGCCATGGCGCGCGTTCAGCACCCAAACGCTGTCCGCATTCTGGACTACGGCGTTGAACAGGGTGACTGCTACCTGATTATGGAATTTTTGCAGGGCGAAACACTGCGCGAGCGCCTTGCGCGTCTAGGACGACTGCCCCTAGAAACAGTTGTCCGCTATGCTGAACAGGTCTTTGCGGTGCTGGAGTTCATGCACCGTCAAAACATCACCCACCGCGACCTCAAGCCCGACAATATCTTTCTGGCACGTTCCGAAGCGACCGGCGAAGAAGTCGTTAAAGTGCTCGACTTCGGTATTGCCAAAATTCAGACCTCGACCGTGGTCAACATGACCACCGAGGGGACGATGATGGGCACGCCACGCTACATGGCTCCGGAACAGTGCCGGGGCGCAGCGATTGATGGACGGGCCGACCTGTACTCGATGGGGGTGGTGCTGTATGAGATGTGTACCGGGCAACCGCCTTTTGACGGTGACAGCCCCATTACCCTGGCACTCAAGCAGATCCATGAGCCACCACCGCTGCTGCGTAGTCTCAATCCAGACATTCCCGAGGCGGTGGCGCTCGTCATCCACAAGGCGCTGGAGAAATCCCCCAGCGATCGTTTTCGGACGGCACGTGACTTTTCCCAGGCCCTGCTTGAGGCAGCAAACCTGACACCGCGCACCTTGTCCGCCGGGCAACCGCTCGCCTCACCTGACGGGATGTCGTCACCTGAGGCATCGAAACAGGATGTACCGGTGATTCCTAGGGGTGCAACCCGCCCATACGGTAGCGAGCCGCCACCGGCCCAGGTGAAGCCACACTCCTCCTGGTGGGTGTATGCCCTTGCAGGCGTTGTCGCACTCGGCGTGTTACTGGTCGGCGGCGTCCAACTCACAACCCGGATCACATCGCGCCCGACACCGGCAGTCCCTTTACCGCCGGCGGCACCGGCGGTTCCGGTGGCGCTGAAAGACTTTGTGCTGATTCCTGCCGGAACATTTGTCATGGGGCGAAACCCCGGCAGCGATGAGTTCACGCCAGACAAACGCATACCACTCGACGAAACACCGGCCCACTCCGTGTCGGTCGGGGCATTTTATCTGGCCAAGTACGAAACCACCAATGCCGAATACAAGCGATTCCTGACCGCAACCGGCCATCCTCCCCCGCAAGATTGGAAGCAGGGGAGCTATCCTCCCGGACAGGATGATTTTCCCGTCATCGGGGTATCGTGGAACGACGCACGCGCCTACTGTGAGTGGCTCACCAAAAGCGACCCGGACGGAGTCCGCTTCCGCCTACCGACAGAAGAGGAATGGGAATACGCTGCGCGGGGAACTGATGGACGCCTCTTTCCATGGGGTGACTTCTGGCGCGACGATATGGCCAACACTCGGCAGGCGTTCAGTGCTGCCCAGGTACTGCTGTTACCGGTGAATGTCGAGCCGAACAACACCCGCGACAAAAGCGCCTTTGGCATTTTCGGCATGGGGGGCAACGTCTGCGAGTGGACGGCGTCTGACTTCAAGGTTTATCCAGGCGGTAACTACCGCCCAACTGGGCGCGACCTGGAGTGTAAGGTCTATCGCGGCGGACATTTCGCTTCCCCGGTGTCCGACGCCACAACGACGAGTCGCAAATGGAGGCTGCCCGATACTACACGCGAGTTCTTAGGTTTCCGCGTCGCAGCCGATCTGCCCCACCCATGAAATGCCAAACCGTTTTGTTGTTGCTGTCTACCCTCGCCGGAGCAGGCAGTTTGCCCGTACTAGCCCAGAAAGACGCCGGCGTGATCATTGAGAAAAAAGTCAAAACGGCGACCTATCGGCCGCCGTCGGTCGGCACGCTGGTCTTGGCGACCAATACCCCAACGGGCGATGTGTTTCTCAATGGTCAACCCACTGGGCGAGTCACCGACGCCAAGTTCACCAAGCGGCTCAGCCCGGGCCGCTATCGGGTGGAGGTGCGCGCCGCCGATTACCTGCCGTTTACGCGTGACGTCACCATTGCCGCTGGACGGTCGGAAGCAGTCATTGCCGAACTCAAACCGCATTTTGCCACCCTCTCACTGCCCAACCTGCGTCTCCGGCCGACGCCCAAACCGATGGTGATGGTGGATGGACAACCTCTGGATGAAAGTCGCTGGCGGCTGGACGGACGGCGGATCGAGGCGCGCATTAGCCCGCCCGGAACACACCGTGTGCAGGTGCGGCAGGGAACGCGGGTGCTTTACAACGCCACCCTCAACCTGGAGGCCGCCACGGCGAAGGTTGAAATTGCCGAACCACCCAAGGCGATTCTCCGCATTGAGTCCCTCCCGACAGCGCGTGTCTACGCCGATGATGTGTACTGTGGCGACATATCACCCGATGGCACATTGGTTATCGAACAGCTTTCTCCAGATGAACCACATCGCCTGCGCATTGAAGCCGAACGCTATCGGACTTTTGAAACCGACCTCACGGTGACGACCGACCAACTCACCGTCCTGCGGGCCAAACTCGAGGCCATCATCGAGTTTGCCGACAACTTCACAAATCTCTACAAATGGGACGCGCCACCTGGTTGGGGCGTTGAACAACAGCTCTTGCGCGTTAGCGGAACAAAATTTGCCGTCGGTTTGCCAAAAGATGTCGGCTTTCGCGGTTGTGAGGTCCACTTTGACCTGCGTATCACACAGGGTCGGCGGGCAGCCTGGGTTGTGCGCGGGCGCGACGAACGCAACGGATACGTGTTCATTCTAGAAGTTCCGACGTCAATGACGAGCCGCATTGACACGTACCTGTACCGCGACGGCGTGTTGGGTTCTCCTGCCCAAAGCGATCCGTTGCCGCTGCGCTTTGAAGCCAACAAGTGGAACCGCATTCGGATTGTTGCCCACGACAACAAAATCAGTCACTTGGTGACACCCGCCGACAGCCCCGATGAAGTCTCAGTCGCCCTGTTTCAGGATCGCGACAAGCTGTTCCCCTACGGAGCAGTTGGCTTTGCCTCGTTGCCGGACGCAACGTTTTATGTCGGTGGTTTTGTTGTCTGTCCTGAGGGCGCCAACTGCCGACCGGAAATCAAGTAGCAAACCGGTTTGACAAGGGCCACTTATCCACCGCTGCGCTTTTCACCGGTGGCTTCGCCGTCCGGAGACGTTAGTGAAGCGGTCGGTTCTTAGCTCCGGTGCGGGAACGCCCACCGTGTATCGGCGCGTCTGCCGCTACCGGTCAGCCCGGGTCTTTTCCGTCGCCGGTCGTGTGGCCCGGTCAGCCGCCTGCCCAGCCACCCGCCCACCTACAGTCGCCCCTGCGCCGCCGCCACAAACACCCGCGCATTCTCCACTGGCGTCATCGGCAAAACCCCGTGCCCCAGATTCATAATGTGTCCCGCCGCCCCCTGCGCCTTCGCCCGAATCTGCTCCACACCAC
>CALGZC010000036.1 GCA_937934745.1 uncultured Blastocatellia bacterium
CAAGGGGCGTTTCAGTCGGGTTGGGATGCGCCGGTCTCGCGCCGGGGTCTGAGCAACGCGATGCCAGTTCGCATGGCTGTGATGAGTGGTCGTTTTGACACCTTATGAACGGTCGCTTGCCCCCGCTAAGAAATGCACCCCTGCCAAGCGGGCATCACCATCCGCGGTAAGGATGCAGCTCCCGCTGCTCAGGCTTGCTCACGCGCTAATAGGACGGCCGGCACTGGGCTGTCATCATCGGCTAATTCACGATCAAGCGCTTCGAGGCATCGCTTGGCAGCGGCGCGAGCGGTTGGCTTCCCTGCCTTGAGGCGCTGGACAAGAGATTCGTAAATGGCATCAAATTGCTCGTCAGACACCTGTTCTTCCGGTGCGACGACTAGACTCTGCGCCATCAAACCGGCAATGCGACGTTGCTCCGCAGCAGAAAATTGGCCCAGCGTTTCCAGAAAACCTTCTATGTCAGAAGCAATCAGCTCGGCGTAAAAGATGCCCAACAGCTCCGCTGACTCGCCGATGCACCGGTCGGCCGCCGCAAACAACGGATACCGCAGCGTCTGGTCGCCGCGTTTGCACAGTGAAATGGCGTACTCAATGGCATCGTCATCCTCTGTCGGATCAGAGAGGCGCGCCTCCAATGCCCTGAGCACAATGTCCCGGTTGCGGACATAGTCTTCATCCAGGGCCGCCAGTAAGTACGCAACCGCGACCGCACGCTTGCCGGTCGCGCGTGTCTGTTCGGCCAGCAACGCCTGCCGGACGGCCTTGCGGTCGTAGTATTCGAGTTCTTCGGCATCGGCGTAGTCATCGGCCAGCAACTCACCCAGCAGCGGATCGCTGTCCACTTCCTTAGCGGCAACATTCTCCGTGGCCAGGTTGGGCAACGACGAAGCCGGCCAGTTCGCTCGGCTGTGGAGACAGACGTACCCACCGGTTATCAGCAAGCCGGCGGCCAGCGCCCCGAAGCACAAACGTCTCGGCAAGGGTTTCATAGGACAACCGCTCCGAAACATGTTGACCTTACGCGACCGGGGACGCGACCAGCATTGCCTGCGCCAACCGCTGTGCTGTTGCCTCATCGACAAGACGGGCAACCAGCGCCAAGGCAAATTCAAACGCCGTGCCGGGGCTACGACTGGTGACAACCCGCCCAGCGGCCACAACACGTTGCTCGCTGTAGGTGCCGCCGGCATCTACCAGGCGGTCGCGCACGCTGGGATGCGAGGTAAATGCCTTCCCGCGAAGGAGGTTAAAGGCCGCCAGAGCCAACGGGGCGGCGCAAATGGCTGCTGCCCAGCCACCTTGTTCGGCCGTTCGTTGAACCAGTTGGGCAACACGTCCATCGTCCCGGAGATTGGTTGCCCCGGGCAATCCTCCGGGCAACACCACGGCGTCAAATCGGTCATCCAGCACAGCATCCAGCGTCGTATCAGCAACCACCGGGATACCGTGGGCACCGGTGACGGTCCGATTGGCAGTCAGCGCCGCCGTCACAACGGTGATGTCAGCCCGACGCAGAACGTCAACAACCACGACGGCTTCCATTTCCTCGAAGCCTTCTGCGAGAGGAACAAGAACCTTCGGCATATGCTAATGGTCTGAGATGCAATCAAGTCGGGAAACAGGTTGTTTCAAAAGCTTGAGAATGCCGTTATGCTGGTCGCAAATCCCCTGCACGTCAAGCAGTTTCCGACCTGCCTCACCGGCGATCCTAGGCAACCATGAAGCAGTTGTTATCCGACCATCTACCGGCAGATAACGGTCACCTAGCGGCCCAACGTCGCCGCATGCAAGCCATTATCCGGCGGCTACGCCGGGCCTACCCTGACGCCCGCTGTTCACTCAACTACTCAACGCCGCTTGAACTGCTGGTGGCGACCATACTTTCCGCACAGTGTACGGATGAGCGGGTCAATCGTGTCACCCAGACCCTCTTTCAGAAATACCGAACGGCAACGGACTACGCCCAGGCCGACTTGGAGACTCTGCAGGAAGACATCCGCCCAACGGGTTTTTACCGCAACAAAGCCAAAGCGTTACAGGGGATGGGGCAGCGGCTGATCGAAGCGTTCGGCGGTGACGTGCCCCGCACGATGGAAGACCTTCTGACGATCCCAGGCGTCGCGCGCAAGACGGCGAATGTTGTGTTGGGCAATGCGTTTGGACAGGCGCCGGGCGTGGTGGTGGACACCCATGTGGCGCGTTTGGCCGCACGACTGGGCTTCTCTCAAGCGCCGACGCCGGAAAAGATCGAGCGCGATTTGATGGCCGTTGTTCCGCGCCGACACTACGTTATGCTGCCGCACTGGTTTATCTTTCACGGACGTGCTGTCTGTCGTGCGCGTCGCCCCCGGTGTAGTGCGTGTGTGCTGGCCGATCTTTGTCCGTCCGCAGAACAGGCGGCGTCGGTTGACGCGGGTCGCGATAGGTCACGGTAGGCGGTGCTGTCCGAGTACCATCCATCCTACAAGCCCCCCACGGCCGACTTGTGACCGGCAGCAAGCGATCACCTACCAACGCAACGCGGCAAAGTTGCGGAGCAACTGCAACCCGACCCGATGGCTTTTTTCCGGGTGAAACTGAACACCCATGACGTTGCCCTGCGCGACAGCACTTACGTAATGCAGCCCATACTCGGTTGTCCCGATGACCGCCTCTGACGAGACTGACGTGGCATGGTACGAGTGCACAAAGTAAAAAAATGCTTCGTCAGCAATGCCGTCCCACAGCGGATGGGCCTGGGTTTGCTTTACCTGATTCCACCCAACGTGCGGCACCGGGCGCACGTCCGCCGAAAAGCGGATCACCTCACCGGCCAGCAGCCCTAAGCCGGCCTGCTGTCCAAATTCATAGCCGGTCTCAAACAACATCTGAAAGCCGACGCAGACACCGAGTAACGGGATGCCGGCGCGCACAACATCCCACACCACCTCATCCAAATGTCGCGCCCGCAGTTCTGCCATGGCTGCACCAAAAGCCCCAACACCCGGCAGGACAAGATGGCTTGCCCGGCGCACCGTCGCCGGTTTGGGGGAGATTTCCGCACTGACACCGACGTGTGCAAAGGCGCGCTCCAAGTTACGCAGATTGCCAACGCCGTAATCCAGAATGACCAGTCGGTGAGTCGTCATCAGTCGCGGGCGTTGGATGGGAGCGGTGTCGCCGGTGCGGCGTTCCGGCGGGCCATAGCCTCGGTCACGACATAACCCGGACGCGCCCGAACGCGGGCTTCCGGCCGGTTCACCCGTACCCGAACTCGCCGGTAGCCGGGTTGGTCAAGCCCACGGGTTGGGTAGTACCCCAGAACGTACACATGCCGTAGTTCCTCGGCAATGGCTCTGAAAATTGTCCGTGCCCTGCCGAGGTCGGTAAACGGATTGTGTGTCCCACCGGAAACCACTGCCAGGTCTTGTAAAAAGGTTTCTTCCAAACCGAGGACAGGAGGGGTTTGACGACCGGCAGAGCGCCCGGTCTGCGGCGGGTTAAAGGGGAACAGAGGGCGACGGCGTGGGCGGGGACTTGGTATCGGAAACGGGAGTGGAAACGGGAACAGGATAGGGGGTTGAATAATTTGGCTCGGATCGGCAGACGGATACTGCACCGTGTACACCAACACGTCCGATTCCACAACGCGGTCGAGCACGTTGTGCGGTTTGTAGGAACGGCTGGTGGTATCTTCACCATCCGTCAGCAAAATCATGGCCTTACGGCCTTCGATCGGAGCAAGGTAGCCGTCAAGAATTTGGTAAGCCGCGTCGTACAGTCGTGTCCCACCTTCAATCTTGGCGCGCGCTACTGCACGCCGCAGTTCGGCCTGGTTGCTGGTGAACGGACAAAGCTGCCGAATCCTGTCCGAGAACGTAAACACACTCACCCGGTCATCTGGACGCAGATGGTCAATGAAGGCCTCGGCAGCACTGCGCATATCGTCAATGCTCAGGTAGGCGCTCCGACTCACATCGAGGACCAGCGCGACGTGAAAGGGAACGTTTTCCGCTGCAAAGAAGGTGATTTCCTGCGGAACGTTATCTTCAGTCAGTGAAAAGTCATGCCGCCTCAGAAACGGCAAGTAGCGGTTATAGTCATCGCTTACGACAACCGGAATCGTGACCAGCGTCGCCTGAATCGTGATCACCTCCTCGTCGCCGGCTGTTTCCGTCGGCAATGACGGGCGCGGTACATCTTCGCCGCGCCGTCTGAGTGTCGGACGCTCGCCGCCCGGCGTCGCAGCACTCGTGTCGCCGGCTTCTGGCGCCCCGACCGGTGGTTGTGATGGAACAACCCGCGGCCGTGAGACCCAACGGCCGGCCTGCGCCGCTGCCGGTAGAGGCGAGCTAACCACCGCCAGCGCAATCAGAAGCGCCAGAAGTCGGCGCTGTCGTCCATATCGCACCTGCTCTCCGCTCCCCATGCCTACCCCCGCTGTCCCCAAGATGGTACCCTGACGTTTGCCTGACCGATTAGGACGAACGCATCGTGTACGGCGTTGCCAAAAAACTTTATCACCTCCTTGAGACAAGAGCAGCGTGATACAGCGCTTCGATGGCGGTCACAGCGCGTTCTTGTGTATAGCGTTGTACGGCATAGCGCCCACCTGCTACTAACCGCTGCCGGAGCGAGGCGTCGGTAGCCAGCCGGCACAGTGCGTCGGCCCAACCGCGTACGTCGCGCGCCCCCACCCGCAGCCCGGTTTCTTCCGGGACGACCAGCTCTGCCAAGCCACCGACATCCGACACAACAACCGGGACACCTGTTGCCCAGGCTTCCAACACGCCGAGTGAGAAAGCCTCATCCTGTGACGGAATGGCGACCACATCACAGGACGCCAGAAAGTCAGGCGCTTCATCCACAAACCCTAGAAAGCTCACGTGGTGGGTGAGTCCGGCCGTTCGCGCCTGCTGCCGGAGGCGGGCGACATAAGCTTCATCTCCATCACCGGCCAGCGCCACGTGCAGCGTCTGTATTCGGCGACGCGCCACTTCCAACGCAAACAGCAGCATCGCCTGCCCTTTAGCCGCCTCCAGACGATTGAGGCAACCGATCAGGAACGCCTCGCCGGGGAGTCCGAACCGCCGCCGGCATTGCTGCCGGTCCGCCTCGTCGCGCGGCCGTCGAAACCGCTCGGCATCTACCCAGTTTGGAATGACAACCAAGCGGGCAGCGTCCCAACCCAGCGACGCCTGCGCCTTTGCGCGGACGTACTCCGACACGGCAATCAACCGCTCGGCAACACTCAGCCACCATCCATAAAGCCAATTGCGTGTCAACGGCACATAGTGGTGACGTGTCAAAAACAAGGCGGGCAGACATTTATCTTGCCACCGTCGCCAGCGGACGATGCCGGCGACCGTCGGATAGTCACGGGCGTAGTGAGCGTGCACAATGTCAATCCGCTCACGCTCCACCAGCGTCAACAGTTGCCGTAGCGCGCCAAGGTCAAGCGCCCGGCGGATGACAACAGGATGGTGGACACAACGGATACCGGCCGCCGATAAGCGCTGGGCAAGCCGACCGTCCGCCGGCGTAGCGACATGCAGGCGGTGACCACGTGCCGCCAGCGCAGCGACCAGTTCCAACACATGCCGCTCTCCACCCCCGAAGGCGCGGCCGGAGCTTACCTGCAAGATGTTCATGCTGCCCGGTTCAGGCCGCCGGGGCACGGCGTTTCACCATGTAGGGATTGACCTGTGGATCGAACCGAAACTGGTCATGCCCGCCAACAAACACGACACACCCGACCAAGAGGGCGACCAAGTGGTGAAAATGAACCGCCTCCCACCGCATAATCGGGTACACCTGAATCGTCAACAGCCGGCGGGACGGCGACCCATGGTGCGTATTGAGTTGCGCACGCTCAAACCGTACCTCTAGCAAATCGTGTTTGTAGAACTCACGCCGCACGTACAGGGAAAAGTCACCTGGTTGCCGCCCGTCGCGCCGCAGTCGAACCAGGAAGCGGCCGGCCGGCAGTTCAATCGTCATGCGCGCCCGGTGCGGATTACGCCGGCGATTGATGCGTAACCGCGACAGCCCCTGTGTGCCGTCGCGGACGGTCATTTCATACCCCATCCGCCCTACGCTGAGATCAAGCGCCAGGCCGTCGGCCACGGCGACGTACCGTCCGGCCCGCCGTTGCCGCCAAACAAGGTGTGCCAGCACCTTGTCGGACTGACGCAGGGTAAACACCGGGCGGCGAATACCGGTCCGGTCAACAACGATGACGCCGGTTTTCCATTCATGGAAGTCAAGTTGCGGTTCGTGGAGGGTCGAAGCCGAACGTGCTCGCATACTTCACGCCTTGCGGGCCCAAACTCGCAGTGTCGGGCTTAGTGAGCTGAAGTCGTTGTCAGGGCAACGGGCTGCATCAGCTTTTTGTAACCGTCTTCACTGTCCGTCCACTTGAGAATTTCCGAGACCCGCCAAACAGGAAACGGATGTGTTCTGCCACTGGCAATTTGCCACGTCCAGAAACGGTCAATGAAGTTGCTTTCATTGCGCCGGTCAAAATCACGCGCCTGGGCAATAAAGGCCTCGTGGTCGAGCTTAGAGGTGAGGGCCCCGCCGGCCAGCTTCATCAACAGCCTCGTCAGCACGTGCGGTTCCTGCACAACAAGCTGGGCGGCCCGGTCACAACTGAGCTCGGCTTTCTGATACCACGTCAGCAGGGCGCTGCGGACAGGCCACGTCAGCAGTTCGGAAACACCCGGTGGAAGTGGCGCACGTGCCAAGGCGTAGCTTCCCAGCTGGAACAACAACTCGGCTGCGACCTTGTAGAGCAGGTGATGGCAATGAACGTGGCCGAGTTCATGGGCAATGACAGCCAGCACCTCAAGATCGTCTAGGCGCTCAACGAGCGGCGTGAACAACACGATGAAGGGCCGTTCAACGCCACCGGTAAAAGCATTAAAACCCAGTCCACCGCCGCCGAGCGGGTTGGTTACGCTCAAGTACAGCTCCGGCAGCTCGCCGAGGCCCAGCGTGCGACAGGCAACTTCCAGTTTCGCGTGCAAATCCGGGCACTGCTTTTCGGAAACCTTGACACCGTTGGCAGTAAACATCACCCGCAGATAGCTTTCACCCGTGATCTCGACGGCCTTCTTGAGCAGCGGATCGATCCCCGGAATCAGTCGTAGGGTATCCAACGCCTGGGAATCGAGGGGATGGATGTATTCGCGCGGTTCGAGGCCGGGAAACTTGCGATGCGGGCGGTCATCAAGCGGCAGCCGGCAACGTCCACAGCGCACGCCGGCGCGCGGTGTCCAGTCGAGGCGAACACGGTTGCGCTGACCACAGTACCGGCAACGAACCTCGCGCATCGGCGTACCGTTGGCAGCCGCGCCATTGAAACCGGCTTCGGAGGCGACCGCATTGTCCGACGCAGTGGACTCCGGGTCGGCGTCAGGCCGGGCGGCGGCATCCGGCGCAGCCGGTGGCGCCGGGGATGTATCCTCCTCTGGGGAGGTGTCACCTGCGGTGGACAAAGGTTCATCGGGTACCATAGCGCCTATCCTTGAAACAGCAGGTCATCGCCTGGGGGGCTGCCAGCTTGTTCGATTTTGCCATACAGGGCAACTGCTCCCCACCCGGGTCGCAATGCCCCACAGAAACGATGCGCAAACGATTTACCCACGCTCAGCGCCCGGTCAATCGCAATTAGCGCGCTCAGTAGGCGCGGGCAAAAATTGCCTGTGTCGGCGTCGGCCGTCCTGTCATCAGGCACGTTCCCGTTTCCCCCGGCTGCGCTAATGGAATACACCGCAGCGTTGCCTTGGTTTCTTCCTTGATTTGTTGTTCAAGTGCAGCATCGCCGGCCCACCATACCCGTGCAAAGCCGGTTTCAACAGCAGCCTTAAAATCATCGTAGGTCGCCACGTCGTGGATGTTGGCGTCGCGGAAGGCCGTCGCTCTGGTCAGTAAAGCAGCTTGAATGTCGTCCAGTGTCGCGGCAACGGCAGCGCCTAAACTGTCCCAGTCAACACAGGTCTTCCCCTCCTTGCCCGGTCGGTCGCGTCGCGCCAGGACCACCGTCCGTTTGGCGATATCCTTCGGCCCGATCTCGATCCGCAGTGGGACGCCGCGCATTTCCCAGTCGTTAAACTTGAAGCCCGGGGTCAGCCCGTCTCGTGTATCGAGCTTGACCCGCACGCCGGATGCCGTCAGTCCACGTTGTAGTCCAACCACGGCTTCCATCACCTGGGCGCGTTCGGCGTCGTTTTTGTAAATCGGGACGATCACGACCTGAAAAGGCGCAAGGCGCGGCGGCAGCACCAACCCCTGATCGTCACCGTGCACCATGATGATGGCACCGATAATCCGCGTGGACAGCCCCCACGAGGTCGTCCAACAGAACTTGCGTTCGCCATCGCGGTCAAGGAACTGAATGTCAAACGCCTTGGCAAAGTTCTGGCCGAGATTGTGCGACGTACCGGCCTGGAGCGCCTTGCCATCTCCCATCATCGCCTCGATCGAGTAGGTCCGATCGGCACCGGCGAAGCGCTCCGATTCCGATTTCAAGCCCGGAATGACCGGCAGCGCCGCCTCGGTGACGGCAAAATCGGTATAGACATCTAGCATCTGGCGGGTCTCGGCTTCGGCTTCCTCGAACGTCGCATGGGCGGTATGGCCTTCCTGCCAAAAGAATTCCAACGTCCGCAGAAAGAGCTTGGTACGCAGCTCCCAACGGACAACGCTGCACCACTGGTTAATGAGGACAGGCAAATCGCGGTAGGACTGAATCCATTTGGCATAGGCGTGCCCGATGACGGTTTCTGAAGTGGGGCGCACGACGAGTGGTTCTTCCAGCTCCTTGTTGCCCCCGATGGTGACCACCGCGAGTTCGGGCGAGAAACCTTCGACGTGGGCAGCTTCGCGTTCAAGAAAGCTCTTCGGAATCAGCAACGGAAACGCAGCGTTAAGGTGTCCCGTTGCCTTGAACCGCCGGTCCAGTGCGGCCTGAATGTTTTCCCACAAGGCCCAACCGTAAGGTCGGACAATCATACAACCGCGCACCGGCGCGTAATCGGCAAGCTCTGCGCGCAACACCAACTGGTTATACCACTCGTTGAAGTCTTCGGCGCGCGTCGGTAGTTTTGGTTCAGACATGGGATACGCAAAGAAGTGGATGTCAGAGTATGGGGCGACAAACCTGCCCGGCACGTGTTTACCTGGTCACTGCGAGCAGGTCAACGGGTGCCACGTCAGGCCCCGGGCCACCCCTGCCGGCAAAAACAACTAGCCTTATCGGTGACATTGCGCGTATCGTTGAGTCTCCCATCCGGCGTCGTCAAGCTAACCTGCGGTTTCGCCCGCCGGACGGGCAAGGTACGAACGATTTGGGTTGTTTTGCCTTATGAAAGTCATCATCGTTGGGGCCGGATTGGCCGGCCTGGCGTGCGCCGTTGACCTGGCCGACAACGGCTATCAAGTTGAAGTGCTAGAAAAGCGCCCAGTTTTGGGGGGGCGCGTTTCCTCGTGGTTGGACAAGGACGGCGATTGGGTCGAAACAGCCCCACACGTGATCCGTGGCAGCTACAAATCGCTCATTGCCTTGATGGAGCGAGTCGGCATCGCCGACCGCATCATGTGGAAAAAGCAGCAGTTGGTGTACGCTGGTAAGGGGGGCAAAATCTCCAACATCACGTTTTCCCCCTCGGCCGGGCCGGTTGAAATCCTGCGCTCGATGATCGGCAGTGACCTGCTCGGGTTCGGCGATAAGCTCAAGCTACTCACGGGCCTATTACCGGCCTTTACCGGCGACAAGAACTTCATCGAAAACCAGGACATCAAGAACTTCAGTGATTGGGCTATGAACCTGGGGGTCAACCGGGAGGCCATCGGACGGTTCTTTGACCCCCTGTCGCGGACGGTGAGCTTCCTGCGCCCCGATGAAGTGTCTGCGCGGGTCATCATTTTCCAGATGGCTTCGATTGCCCAGGGATTGAATGCCACGCGCATCGGCTTTCTTGATGGCGATCCTTGCCAGCGGCTGTTCCAGCCCATCCAATCCTATCTCGAACAACGTGGCGCACGGATTCGCACCAACGCCCGTCTGGCGCGAATTGACTTCGCCAACGATGCGCCGCGCGCACTAGGCCTGGAACTAACCAATGGCGAATACCTCACAGCCGACGTTTACGTCTCAGCGATGGAACTTCATGCGCTGCGTGAGGTGTTGCCAGGACAAGCCTGGAGCTTCCCGTTTTTTTCCCGCCTGTGGCAGGTTGAGGAAATTCCGGTCATTACCGTCCAGCTTCGCTTTGATCGGAAGGTCGTAACGCTGGACAACGCCGTGTTTGCCATCGGCACGATTATGTCGCTGGTTGTCAACCTCTCCGTGACCAGTCCGGGCTACGCCGATGATGTCTGTCTGATTGAAATGATTGTCGCGCCGGCGAAGGATATTTTTCACCTGGACGACGGTGAGATTGTTCGGCTGTGTCTAGACGACCTGACCGAGCTGTTTCCTGAAGTGGCACAGGCCAACCTCGTCAAAAGCACCGTGGTACGGATTCCACAGGCGTTGTATCGGTGCGAACCAGGTGCAGAAAGTCGGCGTCCGTCGCAAAAGACGCCGATTGAAAACTTTTTCCTCTGTGGCGACTACACGCACCACGGCTACACACCCAGTATGGAAGGGGCGACGTTATCGGGCTTCCGCGCAGCGCAAATGATTATGGAAACATACGGACGCAACCTGCAGTGGCACAGCGGCCCGCCGCCAAGCTGACCTTCTGCGGCCGGCCGCATCACAGTATCTCGCACGCTAGTCCCACACTTCAGGATAGTTTCTCCGACTGCTATGGATGTCGCCATCATTGGCGCCGGACTCGCCGGTTTGACTGCGGCTTACTTCCTCACCCAGCAGGGCTTCAACTGTGAACTCCTCGAAAAGAGCCAGGCGCTGGGTGGACGCATGGCGACCCGCCGCCATCTGGACATTGTGATTGACCACGGCGCGCAGTACTTTACGGTCAAGACGCCGGCCTTTGGCGCATTCCTGCGCGAAGTCGGGGTTGTGGAAGCCATGTGTCCCCTGGCGGCACCAGTGGTCGGTTATCCCTTTGCGAATTTTGCAACGGCGCTCGCCGAGGCGACACGGGAAACCTCGGATGTAGGCAGTGAGTTTCCCGACCGCTACATCTTTCGTTTGGGGATGACCACATTGGCCAAAGCGATTGCCCGGCAGATCGGGGAGCAGCGTATCGTTCGGCAGTGTTTTGTAGAAGCCATCATCTGGGATTCGGCAACACGCCACTGGACATTGCAAACGCGCGGCGACAACACAACCCTGGGTGGCACACGTCAGGCAGATTGTGTCGTGCTGGCGCTTCCGGCACCGCAGGCGGCCCAACTTCTGGAGCGCAGCCAACCCCTCCCGGCAGCCATCACCGCTCTTCAGACGGCACTGAAAGGCATCCTGTACCACCCCTGTCTTACCGTTATCTGGGAGGCGAGCGGCACGGGCCTGTATCCTGGCGTCGGGGCGCTGCGCGCTACGACCGATACCTGCGCCATTGGCTGGCTGGCGTGGTTGAATCGCTTGGCGCCGGAGCGCGTCCCACCGGGGATTGATATCAACATTGCGCAACTAACGCCGGCAGCCAGCCAGGCACTTCTGGATCAGCCCGAGGGACTTGTAGTGCAGGCTTTAGCTACGGCGCTCAGTACCGACCTGCACATAACCCTACCGACGTTGCGCTGGTTACAGATTAAACAGTGGCGCTACGCCAACCCCGCCACCACGTTCACAGATACAAGCGTCCTCACCGCGGCGGCGGAATTCCAGCTTGAAGCGTGCGGCGACTACTTTCTCGGTGGCCGCGTCGAAGCTGCGTTTCTCAGTGGCCTGGCAGCGGCGGAGCGCCTCTGCCGGCGTTGGGCGCGGTCTGACGGCAGCGTGGGGCCGCAACGTGGAGACCCGGGGCCCGGCTCACAGAGCCAGATGCCGCCGGGCTAGTACAGGGATGCCTTCTCCCGGCAGCGCGTGACATCCTGCGTTACTTTCCGTCGGCGTGCCCGCTACTCCCTGCCTCAGACCTTACGCGCGTCAGCAGCGCATCAATTTCGCGGGCGAGGCGTACATCAAGGATGGTCAAGCCGCCGGCATCATGAGTCCACAGCGTCAGGGTCACCTGATTCCAGTTGTGCAGCGCGATGTCTGGGTGATGGTCAGCTTCCTCGGCCAATGTTCCAACCCGGTTGACGAAGTTGAGGGCCTCGGCAAAGTTGCGAAACTTCAGCGTGCGGACTAAACGACCATCCTGGCGGCGCCATTCCAGTAGTTCGCCAAGTTGCTGTTCCAACTCGGTCGGATCGAGGAGCGAGGGGCGGGTTTCTGACATAGTGTATCTGACCTAACTAAGCTGAAAGTTCAGAGACAATCTGAATCAACTGCTCGCGTTTGAACGGCTTCGGAATAAAGCCATCAAAACCATGGCGGGCAATCCGCTCCCGCTCCGAGGTACTGGTGTATGCCGTCAACGCCACAATCTTGGCATGTGCCAGGTGGGGTTCAACACGCAGGGCATTGAACGTCGCAAAGCCGTCCATGCCGGGCATGCCGATGTCCAACAGCACAACATCCGGGGAAAAGTGACGCGCTACCGCCAACCCCTGTACCCCATCCGTCACAAGGTAGGGCTGGTAACCGGCGGCGAGCATGACGGCACCGAGCAACTTGAGTAAGTTTTCGTCGTCGTCAATCACCAGCACTTTTCGAGCACTTGCCGTTGGGGGCGGCGCCACGCTGGACACATGCGCAGCCGGGGGCAACGCCGGCGGAGCCGTTACCGGAACCGGAGGCGCTGCGACCTGAGGTGCCGTAGGCAGTTCGATCAGAACTCGACACCCCGCCTCGGTAGACTCGACCACCAGCTTGCCCCCTAGGCGCCTGACCAGCAAGCGGGCCAGGTTCAGCCCACTGGGTGGCATCAGAGACTCCTGACTGTCGCCCTCGCTGCTGATTACGAGGTGCAACGCCCTCGCCGTCGGCTCACACACCACCACAACCGTTGCACCTTCAGGAGCCAGGCGCAACATGTACCGAATGACCAACCACAACACCTGCTGAAACCAAAAGGCAACTGTCACGTGTGGAAACTGGTCGTTCAGTTCAACGCGGAGCTGCTGTCGTCGTTGCCGGGCAAGAGGCTCAAGGCCAGAGCAGACTCGCTCAACGGCGACCGGCAACGCCATGGTGGTCGAGGCAGGTTCCTCTTCATTGCCCAACTGGGCCAAACTGCTGTAATCATCCAGAAGACACAGCATTTTTCCGGCCGCCGACCGAATGTGTCGCAGCCCCTCCTGCTGTTGCTGAGTGTCACCGACCCTTTCGGAAAGCCACTCCGACCATCCCAAAATAGCGGTCAGCGGCACACACAGTTCACGCGACAGGATGTGTAACAAAGGTGACGGCATCGCCAGCAGGTTGTCTGGATTTGTATCGGTCGGCTTCGCATCGGTCAGCGATGGCACGTGTGACATAAACCCTCTGCAGCTAGAAGCCTGACTATGACCACGACCAGCTCCGGTCGCCACCAACAAGGAGGAAGGACGGCAACGGGTGGGTCCTGCATCACCAATGGTTCCTATGGTAACACATGGCTCGCAGCTCGTAAGCAACTCGGCGTGGCCGCCACGGGTGAACTCTCAGGCATTGACAGTTGGGAGCACAATGTGACCGAAGCAGCCGCCACAGTTCATGAACGCTTCATGCGTGAAACACTCCAGCTTGCCGAACGTGGGCGCGGGCGCGTAAGTCCACGTCCACTGGTCGGCTCACTCGTGGTTCGGGACGGCATCGTGGTTGGACACGGTTTTTATCAGGAGCCCGAGCCGTCCCACGCCGAAGTCCGCGCCCTGCGTGAAGCCGGGGCACAGGCGCGCGGTGCAACGCTGTATGTTAATCTTGAACCGTGTGCACACTACGGACGAACACCACCCTGCACGACGGCGATTATCGCCGCCGGCATCAGCCGTGTCGTTGCGGGTATTCGCGACCCGAATCCACAGGTCAACGGACACGGCTTTACACAACTGCGCGAAGCCGGTCTTGAGGTCATCACAGGTGTCCTGGCCGTCGCGAGTACCCAACTCAACGAAGTCTTTATCGTCAATCAACTCGAACGCCGGCCTTTTGTCCATCTCAAAGTCGCCATGAGCCTGGACGGACGGATTGCCACCCGCACCGGTGCCTCCCGGTGGATTACCGGCACGGCAGCGCGAGCAGCCGGGCAAGCGCTGCGGCACCGCTATGATGCCATTGCCGTTGGCGTCGGAACGGTGATGGCCGACAATCCCCAACTGACTGACCGGACAGGGTGGGAACGCCACCGCCCATTGGTCCGGGTTGTGTTTGACTCCGCACGGGTGCGTTTGCCGCCGGATGCGACCCTGGTGCAAACTGCGCGGCAGACGCCGACCTGGCTGATCACCACCACCACAGCGGACAACGCCGAACACTTAGCGCGTTTGGCCCGGTGTGGGGTGCGCATCCTCGCAGTGGAGGCCGACGACCGGGGACGTCCCTGCCTGGCCACTGCCCTCGAGCGCCTGTTTTCAGAAGGCATCAGTAGCCTGCTCGTCGAAGGCGGTGCAATGCTGGCCGGTGCGTTTGTGGATGCCCGTCTGATTGACAAAATGACCTGCTTCATTGCACCACGTCTAATCGGGGGCACAACGGCGCTCAGCGCCATCGGGGGTACCGGCGCACCGACACTAGAAGAAACACTCCAACTCACGGGCGTCACCCTAGAGCAGGTAGGAACAGACTTCGCCCTAACCGGTTATGCCGGGCGCACCATCATTGAGGCGCTCGCGGCAGCTCGTGTTGCCGAGCAACGCTTTAGCCTCTAACGCCAAAGACGTTAGCAAACCAGCGCAGCCCGTCCGGTGTTCCACTGGATTCCGGGTGAAAGAACACGCCTTCGCAGGGATGCGTCTGATGTCGAAAGGCAAGTAGCGCGCCGGTTGGTGTCGTCGCCGTCACGTCAAGCCCTTCCGGCAAATCCTGGGCAACCAGACGCGGTAAACGGGGCGTCCAGGCACGGAACCGGTAGGCGAGGTTCCCAAATGACAGACAACCGTCATGGCACACCTCCACGATCCCCAATCCAAGGGGACGCTCATCGGTGAGCTTCAAGCCCAGCGCAACCGCAAGGGCCAGGGCGCCGTTGCCAATCCCGACCAGGGGCAGGCGACTCAGGTGCGCCTGGACGAAGGCATTAATAAGCCCCTGCGCTGCGGCCGGCGCACGTCCCGCCGTCAGAATGACATGCTTCAGGCCGGACACTTTTCCATTAGTTACCGTTCCATTAGTTACCGTCGCCGGGGATAGAGCCTGCACGACCGGCACCCAGCCGAGCGATGCGACGGCCTGGGCGACGTTGAACGCTGTAGAGCTTTCATCATCCAAGACGACAATGGTTGTCTGCATGGGCTTTGGGGTCGGGCTACTGACCAGGCCCGACGCCGGCATCGGTCGCTGTCACCGGCGGTAGCGCCGAGCCCTTGCACTGCCGGATAACCGACCTGAGATTTTCATCGTGACTCCGCATCAGCACCTGGTCAAAAAGCTGCGTCGCGGACTCCGTCTGTCCGATGAGAGTCAGCATAAACCCACGGAAGGCAAGCGACGAGAGATCGTTTGCGTCATAGACGATAGCCTGCCGGAAATCCTCCTCCGCCAGGGCGTACTCCCGTTGCTCCCAGTGGACACGCCCCCGATAGTTATAGGCAAAGTTCTTACATGCGTCGTCCGCGCACAAACGCACCGCCTCAGCAAAACGATCACGTGCGTCGTTCAACTTATTTTGGTGATACAGGGCAATGCCTAAGTTCAGCGCGGACTTGCCGGACTTGGGGTCGGCGTCAAGCGCGGCGCGAAACCAGCGTTCGGCCGTGACATAATCTTTACGCGCCAGCGACTTGATACCTTCGGCAAAGGCGTCCTGGGCAGCGCCTACCGGCAGTCCACCGGGGAGGGTGGGTGCCGTCTGACCTGGCGGCTGCGAGCCGGTCTCCGACGATGGCTGTCGGTTGCCCCCAGGCGACCACAGGAGATAGTACGCGCCGACGGTGCCGCCGATGACAAGCACCACCACCAATGCCACCAGAGGCAGGACAATAGCCAGCTTGTTGCCCGATGGACCGGGAGCAGCTGGTAAGACCGTTGACGGCACAGCGGAGACAGGCAGCGGTGCCCGGTGGGCCACCGCACCGGACTGCCCAGCCTGAACCGGGAGTCCGGCCACCACCGTTGGCGGCAGGGCGACGTTGTCCACCGGAGACGGCGGCAGGCTCACGGCCGGCGGCGATGCCGTTGGCACAGTACGATAGGCTTCTTCACCGGGAAACGAAGATGTATCCGGCTTGAACGAAGCCATCGTGTCAGACTTCTGAACTTGGGTAGTACTGGGCTGTCCAGATTCCAGCTCGATAATAAAATCCCGCATCGTCCGTGTCCGCCGGTCACGCTGACGATGCAGTGCGTGCATCAAGGCAGCTTCGACGCTCGATGGTACGGTGACGGTCGGGTTGACCTTCTGAATCGGGAGCGGATCTTCTGTCAGACGTTTGACCGTCACTGCCTGCATGTTGTCACCGGTGAAGGGCAACTGAGCCGTCAGCATCTGGTAGACAATAATGGCCAAGCTGTAGATGTCCGACCGGGCATCAAGCCGTTCACCGGCAAGCTGCTCCGGCGACATGTAAAGGGGCGTTCCCACAATAAACCCGGCCTGCGTCAGGTCATGTCCCCGCTGGGGTGCGTCGCCGGCAATTTTCGCAATTCCAAAATCGAGGATCTTGACCCAATCGTCGTCATTGCACCGAGCCAGCATGATGTTGTCGGGCTTGAGATCACGGTGGATAATGTTTATGCGATGGGCCGCGTCGAGCGCCGCTGCTGCTTGACGCGCAATCGCCAAGACCCGCGCCAGCGGAAGTGGGCCCTCACGTTTCATCACGGCCGACAAGGTCTCCCCTTCGACAAACTCCATCGCCAGGTAATGCAGACCGTTGTCGTCGCCAAAGTCGTAAATCGTGACGGCATGGGGATGGCTAAAAGCGCTCGACATCTGTGCTTCCCGATGAAAACGTGCAAGCGCATCGGGGTCGGAAGCAAACAACGGGCTGAGAATTTTGACGGCACACGGGCGGTTGACCAAGAGCTGTTCCGCCTTATACACCGTGCCCATGCCACCCTCACCTAACTTGCTGAGGATACGAAACCGACCGGCAATGAGCCGCCCGATCAACGGATCGCCGGCCGGTGACGTGATGGGAACGGTTTCACTCATAACAGCCTACGTAGTTCGTAAGTTGTCAGCGCAACGGCTCGCGCTTGCCGGCCCGGCGCACGCCATTGGTTACTTTCGGCAGGGCGTCCGACTCACGCGCCATAAACGCTTGGAAACGCTCGGCTTCGGCGGCACGGTCATAAAATTCAAACAACGACTGGCGGAGTACGGTGCGAATGTCATACACCATCGTCACGACCAAAACGGCAAGGAGGATAAGACACATCGTCAAGTAACCCACTAATTGTGCCGGCCGAAAGTGTTCGCGGAATTCGACGCCAAAGCCGACCAATGCTGTGACCAAGAGCAACAAACCGGCGCTCAACACCCGTCGCCCTAGACGGGCGCGCACAGTATCCGACACCTGACCGGTGAGCCGCGCAGCCGTGTATCGCCGTAGTTCGAGCCAGAGCAGGGGCGTCAAGACAACGCAGACCAAAATCAGCGGTACAAATCCCATTCAAATCACACCCCTTCCCTGGTAGATGCAGCGCACTTCGACGCTACACAAACGTTTGGAGCGTGGCAAGCTGGTTGGCCTTAGACCTCTGCCGTCACATAATCTGACCGTGGTGAATCCACCCTGCTATGGAGACCCTATGACCGGTTTGTCCATCCTTCTGAGAAACCTTTTCGTGCTTGGTACGGCCTTTGGGCTGGCATGTCAAACGGCACCACCTCCATCGTCGCCACCCACGTCATCGTTGCCGACATCGGCGTCGCCTGGCCCAACGCCGCCGCCTGCCGTTCCATCTCGGTCAGCGGCACCGCCGCGCGTGAGCCGGCCGGCACCGACGTTTGTCGTTGAAACGTTCAACTCCGGCAAATTCAACCTCAGTGAGCACCGTGGCAAGGTGGTCGTCGTCAACTTCTGGGCAACTTGGTGTCCGCCCTGCGTCGCCGAAATGCCTGGTTTTGACGCAACGTACCGTCGCCTCAAAGATGACGGGCTTGAAATCGTCGGTTTGTCGCTTGACCAGGACGGCCCGGCCGTTGTCAAGAACTTCCTCGCCAAACGCCGCATCAGCTATCCCATTGCCATGGGCGATCCGGCAACGGCGATACAGTTCGGCATCGGCAACGGGATTCCCTACACCGTCTTTATTGATCGGCAAGGCAATATCCGGGACACGGTAACCGGCGGGCTGAGCGAGGCTGTTTTCGAGCAGAAGGTTAAGGCTCTGCTGGCAGAACCAGCGTAGTCGTCCAGTGTACAGGCGGTGTGTCCCCTAACGGATTGCGGGCGGCGCGCTTGGCAGCCAACCGCCCGTGCTTCCCGTGGGGATCGACGAGAAAAGCCCGAAGTGTTTCGGCTTCCCCCGCCTGCGCCGCTGCCAATGCCGGAGGGTCGTTGACCCCGACGTAGTGAAACCGCGCTGACGACCAACCCAGCGCCTGAGCGTGGAGCCTAAACCGCTGGGCCTTGAACCGCCACCCGACGACGTACACGTGGGCCGGCTGCCGGCCCACAGCATCGTAGAAACAGTGGAGGCCGAAGCGCAGGTTTTCGTAGGAATCACGCGCAAAGCCTTCGATCAGGGTGCGTGCCGTTATTTCCGGTCGCCCCCACCAACCGCATGACCGGGCGACCTGCCGGTAACTGTCTGCCTCACTCAGAGCAGGATAGGCGGCGTGTGTCCGTCCACCGGAAAAAACCAACCAGCGACCGGGGACTTCGGCCGCCAGGTGAACACCGGCCGCAATGTGGGCTACATAGTAAGCGCCTTCCCCGCGCTGATACGGTTGCAGCGCCCAGGCCTCATCGGCCGTCAGATCAGACGCATCGGGCGCAAGACAGATCGCATGTCCAGGGACAAGAACCAACTCCGGCGCCGCCATGACTAACCAACGTATGGACAGTCGGTTGACTGCCGGCCGAACGGCAGCCCCCGCCGGGAAAGGTCTCGACCGCGCCCGACTGCGCTGCCTCCCCAGGGCAACGCAAGCGGTCGCCGCGGCTCTGGTGAGCGGTCGAACGCCGTTCCGTTCAGCGGACAGCCGGTGTAATGTACGGCAACGCCAGGCCGGTTTCCAACTGCTGCCCTGCCTACGTGAACATCTTCGGTTCTGAGGTTGGTCACGTTGTCATCATCGTACCGCTCCGATACTCTGCAGTATCGGCAATGAGGTCTCGTTTTGGGGTGGGTGGCAACACCGGTTGGAAATCCCGTCTGCGTTAGAAAACTCCGCCATGTCTGCACCATATAATGTCCGCACTATACTCCGCACTATACAATGTCTGCACCACACACGAAGCGCCCGGTGATCGGGATCACGGTTCGGATCGACCCGGCCACGGACTCCTACCATTTGCGTACCACCTATCCGCGCGCCATCTATCAGGCCGGCGGCATTCCTCTGCTCCTGCCTTTGATTAGCGAAGCAGGTCAACTGGAAACCATCATCAACCTCCTGGACGGTGTGTTGCTCAGCGGGAATCCGGCTGACGTGGACCCAGCGCGCTACGGCCAAGCGCCACACGTTGCGCTTGGCCCGGTCCACCCGGAGCGGGATGAAACCGACGCACATCTGCTGCAACTGGCCGATGCTAAGCGGCTGCCGGTGTTCGCCGTCTGCTATGGGATGCAGATGCTCAACGTTCATCGGGGTGGGACATTGTTTCAGGACCTGTCCTCACAGGTAGAAAATGTTATGCAGCACCAACAACGGGGTTCGTTTCGCCGCCTGGCGCATGGCATTCAGCTCGATGCCGACAGCTTACTGGCGAAGTTGGCGGGTGGGGTCGCGGTGCGCGTCAACAGCCACCACCACCAAGGCATTGACGAACTCGGCCGCGACCTACGGCCTATTGCCTGGGCAGCCGACGGCGTGATTGAGGCTGTCATAGGCACACGTTCGGATCACTTTGTGCTCGGAGTCCAGTGGCACCCGGAAATCAATGCCGACCACGACGCTTTTTCCCAGGCCCTGTTCAAGCACTTCATTGCAGAAGCGGCGCTGTACCGGCAGCGGACACCGCAGGAGTGAATCTTCCGTATGGTTGTTGTGCGTCCCTTTTGCGCTCTGCGCCCTTGTGCCGACCGCGTTGCGGCGGTCGCCGCTGTCCCCTATGATGTTGTTAGCACGGCGGAAGCGCGTGCGCTGGCCTCCGAAAACCCGTACAGCCTCCTGCACGTCACCCGCCCGGACATCGATCTACCGGACGACACGCCCCCGGACGCCGACCTTGTGTACGCAACGGCGCGGGCCAACTTCAAACGCCTCATCCGAACAGCGCCGCTGGTTGCGGATGCCGAAGCGAGTTTCTTCGTCTACCGGCTGGTGATGGACGGCCGCGCGCAGACGGGCATTGTCGGGGTGTGCGCCGTGGACGACTACGACCACGATGTAATCCGCAAGCATGAAAAGACGCGCCCTGACAAGGAGGACGACCGCACACGGCACGTCTTGGCGCTGCGCGCTCACGTCGAACCGGTGTTTCTGGCCTACCGCAACACGCCGCAGCTCGATGCGCTGACTACAGAAGCGTGCGCCGGTTCTCCGCTATATGACTTTACGGCACCGGACGGCGTCCGCCACACCGTCTGGCGCATGCCACAGACGGCAGCTGTCAGCACCGCCTTTGCCGATGTACCGACGTTGTATGTCGCCGACGGCCACCATCGCTCGGCAAGCGCCAGTCGGGCGCGGGCGATCCTGCGCGCTGCGGATCCACATCCGACGCCGGACGCACCGTACAATTTCTTTCTCACGGTCCTTTTCCCGGCCGGACAACTGCGAATCCTACCGTACAACCGTGTGGTCAGGGACTTGAACGGCCAAACGCCGGAAACGTTGCTGGCTGCGCTCCGGGAACGCTTCACCCCCCTGCCGGCTACACCAACGCCGATTGCTGCGGGGGACTTTTCGGTGTACTGCGGTAACGCCTGGCACACGTTCCGTTTTCAGCCGCCGGCAGACCGAGACGTTGTGGCACAACTCGATGTCAGCCGCTTACAAACGCAGGTCTTGGAACCACTGTTTGGTATTACCGATCCGCGGACCGACCAGCGCCTTGATTTCGTTGGGGGCATTCGTGGAACGGCTGAATTAGAGCGCTGGGTCAGCAGCGGACAGGCGGCTATTGCGTTCGCACTGTACCCGACATCACTGGACGCACTCTTTGCGGTTGCCGACCGGCAGGCCGTCATGCCTCCGAAGTCCACCTGGTTTGAGCCAAAGCTGCGGTCAGGACTCCTAATCTACACGTTTGACCAACATGGTGCGCCACGTGCCACAACGGCAGCACACAACCGGCCAGACGGTGCTTCCCTATAGTCGGCGCACCGGCTGCGCACCCGGTGGCAGACTGCGCTGGACCTACCGCAGACTTCATTGGGCGAGGGCTTGTGGTCACGCGCCGACCGGTGCGACCGAGAAGCTCTACGCGGGCGACGCCCCCGCCTGAACTACGCCACGGCACCGTTTTCTCACCACAAGTACACCACAAAAGTAGTTGTAAGAAGTAGTTGTCAGCCGCAGGTGGTTACAAGTTGCGGCGCCAAACGGTGAACGTCCCCTGATCGGAAACCCAGACTGGGGAAAACCTTTCACGCCCCACCGGATGCCGCTGAAGTTTGGCGTCCAGTCCATCACCGCGACCGACAACCAGCCACACGACCGTCACCGGAATTGCCCTGTCCAGGGTATGCCACACTGCGCAGCCCTCGTGCAGGAGCTGGGCGTAGGTCAAGCCGCTTTGTGCAATGACGGACGACAAATCACCGCTAAACAGCGCCACCGGTGATGGCCCGACCTGGGCGCGCAAAAACCGCGCCAGCGCACGCTGCTCACGTCCAAGCGGGGTAAACTGCGCGCGGTAGGCCTCCTGGAACACCGAGAGCTGGTAAACGCCATCACGCAGCACCCACAGCGACTGTCCAAGGCAGACGAGTCCAACCACCACCGCCGACCACCGGCGCTGCGCCGGGAAACGCCGTTGCAGGACGGTGACGCCTAAGCCGATACCGACGGCCAAGGCTGGTAGCGCCGCCAAACCATAGCGGTTGTTCAGAAACAGCGGATAGATCTGAATGTTACCAGAGTAGAGGCTGTAGGCAGTAAACAACGGTGGGAGCCATAGCCACAAGCACACCACACCGGTCGGTATGTCTGCGGCCAATGAACGCATACGCCACACCTCGTACGCCCGCAGTCCCCAGCCGATTGCCCCCAGAAGCGTCGTGGTCACTGAGGCACAAATCACCACGGTTACAACCCAGACCAGTCCGGCGGCAAGCGGCCGTCCGACGATAAAACCCAGGTAACTTAGTTCGTCGCGATGACGTGCAAAGTACCCCCGCGCCGAATACAGGCCGTTCAAAAACTCTAGCGGACGGCCGTAGATTGCCCAGTTGTGCCAAAGCCAATACACGACGCCTGCCCCGACCAGGCTGCTCCAGAGGGCAACGTCGGCGACGCGCGCCCAACCACGCCGCCGGGAACACCAGGCCACCACCCCGACACCGGCCGGTAGCAGCACCCAGCCTTCATAGCGCGTCAACAAAGCCAGCACGGTCCATAGCCCAAACTGCACGAGCTTGGTGCGCCCGCCGTGGAGAACCCAACCATACCCCGACCAGGCGCTACCCAACCACGTTGCCAGAAACAACGGCTCCGTCAGAGGGGTCGTCTGGAGGTAGAGCAACGACGGATTCAGCGCAAACGCTGCCCAGGCGACCGCTGCGGCCGTGCGCGAGGCAGTGAGGTCGGTGACCAGTCGGAAGAGGAACGTCGCTGCGGCGACAAAGGCAAGGAGCGAAACCAAGCTGCCGGCCAGCCCACTTCGCCAGAGGAGATCGGATACCGCCAACGGTGCCGTGAGCACGTGAGGGAGCGGAAGCCATGGGCTGCCAAGCTGAATGTAGCGTTCCCACCAGGAGGTATCTGGCAGCGCATCCACGAGCTTGCGGGCAATGGCCAAATGTGCGTAGCCATCACCGTAAAGATGATGCCACCCATAAGCGGCAACCCAAGTCAGTACAAGTCCGCCGAGCAACCCTGAGGCAGATGCAACCAGGGGCACCGGCCTCAGGGTTGGGATCACTACACGGCACACCGACGGCGAATGCACTCCCAGGCAAAAACTTGCCGCGCACGGACGTTTTCGGTCGCCACTGCCAACGCCGACACCAAATCGTCCTCGAACATGCTGGGTTGGAAGGCCGGCGACGGACGGTCACGGACGATGGTGCGCCGTGCCGACCGGGAAGCGTTTTCTGACGAATCCGGTGCGAACGTATCCGTTACGAGCTTGGTCGTCATGTCAGGTTTCCTCCTGTTGCAAGCGTCGCGCACTGGCGCGCGGCGGCTGTGAGGAAACCACTGCGCGTCAGGACGCTAAAACGGGCGATGGGGCAGGTCGCGTGCGAATGGCGGTACTCCTCCACAAAGCGCAAAAGATGGCGACTGGCTCAATCGGCCGTCAACTATCGTAGGCCGCACCGGTGTGCCTGACAAGTCATTGCCGTTCTGAACACAGCGGTGTCTTCCGCGCACCGGCCGCGCCGGCGCCGGCCGAGAGGGGGCGGTACGCCGGCGGTGCCGAGCATCGGCTTGGGCCGACTGCCTTGGTTCTACCCCGGTTTTCCGGCTGCCGCTACGTCAGCTTGACCCTGCTCGAACGGCGGTGGTAGCGTCGCCGTCCGGTCGCTCCAAACGCTGCCGGGCAGATTTCACATCAGGGCTTGCAGTCGCGTGTCTTCCGAACTTCGCCAATCGCCGCTTGATGCCGTCCATCGCGCCCTCGGAGCCAAAATGGTCGCGTTTGCCGGATGGAGCCTGCCCGTTGAGTACAGCGGACTCGTCGCCGAACACCTGGCCGTCCGAACAGCGGTCGGGGTGTTTGATGTCAGTCACATGGGTGAAATTCTCGTCCACGGACGGGACGCCCTGAAGTTCATTCAGTATGTCACCTGCAACGACGCGGCCCGGCTCGTGGACGGCCAGGCACAGTACTCCGCGCTGCTGACCGAACAGGGGACGTTCGTTGACGACCTTCTCGTGCATCGCCTCGCGGAAGACGCCTACTTTTTGTGTGTCAACGCGGCCAACACGGCCAAGGATGTCGCGTGGTTGGCTCATCACGCCGCCGGTTTTGAGGTTGAGGTGTGTGATGTCAGCGACCGGTATGCCCAGCTTGCCGTCCAGGGTCCGCGGGCGGCGGCGCTTGTACAGTCACTGGTCGTAGAAGACATTACAGGTCTGGGCGCTTATCGTTTTCGGCGCGACGTTGCGGTGGCCGGTGTTCCGACCCTGATTGCCCGCACAGGCTACACGGGTGAGGACGGCTTTGAACTCTACTGCGCGCCGGCCGATGCCGGATGGCTCTGGAAGGCGCTCCAGGAAGCCGGCAACCCGCTGCCCTGTGGACTCGGCGCACGCAACACCCTGCGCCTCGAAGCCAAGTTGGCGCTGTACGGTCATGAAATTGACGACACCGTGACGCCGTTTGAGGCCGATCTCAGCTGGATCTGCAAACTCCACAAAGGTGACTTCATCGGACGCGAGGCGCTACTCCAGCACCAAGCCGCCGGACCGGCACGGAAGTTGGTCGGCTTCGAGGTTGCGGATCGCGTGCCCGTCCGCGATGGCTACCCCCTGGTTGCCGACGGGCGCGAAATTGGGCGAGTGACTTCCGGCAGTCCGTCACCGTTTCTGAAAAAAAACATCGGGCTGGCGTATCTTCCGATTGACAAAGCAGTCGTCGGAACGCAAGTGTTTGCTGTAGTGCGCGGGCGCGAAGTTCCCTGCTACATCGTCCCAACTCCCTTTTACACGCGCCCAAAAGCCTGAGGCGCACAAGACATTTTGGCGAGGGTTTTTCATGGCGAATTATCCCGACGACTTACAGTACACCAAAGATCACGAGTGGATCCGCCTCACGGAGGATATCGGGCGGGTCGGTATTACACACTACGCGCAGGAATCGCTGGGCGATGTTGTGTACGTTGACCTACCGAAGGTCGGCGTCACCGTCAAAGCCAACGAGCCGTTTGGGTCCGTCGAGTCGGTCAAGGCCGTCAGTGAGCTGTTTTCACCGGTTTCCGGCGAAGTCATTGAAGTCAACACCAAACTGGCTGACGCGCCGGAACTTGTCAACACCTCGCCCTACGATGAAGGATGGATGATTGTGATTAAGCTCTCTAACCCCAGTGAGGTAGACGCGCTTCTCAGCGCCGCCGAGTACGAAGACTTCATCAAAGAGAAATGACACCTGTGCTGGTCCGGTGCGGTCGCCCCCATGTCCTACCGATCCCGGCCGATGTCGCCGATACCCCATGCGTTACATCCCGAATGCGACGCCGGAAGAGCAAGCCGCAATGCTTGCTTCAATTGGCGTGTCAACCATTGCCGACCTCTTCCGAGGCATTCCTGAAGACCTCAAACTCCAGCGCCGACTGAACCTGCCGCCGATGGCGAGCGAGGCTGAGTTGACCACCCTGTTTGAGTCGCTGGCCGGGCAAAACGTCCTACCACAAGCCTCCTTTTTGGGTGCCGGTGTGTATGACCATGTCCGCCCGCTCATCATTGACACGCTGGTGTCGCGGGCAGAGTTTTACACCAGCTACACGCCCTACCAACCGGAAATCAACCAGGGCACACTGCAGGCGATTTTTGAGTACCAAACGTTCATCTGCCAGTTGACCGGCATGGATGTCTCAAACGCCTCAATGTACGACGGCGCGACGGCCCTGGCCGAAGCAATGCTCATGGCGGTTCGGCTGACCAACCGTTTTCGCGTTGTGATGGCGGCAGGTATTCATCCTGAGTACCGTGCCGTTTGTGAGACCTATGCGCGCCGTGCCGGGATCGAGCTGGTTACAGCGCCGCTCGCGCCAGACGGCACGACGGCACCTGTGACGGCACTGGTCAACGACGCGACGGCCTGTGTTGTTGTCCAATCGCCCAACTTTTTCGGCTGCCTTGAGGATGTGGCCGGTATCGCAGGCGCTGCGCAAGCGCGGCAGGCGCTCACGGTTGTGACCGTGGTCGAGGCGCTGTCGCTGGGGTTGGTCGTGCCGCCCGGCGCCGTCGGCGCCGATCTTGTCGTCGGCGAAGGGCAATCCTTTGGCATTCCACCCTCGTTTGGCGGTCCACACCTGGGCTTTTTTGCCGCACGCGAGCCGT
Organism: uncultured Blastocatellia bacterium; assembly: GCA_937934745.1. Classification (GTDB taxonomy): domain Bacteria; phylum Acidobacteriota; class Blastocatellia; order Chloracidobacteriales; family Chloracidobacteriaceae; genus Chloracidobacterium. Next base: position 26,427 of record CALGZC010000036.1, read on the forward strand.
TTGCCCGCCAAATGCCGGGGCGCTTGATCGGACAGGCCTACGATGCCGAGGGGAATCGAGGGTTTGTCATCACCCTGGCCACGCGCGAGCAACACATCCGGCGCGAAAGGGCAACTTCAAACATCTGTAGCAATGAAGGCCTCTGCGCCCTGATTGCCGCCATCTTCCTGGCTACTGTCGGACGGCGTGGGCTTCAGGAACTGGCGGTGCGCAATGTGCAGAAAGCAGCGTACTTGAAGCAGGCACTTGCGACGTTACCCGGCTTTGAGCTGGTTTACCGCGCTCCGATCTTCAACGAATTCGTTGTGCGGACTCCGGTGCCGGCGACGCAAATCGTGGATGACCTGCTGGCGGAAAACATCCTGGCCGGACTGCCGCTTTCCCGGTATTTCCCGGAGCGCACGCATGAACTGCTGGTGTGCACAACGGAGAACACACCCCGCACAGCCATGGATGACTTCGCGGCAAAACTGGCGCGGTACGGCGTGGGCTGACACCATGCGCACACTCGACGACCTGATCAAACCATCGGTGCGGCGGTTGCGCCCCTACACCCTGACGCCGTACCGCGTTCCGGTCAAGCTCAACCAGAATGAAAATCCGTTCGGCGCGCCGCCGGCTATCATCGAAGAAACGCTCCGCCGCACGGCCGGACGCGACTGGGCGCGGTATCCCGATTTTGTTCCGGCCAACTTACAAGCGACGTTGGCGCGATTTGCCGGCTGGGCGCCGGACGGGATTATCATCGGCAACGGCTCGAATGAAATCATCCAGGCGCTCTTGACCATCCTCGTTGCGCCGGGCACAGCAGTCGTCCTGAGCGAGCCGACGTTTACCGTCTACCGCCTCATGGTCGAGGTACTAGGAGGAACGGTCGTCAACGTTCCTCCCCGACCCGATTTCAGCTACGACATACCGGGCATGATTGATGCGGCGCAGCGAACGCAGTCCGTCGCCCTGATCCTCTGCTCGCCGAACAACCCAACCGGCGTCACCGTCAGCGAACTGGAACTGCGCACCGTACTGCAGAACTTCGACGGTTTTGTCGTCGTGGATGAAGCCTACCACGAGTTTTGCGAGCAAAACTTTGTTCCGCTGCTGGCCGAGTTTCCCCGCCTGGTTGTGTTGCGCACCTTCTCAAAGGCAATGGCGATGGCTGGGCTGCGCATTGGGTATGGATTGGTTGCTCCGGACATCGCCGGCGACATCAACAAAGCCAAATTGCCTTACAACGTGAACTTTTTCTCACTGACGGCGGCACAAGTTGCTGTCGAAATGTATGCCACCGAGCTACGTCCGCTGGTTGAGCAGATCGTGCGCGAGCGCACGCGGGTCGCCGCCGCCCTGGCCGAGCTGACTTGGTTTAGACTGCTGCCGAGTCAGGCCAACTTTCACCTGCTGCACACGCCGCACATTGCGCCGTCGCACCTGTTTGAGCAGTTGCTGGCGCAGGGCATTCTCATCCGCGATGTCAGTCGGTATCCACTGCTGAAGGACTATGTTCGCTTCAACCTTGGGACGCCGGAAGAAAATAACGCCCTTCTGACGGCTTTGCAGGCTGCCCGACCGGAACAGTTCGGTTAGAAGAACTTGGGCCGGAAACATTTCACCAACGGCTTGCTTGCACGTCGTCGTTGTGAGGGCGGCACACCGCTTCCACGGTGGTCGGCAGCGCTCTTGACCCGCAGCACCTCTGCCCGGAGTGCGCCCCGGCGCAGGGCCTCCATCGGCCTCTGATTGAGTCTGGGTGTGGGCGCGGACTAAAAACGAACGAAAACCACGGACTCACGGGACACTTTTGCTTGGGACCCTCGCAAACACCATGAACCATCCAACGTGCACGGCGCTGGCGTCAATTGAGGACGCCATTGCCGACATCCGCTCCGGGCGGATGATCATTGTCGTGGACGATGAAGACCGCGAGAACGAAGGCGATCTGGTCTGTGCGGCCGAGAAGGTCACACCCGACATCATCAACTTCATGGCGAAGTACGGCCGCGGATTGATCTGTCTTTCGCTCACCGAAGAGCGTTGCGACGAACTGGATTTGCCTTTGCAGGTCGCCAACAACACATCAGGATTCGGAACAGCCTTTACCGTGTCCATCGAAGCCAAGCAGGGGGTGACAACCGGCATTTCCGCTGCCGACCGTGCGACGACGATTCTGACGGCCGTCAATCCGGCAACGCGCCCGGAAGACCTTGCCCGGCCGGGACATGTTTTTCCGCTGCGGGCGCGGCGCGGCGGCGTCCTGGTGCGTCCGGGTCAAACCGAAGCCAGCGTTGATTTGGCCCGCCTGGCAGGGCTGATCCCGGCCGGCGTCATCTGTGAGATCATGAACGATGACGGGACAATGGCACGGCTGCCGCAACTCATCGAATTTGCGCAACGGCACGGCCTGAAAATCGTGTCGGTCGCCGATTTGATTCGCTACCGTCTGGTGAACGAAATCCACGTCCGCCGCACGGCCGAAGCCGACCTCAGACTCCCGTACGGGGTCTTTCGCGCGATGACCTTCCGAAGTGACATCACGGACGAAGTCCACTTGGCATTGGTTCTGGGTGAGCCGGCCAAGGCAGACTCGGCGCTGGTGCGTGTTCACTCGCAAACGCTTCTCGGCGACGTTTTTGAGGAAGCCAGTGACGAAGCCGGCCGGTGGCTACGGCGCGCACTGCGCAAAATTGCGGACGAAGGCTGTGGCGTCCTGCTGTACCTGCGGCAAAAACAGGCCGGCACACACCTTGAAGAACACCTCCGCGCCATTGCCCGTGGGGAAACAATTGTCCATGGGAACGTGCGTGACTACGGTACAGGGGCGCAGATTCTACGCGCCCTGGGGTTACACCGCATTCGGTTACTGACCAACCATCCACGCCGACTCACCGCCCTGGAAGGGTTTGGGTTGATTTTTCTCGACACGGTACCGCTGGATGAGTGAGCGACGGCGGCTGATGGTCCTCGGCGTCATTGTGGGTGTGGCCTGGGGCATACGGCTCACCATCCGGCTTCTGCGCGGTGCGCCTGATTTCTGGACACAGGGGTACAGCTTTTATTTCGACCTTGCCCAGAAACTCGTCACCGAACAAACGTTGTGCCTGGACACGCTCAGTTGCGCCTACTGGACGCCACTCTATCCGGTATTTCTCGCGCTCGTGACCGGCGGCGCACGCCGGTTTGAGGCCGTTGCCGTCGCGCAATCCCTGGTTGGGGCAGGGACGGTGCTGTGTGCCTACGGCCTGGCACGACAGTGGTTTGACGGGCGTGCCGGGCTGGTGGCAGCGGCCCTCACGGCACTGTATCCGTATTTTGTCGTTCACGACACAGCGCTTCAGGAAACCGGGCTGTACACCCTGGCCGTTGCGGCGACCACGCTGGCGCTGGGGGCAGTTCCGCTGGCGCGGCAACCGGTGCGCATTGCCTGCTTTGCCGGCGGATTGACCGGACTGGCCATGCTGGTCCGGCCGTCGCTGGCACCCTTTGTGCCGGTGGCGCTGGGTTGGCTCTGGTTGGCCCTGCCGGGCGCACTGCCGTCCACGCGGTGGAAAACGGTCGGTAGCTACGCCGGAGTCGTGTGTGTTGTGCTTGCACCATGGCTCTGGCGCAACACCCTGGTCGTAGGACGACCGACGCTGACCACTCGCCTTGGATACTCCCTCTGGGTCGGGCACAACCCACAGACATTGAGCCATTATCCCTGGGGCAGCATTGACCGCAGCGCAGAAGCCGCCTGGGCGGCGCTGGCGCTGGGTGAAATGGATACCCTGAAGCAGGCCCTGGCGCGTGGCGAAACGGCGCTGGATGACTGGTTTCGCGCACGCGCCTGGGCTTACATCCGGGCGCATCCGGGACAGACCTTCACGGCAGCCGGACGGAAGGTGGGGGCAGCCTTCTGGTGGCGGCTCAATCCTGTAAAGGGGCAGCGTGAGCAGTTCATCTACGCCATCGGTTACATACCAGTCGTGATGCTCGCCTTAGGGGGTGCCTGGCATCTGGCCCGGCGGCGGCGCTGGCTGCCACTGGCGCTCTGCGGGGCGCACCTGGTTGCGTTCAGTCTGGTGACGGCGGTCTTTTGGGGGCACACCAGCCACCGCAGTTATCTGGATGTATATTTGATCGTACTGGCCGGCGGATGGCTGTCGGCCGTGTACTGCCGGACTACCGACCCAAACGGCCGCTCCGCGCCGGACAGCGCAGGAACCGATGTGCGGCACCCGACGGACAGGCAAAAACACGTTCTGGCTTCCTTTTCCGTCTATGTCGCACGCGCCTTACCGGTGCCGGGTGCGTTCACCGACGACATCGGTGAACGCGGCCGGGTGGTGTTTTCATCCCACTGACCGCCCGCACGCCACGCGCCTGGCACAAGATGACTCCGAAGGTTCTCCTCTGGCGGGGCTGAGGACTTGCGCCCTGCCAACAACCGACGCACGATACGCAACATGCTGAGCATTCCACCAACTTCTCGGCTTCTTTCTCCACCATCATTTTCCGGTGCCCTGCCTGCTGCCCCTGCCGGTCAGGTTGATGCATCATCTTCAGCGCAGCCCGCGGCTGCCCTTGTTTCTGCCTGGTTACCCGAGGCTTTTCAGGTCTTTGCCTTTCAGGACTACCGCCGTCAGTGGGCCGGTGCATTCACTTCCAGCATCGGAAGCTGGATGCAGCAGGTAGCCCAGGCGTGGCTGATCCTTGAGTTGACAGGCAGTCCGTTCTACCTCGGTCTGGATGCTTTTTTGGGGATGGCGCCGATGCTGTGTCTGTCGCCGGTGGGCGGGGCCATTGCCGACCGGTTTGATCGCCGGAAGCTCTTGTTGGGGTCGCAGGCCGTCCAGCTCGTCAGCGCCCTAGCCCTGGCGATCTTGGTTGGGACGCAGGCGTTACAGGGCGTCCCGCTGGTGTATGCCGTCCTGAGTCTTTCGCTGCTCACCGGCGTGGCGCAGGCACTCAGCGGTCCTGCCTATCTAGCCCTGTTGCCGAATCTCGTACCCAAAGCTTTTGTCGGGCAAGCCATTGCCGGCAACGCGCTCCAGTTCAACCTCGCGCGGGTTGTAGGGCCGATGCTGGCCGGCTTGGTGATGGTGCGCTTCGGCGCTACGGCCTGTTTTGCCCTGAATGCATTGTCCTTTCTAGCTGTCATGGCGGCGTTGTCCGTCATCCGCCCTCCCCAACAGGTTGCTGCCGCAGTCGGTCAGTCGTGGCAGCAAGACATCCTCGTCGGACTCCGGTACGTTCTGTGCGATCCGACGCGGCGGCGGTTATGCCTGCTCGCTGCCCTGACAACGGGATTGGGCGTTGCCGTGCCGACCTTGCTGCCGCAGTACACCAAAACGGTTTGGTGTGGCGACGAAGCGTTATTTGCTCACCTGGTGGCCTGTTCTGGGCTAGGGGCTGTGGTCGGCGCGATCACGGCGGCAACGGTGGCCAAAAGTGTATCGTCACCGGCGCTCGTCTTTGGTGTGCAGGTCGCGCTGGGGCTGTGTATGCTGTTGCTGGCCGTCACAGGTTGGTTTTGGCTGGCCTGCTGCTGGTTGTTCGTCGGCGGGGCGCTTTTGGTAGGCGCTTATGCGTTGGTCACTACCTGTTTCCAACAAAAGCTGGAAGACGATATGCGCGGGCGCTCCGTGAGCCTCTATATGGTCTGCTTCCGGGGTGGGATGGCGCTGGGCGGACTGCTGGCCGGGGCCGTGGCGCACCGGTGGAACGTCCCGACGACATTTGGCCTCGCCGGCTTGGCGTTGTGTGTTGTCGGTTTGTGGGCGGCATTTGACCAACATACCTTACGCCGTGCCACCGGCGACTTGTCTGCCCAACGCCAATGAAGCGCCTGGGGAGAGGGAGCAACCCTGCGCCGACTTGACAAGGCTGGGGGTGAGCCGCCTTGTGAGCCGGCGCCCTGTTTTGCAGCGCGCCGCCAAGCCGCCCGGTTGGCTTCCAACCCGAAACGCTTTGAAACGTTTTGCCCACAGGCAACGATGGAAACTTCGCCGCCGGCCCGACTGCATCACAAGCACACACGTAGCAGAAGCCTATCCGCTCCCGACGCACGCTACCTTGGGGAGCGAAATCCTGTCCCATCCGCCCTCCGATGAGCCTTGAGGTTTTGGAAGCCGGATGCTGTACCTCGGTTCAAGACCTCGGACGCCCCGGCCGGCGGCGATTCGGCATCACCCCGGGCGGCGTCCTCGATGTGCCGGCCGCAGCCATTGCCAACATCCTGGTCGGGAACAGGCCCGAAGCGCCACTGCTGGAAATGCACTTTCCCCCACCACGGTTGCGGTTCAGGCAGGCGACGGCTATCGCCCTGGGTGGCGCAGATTTTAGTCCGCTCTTGGACGGGCGTCCGCTGGCCAACTGGCGACGGTATACCGTGCAGCCGGGGCAAATTCTTCACTTCGGCAGGCTACGCTACGGTCGCTGGGCGTACCTGGCCGTTGCCGGTGGGCTGGTGACGCCACAGTGGCTGGGCAGTGCGGCCATGACGCCCTTTGCCAGCCTCGACGGCCTGCTTGGACGGCGGCTTCAAGCCGGCGACACACTTTCCCTACGACCGTACACCTCGGCGGCCCTGCCCACCCTGGCGCTGGCAGCAACGGCGCAGCCGGCGTATGCACGGGGTGTGGTGCGTCCGATTCGCGTCATCCCCGGGCCGGACTTCGACCACCTGACACAGGCAGATCAAGGGCGCTTCTTTACCGAAGCATTCACGGTTGGCGCGTCATCCAACCGCATGGCAACCCGCCTGGAAGGAGCGCAGTTCCATCTGGTTGCACCACCGGCGTTGGTGTCTTCAGCCGTCGCCTGTGGCGTGATTCAGCTTCCACCTGACGGCTACCCAACGGTGCTCTTAGCGGACGCACAGACCGTCGGCGGCTATCCACGTGTGGCGGCCATTATCACGGCAGACCTGCCGGACTTCGTGCAGCGTCCTCTTGGAGCGGTGGTGCGCTTCCGACCGACAACCCTGGTGGAGGCAGAACGCACGGCAGCGGATTTGCGACACCGACTTGCCAAACTGGCCGCTGCAGTGGCGCTTACCGGGGCAGCACAAAGAGGCTGAAAATGAGGATGTGCGCCGGCCACAGGGCAACGGCCAGCCGCCACTGGAAACGGATGACGGCGTAGTTGTCGGCCAGGCCGTATAACCCAACCGGAAGCAGGTTGAAGTTCGCAGCCATCGGCGTACAGAGCGTCCCACAACTACCGGCTGTCAGGCCTAGGATGGCGACAAATGCAGGATCAAGTCCGAAGGGCGCAATGACAAGTGGCACGCCGATGCCGGTGGTGATCACGGAAAAGGCTGCGAAGGAATTCCCAACCAGCGCCGTAAAAAGCGTCATGCTAAGGAAGTAGGCCACGGCCGCGCCGACAGCGCTCCCCTGCGGCACAACGCTGCCGACGGCGCCCGCAAGCAGTTCGCCAATCCCCGCCGCCGTAAACAGCAACCCGAGCGATGCCAGCAGTTGTGGAAGCAGGTGCAGTGGGCCGATGTCTTCGGTCAAGCGGCGTCCGGCATCAAGGGCAGCGCGACCCGTCAAGCGTCCTGCCACAAGCGCCACGCCACTTGCCAAGATGCCGCCGATTGCCAGCCCGATGACCGCGCCGCGCCCGACATCGCCACCGGACAGCGCGGCCAGTCCGGCGACGACAAACGTGACGCCCGGAATCGTCAGGACAGGCCAGAGGGCGCGCAGACCCTGCACCATCAATCCGGTCGGGGATGACGGCGCGGGCGTTGCCTGCAGGCGGACGCCACCGCCGGCCTCAATGCCGACCAGCAGGACGACGAGTAACCCGCTAACCCAGTGCGGCAGCCACGCCCCGAACCCAAACAGCGCACCCAGCACAAACCAGTAGGCCGCCGCCAACCACCGCCCGGCGCGTTGCCGATGACCGGCCACCTGTACGGCGTATCCCCATAACAAAGCGCCAATGAGGGCGAACGCCGTTTCCAACGTCGCCGGATGGGTGATGGCGCGGGCAACAACCGATGAACTGTCAGCCATGGCGGTCGCCTCCAGTAGCGCCTGCGGAGGTGTCGGTCGGTTGCGCTTTCAGGCGTTCAAGCCGACGCGCAAGCCACACAAACTGGACGGAGGCCAACCCAAGTGACACCACCACAACCGGGATGGCTGCCAGTGAAAGCTTGACAACATCCACCGGATAGCCCGCCCCTCGCAACACACCGGCCACAAGCAAACAGCCGGCAGAAGCCGGGAACAAATTCTGGCCGAAGAAGTTGCCGTAGTTTTCAGCTGCCGCAACGGCGGCTTTGACCTCGGCTGCGTGCGCCGGAGAAGCGGTGGGGAGTGCAGCCGTCGCCATCGGTGCGACCATCGGCCGGCCAAAGGCAACATGGCCCTGAAGACGCAGCCCCAGTGCGCCCATCACGACACGCGCCACCTGGAAGCCGATCAACACCCGGGCCAGCGACACGCCGGACAGCCGCCCCATCAAACGCGCCATCACACTGTGCAACCCCATGCGTTCGGAAAGACCAACGGCCGGGAGAGTCAGGAGATAGAGCGTGATGACGCGGTTTTCGACAAAAGCTTTGCCCAGTGTGTCGAGCATACCGGGACGCGCGTTGTCGCCAACGAACGGCAGCCCTGCCAGGCCGGCGGTGACCAGTCCGGCGCCCAGCACAACGGGGCCCGCCGGCCAGCGGCGCGCCAATCCGACGATCAACACGACAACGCCCAGCAGTTTCCAGGCCGGCCAGTCCCACCAGCCGCCCATTGGGTTGTACCTCCTCTCGCCTGTGCGGGGGCGCAGGAGCAAGGGTATGGAAGCAAACGCGCAGCAGAGTAGCCAACTCCTGCCGTGTCTCCGCTGCCTTCCTATGGGCGATCCAAAGCCCCGGATGGGCAAGGTCACGGGTAAAGCTGCGTGAGCGTAACGCCCCTGTAGAAGTGCTTCAGGATGTGCTCGTAGGTGTACCCTTCAACTGCTAAACCGTACGCCCCGACCTGACACATACCAACGCCATGCCCCCAACCGCGGCCGATGAACCGCAGAGCGAGCAGCCGGCCAGTGGCATCGTGTTCACGAATGATGACAAACAAGTTTTCCCGCAGGCCCAGCACCGACCGGATTTTCAAACCTACCAGCTCACTTGTCCCGCGTGTTCCAACGATGCGCAATCGCGCCACCCGCCCCGACGCGCCGCGTGTCAGGGCGATGATAGACTGCACGTCGCCAACCTGCACGCCGGCCCTGGCCAACTGCGCCTGTAACTCCGTCGGCGTGCGTCGTACCTCCCACCACGAAAACGGTGACGTTCGGTCGCTGGTTGCCCCGTTAGCAACCGGCATCACTTCAAGGTAACGCACCCGGTTGTCCGCATCGGCGTAAAACCGCACCTGTTCGCCGCCGATCAGCTCGACGCGCTCGACCGGAAGGCACTCGCCACCGAAGTTCCGAAACAGATACACGTCCGGGGCAATCGTCCACCGTTGCTCGTCTTTCCCATGAGCCGTTTGCAACGTTAGCTGCTGCCCATCGTACGGGCGCGCCTTCCCACTCTGAAGCAGCAGGAGTCCGCGCCCGAGCAATGCCCGCGCCAATACGCTGAGCACCAGACCGCGTGTCAACGGGCGGTCGCCGCCGACCAGCCAGGTTGGACGCACCACCTGCTCCCGAACGAAATAAGCCAGCGCCGGCTGTTCTTCTGGCCGGAATTGCCCGGCTGCATCTCCGAGCCAGTAACGGGCATCTTCCAACGTCACCAAGCGCGTCGGGGACTCCGTTCCATACAGCGCCGCTGCCAGGGCCTGCACAAAACCACCTAGGCGCAGCACATCGCCGGGCATCTGGTCAGTTGCGCGGGTCTGTGCCAGGCGCGCCGCTGCCTGAAGCCAGCGCACAACGTCGCGGACGGTCGCCGCCGAAGCCCAGTACGCCGGCGGCGGCGGCTCCGGCAACGGAAAGCCGGCTACGGCTAACAAAGCCCAGTCGCGCGCGAGCAACCGTACCTCCCCATCGAGTTGACGGCTCCAGGTTCGGGTTGTCGTCACCCACCGCGCAGGCCGCACCTGGGGTGCAACCAGTACGCTTTTCAGATAGGGCTGGGGCAAGCCGAAAACATACTCCGCATGCTCCGTCCGCCCACCGGATGTCGAGGTGTACAGCGCATCAATCGGCTCTCCCTGATATGTGGCGACCATACCGCGCGTCTCCAGAACGGCGCGGTCGGACAAGGGGTGCTCGGAAGCTTGTCCGCGATAGACCTGTGAAGCTGCCGTCGGCAGCAAATCGTAGCCTTCTGCGGCGTACTTGCCGCGATTTTTCAGCGCGTAGGTCCGTGCAGCAATCGCCTGCGCTTTGAGCGCCTCCAGATTGGAAAACACCGTCGGTGACAGCTCATTCGGCACAACCCCCCGCAAGTAGGCTTCCAACGGGAGGACGTTGATGACCGTCAGACGACCGCGCCGGTTGAGGAACACTTCCAGTCGTCCCCGATAGGGCCGGTCGGCGAACTTCAGCGGCGCACGGTTCTCTTCCAGCGCGACAAAGGTACAGGCCTGCGCGCTGCGCAGAAGCTCGATGCCGTTCTCGGCCGTTACCCCAAGGCGTGGCTGCCGCGGGCCGAAGGGAGCCGCCGGCGCCTCGCGTATCACAATCGGCCGGTCAAAGCCGGCGTTGACGACACTGACCATCAGCGCATCGGCGTCTTCCGGTGCCGTGCAGTCGCCGACAACTACGACGTAGCGGTTTTTGTTTGCCTCATAGCGCGCCATAACCGGACCGGCAACACGCTCCCGTAAGCACGCCACTGCCTTTTCGGCTGCCTCACGGTTTTTGAAGGCAGCTACTTCCACGCGATACCGTTCGGTAACCGTGGGTAAGGCAAATTCGAGCTGAACGGTGACCTTCCGGGCGTTGATGGGTGACGGTTCGGGCGCCGTCGCGTCTAGAATGGCCATGGTGCCGTCGCAGGTCACCGTAGCGAAGTCGGCATTGGTCGCCAACGCAATTCGGATCTCCGGCTCCAGCGTTTCGGGCGCCGGCCGGAGAGCAGCGTGTGATGGCGCACTCGGCGCGGCCGGGGGTGGCTCGGGCACCCGGCGCAGGCGCGTCGTGACCTGTGCCGCAGCCGACAGGTAACCGCCGGCCAGGCACACCATCAACCAACACACCCAAAGACGGCGCGGCAGAGATGGCCGATCAGAACGGCAGGCGGTGTGTGAGGCCTGCGGCGCGAATACATCACCAATATAGGGCACCGTACTCTTTACCCGATTGAGAACGGAGATGAAACATTCCAGACCAAAAGTAAGGCAAACAAAACGTTACACGACCAATGCCCTAACCGCCAAGTACGGCCGCAATGGCCTCGGTCACGTCGCAAACGGTCACCCGGCGGATGCATTCCGGCTCGGGAAAGGCATGACAAACCGGCCCGGCGCAGGGCGTGCAGGGTAACGGATGGCGGACAACGCGGTGCGGCGCCTGGGTCCAGGGTGACCAAACCGTTGCGTTGGACGAGCCGAAAATCACCACCAGCGGCCGCCCAAATGCGGCGGCAATATGCGCCGGCCCACTGTCATTCCCGACAAAAAGCGTACTCCCGGCAATGACGGCCATAGTCTCTGCCAGCGGCAGGTCGGTAAAAAACACCGTTCCGTGACTCCTGCCCAACTGCCGGTGAAGTTCCTCTGCCACCCCTGCCTCACCGGGACCGACCACCACAACCGGATGCAGGCCACGTCGCGCCAAATACACGATGACCGCGGCAAAGTGCGCCGTCGCCCACCGTTTGCTTGGAAAGGCCGCCGCCGGATGTACGACCGCATAGGCCCCCTGGACGCCTGCCCGCCGCAACTTCGCTGTCACAACCGCACGCGCCTTTGGATCACTGTACAGCTTGGTGCGCGGCAACGGTGATGGCATTGGCACACCGACCGCTTTCAACAGACCAAGCTGTTGTTCGACACAGTGGATGGCCGTTTTTTGCCATAGCTCGCCCGGCGGTGGGACGCTGTGCGTGAGCAACCAGCGCGTATGCGGCAGTGCATACCCGATCCGGTGTGGAATGCCTGCCAGCCACATCAACCAGGCAGCGGTTGTCCCGCCGTGGACGTTGAAGGCGGCGTCAAAGTGCCCGGCACGCAGCCGCTGGACGGCGCGCAGCCGCTCCCGCAAACCGGAGAGACCCCGCTGAGCACGCGGCACGACAATCAGCTCATCCACCAACGGGTGTGGTTCAAGAACCGGTGCGGCAAGCGGCTCGACCACAACGGCTATCGGTAGGTCAGACCGCCAGGCTTTGAGGACACTCAACAGCGGCGTCATCAACACCGTGTCGCCAATCGAGCGCAAGCGGAGCAGGACAGGGCGGTCAAACGACAGGGGCGGCAGGTTGGCGTCCGTGGTCATGGCGTGTAGCTTTCCAACAATGTGTTTTCCAATCCACGCTGCTTTCAAACGGGATCGGTGTCCCGGTCGTCGGGACGATGGTGAAAGGTTGCCAAATCAGTATGCACGGTTTTTCTCGTGGCTCTCATGGCTTTGCTCATTCTCACGGTCTTTCTCCTGGATGTACTCTGCGCGGAATGTGCACCCGCCTCATCCACGTCTTGTTGGTCTTGGTCGGTGCCACGGTTTTGCCTGCCTTTGGACAGGAGAGGCAAACGACCGACGCCGGTCACTCGTCAAGCGACGTTACCGAACAAACCGTGGCGGGGGTCAAACTGCTCGTCAAGCGCCGGCCCGGCAGTCAGACCGTGGCGGTTGGCTTGTTTTTCACCGGCGGGTCAGGAAACACCACCCCCGACCAGGCGGGCATTGAAGCCCTCACCCTGGCGACCGCCATCGAAGCCAGTCACCGGTTTCCACGTGCCGCACTCCGCCGCCAAACGGCACGGCTGGGGGCGCATCTGGGCTACGTCGTGACGTATGACTACGCGGCCATCACCCTGGCAACCACCCGCCGGACCTTCGACCAGAGCTGGCTGCTTTTTGCCGATGTGGTCCGGCGTCCACGCTTTGCGGACGAGGATGTTGCGCTGGCCCGCGACCGGCTGACCGCCTCCTTGCTGGAGGCGGCAGATGACCCGGAAACCATCCTGCAACAAACGCAAGCCAAAGTTGTGTACCGCAGACACCCCTATGCTGCCCATCCCACGGGAACACCGGAGACGCTGGCGCGCCTGACGGTTGCCGATGTACGCACCCACTATGCCCAAATGCTTGTGACTCAGCGGCTGCTGCTCATCGTTGTGGGCGACCTGGAGCCCGAGTCGGTCGCCAAACAGGCCAGGTTGCTGTTGACCGGACTGCCGACCGGCGCGCCGCCGCCGCCGATCCCGTCTCTGTTTTGGACTAATTCCGATGTCACGCTGACCACACGCGCCCTGCCGACGGACTACGTGCAGGGCGTGTATGCGGCGCCGCCGCTGACGGCGCCCGACTTTCCTGCCTTACGATTAGCGGTGGCCGTCCTCCGTGACCGCGTGTTTGAAGAGGTTCGCGTCAAACGCCACCTGTCCTACGCGCCGACCGCGTTCTTGACGGCGCAGGGCGCAAACGTCGGCGGTATTGCTGTCTCGGCCGTTGATGCCGACCAAGCGGTGGCGGTGATGCTGAACGAAATTGAACGTCTGCGCACCGAACTAGTCGAGCCGGCCGAGCTGCGCGCCACAGCGGCGCAGTTTTTGACAACCTATTACCTGGCAGCAGAAACCAACAGCAGCCAGGTGATGACGCTGGCACTCTACGAACTTGTGGGCGGCGGTTGGCGGCAAGCGTTTGTGGCGCCCGACCGGTTACAGGCGGTCACGCCGGAGCAGGTGCGGGCCGCGGCGCGCAAGTACATGGTCAACCTGCGTTTCGCCATCGTCGGCAATGAAACGCGCGTGCGTGCGCTGGTGAGCCGCTTTGCGACGACCACACCGCAGGACTAGGTTCTCTGCGGGGGTGCGCCCTCTGAAACGTTGATGACTGAGGTTCGGGCAGGAGTTCGGATACGAGCCGGAAGGGAGCTACCACAGCCGGCAAACCCAAGCGACCGAAACACACCGATTGGTGACGCCCAGAAACAAGTCCGGTCGAACGCGCCGGTTTTTTGCTTTTTTGCCGACG
>CALGZC010000037.1 GCA_937934745.1 uncultured Blastocatellia bacterium
CGGCACCCCGCCCTGCCCCGGCGCTCCCGTCGCCTGCCACGGCCCGAAGACCTTCCCGCTGCTGTGCAACAGCCCAATCTTGCCCGGCGTCGCCCCGCGCCCGTAGTTCCAGTGGTAGGTCATCACATACGTGATGACGTAGGGCTGGCTGAACGTCACCTGCGTCGGGCGCGTCGGGCCATTGTTCACGCCTCCAATGTTGCCGTTGTTGAAGATGGTCTGCGACGCGCCGGAAGAGGGCGGCGCGGGCGGCTGCCGCGTCCCGCCGCCGGGCGGAGCGCTCGGCGGATTGCTCGGCGGACGGTTCGGCGGATTACTTGGCGGATTGCTTGGCGGACTGACCGGCGGCGCGGGCGGACGCGTGTCGCTCGCCGAAAGTCGCTCAACGAGCCTGGTCTTCCAAGCTTGCGCCTCTCGGTTGGGCGGCTGGAGGCGGAGGATTTCCTCGACGCTTTGCAACGCCGCTGTCAACTGCGGGCGAGTTGCGCGCGGGTTGTCGGCGATGGATCTCGCCTGTGACAGCAGGGCATTGATGCGCTCGATGCGGGCGGAAGCCTCATTACCCAGCTTCCGGTAATAAGCCGGCTCAGGGTCGCCGGCGCCAAAGCATGTCGCTTCAAAAATCACGCTGAGATCGGCCAAAGCGCCCGCGTAGTCATAGGCCTGGAACTTTGCCTCGCCGCGTTGCAATCGCTCGCGGACGCGCTCTTTTTCAGCCTCGCCCGCGCGGGCTTCCGCTTCGAGCGCGCGAACCTGCGCTTCATCTGCCGGCGAGAGCTGTATTTCCTGCCTGAGTTGACGCGCCGTTGCGAGCGTCGCGGCATAGTTGCGCGCCGCATTGGAAGCGGACATCGCATCCAGCGCCTGCCTGACCCGCGCGGCGCGCGCGCCCGCGGCCGCTTTCAGTCGCCCTTCCATCTCGACGACCGGCGGGTAAACGGCCAGGATCGCCTTGGCCTTTTCAAAGGCGGCGGTCGCGTCCTCAAGGCGCTTCATCGCCAGCAGTTGCTCGCACGACTGCAAGTGGCGCTGAATATCGGCGCGATCCTGCCGCCACCGATTTGCCGCTTGACGCGCGTCAACGAGCTGCGGCGACAGCGCGGCTGCCGCGTCGGCCAAAACAATCGCCTCGTCCAGCCGTCCGGCGGCATGCGCGGCGCGCGCTTGGGCGAGCTTTGCGGCCGCCTCCGCATTGCGATTGGAAGCATTGATTTTCTCGCGGTCAACCGTCACCTCGAATGTCGCTTGCCCGCGCCCAAGCTCGACGCCCTCGGCGTTACGGACAACGACCGTAGCCACGCAGGTCCCGGTCTGACTCCGGTACACGCGCGCCTCGCGCCCAAAAGCGCCGCCCGCGAAATGGGAATCGGGGTTGAGCGACCACGCATAGCGCAAGCCGTCGCCGTCAGGCGGCGACGGCGTCACATCCGCCCGCAAGCCGACATACTGATGCGTGGCAATTGCCCGTTCCAGCGGCACAAGGCCCACGCCCTCTTTCCAAATGCGCGGCGGCGGCCCTTCCGGCCCGGTGACCGTCACCGCGACGTTGAAGGTCTTCGGCTGGATTTCGCAGGAAGCCGCGCCGAGGTCATCCCCGCCATCCTTCGCCCGGATGTGGGCCGTGATCGTTATGGGCTTGGCGTCGCGCGCCTTGAACCGATAGGCGCGGTCGCCGTTAATCGGCGCGCCGTAGGCAGCGTTTGGCGTCGCTTCCCACCAATACACAGCTACGCCTTCGGGCAGCGGCGGCGTCTCCACGAGCGAAACTGCCGCTTCCTGCCCGACGAAGACATCGCCCGGCGGGGGCTTCAGCTCGAATTTTGGCGCCGTCACGGACAGCTCGAGCTGGGGCGAAACGGCGACGGTCGTCAATGCGCCTCCAATGGACTCCAGGACTTCGACCCAGACCTTGGTTGGGCCCGGCTTCGTCAACGTCGCTTCCGTCGTCGCCGCGTTGGATTCAAAAGGCTCAAACGGCAGTTCTGGATGCGGCTGCCAGCGGAAGACGTACACGCCACTGGCCGGCTTGCCATCCACGGTGACTTTCGCGACCAACGCCTGCCGACTGCCGACCACCAGCGGCTGAGCCAGTTTGGGCAGCGGCTCAATCGTCGCCCGGATGTCGGACACCTCATATTCGAGCGAGGCGCTTCCTAACCCGTAGCGCGCGCCCTGCACCGCCACCGACAAGGCGAACTTGCCGGGTTTCTTGGGCTGGATGGTGACCGTTGCGCCGGCTTGCTTGGGATCGCCTTGAATGTCGCCGGCCGAGCTTTCCCAGGTGTACTGATAGGGCGCGTCCTCCGGCGCGGCATTTTCGACGACAGCTCGGATGGCGACGCGCTCGCCGACGCGCAGCTTGGGAACTTGGCCCGGCGCGAGCGTCACGCGCGGAAGGTCCGAGCCGTCATATTTCGGCCCCTGGTAGGCAATCGTCGTCAACTGACCTTTTGGGTCAAGGCGCAAGCTGGCAATGATGGCTTTCGCCTCGCGCTGCGCGGCTTCGCACTGCCGGATGAGGTAGGCGCGGTCGCTGTTGTCCCAGCAACCGCCGCCGCCGGCGAAGTAGTAAACGACAATCCGTCCGCCCTGCTTGCCAATCGCCTGGCCGCGACCGGTCGCGCCCATCCTAGAGCCGGTGTAACCGAAGACGCCGCCTGTTCCGCGCCGAACCCAAATTGCGAAATCCGCCAGCGCGCCGTCGAAGTCTCCGATCTTGAGCTGGCTGACGCCTTCTATGCCGCCGCCCTTGAAGAGACCAACCGCCATGTCGTTCTGCACGTCGCCCTGCGGCCGGTCTCTAAGGAGCTTCTCCGCCCAGGCCCGCGCCGCCTGCGGATTCTGCGGATCGTCGCGGCTTGCCGACGGCTCGTAAGTCACCCGCACCGTCGCGGTCACGCGGCTGTCCTGCCCGCAGGGGCCTTTGATGACAGCCTCCTTGCGCCTCAGGATGAGGCCCTTCTCCGTGTTCCCGCCTTCCCAGTTGCCGGGAATCGTCGCCGCAAACTGCGCCTTAAACTGCGCGTTGCCATCCGCGCCGCCAGATGGCGGGACGCCGGGCGGCTGATTGGCGGCGTCGGTCGGCTTTTTCTCGGCCGGCTTTTTGACCGTAACGGTCCAGCTCGCCGTTCCCAGCGTCTCATCGCCGCCAAACTGACGCGGACGCTTGACGGTGACGCTATAGGTTTGCGCCCCCGGCGTCTCCAGCCGATAGACGCGCTCGGCCCGCTTATCCGTCCCCAAATCAACGCCTGCGACGCGCCATTCATAGACCAGTTGGCGCGCCAAATCCGGCGGCAAGTCGGTCGGCGCGCCAGGCTTGCCATCCGGCTGCGGACGCCGCGCCCGCGCAATGCACCGCAGACGCGCTTCCTGGCCGGCCTCGACTTCCGCCGGCCCGACCAGTTGCACATCCAGCTCGCCCACGGCGTAGTAGGCGCGGAATTTGTCCAGCAAGGTCCGCTCAAGCTCGCGCAACCGCTCAAGCTCGTCTTTCGCCGCATCGAAACGCTCGCGCAGGCGTCGCTTTTCAAAAATTTCAACCTTCCAGCGCAGGTCCTGGGCGGCGGTTGCCGCTTCCATCGTCACCGACCAGTGCGCCATTTGCGCCCGGTAGTCGTAGAGCTGACGGCGGGCGTTAGCATCGTAGTCGCCCTCGAGCGGCGCGCGCTTGATGAGTTCCAAGTCCTTGGTCGCGGAGTCTTCGGCCTTGGCTATGCCGGCGATGTACGCGCGCGCAATGGCCAGATCAATCTCCGGCTTGCCGGTCAGCGGCAGCGAGCGGGTCAGCGGCCGCGGACGGAGCGGGCGACCGAGGTCTTTCGTCGCGGACTGCTCGATGGCGGCGCGCGCTTGCAGGATGAATTCGTAAGCCCGCAGGAATTTCTGAACCGCCCTGACCGCCGCCACCTGCTGTTCGCGGGTGGACATAAGCCAGCTCTTGAGGACGCTGTACGGCGCGCCCTCCGCGTCGAGCTGCCGCGTGCCCTCGGTGACAATCTCCAGCTCCTTGAAAATCACCTGAAGCCGCGCGTACTGCTCCAGCGCCTTCTTGCCCCGCCCCTGATCCAAGGCGACTTCCGCGCTATGGCGCTCCTCGAACGCGCGGACAATCGCCTCCGCCGTGGCCTGCCGGGCCGCCTGCCGCCGTTCCTCCCGCTTCGCCAGCAGCGTGTCGAGCGCGCGGCGCTGCCCAGGCGCAAGCTCGGGCGCCCGGTCGCCGACCGCGGCGGCGTCGCTTGGCAGCTCGACGCCCCAGGACTTGGTCAGATAGGCGATTTCCTCGTTGAGCTTGCGAATGCCCTCACAGGCGCGCATGAGCGGCCCGTCTTGGGTAAACAGCCCCGGCCGCCCCGTATTGACGGTGGCTTGGATGGCCTTGGCGAGGGCGAGGATGGCCAGGCGATTCGCGCCCTGACCGAACTCGGTCGCCTTCGAGCGTTGGATGAAATCCTGGGCGACCAGCTCGGCCTCGCCGGAACACATGCTGTCCACGAACATCTGCGCGCCGGCGAGGCCGCCTTGCCCCAAGCCTCCTAGGTCAATCAGGCGCGACTCGTCATCAAAGCGGCTGGCGGCGTAGAGCGCATCGAGTTGCGCGTCAAAAAGCGTCTGCGCGCCCGTCGTGATCAGGCTTTCGCCAAGCGCCTCGACCAGCGCCGGGAGCGCCGTTTCGGGGACGAGCAAATACATCACCGCCCGCGCAAAGGCTTTGTTGTCGCCCTGAAACGCAAAGGCGTAAAGCGTCTGACACACCATGCCAAAGTAGGTGTTTTCGACCAGCGTTCGGCTGAGCGCCATCACCAGCTCGACATCGCTTTGCGCGCTGCGGATGCTTTCCAAAACCCCGGCCCACATCGAGAGCGACCCCATGTAATCCACGACCTTCAGCCCCTGCGCCCGGGCGCTCTGACCGATTTCAACCAGAGCGTCTACCGTCCCGCTGCGGTAGCGTCCCTCCGCCGGCGGGAAGACGCGCCCGATGTCGAGCAGGCTGCCGGCCCGCTTGAGCAGCTCCGCGCCCAGCTCGGTCAGCGCTAGAAATTGCCTAAGACGGCTTTTTTGGCTTTCTTCAGCGCGGCGCAGGCGCTCCAGCGCGGCGCGCTGCCCGCGCAAGGCTCCAATCGCGCCGTCCGCCTCCGCTTGGCGCGCCCTCTCAATGGTTTGCCGGGCAGCCCGGGCATGTTCGGCGTACCGACCGCCGAGACCTTCAATCACCCGGAAGTCATTCTCCAACCGATCAAGCGCCTGGCGACGGCGCTCCGGCGTCGGCTCTTCGAGAATGATGCGATCCAGCTCGGCTTGGTAGGCGACTTCCGAATAGCGCAGGAGCATCTCGGTCGCCCGCGCGCCGAGTTCCTGCAAGCCGGCGTCCGGGTAGTCGCCATAGAGTTGTCTGAGCAGGGTGTCAATTTCGGCGGGCGAAGCCTTTTCGACGGCGCGGGCCAGCTCGAGCAGCGACGTGTATTGCGGGTCGGACAGCAACGGATCGCTTTCAACCAGCGGTCGCGCCCCCGGCGATCCGTGGGCGATGTTGTGGGCGCGGGGGATGTACTTGAGGATTCGCTTGAATCTGGTCTTGGCGTCCAGTCTCCGTCGCGGATCGAGCGCCTCCTCATGGAGATGCCTGGCCATGTCGAGGCAGCCGCCCGGCGCGGTGGAGGTCCGGTTGCGGAAATAGTCCACGCCGAGACCCTCCAGAATCGGACGGTATCGTTCCCAGAGGCTTTGTGTTTGGCCGTCGCTTTTGTCGAAGACGCTTTCGCGGAAAAAGCCGCGCGCGTCAAACATCCGGTCGTAGTCGCCATTTTGGGTCGCGATATGGCGGAGCCGCGCCATCATGGAAGCGTAGGCCAGCTCGGCGGTCGGGTCGCCGCGCCCTAGCTCGACGAGCCGCGTTGTGCCGTCGGGGTTGATCAGCTCGATGCGCTTGAGGTTGCGTCTGGCCCAGTCAATGCCGCCTTCGGTCTCAAACACGCGCGACTCGACTTCCGCCCCCTCAGCCGTGATCACAATGTCGAAGTCCGCGAGCGTGAGGCCGGAGACGCCTAGCTCGCCGAGGATGGCCTGCCCGCAGGCGTCGCGGGCGGCGCGATTCGTCGCCGCGTCCGCCCCAAAGATGGTGAAATCGAAGTCGCTGCCGATCCCAACCGGCTTCACCGGATCGGGCCACGAGCCGATGTCGCCAATGGCCGTAAGCGATCGACCCTGCGGCGTGTTGAGCAAGTTACGAATCGCAGTGGCGCGCCCGCGTCGGAGGGCGTCGCGGACCTGGCCCTGATAGATGCGCTGCTTGGCCTCGATCTCGGCGATGCGCCGCTGGACATCCGCATCGAGCTGGCGGTTTTGGTAGGCCAAGTTGACCGCCCGCAGCGTGTCAATGACGGGCGAGTTGGGCGCGAGCTGGCGGACGCGCTCGGCCAGCGCGCGCGGCGAAACGCCATCCCAAGCCAACACGGCGCGTCCGACCTCGCTCAACGTATTGGCGCCGAGCTGGGATTCCTGACTGAACGAATGGGTGGCGACGGAAGATGGAATAAAAGCGAGCAGCGTGACGAACAGCGCCAAACGAAGGAGCGCGCGCGGCTTCATGGCAACACCTTCACCGAAGTTCTAGCTTTCCGAGGAAGCGATCCGGGCGGCAAGCCCGACCGTCGCCGGCGCTGTTTCATCAGCGCCGGCGCGCTTCATCCCTACAAGCGAGAACTGCGCCTGACATGTGCCAAGCGAGGCTCTTTGCCCCCGGTTCAGATGCCAAGCGATGGCGCTACCGACTTTTGATATCCTCCTGGGCCTGAAGTCCGAAGATGCCTCCGGCGCGCAGGCGCAGCCTGGCGCCGCCCCTGAATCGCTTCGGTGGGCGGCTGCTCCCGCCGCCGTCGTGGTTCGACCCACCGGCAATTTCACCGCCACAGCCGCAGAGGGCGCAGAGCAAACCAAGGCAGCTGCTTCTGTGTCCGCTGCGCCTGCAACGGGGCAGAACCGACGCCACGCGCGCCGGTCTTGACTGAGGATGGGCTTGTTCAGACCCGACTTGACCCAAACGTTTCTGCCCAGCTGCTCCAGCGCGCCGCCCACCAACGTGAACCTGTTTTCCGTGCCTGCAAGTCCTCGCTCCACACCGGCGCGTGGTGGTGCCCAATCGCGGTCGCGCGCTTGGGCAGAAAGTCGCCGCCGGCGTTGCCGCGTGCTGACCAATGCGGGAATAGAGGCTTTGGACGCGGGCTTTTGCCTTCCTCCGGTTGTTGCCGAACTTCACGTTGCGCGAGCGCGCTTGCTGCGCCTTGCGCAAGCGCGTTTCGTGCTGCCTGAAGCTGTGGAGCGGCCGGAGAACGTCCCATCTGACAGCGTGGCGAACCGGGCAAGGCCCGGAAGCGCGCTACCGACCGCGCCGCCCTGCGGCAGGGGCTGCTCCACGCGCGCTCGGTCTGGATGCTCACGAACCACTTGCCGCCCGACCACTTGCCGCCCGACCGGCTCACGGGGAGGTTCTTCACCACGCCCAGAACCTTGCGGCTATTGCAGTAGCGCAGCCAGCCGAAGCTCCGGCAGCAACAGGCGGCTGTTCGCCTGATCGAAGCTCGGTCTGTTTCAGGTCGGGAGAGCGGAAGCTGTCCGACCGCCCCTTCTTCTTGAAACGCGGGAAGTCGGCGCGCTTGGCGAAGCAGTTGGCGTCGGCCCGCTCCAGGTCCTTGCGCGCCTGTTGCAGCAGATGCACGGGCGCATCCGCCAACCAGCTTGTCCGGTGGCGCCACGCGGTGAGCAGCTTGCACAGCCCGACCTAACCCATAAAACATCCGTGCTTCTTCTCGCCTCGCGCGTCACGCGCTTGCTGTAACGCCACCTAGCTTCCCAAGCGCCTTGCTGGAGACAAACCACGCCCGCCAGCGGCGACAAGCGGCGCATCTGCCGCTCAATGCCCGACCGTTGGGCATCAAGTTCGTGCCTGGCGACCAGAACTCCTGTCAGCTCTCACCTGACCTCTCCCCTGTCCACCGTCAACAACAGCGGACAGCGACGGCACGGCCGTTTGCAACCTGCACGTCCACGTGGGCTAGGTGGCGAACTAGCATCCCAGGGTGGTGGATGGCGACGCCATCCACCGGCGGCGTGCGCGCTTCGCCACGGTCTGTGCCACTGTCGTCGCAGGGCAACCAAATCGAGATCTCAACAGCGCCGCCGCTCACGCGCGCCTGCTCGCAACGTATCCACCACAGGTCGCCTTGTGTCGCGCGGACAACAGAGCCAGCCTGGTCTTGTCGCCAACCGCGGCAACAGCCTGCAAGGCGTTCCCAGCCGCTTGCTGCGCAAGGCGCAGTCCAACATCCAGAAGCGCGACCGGAAGGGCGGGGGCTGTGGTCGCCGTCCGACTCCGCTGCAAGCTGCGGCGGCGCGCCGATTGCCATCGTGCGCACGAGTCCATCGAGCCGCAGGCGAAGTTTCGGCGCAGCCAAACCCCATAGGACGGCTCGCCTCCATAAATCCTGGTCCGCGCTCGCCTTCCCCGCCCTGAACGGCGGCGGCGTGCCGCGCACCAGGTCATCCGCGAGCCTGTTTGAAGCGCCAGGTCAGCCTGCCGAAGCTTCGGCGGGCAAGGCTTCCAACATGTCAAATGGATCGGGCAACGTCGCCCAGGCCGCCAGCCCGCGCTGCGCTTCGGCTTCGGTCAGCAGGCAGGCGTCGAGCGCGGCTTCGATGGCGTCGCGCCGCATGCGACGGTCGCCGATAAACACCAGCTCCTGCCGGCGGTCGCCAAACAGGCCGTCAAACAGCGACCGAATTTCGCTTCTGAGCGCCTCATCCGCCGGCCAGGCCTCTTCGGGCTGCGTCGCCCACCAGTACCCGCCTGGCTCGACCCGACAGGCGCCGCCCGCCTGACTCCACACGCCAACCACGTCCATGCGTGTCGCCAGCCAGAAAAAGCCCTTCGACCGCAGGACGCCCTGCCATTCATTGCCGCCAGTCTCGCCCTGAAAAAACGCCAATAGACGCTCTGGATGAAAGGGTCGCCGGCGGCGATAGACAAAGCTCGATATGCCGTATGTCTCGGTTTCCGGCGGATGCTCGCCGCGCAGCTCCTTGAGCCAGCCGGCTGCCTGACTGGCGCGCTCGAAGTTAAACCGCCCCGTCCCCAGGACTTCCTCAAGCGGCGCTGCTCCAAACTGACACGTCACCAGCCGCGCCTCTGGATTGAGCCGCTGTACAATGCCGCGCAGCTCGGCCAGCTCCGCCGCCGAGACCAGATCGGCTTTGTTGATGAGAATGACATCGGCGAACTCAACCTGCTCGATGAGCAAGTCGGCAATCGTCCGGTCGTCTTCCGGGCCAAGCTCCAGTTGCCGCTCCTTGAGGCTTGGCGCGGCGCGGTAGTCGCGCAGAAAGTTCTGGGCGTCCACGACGGTCACCATCGTATCCAGCCGGGCGACATCCGATAGACTCTGTCCGGTCTCGTCGGTGAAGGTGAAGGTTTCAGCCACCGGCAGCGGCTCTGAAATGCCGGTGGATTCAATCAGCAGGTAGTCGAATCGCCCTTCGCGCGCCAGCCGCCCGACCTCGATGAGCAGGTCTTCGCGCAGCGTGCAGCAGATACACCCGTTGGACATTTCAACCAGCTTTTCCTCCACGCGATTGAGCGCCGCCCCGCCCTGCGCGACCAACTGGGCGTCAATGTTGATTTCGCTCATGTCATTGACGATGACCGCGACGCGCTTCCCCTCGCGGTTGCGCAGAATGTGGTTGAGCAGCGTGGTCTTCCCGGCGCCGAGAAAGCCGGACAAAACCGTAACCGGCAAGCGACGATCAGATTGAGGCTTCATCACTGATGCTCCTTTTGTGTACTCATTTTTTGGCTTGGCTTCGCCCTGACCTACGCTTGGCGATCCAAGGCGATGGTCAGAGCAGGAGCGCCGCGCCGTCGGCCAGTCGCCGGGCTGCCAGCCCAAACAGGGCGGCGGACAAGCCGAGCCACAGTCCGCAGGCTAGACCAAGGCGCCCCAGGACCACGCCAAGCGGACGCTCCTGCATCGCAAAGGGCGTCCAGGTCGCGATTTCATCCGAGCGAATCAGCTCGTTGCGCAGCGCGCGCTCGGCGAACCCGGCGCGCCAGGCGCGCTGAAAAGCGGCCACTTGCTCGCGGAAGCTCAGCCAGCGGTCGTCGTCCGCGCCGGAAAGCGCGTCCAGCCCCTGCTGCATCAGCAGGGTCGGCGCCAGCCAAGCGAGCTGCCTGCGCAGCTCGTGACGGCGACGCCGCGCCTGCGCGTCGGCTTCCCGCAGCGGGCGCAGGGCGGCATCCAGGGCGGCGCGGCGCGCCAGCGATTGAATGGAAAAATCATCCGGCTTGAGCGGGGTCGGCGTCGCTTGCTCGGCGAGATAGCGGGCGGCCAGCTCCTGGGCGCGCGCCTCGGCGTCGCGCTCGGCGGTCCGCTCGGCGTTGACCAGCTCGGTCGTCGGCGGCCCAGGGGCGACGAAGTCGGCGATGCCGGCCGCAGCGGCCGGCGCCAGGACGCCCCACGCCAGCCAAATCACCGCCAGCGCCACGGCGCTGGTCGCCGCCGACCAGCCTTGCGCCGCGACGGCTGCCGCCACGGCCAGCCACAGGAGGGTGTAAGCGCCGACGGCCGCCATCCACGCGGCGAGCCGCAGCAGCGCCTCCGGGATTGGAACTTCGGTCAGGGCAAAGGCCAGCGCGCCGGTCAGCCAGACCCCGCCGATGAGCAGCGCCGCGCGCGCCGCCAGCTTGCCAAACAACAGCGCGGACGCGGCGATGGGCTGCGACAAGGCGAGCGCGAGCGTCCCCTGCTCCCGCTCGCCCGCCAGCGCGTCGTAACTCAGCGCCAATATCAGCAGCGGCAGCAAAAACGTCACAACGAAGGCGATATCGAGCCATCCCGTGGCGGCGTTGAGCGGGTTTGCAATTTCGGTCTGCGGCATTGCCTCCCGCGTCGTGACGCGCAGAAGGTAGGGCCGCAGGTCGCGGTCGCCGATGGCAAAGGCTGAAAACGGCGCGGGCGGCAGCGCCGCCGGCTGAAAAACGCGAAACGCGCCGGCAATGAGCGGGCGCCGGGCGTCAAACTCCGCGTCCGGCGCGTTTTTTCGCTCTAGCTCAAGCACGCTCTCGCGGTAGGCGGCCAGCCGCTCCGCGGCCGTCTTTTGAAAATCGCGGATGGCGGCGCGCTGGAAGCTCGTCCAGCGCAGACCGTTCAGCGCGCCAAAGAGACCAAGCGCCAGAAGCGCCCCAAGCGCCAGCCACGCGCTTTTTTCCGTAAACAGACGCCGCCATTCGTGGCGGAAGACAACCTTCCACATCGGCTTGGCTCACTCCAGCCTAACCAGGCGGCGCGTCGCCCAGGAGAGCGCCGCGCACGCGATGCCGCACCAAACGCCGAACAGCGCCAGCGACAGCCACTGCCGACGAAGCGCCTCGCCAAGCGCCGGCGGGCGATAGGTAAAGGGCGGCATGGCCGTCCAAAGCCCGGCATCCGCAGTGTAGGCTTCGTCGGTCGCGAGGGTTGACCGATAGGCCCAATCTTCATTGAGCGTCTTGATGAACGGGTGGCGGTATTGCTCGGCCGCTTCGGCAAACGCGATGTGGTGAACGACATCCGTGCCGGCCAGCGCCATGGACAGATTGCCGATGGCCAATCCCGGCGAAGCCACGGCCGCGATTTCACGCAGCCGCGCCTGACGCTCGAAAGCCGACCATATGCGCCCGTAGTGATGCTCGTAAACGCGGTTGCTGTGCTCCTCGCTTTCCTGCATGAGCAAGCCATACGGGTTGATGGGCAAGTCTTCGAGGCGCTTGGCGTTGTATTGCGCCAGCAGGCGAGCTTCAAAGGCCTTGAGCCGCTCCGCCGGCGGGTCGTGACCGTCAATCCCCTCGCGCAGGTCGCGCGCCACCGCCGACTCGAACGCCGGCCGCGACGGCGTCGGAACCCAGCGCGCCGCCAAGTCCGACGCCACGCGCGGGACAACGAAGCCGCTGACCGCCCAGAAGCCGAGCATGCTCAGCAGCGCGACCCGGGATGACCAACGCGCCGAAGCCGCCAGCGTCAGCGCCAGAAACATCAGGCCGTAGAGCGTGTAGCCCGCCGCCATGAGCGCAAAGCGGCCGGCTTCCCAGGGCGCGCCGTCTAGCGTCCACAGAAGCGCGCCGCCTGCCAGCCCGGCCGGCAGCAGCGCCAGCCCCAGCGCGCCGCCAATCCCAAGCAGCTTCCCGGCGATGAGCGCGCCCGGCCGCGCGCCAAGGCTGGCCGCCAGCCGAAGCGTTCCGCTTTCACGCTCGCCGGCCACAGCGTCAAAGGCCAGAACAATGATCAGGAGCGGCAGGACGCGCTGGAGCAAGCCGGCTGCCGTGAGCGGAAGCCAGCGCTGGGCGCGCCCGTCCTGCGCCGCCGCGCCAGTCAAGTCGTTTCGCCGATGAGCTTCGAGATAGGCGACCACGCCGGCGTAGTCGTCCACGCCGGCATCCACAAAGGCCAGCGCCGTTTGGGGCTTGAAGGCATATACCCCGTAGTGCGCCGCGCTGTGCGGATTCTTCGGCGGCTGCGTCACCCAGTGCTCGCGGGCGAGCGCGTTGGCGGCGGCGCGCTCCCGATGCGCCACCCGCGCCTGCTGCCAGCCCGCGACCGTCGCCGCCAGGAGCAGCAATCCAACCGCGCCGCATGACCACCAGAAGCGATGGTCGCGCAGCAGCCCCTGAAACTCATGCCGCGCAACGGCCAGCCACATTGGCATACGCTTGCCTCCGCTTGAGCGATGTTTTCGCTCAGTTCTGCATCTGCTCGAGGTAAACCGCTTCCAGGTCGCGCTGCCCAAGCTCGGCGCTCGTCAGCGTCGTCAAGAGTCGCCCCTGGCGCATGATGCCGATGCGCGTGGCGACCTGCCGGGCCTGAAACAGATCGTGGGTCGTCATCAGAACCGCCACGCCCTGCGCGGCCAGGCTCGTTAGAAGCTGGGAAAACTCATTGGCCGCCTGCGGGTCCAGCCCGGAAGTCGGCTCGTCGAGCAAGAGCGCCTTGGCTTCCTTGGCCATTGCGATGGCGATCCCGACTTTCTGCCGCATGCCCTTGGAATAGGTCGCGACGTGCCGCTGGGCAGCCTCGTCCGGCAAGCCGGCCTTGCTCAGCCACGCCAGCAGCTCGCGCTTGGCGTAGCGCCGACCCGCCAGCTCGCTGAAGTAGGCGAGGTTTTCCACGCCGGTGAAGTTGCGGTACAGCGCGACCTGCTCCGGGATGTAGGCAAGCCACCGCTTGGTTTCCAGCGGATGCTCGGTCACTGCGCGACCGTTGACGCGCGCTTCGCCGCTCGTCGGCGGCGTGAAGCCAAGAAACAGGTTGATGGTCGTCGTCTTGCCGGCCCCATTGGCACCGAGCAGACACACGATCTCGCCGGCGGCAACCTGCAAGTCGAGGCCGGCGAGCGCGACCTGCGCGCCGTAGGCTTTGGTCAACTGAACGGCTTCCAGCATGGGGGCGGACATGACAGGCGCTTTGCCGACGGAGGATGGCTATCAAATAGTAATAATCTGAATAGCAAACCTCGGCGCGCCGCTGCAAGTGGCCCGGGATGCGCAGCGGCGCAGGCGCTCCGGCGTCGGCGCCTCGAGCATGAGGCGATCCAGCTCGGCTTGGTAGGTAACTTCCGAATAGCGCCGGAGCATTGTGGTCGCCCGCGCGCCGAGTTCCCGCAAGCCGGCGTCCAGGTAGTTGCCAAAACGTTCCCTGAGCAAGCCAGCGAGTTCGGTGCGTAGTTAAGGTCGGCTTCACCCTGGTGTGTCGCATTAGCTTGCGGTATATGTGGCTTGCGGTAGCTGTCGTCTCTGGCAGTTGAAATGTCCGTTTGGAAAGGCTTCACATCGGCTCGCGCTCCGGTTGTATGCGCAGCGAACGTCAGGGGCACGCCACAGCAATCAGCACTCTCCTATGAAGAAACCACGCTATCGTTTACAGCCGGTTCTTGATGTTCGGGAGCAAGCAAAGAAAGATGCCGCGCAGCGACTGGCCGAAGCCCGGCAAGCAGTGGCAGATGCCGAAGCTGAACTGGCCCGGCGACTGGCGGCCGTAGAGGCTTGCCGGCAACGGCAGGCCGAAGCCAACGCCAGATTGTTGGCAGCACTTCAGTCTGGGTCGGCAGCCCATACGGTGCTGGCCCACCGCACGTTTCTGGCCGACCTCAAGGAAGAAGAACAGCGCCTACAAGCTGCCGTCGAGCAGCAGCGCGCCGCTGTTCAGCAGGCAGAAGCCGCTGTTGAAGCGGCACTAGAGGGTCTGATCGAAGCCTCGAAAGAGTTGCAGGCAATTGAAAAACACCGCGAAAACTGGCAACTGGCGCGCAAACTTGCCGAGGAGCGTCGGGAAAACAAGGCCAACGACGAATTCGGCACGGCGCGCCATGGGAGACACACCTGAACGAACGTTGTCTGCTCTGTCTCATTCTTGACAGTCAGCAGCCCTTAGTGATACGCAGTTTCAATCATATCCAAGCATGGTATTTCACTCCAAAAACATTGCCCAACAACTCAATCTGCAACCTATTACAAAGTTCTGACCAAACCACAAGAAACCATAAAACTTTCCGTATTTTGGAGACACCGCATATGACCCGCAACATAAAGGTCCGCAATATGAAAGCCGGTCTGACCCTGAGCGTCGCGCTATTGACCGGGTGGCTGACGACAAACGTCGCACCGGGACAAATGCCGACCGTGACGCGCGAAGAGTATATCCTTGCTGACCGGGCCGGCAGCGGCTACAACATTGTGGAAAGTGGGGTGCGCGTCAATGCCACCGTCACCCAACTCAAACCAATTGAACAGGTGATGTTAGTGCTGGATGGCTCAAACAGCATGCTGCCGGTGTACCCCCGAATTGTCGAGGAAATTCGCAAGGCTCTACCGGCGCGCCTGGCCGTGCCGACCGCCATTGTGCGCTTTAGCGCACAGAAGGCCGTCCTCCAGGATTTTACATCGTCCCGTGCGGCGCTCGACGAGGCCCTAGCCAAAGAGCAAAGCCTGTGGGCCGATGGCAGTGCAAATGACAGAACCATGAAGTCCACCACCGACATTTACGGCACTCTGGCCGGCCTGAATGTCATGACGCAGGGCCGAATGACGCATGTCATCATCATCACCGACGGAAACGACAGTCTCCAGCAGGTTATCGATCTGCCCCGTGTTGTACCGAATGACATCGTGGTGTCATACCTGAACTGGGGCTACCGCAACTTCAGTGCGCGGGTGAACGAGGAAAATGCCGTTGTGGTGACGGGAAATGGTTCACGGCGGATGGACATTCCCAATGTGACGCTGCGCTTTGTTGCGGAGCGGACCGGCGGCGATGTGCTCAATTACAGCGACTGGCGACAACTTAACGCATATATCAAACGTCGGCTGAGCAATGCCGGCGTGCTGTATCGTGCAACCTGGGAATCAAGCAATCCACTACTACCTTTTTCACTCTCTGCACGCTGATGGCGATGCGGTGACGGCGTTATTCTGAACCACCACCGATTGGAGAGCCCTATATGATGACACGCAGTCTATCACTTCTGTTTGCCGTGGGCCTGGGGGCGGGCGTTGTGACCGCAACGTGGCTTCCCTGGGCCACGTCCAGCGTCGTCGCACAAGGCGCGCAGGCCGCCCAGTTGATGCCGCGCGGGGACGTAAAAGTTAACGGCAACCCCGTCGCAGGAAGCCTCGCCGTCGCCAGCGGCAGCCGGATCACCACCGGCAAAAACGGCTACGCCGTTGTGAGCCTCGCCGGTGTCGGTCAGGTGTACATGGGCGACAACAGCGAGATGGTGCTCAACCTGCTTGCCGGTCGGACCCGGATTGAGCTGATGGCAGGGATTATACGCCTGATCAAGGCGGACAGTACGCCGGTACAAGTGTTCACTACCCGCTGCGCACATATTGATGTCATCAAAGGTAGGATTACGGTCCACGGAGGGCCAGAAGCTTCGGCGCCGGCTATCGAGAGCATCAATGATGGGCAGGCGCGCGACTATCCCGAGAGTGCCTACATCCGGTTTGATTCGACGGCCATGGATGACTTTCGCGTTGCCTGCTTTGACTGCGCCGTCTCGGCTTCGCCGGCCTTGCCGGTCATTCCGCCAGTGTTGGTCGGCCCTGCCAACCCAGGCGTGTTGTCCACCGTCGTGGCAGCCGCTGCTCTGGGTGGCATCATTCCGATTATTACGACCGGCAACGATGACCCCCCGGTTAGTCCGGTGCGGCCAAACTAGGCCGTGAGTGCCGGGTAACATGTCTGCTGCGCAGTGCGCCATCTCGTTGTTGGGTCTGGATTGATTGTCGTCGGTGTGGTCGGGCTCTGGCTATCGCTACCGGTCGAGACCACTGACGACGTATGGCAGCAACGTCGGCCGCCAGCAACCTACACTGCACTTGAGCAAGCCACAGCCCGGATTCCTACCAACCCACGTCTGCGGAGTGCGCTGGGCGCGGCCTGCCTATCCGATCCGCTACACTTTGACCATCAAGCTGCGGAACAGCACCTACGTCAGGCCCTAGCGCTTGCCCCGTATGATGCCCGTCTCTGGGGACTGCTGGGCGACGCCCTTGCTATCGGCGGCAAGGTGGACGAAGCTGAACAGGTTCTCCGGCAGGCACACGCACTGGCACCAAACCATTTCATTTCGCAGTGGCGGTTGGCGAATGCTCTGCTGCGCGTCGGCAAACTGGCAGAGGCCGTTCCATATGCACGTGGCGCGCTCCGCTCAAATCCAAACCAGGCCGTGTTGATGCTCGATCTGGGCTGGCGTATTTCCGGCGGTGATCGACGCTTTGTTGAGTCACTGCTTCCGTCCGATCTGCTTGGGATTGAGTATCAGTACTTGCGTCTGCTCCTCACCCACCAGCGCGTGGAGGACGCCGTTGCACGCTGGCAGGCGGTTTTACGCGAAAAGGACACCGAACGAATCTGGACAAATGCTTTTCTCCAAGACCTACTCGCAGCCCAGGCCTATGAACCGGCGTGGCGGGTTTGGGCGACTGTTCCCGAACGCCAAGCACTCGGCCTCAAACCAACGACTATGTACGACGGCGGCTTTCGCCAACCCGTTGTTCAAACACCGATTTTTGAGTGGCGCTTCCGACAAGGGGCAGAAGGCGTCCGCCTGGCGCGCGACCAGAAAATCGAGCGGCCGTTTGAAGGGAATGCGTTACAGATTACCTACGATTCGCCCGGACCTTCTCTGATACACGCCCAGCAGTTGTTGGCGCTGCCGCCGGGGAACTATCGGCTGAGTTATTTTGCCCGCAGCGAAAACCTGGTTACGGCAGCGCTTCCGTGTATCGAGTTGACGAGTCTCCGGCGGCGTGAGTGGCGTGTCCGCTCTGTTCCCAACCTGCGCGGCACACAACCTTGGCAACGGGTCGAGCTTGACTTCACCGTATCACCGGATTTGGGTGCTGTTGAGCTGTCCATCGCACGCCCGGCAGACTGTGTGACGCCGGGCAATTGTCCGATTACAGGCGTTGTTTGGTTCGGTGGATTGAGTCTCGAGCCGCGAACCCGGTCACAATGATCCCTGAACACCGGTTATCATCCCTGCCGACTGCCCCAGCTGCGCTACCGGAAAGACGCGCAGAAACCGTGGTCTTCGTCCTGTTCCTCCTGTGGTTGCTCTGGCTTCCTTTGCCCTTCGGCTCGGTTGAGGGATGGGCGCGCGCGATTGTTCATACCGGAGCTTTCGGGCTGGTCATCTGGTTGGGGGCCTGGACGGTGGCGGGACGGGCCCATCCGATCCTGCCTGCCGGGATCGTCCCCGGTTTTGGCGTCATCGCCTTGGCGCTCCTGCAACTGTGGCCGTCTGCGCCTGCGTTTCTGCACACCGTGGACGCCTTCTACACGCGCCAGGCGACGGTTCACCTAACGGCGTTAGTTTGTCTGTTCCTTGTCAGTGCCCACCTCTTCACGGCCGAGAAGCGGTGCCTCTGGCTGGGCCGGATATTTATCGCGTGGGGCGGCATCTTCGCGCTCTACGCCGTTATGCAGCATTTCATCGGCCAGGGTAGCTACGCTGCCTTTCGCAAGTTGCTGGCGACACCCTTTGGAACGTTTGTCAACCGCAACCACTATGCAGGGTTTATCGAAATGCTGGCGCCGTTGGCAGTGGCGCTGGCCATGCACCGCCGGCGTGGGACGGATGATGACATCCGGTGGCTTTATGTCACAGCGGCGGTTGTCATGCTGTTATCCCTGGCTCTGTGTGCGTCGCGCGGCGGTTGGATCGCGGGGACGATCGGCGTACTCTGGACGGTAATCCTAGGGGTGCAATCCCATCGGCGGCGGCAAGTCACGACCGGGGGCCTGCTGCTGATACCGTTGGGGGTTGCTGCCGGTATGTGGTGGATGGGCATTGAGCCGTTGGTCAACCGGCTACAACCGACCGAGGACTTACCGGCAACGGCCGATCAAGTCGCCCGCCATGTCATTTGGAAGCATGCGCTGACACTGGTGCGGGAGCGCCCACTGACGGGCAGTGGGCTGGGGACTTTCCAGATTGCCTATACGCGCGTTGATACGGCGAACGGAATCAACCGCGTCGAGCAGGCCCACAATGACTACCTTCAGTTCCTGGTGGAAACCGGCTATGTCGGCCTCACGCTTGGCCTCATCTGGATGGGGTGGTTTTTTCGTCGGGCACGCCGGATTCGGGGGTCGGCGGCGGGCAGCCACAATCCAGAGTTACGCCTGATACGCATCGGGGCATTCGGCGGCTGCGTTGCCCTGTTCGTCCACGGGCTGTTCGATTTCAACTGGCAAATTCCATCCAATGCGGCCTATTTCGTCGTCCTGGCAGCCTTGGCAACCGCCGAGGGTCAAAGCACCACGGCTGACCACAGCACGGTGAGCTAAGTGAAAACCAGGGCCCCAGGCGGCCGGGTCAAGCCACAACCGGTAGGCACACGTGACGACGGTTGCACAGACGGCGATCGGGTGGAGGGATGTCTCACGGCTATCCCCGGCAGAACACCGTCCTATCGGCGCCGCAGGTCCTTGCCGTCAGCAAGTGTTGGCACCGGAGTCACCAGCAACCGTCCCCGTCAACGGCAGGAGTCCTAACCGCCGCCGGCGGCTTGTCCGACAACACCAATGCGTTCACTGTTGTCGGCTGTCAGTAACGTAACCGGCGACTTTTCAGTGGTTTGCTGTCGGACTTCATTTTCCACGCGGTATGACCGCGCCGCTGCCACAAACGACACGAACAACGGATGTGGGCTGTGAGGACGCGACTTGTACTCTGGGTGAAACTGACAGCCGATAAACCAGGGATGGTCGCGTCGCTCCACCATTTCAACGAAGCGCCCGTCCGGCGAGCGGCCTACGACATACAGTCCCAACTGCGCCAACTGCGGTTCGTACTCGGTGTTGAACTCGTAGCGATGGCGGTGCCGTTCGGCAATCTCTGTTGTCCGATAAATCCGCGCAACGCGGCTTTCTGGATCAAGACGACAGGGATAGGCTCCCAGACGCATCGTTCCACCCATTTCGGTTACGCCGACCAAATCACGCAACAGAAAAAACAAAGGGTGCTTGGTATCGGGAGCAAACTCTGTGCTGTCGGCATCGGCCAGTGCCGGTGCGGTACGGGCCAACTCGATGCACGCGCACTGCATCCCCAAACAAATCCCGAAAAACGGCAAGCGCCGCCGGCGTGCATACCCGATGGCGCGCAGCATGCCGTCAATGCCGCGTTTGCCAAAGCCGCCGGGCACCAGTAGTGCATCAAGATCATGCAGTCGCGCTTCCCATCGCTCGTCCACCGTCAGCTCTTCGGCCTCGATCCACCGGATGTTGACGCGCAGCCGATTGGCAATACCGCCGTGCAGCAGCGCTTCGGTCAGACTCTTGTAGGATTCCTGCGAGCCGACGTATTTCCCGACGATACCGATCGTCACTTCATCATCGGGATGCCGGATGATGTCCACCATGCGCCGCCAGGCGCGCAAATCGGACTCGCCGGCGCTGAGACCGAGCCGCTGGACGATCAGATCGTCCAGGCGCTGTTCTGCAAACTTGAGCGGCACTTCATAGACGGTCGCAACATCTTCAGCCGTAATGACGGCTTCCTCGGCAACATTGCAGAAGAGCGCGATTTTTTCCCGCATGCCGCGTGGAATTTCACGGTCCGCACGGCAAATGAGCACATCGGGCTGGATGCCGATGCCGAGCAAGTCCTTTACGGAGTGCTGCGTCGGCTTGCTTTTGAGTTCGCCCGCCGCGCGGATGAACGGCACGAGCGTGACGTGGACGAACATAACGTTGTTGCGGCCGACGTCGTGCCGCATCTGCCGGATCGCTTCTAAGAAGGGCAGTGATTCAATGTCACCGACCGTCCCGCCGATTTCAACAATGACAACATCCACGCCCGCAGCGACCGACCGGATGGCGTCCTTGATCTCGGTCGTGATGTGGGGAATGACCTGTACGGTCTGCCCTAGATAATCGCCACGTCGCTCTTTCTCGATAACTGACAGGTAAATCCGTCCGGTCGTGAAGTTATTGGCGCGGGTCATCGTCGCCCGCGTGAAACGCTCGTAGTGGCCCAGATCCATGTCGGTTTCAGCGCCGTCGTCGGTGACAAAAACCTCGCCGTGCTGAAAGGGCGACATCGTGCCCGGGTCTACAT
This sequence comes from uncultured Blastocatellia bacterium, assembly GCA_937934745.1. Taxonomy (GTDB): domain Bacteria; phylum Acidobacteriota; class Blastocatellia; order Chloracidobacteriales; family Chloracidobacteriaceae; genus Chloracidobacterium. Next base: position 20,650 of record CALGZC010000037.1, read on the forward strand.
TGATGTAGGGGTCGAATTTCTGCTGTGTCACGCGCAGCCCGCGCGACTCTAACAGGCAGCCAATCGAAGCCGCTGCAATGCCCTTGCCCAGTGACGAAACCACTCCGCCCGTCACAAAGATAAACTTCGTCATTGACTCCTCACCTGCGCGCGGCGGCAGTCCGAGTTCGGACCTGACCACTACGCGCCCTCCTGCGCTGTTGGCGCGAATTTCAGGCACGTACATCGCGTGGCCGAGCGTCGGCAGCGCCGCAAAGCGCCCCGGCGTCTCCGCCCGCAGCTCATATTCCATCTGCCACACCCCCTGCGGCAAGCGATCCACGAACAACGCCGCCTGCCGGTCGCGCAGCTCCTGATAGACGCCCTGCGCCCGCCCCGTCGGCTCGCCCGTCTCCGGCCGGATTTCCTGCACGGCGCGCCCCACACCCGACCGGAGCTGGACGGCTTCCAGGCCCGCCGGCTTCAAGTCCTCGAAGACGAGGTATTCGTAATCGTTTTTGGCTTCCACCGTCAGAACGCACAGCAGCCGGTCGCCGCTCTGGATGGCTTCGCCGTCGCGCAGCGGCGCGCGCTCCTCCACG